>NZ_CP087139.1:3682172-4356844 GCF_045160025.1 Spirosoma sp. KNUC1025
GTCTTGTCGATGGCAACAGACAGAATATTGCCTATGCCGACATGTTGTACGTTGAAAGTCTGGAAAATTACCTTAAGATCATCACCAGGTCGAAAACCTATATTACCCGGCTGACGCTCAAAGAGGCTGAGGAGCGATTGCCAAAACGACTCTTTGTTCGAATTAGCCGGTCGTATATCGTGAACGTAGCACAGGTAAGCAAGCGTCAGCCGGATTCCGTATGGATTGGCGATAAAGAATTACGCATCGGTAAAGTATACAAACGATACGTAGCCGAGCAATGGACGACGGAATAGCTACCTCATCGGCGTGTTTCCAGACACGAGCTTAGTTTTACTGTATGTTTAGCGTTTGGCCGAAAGCCCACTGTTCAAAAAAAGACCCGCTGCCCAGTCAGTTATTCAGACTAGGCAGCGGGTCATTGATAAATAAAAACCTGTTTTCAGCTTAACGGCTAAAAGGCAGATAAAGACAGGGTTTGAACACCTTGAGGTATCCAAACCCTGCTGTATTTATTACTGCTGGAAGAAGTCGATCTTGTCAGCATCGGTGTTGTTGGTGATTTTTACCTCGCCACCACTGCCTCCGTCAATCACCGTCGTCAGCGTCAACGTGCCCGACGTAGCCCCCGGCGTTAGTTTGCCTGTCAAGCCAAAGGAGAGGACATTGCCCGCACCCACCACCTGAGTCGTCGTCAGTATGTAGTAATAATCATCCAACTCTCCATCGAAACTCCAGGCCCCATTGCTCACTGTCCGACCGCCCACCGATGTGGCTGTGCCTGGGAAGCTCAGAGTGATCTTAGGATCTTTGGTGAGCTTAACCGTAATCAGACCCGACGTAGCCACGTTGCTCAACTCAAAGACATCAACCACTACCGAAATGTTGGTGGTATTGTACGTGGTCGATGGACGAGCATAGATGATGGGGGTAAGATCAGGCACCCGAATCGAGTTGAGCGTAGCTGTACCAGTCGTAACAGACTCTTTACCGGCATTATCAATAGCGGTGAAGGTAAACACCACCGGGTTGCTGTCATTCGTCGGATTTACGGATACCGGTACGGTTGGTATACCACTGCCATCGGTAGGTACAGTTACCCCACCCACGGGGAAGTTGGCTGACGTGTAGACCGTGCCGTTGATGGTCAGCGACGTAGTATTCGTCGGGAACGCCGTGATATGAATGGCCGTTACGCTACCCGGTGCGGTATCGCTACTGGGGCTCACACTGGTGAAAGCCGTTGGCGGAACCGTCACGGCACTGCTGCCGCCCAGGTTCGTGGCCGTGGCCGTTCCACTGCCCGGTGTAGGCATTTTCTCAATACCAAAGTTCTGATTGACCACAGCACTGCTAGCGATAGCCAGCTCGATGACCCCCAGGGTACTGCCTTGTGTAGCCGTATTGGTGGCATCGACATTCTCACCCGTGTTGACCCAGCCCGTTGGTAAGGTGCCGGGCGTAGTGGCCGTTGCGGTGCTAGCCAAGACTAATTTATAGCCCGTTACGTTGATGGGCACCCCACTTAAGGAGTAAGATCCATCAGTCGCGACGCTCACCGAGGTCACCACCGTATTGCTGGCATTGACCAGATTGACGTAGAGCGGACCGCCTGCATTAGTAGCGTTTTCGCTGCCATTCTGACTCAGATTTCCATCCGCATCATCCCACACCTTACCGGAAACCATTGTCGTGAGCGTCGAGCTAACAGTTGCCGTACCGGTGTTCGCCGAAGCCTGACCGGCATTATCAATGGTTTTGAAGCTGAAACTCACTGGACTGGCATCGTTGGTAGGGTCCACCAGGATGGGCACCGTCGGAGCTCCACTGCCATCGGTAGGTACAGTTACCCCCCCACCGGGAAGTTCCCCAGAGTGAACACCGTGCCGTTGATAGTCAGGCTCGTTACGTTGGTGGGGAAGCCCGTCACATGAATGGCCGTTACGCTGCCCGGTGCGGTATCCACACTAGTGGTGGTGCTGATAAAGGTGCTGGCTGGTACCGTGACGGGCGAAGTACCCCCGTTGTTGACCACCGTGCTGCTACCACTACCGGCTGAGGGCAGTTCTTCGATGCCGAAGTTCTGATTAGTGACCGCTGCCGTGCCGGTGTTTAGCTCAATGACTCCCAGCGTACTGCCCTGGGTAGCCGTATTGCTGGCATCGACGCTTTCGCCAGTGTTTACCCAACCCGTTGGTAAGGTGCCCGGACTGGTAGCCGTGGCTGTGCTGGTCAGCACCAGTTTGTAACCCGTTACGTTGGTGGGTACCCCACTTAAGGAGTAGCTGCCATTGGCGGCCACGCTCACCGAAGCAACTACCGTGCTGCTGCCGTCGACTAAGTTGACATATAACGTACTGTTAGCATCGGTGCCCGTTTCTGAACCGTTGAAGTTTAAACTGCCATCGGCATCATTCCAGACCGTACCCGAGATCGTGGTCAACAGCGTCGAACTAATAGTTGCCGTACCGCTGGTGGTGGACTCTTTCCCCGCATTGTCGATGGCAGTGAAAGTAAACACCACTGGGTTGCTATCGTTGGTGGGGTCCACCAGAATCAACACGGTTGGCGTGCCACTGTCATCGGTGGGGATCAGTATGCCCCCCACCGGGAAGCTGTCTGAACCATACACACTACCGTTGATCGTCAGCGAACTGGTGTTGGTTGGGAAACTGGTGATATGAATGGCTGTCACACTACCCGGCGCCGTGTCACTACTCGCGGTAGTGCTGGTGAAGGTAGTAGCGGGCACACTCACGGGTGTTGTCCCCCAGCGTTAGCCACCGTAGCGGTACCGCTACCTGGGGTAGGCAGTTTCTCGATACCAAAATTCTGATTGACCACTGCGCTGGTGGTGGTCGTTAATTCAATCACACCCAGCGTAGAGCTTTGGGTAGCCGTGTTGCTGGCATCGACGCTTTCGCCGGTGTTTACCCAACCCGTTGGTAAGGTGCCCGGACTGGTAGCCGTGGCTGTATTAGCCAGTACGAGTTTATAGCCCGTTACGTTGGTGGGTACCCCGCTCAGCGAGTAAGACCCGTCAGCCGCTACGCTGACCGAAGCCACCACTGTATTCGATCCGTCGACCAGGTTGACATACAGCGGTCCACCGGCGTTGGTGGTGGTTTCGCTGCCATTCTGACTCAAACTGCCATCGGCATCATCCCAGACTTTACCCGATACCGTTGTGGTCAGCGTCGAGTTGAGGGTGGCCGTGCCAGTGTTTGGCGAATCTTGGCCTGCATTGTCGATGGCCACAAATGGAATCACTACTGGATTGGCATCATTGGTCGGGTCAACCAGAACCGGTACACTTGGGCTACCATTACCATCGGTGGGCACTGTAACTCCGTTCGTCGGGAAATTACCCGAAGTATAGGTCGTGCCGTTGATGGTCAGGCTTGTTACGTTGCCAGGGAAGCTGCTGATACGGATGGCCGTTACGCTGCCCGGTGCGGTATCCGTACTGGCGCTGGTGCTGGTAAAGGCACTGGCTGGTACACTAACCGCATTGGTGCCTCCACTGTTATCAACGGTCGCGATGCCACTACCTGCGCTTGGTAAGACTTCGATACCAAAGTTTTGATTCACGATTCCGCTCGTGCCCGTGCTTAGCTCAATGACTCCCAGCGTACTGCCTTGTGTGGCCGTATTGGAGCCATCCACATTCTCGCCGGTATTGACCCAGCCCGTTGGTAAGGTGCCAGGTGTAGTGCCCGTGGCCGAACTAGCTAGTACCAGTTTGTAACCCGTTACGTTGGTCGGTACGCCACTCAGTGAATAGCTGCCATTGGCGGCTACGCTAACTGAAGTCACTACCGTGTTAGACCCGTCGACTAAGTTGACGTAGAGCGGACCACCTGCGTTGGTGCCCGTCTCACTGCCATTCTGATTCAGATTACCATCGACGTCATTCCAAACCTGACCCGACACAGTGACAACTGGTGTCGAAGAGAGTGTAGCTGCTCCTGATGTAGTTGACTCTTTGCCAGCGTTATCGATGGCCACGAACGGAATCACTACAGAGCTACCGTCGTTAGTCGGATCGACTGCAATCGCTAGGGTGGGTGCACCACTGCCATCGGTGGGGATGACTACCCCGCCGGTTGAGAAAGTACTCACCGTGTAGGTGGTACCGTCGATGACCAGGCTGGTTACGTTGCCGGGGAAGGCCGTCACCCGAATGGCCGTCACGCTACCCGGTGCCGTATCGACACTTGGCGTGGTGTTGGTAAACGTAGTGGCAGGAACCGATAAGAGGCTGGTGCCACCTGCGTTGGCAACAAGGCTTGACCCGCTACCCGGCGTAGGCAACTGCTCGACGCCAAAGTTCTGGTTGGTGACCGCTCCTGTACCTGTGCTCAGCTCAATCACACCTAACGTATTGCCTTGTGTAGCGGTATTGCTCGGATCAGCGTTCTCGCCGGTATTTACCCAACCCGTGGATAGAGTTCCGGGCGTGGTGGCCGTTGCGGTGCTGGCTAGCACCAGCCTGTAGCCCGTTACGTTGGTGGGAACATCGTTCAACGAGTAGGTGCCGTTGGTGGCAACCGTCGTTGAGCCAACAACCGTCCCCGAACCATCAACCAGATTCACGTAGAGCGTAGTACCTGTATTAGTGCCCGTTTCCGAACCCGTCACCGTGATACTACCATCGGCGTCATTCCAAATGGTTCCCGATACGGTGACAACCAGATCAGAATTCAGCGTTGCCGTACCCGTTGTGGTCGATTCGTGTCCTGCATTGTCGATGGCCACGAACGGAATTACTACAGAGCTACCGTCGTCGGCCGGGTCGACAAGGACTGGTACGGTTGGATTCCCACTGCCATCGGTGGGCAGCGTAACACCACCTACGGGGAAGTTGCCCGAAGTATACACTGTCCCATTAATAGTCAGACTGGTGACGTTAGAAGGGAACGCCGTCAGGCGGATCGCTGTCACGCTACCCGGTGCGGTATCCACACTTAGCGTGGTGCTGGTGAAGGTGCTAGCCGGTACCGTGACTGGCGAGGTGCCTCCGGCGTTAACCGCTGTGGCTAAACCACTACCCGGTGTAGGCAGTTTCTCGATACCAAAGTTCTGATCCGTGATAGCCGTCGTACTGGTGCTTAGTTCAATCACACCCAGTGTACTGCCTTGCGTGGCGGTGTTGGAGGGATCGACGCTTTCGCCCGTATTGATCCAACCCGTAGGCAGCGTGCCGGGCGTGGTGGCCGTGGCCGAGCTAGCCAGCACCAGTTTGTAACCCGTTACGTTGGTGGGCACCCCACTCAGGCTATAGGAGCCATCATTTACGACGCTCACTGAAGCCACCACTGTGTTAGCGCCATCCACTAAATTCACATACAGCGGTCCTCCCGCGTTGGTAGCCGTTTCACTTCCATTCAGGCTTAGGTTGCCATCGGTGTCATCCCAGACTTTACCCGATATAGTCGTCAACAGCATTGAGCTAATGGTAGCTGTACCAGCGGACGATGCTTCTTTGCCAGCGTTGTCCACGCTGCGGAAGGTAAACACCACCGGGTTGCTATCGTTGGTCGGATCAACCAGGACTGGCACGTTTGGCGCCCCATTACCATCGGTTGGTACAATTACCCCATTTACAGGGAAGTCACCCGATGTGTACACCGTCCCGTTGATGGTCAAGCTCGTTACGTTGGTGGGGAAGCTCGTTACATGAATGGCCGTGACGCTACCCGGTGCCGTGTCATCACTAGCTGAGCTGCTGGTGAAGGTCGTTGCTGGCACTGTGACGGGTGTAGTGCCTCCGGCATTGGTCACTGTAGCCGTGCCGCTGCCTGTTGTGGGCAATGGATCGATGCCGAAGTTGACTCCCGTTACCGACGTGGTCACTACACTCACTCCCGTCTGACCGTCAGGCGTACCATCTCCTGCGGGCGCTGTGCCCTCAGCTGTGTGAGCGGCTCCCGTCAGCAGCGTCGCCGAGACAGGCGAGCCGACCGTTTGGGGCGCTGTACTCAACACCACCGAGTAGGCGGTATTGGGTGAAACCGGTAGGCTGTACGTACCGTCAGGCTGTACTGCCGTAGTCGACAGAACATCATCCGTAACTGGGTCAATCGTACTGACGTAGAACGTATTGCCCGCGACCACGTTGGTAGCCGTGCCATCAATGGTGCCTCCATCCGCGTCGTTGAACACCGTACCGCTCAGGGTTAGCTGAGCTGATAGGGGCAAGGTGGCTGTGGCAGTGTTGGAACTGGGTTTACCCGCATTATCCACTACCTGGAAGGGGATCACCACGGAGGTGGCTACATCGGTTGGGTCGACACTAACCGGACTGCCCACCGTAGCCGTTACACCCGCTGGGGGAAACTACCCGCCGTGTAGGCCGTGCCGTTTATGGTGACGCTGGTCACGCCCGTTGGGAAGCCCGTAAAGATCACACTCGCTACGGTGCCATCGGGATCGGTGCCGGTGAAGGAAGCCGGTGGGACCACGATGGGCAGCGTACCGCCTGGATTGGGCTGCGAGGCTAACGTAGCACTAGTAGCCGTGGGCAGAATGTCTACCCCGAAGTTGACTCCTGTTACCGACGTAGTCACTATACTCACCGGTGTACTTCCGTTTGGTGTACCGTCGCCAGTAGAAGTCGTCCCTTCCCCTGTGTTGACTGCCCCTGTAAGCAAGGTGTTTGACACGCGTTGACCAAGGTTTTGTGGGCTATTACTCAACACCACACTATAGTTTGTGTTGGCCGTTACCGGCAAACTATACGTACCGTCGCCCGCAACGGCCGTGGTCGATAGCACGTTGCCCGTTGCTGGGTCAGTCGTGCTGACGTAGAGCGTGTTGCCGTTGATCAGATTCGAGGGTGTGCCATCGATGAGGCTATTGGTCAGCCCGTTCGGGTCGTTGAAGACGGTACCTGACAACACCAGCGGTACCGTGAACGGAATGCTGATGAGCTGCGGAGTAGAAGCTACTCCCGCATCGTCGGTCACGCTGTAGGTGAAGGTCGGATCGGGTGATCCACCGCCTGCACCCGTGGTGGCTCCTGTGGCCGTTGGGTCTATGCTAACCAGCGTTGGGTTGAAGCCCGTGATAGCGGTGGTGCTGTTGACCGGCGTGCCGTTATAATACAACGTACCATTGGTAGCGGGTGTCAGGGTGACGGTGCGACCGTTGAGGTTGGCATAGGTGCCATCCTCAGAGTCTGTTCCACTGAACACGGTCGAACTGATCGGCGAAGTAGTCGAACCACCGGGGTTGGGCCGCTGACTATCTGTCGAGGCTACCACAACGGGAGTTTTATCGATGCCGAAGTTGGCATCGGATACAGGAACCGTTCCTACGACGATACCCGTCAGAATACCGTTGGCCGAGGCATCGCTGCCCGCACCGGCTCCCAGATTCTCGCCGGTGCTGGTCCAGCTGGCCGGTAGCGAGGACGTCAGGCTACCCGCTGCACTGGTACTCAGCACGACCGAATAGGTACCGGCAGGCACACCCGTGAAGGTATAAACACCGCCCGTACTCACTGGCACAGTTGTAACAATGGAACCGCCGTTAACTAACGTAGCGTATAAAGCAGATCCATCCAGACTGGTTCCGTTGATCGGACTTAGCGCACTTGGACCAAAGGTATTTACCGTGTTGTCGCTCAGACCATTTCCGTCGTCAAGTACGTTACCTGACAGGGTAAAGGTTGGAGTCGAACTGATGACGGCTGTGCCTGTATTGGACGATTCCTTACCGGCGTTATCAACAGCCTTGAAAGAGATGCTTACCGGATTGCTGTCGTCGGTCGGGTCGACCGCAACCGCTACCGTGGGGTTGCCATTACCATCGGTTGGAATGACCAGGCCCGTTGGCGTTCCGCCGGTGAACTCAGGTGAGGAAGCGGTATAGACACTGCCGTTGACGGTCAGGCTGGTGGTGTTGGTCGGGAAGACTGTCACCCGAATGGCCGTTACGCTACCCGGAGCGGTGTCTGTGCTGTTACCCCCGTTGGTGAAGGTATTGGTTGCTACCGGAACAGGTGTAGTACCACCGGCGTTGACCACCGTGTTGCTACCACTACCAGCGGAAGGCAGTTTCTCGATGCCGAAGTTTTGAGCCGTAACTGCTGCCGTGCTGGTGCTCAACTCGATCACCCCTAACGTACTGCCCTGAGTGGCCGTGTTGGAGGGATCGACACTTTCGCCGGTATTGACCCAACTCGTTGGCAACGTGCCTGGCGTAGTAGCGGTGGCCGTGCTAGCCAAGACTAATTTATAGCCCGTTACGTTGGTGGGTACCCCACTTAGCGAGTAAGACCCGTCAGCCGCTACACTCACTGAAGCCACCACCGTGTTGGAGCCGTCGACCAGGTTGACATATAACGTACTGTTAGCATCGGTGCCCGTTTCTGAACCGTTCAGGCTCAAGCTGCCATCGGCATCGTCCCAGACTTTACCCGAGATCGTGGTCAACAGCGTCGAGCTGATGGTGGCCGTGCCACTGGTGGTGGACTCTTTACCGGCATTGTCCACCGCCGTGAAGGTGAACACGACGGGGTTGCTATCGTTGGTGGGGTCCACCAGAATCGACACGCTTGGATTACCACTGCCATCGGTTGGGATCAGTATGCCCCCCACCGGGAAGCTGTCCGAGCCATACACACTACCGTTGATCGTCAGCGAACTGGTGTTGGTTGGGAAACTGGTGATATGAATGGCTGTCACACTACCCGGCGCCGTGTCACCACTCGCGGTGGTGCTGGTAAAGGTAGTAGCGGGTACACTCACAGGTGTTGTCCCTCCAGCGTTAGCCACCGTAGCGGTGCCACTACCTGGGGTAGGCAGTTTCTCAATACCAAAGTTCTGATTGACCACTGCGCTGGTGGTGGTCGTTAACTCAATCACACCCAACGTACTACCTTGCGTGGCCGTGTTGGAGGCATCGACACTCTCACCCGTATTGACCCAGCCCGTGGGCAGCGTGCCGGCGCTGGTGGCCGTTGCGGTGCTAGCCAAGACTAATTTATAACCCGTTACGTTGGTGGGTACCCCACTTAGCGAGTAAGACCCGTCAGCCGCTACGCTGACCGAAGCCACCACCGTGTTGGAGCCGTCGATCAGGTTGACATAGAGCGGACCTCCCGCGTTAGTCGTGGTCTCAGAACCGTTCAGGCTCAAGCTGCCATCGGCATCGTCCCAGACTTTACCCAAGATGCTCGTCAACAGCGTCGAGCTGATGGTGGCCGTACCCGTCGTGGTGGATTCCTTCCCGGCATTGTCAATGGCTTTGAAGGTGAACACGACGGGGTTGCTATCATTGGTGGGGTCCACCAGGATGGGTACTGTCGGAGCGCCACTGCCATTGGTGGCTACCACTACACCCGTACCACTGGTAAACTCACTTGAGCTAGCCGTGTAGGTCGTTCCGTTGATAGTCAACGACGTAGTATTCGTCGGGAAGGCCGTGATGTGAATAGCTGTTACGCTACCAGGGGACGTATCCACGCTCGCGGTGGTACTGGTGAAGGTACTCGCTGGTACCGTAACCGGCGAAGTACCGCCGGCGTTGGTTACGGTGCTGCTACCGCTCCCTGGGGTGGGCAACTTCTCGATACCAAAGTTCTGATTGACAATAGCGCTGGTGGCTATGTTTAACTCGATTACACCCAACGTACTGCCTTGCATGGCCGTGTTACTCGGATCAGCGCTTTCGCCGGTGTTGACCCAGCCTGTGAGCAGCGTACCAGGCGTAGTGGCTGTGGCCGTGCTGGCAAGTACCAGTTTATAGCCCGATACATTGACCGGTACGCTACTCAGCGAGTAAGACCCATCAGCCGCGACGCTTACTGAGGCCACGACGGTATTGGAAGCGTTCACCACATTCACATATAACGTACTGCTGGCATTGGTGCCCGTCTCCGAGCCGTTCTGGCTTAAGTTACCATCGGCATCATCCCAGACTTTACCCGAGACAGTCACGAACTGTTGTATAGTTGTTACAGCGGTGCTGCTGTTGTCAGCCGGGTTGCTATCGGTTAGGCCCGATGGTGCGCTCACACTGGCTACGTTCGTGATCGTGCCCGAGGCACTGGCCGTGCCCGTTACTACCAGCGTGAGGCTACTGCCAGACGGCAAAGTAGGAATGGCTAGCGTACCCGCCTGCAAAGCTGATACCGTAGGACTGGTGGGACAACCGGCCCCACCCGAAGTTCCAGCACAGGTTACAGCTGTTACTGACAGGTTGGTTACAGCTGCATCTTTTACCGTCGCACCATCTGCTGAAGTCGAACCCACATTGGTTACCACCAGGCTGTAACTTACGGTGCCGCCTGAAGACACTACTGAAGGTCCTGTTTTGGTAATCGTGAGATCAGCCGTACAATTTTTAACTGGAATGGCCAGGGTAGCCGTTGACGTTACACCACAACTGTTGGTGTAAGTAGTCATTAAATTTACGGTTCCGGTAGGAATATTATTAAAGCCTATCGTCACCGTATTTGAACCTTGACCCGAAATAATGGTAGCTCCATTGTCAACCGACCAGGTTCTTGACGTAACATCAGCCAGCGGATTGGTGTAATAAGTACGAGTAGTGTTGCTGCAAATAACATCTGAGCAAACGGCTGTTGTATAATACCCATAGGTTCCACCGATCGTAGGGTTGTCGTACGAAAGGCAGCCACCTGATGAAGCGTTATAAATATACCCACGAATCATGTACAGCTCGCCGTCCTGTAATTCCACCGGAGATGGTAGCGATGTTGTTACTAACTGACCGGCCGTGTTGTAGGTCGTCGTGCCAATCGTACCTAAATCGGCACCGCTACTGCTTACTCTGTGGTATTCAACCGTAAAGGGCAATGAACGGAGGCCACCAGGTTGTGCTGCTGAGTAGGTAAGCCCCAGGGCTCGTATGCTGGTTACGTAAAGTCTAAGGTTCGACGCGTTCTTTTTAACGACAAAGCCCATCTGGACGTAGTCGTTGTTGGTGATTGCCTGAGCTGGGGTTGTTGAGTTTGCACCACATAACAACCACGACAATTCATTGTTAATCGTCGTTATCGAAAGACCGCTACCAATTGTGGCCGACAGGGGTACTGAAAACGCAGGACCCGTAGCTGGTGCCAGTTCGCTGAATGATGGCGTAACAACATCTCCAGGATACAGTACTAAGTCGATAGCCGTCTGAGTACCACTTGGTGAAGCATCACTACAGTTTATAGGGGTACCCAAAATGGAGCATATTGACGTAATGGCACTGCTGCTGTTGTTTGATGTATTGCTCTCATTGACGCCTGCTGGTGCGCTCACACTGGCGACGTTCGTGATCGTACCTGCCGATGATGCGGCTGTACCCGCTACCACAAGCGTCAGGCTGCTGCCGCTTGGCAAAGTCGGGATGCTCATCGTACCGGCCTGTAAGGCGGCAACGGTAAGAGTAGCCGGGCAAACCGCTCCACCGCTTGTACCGGCACAACTTACACTGCTGGCCGTGAAATCCGTAGCGACTGCATCCAGCAGCGTTGCACCATTGGCGGCTGAAGGGCCACTATTGGTTACTACCAGTGTATAACTCACCGAGCCACTGGGTGTTACAGAAGCCGGACCGGTTTTAGTGATGACGAGGTCAGTATAAGCAATCGAAACGGTATAGTCCTCTATTTCACCAATCTGGGCAGTGCCGTACACGCCACCAGTGGCACCGTCGCCAATGCTACGTTCGTCGATAGCTGTTGTTGTCGCGTTATCGGCCAGCGCTGTAGCACCCGACAGCCGTAAGCGCATATATACCCGGCTCGGCGACGTCGTAATCAGCGCGGTTTGAGCGGCTGACCAGCTTAGCGTTACGGTGCCACCATTGGTGGCGTTGGGTACGCTCACGGTGGCATATTCGCCAGTGCTGAACCGGCCATCGGCGTTGAAATCCATCCAGCCATGAAGCGTACGGGCAGCACCGGAGGTGTTTGTAACCGTAACGGACAGGGAATAAGCAGAGCCGATAGTAAGACCCGGAAAGGTCGAAACACCATCTTCATCGGCGCCATCGCCATTGGTACCGTTGTTGTCGGCAGACGCGGCTACACTGGCTGCATCTGCTTCAGTATCCGGGATATTTCCGAGACGTAACGTTGCCGATGGAATGTGTCTGGCCGGTACATTGGTATTAGCGTTATTGGCTTCGTAACTGATTGGCGCATCACCATAATCATAAGTAGATGCTACGCTAAGCTGATAATCCTCAACCTCACCAATGCTGACAGTACCATAGGTACCGGTATTGGCTCCATCAGCAATAGCCCGTTCGTCGACAGTCGTAGCCGAATTGTCGGCCATCGTGCCTGCAGACAGGCGAAGGCGCATATACACTTTCGGGTCTGAAACGTTGGCTGCCTGAGCGGCTGTCCAGCTTAGGGTTACGGTGCCGCTTGTTGTATTATTGGTTACGTTCACCGAGGTATATTCGGCCAGTTCAAAAATCCCGTTATTATTAAAGTCGATCCAGCCGTGCAGAGTGCGTTGCCCACCACTGGTATTAGTGACACTGATCGCGCGGCTATATACGGCATTGACCGTTAGCGAAGGGGGCGGGGAGGTGATACCATCCTCGTCGGCTCCATCCCCATTCGTACCATTGTTGTCAGCCCCGACAGCAACGCTTTGCACCGATGCTTCACCATCAGGCAGTGTACCAATGCGTAACGTTGACGATGGGGTGTTACGGGCCGGAACGCTGGCATTGGCACTGTTGGCCTCATAGCCGACGGGTGCATCGCCATAATCACAATTGGGTGTTAAAATCGTTATTGACGAGGTGCTTAATGACGTACAACCGGCCGGATGAGAAACCGTGAAGGTATAAGCGCCCGATGCCAGGTCCGAAACAATGGCTGTAGTACCCGTACCGGTTGTTGTTACGGCGCCCGGCATCCGAGTCAGTGTCCAGGTACCGCTCGAAGGCAGCCCACTTAACACCACGCTGCCCGTTGAAGTGGTACAGGTAGGCTGCGTAATTGCACCTACTGTTGGCGTTGCGAGTCCTGTCGTAGAGAACGTAAAATCGTAGGTATGGTCAGCTGCTCCTGTTGTTTCAGCGTACTGATAAAACCGGACGCTTTTAACGTTAGCCGAAAGGAATTGAAAACTCCAGATCGGATCGTTTGTAACGCCTAAAGCTGAGCCATCCAGTAAGATTCGCGTAGACGTTGGCTCGCTGTATACTGACGATATAGATTGGGTAGAACCTAAAATGGCCTGAACATTACCCGAAATGGGAAGCGGGTTGCCACCAGAATCCAAAAACTCAAACAGGAGCTTTTCGCTGGTTTCCACATCAATCAGGTGCATCATGTCGCCCACTTTCAGATTGCTGGCAAACGTCGTTGTCGTCCAGTTGGTGCCGCCAATGGTGCCACCTGCCGGGAAATAACCCATGTCTACTGTCAGAGCCTGTGCCGGCCAGCCGCTGTTGGCAATAGCGAAATTAGGTGAATCGTTGACGGTACCATAATCATATACCGTCGCTCCGGCACCAGCCGTATTGGCTGTCGCGTTGTATAGCCCGGTCTGTCCGAATGAAATGCTAAAGGTATTTCCGTTCAGATTGCCATTGATGGCGCTGTATTCACTGTTGATTGTAAAGCCGGGGTAGGTTGCGAATTGCTGACAGCTGTATTGATCAGCGCTGATTGAGATGGCGTTTGTACGAATGCCAAAATTGGCGTTGGCAATGCTGGCATTGCTAACCGTGACGGCCAGCTTTCCATCAGCAGTACCATCACTACCGGCGGCAGTGCCAATGTTTTCGCCTGTGCTTAAATACCCTCCCGGCAAACTGGCTGTCGACAGGGGACTACCAACCGTACCCGCACTGGTGGACAAAATAATCGTGTAGGTACTGGTTGCTACATTGCTGAAGGTGTATGTTCCACCCGCACTTACTGAAGTGGCCGCATACACATTGCCGTTGGCATCAACCAGATTGGCAAACAGAGCGCCCCCATTTGTACCCGTTCCATTGACGGTGTTGTCGGTTGTAATATCGTAAAAGACATTCCCAGTGATGTTGTACAGGCCAAGCGAGGCTGAAATTAACCATATATCGTTTGGCCTGAATGTAGGTTGAGCAGGATTTGACCATTGCGTAGATGTCCCAATGCCACCGTCACCTTTTAAGTATACCCGGAAAGTAAGACTGGTAATAGCTGTCGAGCCAGTATTTACCAGTACACTACCCGCTCCGGCATAGAGTAGATCACTGGCATAATTAGCCTGATTCACCAGATCCTTGAGTGTATTGGTGTTAAGAATTTTAGTGTTCGTACCGTCCAGAGCAAAATTTGTGTTACCCGATAGCCGGGTAAGCGTTCTGCCTGCATTCACGTCAGCCGTACTCAGTTCCAGTTCGGTATAAAAGCCCTGAACGTACTGATTTGAACTACCAGACGTCAAATTGTAAGAGCCGCCTAGTCCATTTAAGTGTAGAACCGGATTTATAACGGGTCGATTAAATGTGATTGTAACATCACCGTAATAATTACGTGCCGTCAAAGCTTGGGCTGATTCACGCTGAAAAGCGGCATCCAGCGAAAGACGAAATGCATAGTTATTAACAATATCCAGGTTAGTGCCAGATGTTGCAATACTGGGCGCCGATGTAAACATTGCCGCTGTCGGGCTGGCAATGTTATTAATGGGTACAAAATTATTTGTGCCCGTAAGTGGATTGCCTCCGTTTGCCCCAAATGTGATGCCGGGATAGCTGGTGTTGGCATTAGCAGCGTACTGCTGATTGGAAATAGAGACCGAAAAGGAGGTCGTTGGTGTATACGCGCTGAATGTGGTAGTTGTGCCCGTGTTCTGGAGAAAAGTAGCCGATTGAGTCGCTACTGTAGGCCCTACTGCGATAGATGATGAACTGACATTCGACAGTTCAAGCTGCTGGGCTGAAGCATACACCGTACATATAAAAAAGAGCCCCATAAAGACAAGTAATTGCTTTACAGGTCGATTTTTTTCACAATGTCTAATAGCACTCCAGTTGTAGAGGTCTAGTTTCATATGAGTATGTATTCTATAAAAAGGATAAACGAATGCTAACGGGAATAGAACAAGTATCAAAT
Organism: Spirosoma sp. KNUC1025; assembly: GCF_045160025.1. Lineage (GTDB taxonomy): Bacteria > Bacteroidota > Bacteroidia > Cytophagales > Spirosomataceae > Spirosoma. The sequence goes on from NZ_CP087139.1 coordinate 3,697,258, forward strand.
ACTATTCAGCAGAACGCTGTGCGTTCTGCTCAGGCCTTGTAGGGTGAGGAGAACTTAGGGTAAGGAAGTTCAGCGTGATAATGTGGGCTGAAGATGGACTGGCTGGCAACTAGGAAAAAGGCCAGGTTCAGGGCCGATTGTTTTTTATGGGTAAACGGCCGGTCGGCTGGCGATTCTTTCGCCTTAATTGTGTAAAGGTTGACCATAATTAAGCTTGATTTATTCTTGAACTTTCACGCAATCTTTATAACCTATATCCGGTATCAGACCGAATAGGCAGAAATGCCTGTAGTCAGCCTGACAACATGTTATCCGCTGTAGATTACAGCGGTCCGACGCCTATTTCAAAACCAAAAGAATCAAACGAGATCAGATGAGGTTGCCAGAAAGATTAGTTACGTTGATGAGAGATTGAGAAAGTATTATCGAACTCAGCTTAAAATATGGATGGTGACGGTTACAAGAGGTTCATAGCAAACAGAGACTAATTTTGAGACGCCTAAATGTTACGTTGTTTATATAACCATATTAGGAATTAGACATATGCTATACTTTACAAATATACCAGCTATTTTTTTTAATAATCAACCCAAACGGATAGTTGAGCAGATTGAGTAACAAATTCAACGGATTATACTATATACATATTAATAAATCTGTAAGTAATATTAGGCATAACCCAGCTCGTTTGCTATAACAAGCACAGGAATGTCTCTGGTAAGATTTAAGTGGTTAAATAATTGGTAATGAGTTAATTAATTTTTATATTAGAACATTGTCAGCCGGTTATACGTAGTGCTAATCAGGCTATCGATAATTGTTTGTATATAAACAATAATTTATTGTATAAATAACAAATAAACTCATTGACCAATAGACAGTTTAACCGAATAGTAAATTATGTACTTTATTATATTAAATTTTTATCCTTTTTTCAAAACGATATATTACCAAGTCCGTTAAGTGAGTATAAATAACTATACGTTGTTGCATTGCTTATTGCTAGGTTAGGTCGCTAACAGTAGGTTATTGATGCATACGGGTTTTGAGCATACAACTAACTCCTCAATCCACAATGAATGACGTAGTAACAGTTGCAAACCAGGAATTTATGAACAGGTTCTCGAAGGGAGCCGCCGGACTGGGTGACCTTTATACACAGGATGCGATGATCATGCCACCGGGGGGGATACTATTTCAGGGCCTGCCGCTATCGGCGACTTCTGGAAAGGAGCCTATGAATTAGGCGTCAAGCGGGCTAAGCTCGAAACCGTTGAGGCTGAATCGGCCGGTGATCAGATCGTTGAAGTGGGGACGTTTACTCTATACGGTGCCGATGAATCTGTACTGGACAACGGAAAGTACATTGTTGTCTGGAAGCAGGAAGGGGGCGACTGGAAACTATACCGTGATATCTGGAACACCAGCGTAGCCGCTAATTAATTCAGCGTATTTAAAATGAACTTCCCGAAACGGTCAAACTGCCGGTGGCCCCGTTTCGGGAAGTTCTGAACTGTCTGAATAGGGCTTACCGCGTTACTTCAGGTATGGATTCAGTAGTAGTCAAACCCAATACTTCGCTGGTATGCTTTCTTAATTCATGGCCAAGCTCCGGGTTGTTAGCCAGCACCTGACCGTAGCTCGGAATCATGTCTTTCAGCTTCTGTTGCCACACCTCTGTTTTGAGTTGCTCCGGGAAACAGCGTTTCAGCAGATCGAGCATGATCGAAACGGCTGTTGAGGCACCGGGCGAAGCACCCAGCAGGGCGGCAATGCTACCGTCGGCTGCGCTGACTACTTCAGTACCAAATTCCAGTACGCCCCCTTCGTCTTCATCCTTCTTGATCACCTGTACCCGCTGACCGGCGATTTCCAACTCCCAGTCTTCCATTTTGGCATCCGGATAGTACTCGCGCAGAGCGTTTAGCCGGTCTTCCGGCGATTGCATCACCTGCTGAATCAGGTACCTCGTCAGCGGAATATTGTGCAAACCTGCCATCAGCATTGGTGCCATATTGCTCAGCTGGATGGATTTTGGCAGGTCCATGTATGAACCGCTCTTCAGGAATTTCGTAGAAAAACCCGCGTAAGGACCAAATAGTAATTCGCGTTTTCCCTCGATCATCCGGGTATCCAGGTGCGGTACCGACATGGGTGGCGCGCCGACCGACGCTTTTCCGTACACCTTTGCCTGATGCTGTTTGATAACGTCCGGGTTAACGCATTTCAGCCACTGACCACTCACGGGAAACCCGCCGAATCCACGGCTCTCGGGAATGTCTGATTTTTCGAGCAGGCGTAACGAACCGCCCCCGGCACCAATGAAAATAAACTCCGTCTGTACGTCGCGCACCTGATTGGTGGTCACGTTTTCAACCCGTATTTTCCAGCCACCCAGCGATTTAGACCGCCAGATATCACGCACTTCATGGGCAAAATACAGATGAACCCCCGGCATGTCGTACAGCCGACGGAACATAGCCCGTGTCAGTGCGCCAAAGTTCACATCCGTGCCAATGTCCATGCGGGTAGCCGCTACGGGCTGATTCGGATCGCGATCCTGCATGACCAGTGGTATCCAGTCGGTCAGCTGATCCCGATCTTCGGAATACTGCATACCATGAAACAGGTAATTTTGCTGAAGTACATCATAGCGTTTGCGCAGATAGGCTACGTTCTCATCACCCCATACAAAACTCATGTGCGGTATCGACCGGATGAAATTGGGGGCATCGCTCAGAAAACCCTTTTCAACGAGGTAAGCCCAGAACTGCTTCGACTGCTCAAACGACTCTGCAATTTTGATGGCTTTCGATCCATCTATCGACCCATCTTCTTTTTCGGGGGTATAATTCAGCTCGCAGAAAGCCAAGTGTCCGGTGCCTGCGTTGTTCCAGGCGTCGGAACTTTCAGCGGCTGCGCTATCCAGTCGTTCGTATATGTCAATGGTGATATCGGGTTGCAGTTCTTTCAGCAGCACCCCGAGGGTGGCACTCATAATACCGGCTCCGATCAGAATTACATCGGGGCCTTTTTGGGTAGATTTTTTAGGTTTCGCCATAATGAGGTATGTATTCCTTCTAGCTACAAAATTGACAAATGGGTTGTTCCGTATTTGCCAACAAATTTGGGAACGGGTCAGTCGTATAAACTTCTCTGCCGTGAGGATGTTGCTGAAAATCAGAACTTCCCGAAGCCGTCAGCTAAGCAGTCTGAAAGATCTTCTCCAGACATTTTACCGTAATCAGATAGGTTGGTTTCACGCCCAGCGTACCGAGGCTTCCGGAGGCCAGCGTAGCACCGGTAAGCAGCGGATTGTCAGACGCATAATAAGCGTAACGCACCTTTATGTTGGCCGGAACACTCCCCCGGATTTTCGACTGTGCCTGAATCGCTTTCTGATAATGAGCGCCTTCCATTTCCAGGCCAATAGCTTTCCACGACGAGTTGCGGAAGTAGCTCAGTACGTCTTTGTTCTGGAGGGATGTCCCCAGCACCGTAATCATAGCCCCTTCAAATACAGCCAGTCCATTGCCGTCAAAATCCTCTTTGCTGAAGTCATTATCCAGCGGGTAATTGTCTGCCGTTCCTTCAAAAATATGCGACGTTGGAATCATCAGATCGCCTTTGCCCCGGTCAGGATGCCCGCTTTGCCGATCACTGAAATCGACGCTACGTTCAGCGGAAACGTTTCATTGGTATGCTCAAAGGGTTTGAGCAACTCGTCCATCGTTTCGAAAGCCTGCTCCCCAAATGCATAATCCATCACCAGCAAGAGCGGCTGATTCGTTCGGATATGCTCCGGATTGTGAGCAATTTCGGTTGATAACTGACTGATGTCCAGTTTGGCGGTATCGATCAATTGAACGAGCAGACTGGTTCCGGCCAGATCTTCCAGTACGTGGAGGCCGTATTCGTTTGCGTACTCCGTTACCTGCTGGCGAAGTTCCTGCTGAGCGGGTTGGCTCAGCTTAAGAGCCAGGTCATACAGATTCTCCCAGGTAGTTGTTTCGGCCAGGGCAGCGGGTGCGTACAGGCAGTTTATGACACTGTGCGGGTTGGCGCTGATAATATGAATAGGGCGCTCCTGCAGATTATGCTCCCAGATGTACTGTTTCAGGCGAGTAGCCCAGCGCTCGCCATACAGGTGCTGACCGATACGTTCACGAAGCATGGGGGTGAAGTTGATTTCCCGGTCTGTTTTCGACTCGCGAAACTCCCGTATCGATACGCTGCCAAGGCCGTACACAATCTGAAACAAGCCGCTGTTAGTCCCTGCGGTTTCCTCAAAACGTCGATACGCCTGCTGCGTTTCCTCGAAGGTACGCCCCAGAATAGAGCTCAGGTACATCAGCGCCAGCTCACGTTCGTCGTCGTTGACGGTTCCGCCCGATTGAACGATGGCTTCCAGTTTTTCCCATTCGCGAGTACGACTGCCGCGTTCCTGAAAGGCGTTTCGCCGGATTTTGTCGGCTTCCATAAACATAAACGTCAGGTGCGTCAGGATGTCGTAGATTTCGCTACGTCCGTTCGTTACTTCGATCACCATCTGTTCATGATCAATCCGGTAGCAGTTCCGACGGCGTTTGGCGGGAATCAATACCGGAAAATGAGAATTTTCGAACCCTTCGCGTGAGGCTAGAGAAATAACCCGACAGGCTTCAATTCCTTTGGGCAGCCGGTCCATTACGTAGACCAAGCCGTCGAGTTCAACGCGTTGCGGATCACCGACAAGCCCATAAATTTCGGGCTGAAGCGTAAGCAGCGCCCGGCGAATTTCTTCGCCCGATACGCCCGATGGTTTATAAAATCCGCGGTTGAACAAATGCCGCATGGTGATGTAAAGGCGCTCAATAGCAACGCGCGACTCCTGAGCGCGGGTGAGGGGTGGAGAGGAAACAAGACTCATGGATACGTAACGAATGTATTTTGCTGCAAGTTACGCGATCTGCTACGCCTACCATTGGCGAACTGATTTTCTCAATACTTTTGACGGATGAAATACCAAATTCGGCGCGTTGTTTTGATTTGCTTATACGGGCTCATGCTCAGTCAGGCAGCTCCGGCACAGCCCTTGCCTGTGGCCCCACCCATGCCGGAGCCTTCGGGCATCAATCAGGGGCGGTTTATCGGCGTTCTGGTTGGCACCGCGGCTTTTTATACCATTACGTTGCTGATGCTACGGAAGCAGTGGTACAAGAAAAAAGTACCCTTTCACACCTTCAACGACAATGCCGAATGGCTCCAGATGGACAAGGTCGGTCATGCTGCTACGGCTTACTGCATGAGTCGGGGAGGCTATGAGCTGATGCGCTGGAGTGGCGTTAATGAACGCGCCAGCATCCTGACGGGTGGCCTGCTGGCCTTACTGTTTCAGACCACACTTGAAGTGTACGACGGCCATGCAGAAGGGTGGGGGTTTTCGAAAGGCGATATGCTGGCCAACGTAGCCGGAACGGCGTTGTTTGTGGGGCAACAGTATGGCCCTGGTCAGCAGATTGTCAGCCTGAAATACGGTTTTCGGAAAACTATTTTCCCCCAGTATCGGCCAAATCTGCTTGGAAAAACGACCGGGCAGCAGATGCTTAAAGATTACAATGGCCAGCAATACTGGCTGTCGGTGAATCTGGCTTCGGCGATACCAGTAGGGCCGTCATTTCCGCGCTGGCTCAATCTGGATATTGGCTACAGCGGAAGCGGTATGATTGGTGGGCATGAGAATCCACAAGTATTCGATAAAGAGGGCAATGACGTAAAATTCAGGCGATACCGGCAGTTTTTTCTTTCGCCCGACGCCGATCTGTCACGCATTGGTACGTTCTCGCCATCGCTCCAGCGATTCATTGGTACCATACAATTTTTTAAGATTCCGGCTCCTTCGCTGGAGTTAAATCGGGTAAACGGCCTCCGGTTCCACCCGCTGATCCTACCAAAAGAATGAGCGAAAGCGTGAATGCGTGAAAAAGTGAGTAGTTTGTTTCGCTCGTTCACGCATTCACGCTTTCGCTCATTTCGTAGAGACCGGCTTATTTACGGCCACCGCCTAAATCTATCCCGATTTTAATGCCTAGGTAAGCGTTTTTACTGTCGATGGTTGTGTTGGTCAGCTTAACGGCTGTAGTCGGTACCGCATTGTATTCAACCCCGGCCACAAAGTGCCCCGCTTTGATACCGGCCCGAACCATAAAACCAAACTTTGTTTCAGACGATATCTTTACGTTCTCAGGCGCGCCCTGTCCATTCGTCACAGAAAATGTATCCGACTCGCCAACACTGTAGATACCCGCTCCCAAACCAAGGAAAGGACGAATGCCACCTGTACCAATCAGGTAAGTTCCAGTCAATAACCCCGACGTAAAGGCGCTCACTTTACCCGTGTAAGTCTGATTATTGTTGCTGATGGTAACCCCTCGTGCTATACCAGCCGATTCGATACGAAGGCCGAGATCGAAGTTATCGCTGAGGCCGTACTTCGGTTCAGCAGCAAACAGAAACCCGCCGGAAAGACCCTCACCCAAGGCTTTGGCATAGCCAATTGAGAGGTTGACTTTAAAAGGTTTGTACTCCTGGGCTCTGGCAGAAAAGGCAATCAACACCAGGAAAAAAGAGAAGATACGTTTCATGGAATTTTTTAAGTGAGTGATAGGATATAATCTGGATTTAACGTATTGCTTATACGTTAATAGCGTAATATTATTCGGAAATGATGAAATAAAACATTGCCTGGCCAAATTATTTATGAAATAATCACTGTATTTCAGTAAAATTTTGCGGAAACGACTTTGTAAACTCATTTATTTCAGCTCGCCCGGTGTAACCATGACTCCCTTTTTACGGTTTTCGCGCAGAATGGTTAATTGAATCTGCCGACCAATCGTATCATCGGTCAGTAAGCGATGCAGGTCATCGACGGAGGCTACGGATTGATCATTGAACCCCACGATAATGTCGCCCTGGCGTAATTCGCCGTTTCCGGCAATGCCATCCGGCTCAACGCTGACAATCATGACCCCCGTTCTGACGCTCAACTGATTGTATTGCTTGATCCGCTCGGTCAGGTTGATAAGCTGGCCGGCAATACCCAGATAGCCACGACGAACACGGCCATTCATGATAAGTTTTCCGGCTACCAGGGCAGCAAGGTTTGACGAAACAGCAAAACAAATGCCCTGTGCAGGCAGAATAACGGCTGTATTTACGCCAATCACATCGCCATTTGAGTCGACCAATGGCCCACCTGAGTTGCCCGGATTTAGCGCGGCATCGGTCTGGATGACGTCGTCGATTAATCGGCCCGATTCGGAACGTAGCGTCCGGCCGAGCGCGCTGACAACACCTGTCGTCAGCGAATACTGAAAACCGTACGGGTTACCTAAGGCAATAGCAATCTGGCCGACCTGCACTTGTTTTGAATCGGCAAACCGTATTCCTTTCAGGTTGTCGGCATAGATTTTAAGAACAGCAATATCAGTAGCCGGATCACGACCGATTAACGTAGCGTCGAAATCGCGGGAGTCGGGCAGAGATACAGTAATTTGGCTGGCACCTGCCACTACATGGTTGTTGGTTATGATATAGCCATCGCTGGAAATAATAAATCCAGACCCCGTACCACCATCCGTTTCTCCTCGTCCTGGCGCCCGTCGTTGCGGAGGAATACCGTTTTTGCGGTCAGGAGCAGATTCGGTGGCTCGCCCACTTACCTTGATCTGTACAACCGATGGGCTAACTTTTTTCGCTACATTTACGATTGTATTTGAGTATGCATCCAGCAAAACAGAATCCTGTTCGGCTGCTCCTCCCGGCTGAGAAGCCGTATCGGCAAATGTCACAAATGTTGTGTTCATGAGTGAAAGAGGTTATGTGAGAGTGGGAGTAAGCTTCCACGATCTGTTCCAATACGTATTTCATTCAGAATGACTGGTTCGGTCAGTCATTTTGTCATTTTTTCATGCAATTTTCTGATACAATTGCTTTGAAGAAACGTAACGGCTGTTGTAATTTCGGCTAAAATGGCAGGTTGACCGTATGACCTTTGAAGAATACTTAAATCAGAAGAAGATCGACGCCGGGCAGTTTGAGCAGGCTGAACCTGTTCGGTACACAGAATGGAAGAATGAGTTCAGGGAGATGCACCCGGAGAGTTTTACCGTACAGAAGAAATTTCTTTTAAACGATATTCGTAGGAAGTACCTTGCTCAATAAACCTTTATTACACGGTCTGAAGGTCAGGCTGGATTTAAGTTTACCTATCCTCTTTTTTTCATGAGCCTCACACTTGGAGAACTACGTGGCATGACAAATGCCATTCTAAATGCCCTAAAAGCGCAGGGTATTAGCGACAGCAACGAACTACTTGATGCTACCAAAACTCCATCAGACCGCAAAGCCCTGTCGTCAGCAACTGGTGTTGATGGAGCTGTAATTTTAGACCTGGCGAACCGGGCTGATTTAGCCCGGATTAAAGGCATCGGTCGGGTATATAGTGATCTTATGGAAGAATCAGGTGTCGACACCGTGAAAGAACTGGCTCAGCGGGTACCAGCCAACCTGCACGCTAAGCTAATTGAAATCAACAGTGTTCGGCAGTTCACCCAGCGGCCTCCTTCGGCTGAGCAAATCGGCGATTTTGTAGAGCAGGCAAAAAACCTGCCTCCTATGCTGGAATATTAAAAGGGGTGTATTCGCACCCCTTTTGATCAAATTAATAGACCTGTCGACACTAAGCTCAAGATACGTTCGGGCAATGGCCGTACCGACAGGGTATGCTATATAGCCGCTATACGTTAACGAACGGGTTCCAGCAGATAGCGCTCTAATCGGCTCTCCAATTCAGGCTGACTCAGGTTCGTATATAACTCGCCGTTAAGCGCTAATGCCAGCCGTCCGCTCTCTTCTGAAACGGCAATGACGGCGGCATCCGTAGCTTCGCTCATGCCCAGTGCGGCCCGGTGACGAAAGCCCAGCGAAGGAGGAAGCTCGTCGTCTTCCGATACGGGAAGGATACAGCGTGCGGCTCTGATACGTCCACCGCTAATGATCACAGCGCCATCGTGTAAGGGGCTGTACTGACTGAAAATAGCTAGTAATAAAGGCTTCGATATGTCGGCATCGATTACTTCGCCCGATTGAGCAAATTTCTCCAGATCGTCGTTTTTCTGAAGAACCAGTAAGCCGCCCGAAAATTCTGTAGCCAGTGCTTTACAGGTATCCAGAATCGGTTTCAGGGTGGTCTGGCTGTCCAGCTTATCGCTGTCGCGGAGGAGCCATTGCCGAAGCCGACGGGTATTAGTCAGGTTCGTGGATTTGCCGATCAGCAGCAGAAAACGCCGGATTTCGTGCTGAAAGATGATAATCAGAGCCAGGGCTCCTACACTGATGAAATATTCCAGAATGGTGGTCATCAGGTTCAGGCCAAGGGCTTTTACCAGCAAATAGGCCAGATAGACCAGCAGATAACCGACAAAAACCCGGCTGGCTACACTTCCCCGAACGAGATTGTAAATCTGATAAATCAATATGGCTACCAACCCGATATCGAGCAGGTCAAGCCAGCCAATGTCTAAAAATCCCAGGCGAAATGCCAGCATGAATAAATTGATAAAGTTTCGGGGTTAAAGATAATGAGAATCCGGCCGCCACGCCTACAGTACTTACGGAAAGGATAATTGCTCAAATCGCTGTGGTTTCGCCTTCAATGGCCAGATACGTTTCGGGGAAAACAGGCCGGGCCTCCTCCAGAAACAGGTTGAACTGTTTGTAGCGTGAAGAGAAATGGCCAATCAGCAGTCGGCCAACCTTAGCCTGGGCAGCAATGGCAGCCGCCTGTCGGGCGGTTGAGTGGTAGACCTTCGGAAGCACGTACGGCATTGTCTTCCAGAAACGTAGCTTCGTGGTACAACAGATTAACGCCGTGCAACTGCGGAACCAGCGATTCAACGTAGCGCGTATCCGAACAGTATGCATAGGAGCGAGGAGCCGGACCGGGCTCCGTATAGTCGGATGCAGCGTAAAGCAATCGTCCGTCGGCATCCAGAATATCCTGCCCATTTTTGAGTTGTTTCAGATACGCTACCGGAATGGCATCGGGCAGCTTTTCACGTAGCAAATGCGGCTTCGGCGGTTTTTCCCGGAAGAGATAACCTGAGCAGTCAATCCGGTGCTGGAGTGGAATTGACTGAACCGTCATGTACGGATGATCGAGTAAAAAAGTTGGTTGGTCCGATGGAACGACCTGGAAATGCAGTTTATAGTTGAGTCGGGAATCCGAAACCCGGAAAATAGTCGTCAACACTTCATCCAGCCCGCGTGGACCAAACAGAAATAAGTCTTCAGTACGTCCGCCGAGGTTCAAACTCGATAAGAGAGGAGCCAGCCCGAAATAATGATCGCCGTGAAGATGGCTTATAAAAATATAGCGGAGCCGACCAGGCCGAATGCGCTGTTCGAGCAGGCGCAGTTGTGTCCCCTCCCCGCAGTCGATCAGGGCGTATTCATTTCCGATGGTCAGCAATTGAGCCGTTTGATGAAGCCGCAGCGTGGGCGTAGCCGACCCGGCCCCCAATATAGTAAGGGCAAATGGAAAGTGGGCCGGTCGGGTATGCTCCTGTTCAATCATAGTATCTGGTTGGGCCGCACTAGGTTGGGCCGCACTAGGCTGGGCCACTCCTGGCCGGACCGTGTTCGGATCATTCACGGCCGACGCTACCCCCGGCGTCGTACTCATCATCATCTTCGCTGCGAAAATCGTTTTCTAATTCATTCATAAACACAGCATCGATGGCTTCTTCTACGGTAGGCAGAATGGTCAGGTCGCTGAGGCTCGACTTATCCAAAAATTCAATCAGATCATCATTCTTTGTGACAACGACCAGTAAGCCTTCCTCGTTGGTGCACTGCCGGTTTATTTTTCGAAACGTTGTAATACCGGCCATATCAACCGACTGTACGGGAGCTATATCCACAATAATGTTGCTGTAGCCTTCCCGAAATAAAGTGCGGCTCAATGTCTCAAAATCAGTAGGTACGTCACCTTCAAAGGCACTTTCGGTAAGGCGGATCAGAGCGTACTGCTCGTTTTTCTGGATTGTATACGTCATAGACTGGTGAATATATTATCTGGAATGGGCAACGAATCGTCTCGAATGAAAATGACCATACTCTTTGGCTGTATTCATTCGACCTTATTCATTAATCCGTTATTACTCCTAAAATGTTGGCGTTAATTCGTGAAAGGGGGTCAGTATCAGTAGCGGGTTCGAAACGCTGACCGGTTACTTTTTCGAACAGTTCAATATAACGAGTTGAAATTTGCCGGACCCAATCATCCGACATATCGGGCACTGTCTGGCCTGTTTTCCCCTGAAACCCATTGGCAATGAGCCATTCCCGCACGAACTCTTTCGATAACTGTTTTTGCGGCAGGCTAGCCTTTTGGTTGGCGTCGTAGGTATCGGCGTAAAAATAGCGGGAGGAATCGGGGGTGTGGACCTCATCGATCAAATACACCTTGCCGTCCCGGTTGCCGAATTCATACTTGGTATCGACCAGAATCAGGCCCTGAGCGGCTGCCATAGCCGTACCACGCTCAAACAAGGCCAGTGCATACCGCTCCAGCTGAACATAATCACTTTCCGATACGATACTCCGGTCAAGAATCTCTTCCCGGCTGATATCTTCGTCGTGACCCTCATGGGCTTTGGTAGAGGGCGTAATGATCGGTGTAGGCAGACGGTCGTTTTCTTTCAGCCCGTCTGGCAACGAAACCCCGCAGAGTATCCGATGGCCATCGCGGTACTGGCGCCAGGCATGACCTGCCAAATAACCCCGAACGACCATTTCTACAGCGTAAGGTTCGCACCGGAGGCCAATGCTCACATTAGGGTCGGGCACATTGAGGAGCCAGTTTGGAACAAGGTCAGCCGTCGCCCGCAGAAAGTACGCAGCTGTCTGGTTCAGTACCTGTCCTTTAAATGGAATAGGCCGGGGCAGTACTACGTCAAAAGCCGAAATGCGGTCTGAAGCAATCATAACAAGCTTGTCGGGAAAGGAATACACGTCGCGTACTTTACCTCGATAAAACCCTGTCTGGCCGGGAAAATGAAAATTGGTTTCCTGAATGGCGTTCATTTACGTTAGTTTATAGTCTGCAGTATAAGGGTTGCCGGGTTCTGATAAGCTACCCGGTTATGTAGTGACGCAGCTTTACAAGCCGCTGCCCATACTTTATAGTTTTTCAAGTACAATGGCGGAGGCACCCCCACCGCCATTACAGATCCCTACGGCACCGTAGCGGCCTCCTGTTTGCTGGAGTACATTGGTGAGCGTCGTTACGATACGTGCTCCCGATGCCCCCAATGGGTGGCCAATAGAAACGGCTCCGCCAAAGACGTTTATTTTTTCCTGCGGTACGTTCAGCACTTTACTAAAAGCAAGCGGCACGACGGCAAAGGCTTCGTTGACTTCAAAAAAATCGATATCGTCCGTTTTTAGTCCGGCTCGTTCAATGGCTAATGGAACCGCTTTGGTGGGGGCCGTCGTAAACCATTGAGGTTCCTGTTCTGCATCCGCGTAGGCAAGTATCCGGGCCAGTGGTTTTAATCCCAGTTCTTCGGCTTTCCGGCGGCTCATCACAACCAGCGCTGACGCACCATCGCTAATCGGCGACGAACTGGCTGGAGTAACCGTACCATCGGGCGTAAAAGCCGCCTTCAGCATCGGAATTTTGTCATAAATCACATTCTTATATTCTTCATCCTCCTGCACCGTTACGGTCCCTTTCCGACCAGCAACATCGACCGGTATGATTTCGGCGCTGAATTGTCCGTTTTGGGTACTGGCTTCAGCCCGCCGGTAAGACTGAACCGTAAACGCATCCTGTTCCTGGCGGCTGATGGTGTATTTCTGAGCGGTCTGATCGGCAAACACACCCATAGCACACTGATCATAGGCATCCACCAGCCCGTCGCGGGCCAGACCATCAATCAGTTCTGCATTCCCGTATTTATACCCAAATCGTGCCTTGGGAACGTAATACGGGGTGTTCGACATGCTTTCCATGCCACCCGCCACGATCACATCGGCCTGGCCTAGCTGAATGGCCTGGGCTGCCAGCATGATGGCCTTCGTTCCCGATGCACACACTTTATTGATGGTTGTGCAGGGAATCGTGGCAGGCAGTCCGGCTTTCAGAGCGGCCTGTTTGGCAGGTGCCTGTCCCAGATTGGCCGACACTACGTTGCCCATGTATACTTCCTGTACCTGACTGGCTTCCAGTCCAATGCGGCTGAGGGCGCCCCGAATGGCTGCGGCCCCTAAATCGGTGGCCGACAGCGTGGATAAGACCCCTCCAAAGCTACCGATCGGTGTTCGGACAGCAGAAACAATTACGACTTCATTCATGTGGTTTTGTTCGTTTACGATTGTAGTTTACGGCATTCAGTTTATAACATAGGCAACCATTGCCAAAACCAAACATGTGAACCATAAACAGAATCAGCTTGAGTTACCAGCGGTTCTCTGGCTGAGTTGATTTCGGGCCTGCTTTTCGGGCTGAACGTGTCAGTACGTATGGCAGATCATCACTTTGCATCGCGTCGAGAAGCTGTAAAGCCTGCTCTTCACTTAGATTCAGACGTTGAAACCGACGTAACACCTCATCCTGCCGAGTTGACCGTTCCACCTGTTGTCCCGTTGGGCGAAGCCTGTTTACAGGTTGGGGTTTACGGACAGCAGGTTGCTGACGTAGCGGGAGTTCGGGTTTCTTACCTGAGTAATGTGTTTTTATTAACTCAAAATTATATCGGGCAGGTTCATTTTCCGGGCTTTCCAGTAGAGCACGCTGGAACAAGGCCAACGCTGTTGCGCTGTCGTGGTCGAAGCAGGCCATTACGCCTAGTTGGGTAGCTGCTGCGGTTCGTAAGTCGGGCCGGTCCGACTGGAGCAGGGTTTCGTACTGGGGTCTGGCTTTACTGTATTGCTTCAATCGAAAATAGGTATGTCCTAAATTCAACCGAACGGCCAGATCAATTGTTGTCGTTGCGCGACTCAGATAAGCGTATAGCTCAAGAGCGCGGGAATAATCACCTGCCTGATAGGCAGCCTCGGCTTCCTGACGCGCTTGATTGTTACGCGAAATCTGGTTTAGTGTAAACAGATTATCCCACCAGAGCCAGGCTGTAATAAGTAAATAAATCATCGTGACGAACAGAACGAGCGCTCAAAAATAAGACGAAACGCTGAGATGAACTTATACCCGGAAGGTTCGAATGGTGATTATGACATCAAGACTGATTAAAACCAGCGCAGCCAGTAAGAAATAAAAGTATTTATTGGTTGAAACAGCGATGTGGTTCTGGCTGATGCCCCGCCCTTTTAGTCCGCGGAGTATCGAGGCTAATTCGTTGATATACGTACCATTGCCGTCCGTTTCTACGTATTGGCCCCGTCCGTCGCGGGCGAGTTTCTGCAAAAATGGGCGATTCAACCGGCTACGGACGATCTGTCGGTCATTATCGCGCACAAAACTTCGTCCTTCCCGAATAGAGGCTCCAGCCTCGGTTCCAACGCCTACTGTGATGAGCGGTACCCCTTCCAGACGCAGACGGGATAACAGACTACGTTCGCAGTTTCCAAAGTTCTCTCCATCGCTGAACAGCACAATAGCCTTTACCCTCCGTTGCGTGGACGGGTCTGTCAGAATTTTTTGTCGGGCCAGTTCAATCGCACCGCAAAGCTCCGTACCACCGGTTGGCGAGACACTGGTGTGCACTTCGCGTACGAACTGCTTAAGGGCATAGTGATCCGATGTTAGGGGTGACAGAACAAAGGATTCGGATGAGGCCAGAATTAATCCGAATCGTTCGGTTGGTAACGTATCGCAGAGTTGCTGAATATCATACTTGATCCGTTCTAGGCGGGTGGGTACTACATCGCCCGCATCCATCGAGCGCGAGATATCGACAATCAGAAACGTATCGCGGCCGGTGGTGAGCACGTCGCCCTCGGGTTCGCCGAATGAAGGACCAAGCAGGGCAATAATCAATAAAATCAGGTAACTGGCCCGAAGAAAAAATTTCGGAATAACCCCCCAGGCGGATGTATTTAGCTGACGCGCCAGGCGAAAAGTACGCCAGACATAGCCGATATAGAAGCAAATAAATAAGCCTATAAAAATAAATTCGGTACGGGAGAAGGGAAATAACCAGTTCATGTATTGCAATTATTCGGCTGAGACTGACCCACTTTCGTGCCGTGTTGGGAATTAACAGAGGAGCGAAATTAGTAATTGTAAAAAGATTTTGCAGTCTGTGTATTGCTGAAAACGTTGAATTGCCCTATCTTTGTGTCCCAATCGTTCAGGAAGTGGAATGGTTGGCTCCGGAGAGATGCCTGAGAGGCCGAAAGGAACAGTTTGCTAAACTGTCGTACTGGTAACGGTACCGAGGGTTCGAATCCCTCTCTCTCCGCCGAACGTATAAATACACTTCGGGGTGTAGCGTAGCCCGGTATCGCGCCTGCTTTGGGAGCAGGAGGTCGTAGGTTCGAATCCTGCCACCCCGACATTAAAAATCAGCCAGTTAACGTAATCGTTTACTGGCTTTTTCTTTTTAGTTGAAACGTTGGTTGAAACATCTATCTCATTTCTATTTTATCTGATATAGATTGTCAATTCCGGTCAGATGACTTGCAATGGTATAAAACCGCATTTGAAATCTGCCTATTCAATTCCAATACCATGAATTACTTGGGGAAACAGCTGTCTTTAATCTCTTCTTCACTGGCTTAGAAGTTAATTAAGTAATGGCCGACATGGGTATCCATAAAATTATAACACATGAATTTGTGTACAGCCTCATGTTCTATCTAATCTAGAAAATAAACCTACGTTTTCTTGAACGATTTTTCTTTAGCTTCAAATTGGATATAGCTCGCTGGTTCATAGTAAGTTAGGCTGTTCAGAAAAGTAGGAGTGCGGGCCATTAATTGAACGATTTCGAGTAGGGGAGCGGTAGAGTTGTTAGTAAACAGTTTTAATAACTGTCAACTCTGATCCGTAGCTTATGAGGACGTATCATTACTGAAAGTATTCTTAAAACAATAAAGCGGTGGCTTATCCGGAACAGACAAGCCACCGCTTTAATTTTCATTCATTTAACGTACCACCTGGGGATTATTTAATCGTAGGCGGGTTTGTCGATGTTTGGCTTGTCGTTCGGGTTACGATTGGGATTCATCACCCGCACGTTGTCGCCCGGCTCGTCGGGACCATCGGTATATTTATTTATCAGATCATCATTGGGCAGTTTCTCATCAGGTAAATCGCTGCCGGGTTGTTCACTGCCTATGTCACTGTGTCCTTCGGCCGACTGGTTTTCCAGTCCGTTGGAAGAAATGGCCTGTATGGCCCGGATGATGGCGTCTCTGTCTTCGCTTTCCATATCGTTTTGAAATTAAAAAAATTACTTTCTAACTATATTACTTTTCGGTCGTCAGAACCGTTTGACCCGCTGGATACAGAATCTCAGCGTTATCTTCGGCTGTGATGAAAATCTCCTGAGGCTTGGCAACCGTCGTTGTGCTTAAGGATGCTGTTAGTGTTTTGCCGGAAGGGTTTAACTGCCCCAGTTTCTTAACCGACCGGTCATTCTGCTTCATCCAAACCAAATAACTATTTTTCGGTGGTGTCAGGTTTTTTGATTCCGCCAGATTATGTACGTTCACTTTCAGGGTGTAATTCTCGTTTTTGTCTTTTTTTACATTAATGGTTCCACTCGCTGCTGGGACTACGGACGAAGTTGTAAAAGCCATTTTAGGGGTGCAGGCATTAAGGATAATACCGATCCCCAAACTTAGGATGATGTGTTTAATCGCTTTCATCTTGTTGAGTTATTTATTATACGTTGGTCTAACTAAAAATGCGTTATGTTTTGTGTTCCAACCGATCATTGACGTACAATTCCTCCACAATAATCATCAGAACCGCAATCAGCGGAGAAGCGAACAGGATACCGACCAGACCCACTAGAATGCCCATCAATACCTGCCCGAACAACAAAAGCGCTGGAGGTAGCGATACGAATTTTTTATCCAGTAAGGGGGTCAGTACGTAGCCTTCCAGCGACTGTACCCCCATGTAGAGGGCGAAAACGTATAGCAGGTACTCGGGGCCTTGGGGTAAGGCCACCAGCAGAGCAGGCACCAGCGCCAGGTAAGGACCCAGGTTGGGAATGAAGTTTAGCACACCAGCAACAATACCCAAGACAATAGCGAACGGAACGCCCAGCAGCCCCAGTCCGATTCCGGTCACTACGCCCACCACCGTCATGGTAATGGTTCGACTGATAAACCAGTTTTTCAGCGCTGAGTAACAGGTATCCATTACGTCGAGCAGCCGATTCCGATAAGACGGGTTGAACAACCGCACGAATCCCTTCCGATAAGTGCCGGGATTAAACGCTAAATAAATCCCAGTGATAATCACAATCAATACGTTAACCAGACCGCCCAGCGTACCCGAAAAAATACCCGTTAGCTCCGAAAGAACCCCTTTGCCTGGTCCACCTGAGGAAAGCAGATCGCTTGGATTTTCTGGAATGCCATCCAGTAATTTCCTGCCCCACTTGGTTTCCTGTAACGTCATTTTTAATTGATCGACCGATTTTGGCAGCGATTCGGCCAGGTCATTAGCTTGTTGGCTGACAGTTGGTGCCAACCCCCAGATTGTACCCCCGATCAGGCCGACCAGCAGGAGCAGGACAATAGCCACCGACAGCCCATATGACAATGGTGTTTTGTGCTGGATAAAATGAGCCATTGCGCTGATAATTACCGCGAACGTAATCCCGCCAAATACCAGAAAGAAAAAGCTGGCCGCGTAGCCAATCAGACAGAACAAGGCCGCTATCAGCAACGTAATTAAGGCCGCCGTAGCCACCCGACGCGTAAAAGAAGAGGTATGTTCCATTAATAAAAGACTGGGTATGACAACTGATTTTTATACGTAGCGAGCAGCTGGACATTCTGGCGAACGGTGTGCTAGAATAAGATTAGCGCATCATTGACGGTAAAGGGTGGTTCGTTTACCCGTGGCGGCTGGAGATAAGTCCATAGTAACAGCATAACATTGAGTGTAAAAGTTTACCGATGGCGGAAATCGGATCAGGCAGAATAAAGGCAGCCGTATAATGCCAACTTCTGTTTATTTTCTTCCTAAAAAAACCAGAAACTGTCCCGCAACTGAACTGTTACCGATCCCAGATAAGCATCGTTTGTATAAACGGACGCCCGATAGGTACCCGGCTCAAGCGTTACCGTCGGATGAAACCTGAAAGTTATTGGCTGTTTCGTCCCGTTGAACGTAAAGGTCTGTATGGCATCGACGGGTATCATCAGGTTGCCGGATGGCAGCTTAATAGTAGCCAGTGGTAACGGCCTCGCCGGTGATCGGCCCGACTCATGGACCAGGCTTAAGTAAACGTCTTTCGTACCCTCCAGACGTCGTTCGGCCGGTACTGTAAACGAGAGACTCAGCCCGTCTACTTTTTTGGCTTTCGCTGTTACTTTCTGGTTTGCTTTCAAGAGACTTACCTGGAAGGCATCTCCCGTAACCGCTGAGGTAGACACCATCGTTTTTAGTTTAGCGTCCCGTTGGTTGAGCGCCTGCTGCAAGTCCCTGTTTTGCTGACTGACTTCGCTTAACTGATCTACTTTTCCACGCATGAGGGTCAGTTGATTCGATAAACTGTCGCGCAGTTTCCCGGAGTCAACACCATTGTTTTCCGTTACGGCTGGAAACATTCGGTCAATGCGGGTACCTTCTAAAACGCCGAGCCGGTCGTAAGCCTTTGCTAATAAGTCATTCAACCCATTCAGTTGATCGGTTAACGAAGCGTTTTCCTGCTTAGCGTCAGCCAGTTGGCTACGTAGTTCGTCTAACTGCTCATTTAGCTGCGTTTTATCAGTTTGCGATGAGTCCGCCTGCGGTTTAGTCAGATCGCTATTACCATCGGGCTGGCGCGACTGACTCCAGTAATAAACGCCACCAAGGGCGAGCAGAAGCAGACCAAGTATCAGGAGAATTTTATTCGTTTTGGATGAATGCGCTTCTGTTTCCATAAAGCTGGCTTGTTAGTAAGAACTAGGTTAGGAGAGCCGTATACAATTCGGACGGAGAACTTACGTCAATAAGCGTGCAGCAATTTACCGGGAACTTTAGCGATTAGTCGAAGAGACTGTAAGAACGGGTGTGGGTTTGTAGAACATAACCAGGGTTCCCAAACGCTTGTTGGGGCCGGTGACGGGCGCCGACAGCTCATACGTGGTTTTATCGTTGAAGTAAACGTCCTGTTGCTGAAGCAAATAAGCCGGAAAGCGGCTGGCGAAACCAATTCCCTGATTTTTCTTATTAGTCGAGATCGTCACCTTCCCGGCCGGGTCAACCAGCAGGACTTCCTGAACACCTTTGTCTTTAACCAGCGTGTTGAAGTACTCGTTGATTTCGCCTGGCTTGTTCTGCAACAAGGCGTTACGTACTGCCCAGACGAACGTTTTCATGCCGAACGTCAGTTGCTGGCGGTCAACAGCGCGTTGATTTATCTGGACAGCACTGCGCAGGGATTCTCGCTCCTGGGTGTATTCCTTAGTCATTTGGATATTCTTGTATAGTAGATAGCCCACCCCAAGTACCAATAAAGTGAGTGCGCCATAAAGGGCAAGCGTCAGTCTGGAACTGGGCTTTGTTAGGCTGGTTTCGTGTTTTTTGTGTTGTTCGGTAGTCATAATTGTCATCGGGATGGTAACAATGCGGTCCGACGTAATTCAATCGTGAACGGTTACGTATCGTTAATAGTCGTTAGAAACAGACAAACAGACTGTTACAGCCTGATTAGTACTTAAATAACACCGGGCGACTTAGACTGAACTTAATAAAACCTTAGAATTTGGTTAGAATGAGGTTGAGGGCTAAACACTCCGGGAAACAAACGTAGCTACGTTTATGCGCCAACGCAGCTGCATGATCCCCAACGCGGAGAACTTCCGGAAACAGTGTATTTTTGCATTAACAGAACAAGTATGACAACGCTGGAGAAAAAAAGAAGCTGGTTGAAAAGATGGAGAACTACTGGCTAAAACCTCAATGAAATATAATGCGGTGTGGGAAGCCTTAGCTTAAGATGATTTATTTGACGAAAGCTGAGGTTATTGCCATTAATCATAATCAGGTTCATTTATTTGGCGGCAACTTTGTGCATGAAGAAAATCTGGATTATTTACTGGAAGCTGTACAAGCCGAAATGTTTGGTGAACCACTTTATCCAGAAATTCATCAGATAACAGACGTGTATTTATTCAACATAATCAGCAATCATATTTTTCAGGATGGCAACAAGCGTACTGGTTTACAGGCAGCGACTATCTTCCTGCAACTAAATCGATTTGATTTCAACGCTTCCGTCACGGACGAAATCTTAATCAATTTCACCCTCGCCGTAGCCTCAGCTGAGCACACGCTGGAAATCATGCAGGACTGGTTCATGGATCATCTTCAGACTGTAGTTTAGTTCGGTAGCGGCTTTTCCGCGTTACGTAGTTCGCGTTCCAAAAAATAGTTGAGCGCCGTTCGCAGTACGGCAATAGCCGCTAACCGACCAATGTCATTCAAGGTGGGGCCACCGCCGTTTTCAGTATGTCGGCGCCCAACTCCAGCTCTAAGGCCAGAACCAGCGAACGACCTAGTGATAACCGAATTTCTTCTTTAGGAACCATCAGGCTCCGGTCGGTTACGATCTCGTACAAAAAGTTTCCTAACGATCGCAGGGAGGCAATGGCAATGACGATAGCCGCACCGGCTTCAATCCAGCGGGCCAGCAGAAACGTAGCGGCTTTGATGAATCCTTCTATTAGATGAAGCCGGTCAGGACCAGGTTTCCATTAGTTTTTTATAGAGATCACGCACCTGATACTTTTCGTAATTAGTGTTCAGCGTCTGGTCGGCATAATCCATAAGCAGTTCGGCCTGTTGCTTTAGAATCGGCTTCCGGTCGTCGGAGCAAACCGCTTCGTTGACCAACGCCAGGGCTCTGAGCAATCGCCGGAGGACGGCGTGGTTGCCTTTCGCGTTGATACGTGGCAGATCGAAAGCCAGTCGGATATAGTCGTCAAAGTCCATGCTCCGCACCAGTACCCGCAAATGCTTTCCGTCGGAGCGCAGCCTGGCCGGAAACTCGCGCTGGGCCAGTTGTTCGCTAACGGCGCCCAGGTAATCGACAGCCATAATGGCGGTGGTTGTGTCGTTGATGCCGGGCGATAGCGCTTTCAGAGCGATGTCAACCAGTTGCTGAATGCCAAACGCTACGTCCTGCTCTACGTTCCGGTGCCGTCCGATACTAACGTAATCCATCAGATCAGCGGGCCAGTCAGCTTCCTCTGGATCAGGCCGTTCCATACCACTGCGAACGCTGAAAAGTACCGTGCCTTCGCCCACAAAGGCGCCCATTTCTTTCTCAACACGTAAAACGACCCGGTTTTTAGTCGCCCAGTTGAGTAAGCCATTCGTATTGATCAACTGCAAATAACCTGCCTGACTGGTATTGACTGGATGCCAGCCCGTTTGTCCATCGGTATATTCCAAAGCGGCTTTGGCCTTTTTAGGGTCATCAATCGGTTCACCAAACTGATCAGGGAACAACTCGGCGGTCGCTTTGCCCGTTTCATGAAAAATATGCTGAACAATCGTGCCGGTCTGGAGCGATTCGGCGATGTGATGAATAAAGAAGATCAGAGCCGCAACGCCACCCAACGCCAGCAGCAGGCCCGCCAGAACGGCGGTCGACGGTACAAACTTAACTTCGTCCGTTCCCCGAATGGTGCCCAGCACAATCAGGCAGTAGGCAAATACCCCAACGAAATAACCCATAACGACCTGATTGACGCGGTCGCGCATAAAGTTACGCAGCACTCTGGGCGAGTATTGGCTGCTTACCTGCGAAATAGTGGATAGCGTAAGCGAGAAGGCCAGTGCCGCTACGGTCAGCATGGAGCCCGAAATAGCTGACAACATTCCACGGGCGCCATCGGCCCCCGACGCAAACAGCAATGGGAATCGTTTTTCGCCATGCCAACTGGTATGGGCATCAAACTCAATCAGCCCATAGGCCAGCACGAAGGAGCCCAAGACCATCAGGCCTGGCACAAACCATAGTGATTCCTGCAATTGTTGCCAATACTGGCGAAATCGGGTTGGCATTTGAAAAAACGAAAGTCTACTGATCAAACCCGTCAGTTCCCGAATAGTTGGGATCGACTTGTAGCAGAGAAAAAAGTCGCTCGAAGGATTAAACGACTTCATAAAAGTGCAACTAACGACTATAAGGTATCAACTCTCAGCGAACAATCGGTCCTTTATTCACAACTCGCTGCAAAACCCGATTAACGGAGTAAACAACGCCGTTGGTGGCTCGGATATCGGCCTGTAGGATCTCGGCTACCGTACCCCGTCCGTCTTTTATCGTTATGCCATTCCCTTGTTTATGAACGACCAGGATTTGCCCGGTCAGGTTCGTTAAATTCTGGCCGTCTTTCAATTGATTAGACGTCAATCGGGCTTTCACGACGTGGTACGCCAAAAACTGGATAAGTCGTTGTTTGCTCGATGGCAGTAGCAATTCATTTAGCTCTCCATCCGGAAGTTCGGAGAACGCTGCATTCGTGGGCGCAAATACGGTATAGGGACCTTTCCCATTCGCCTGTTGCAGTAAACCCGATGCGTTCAGTAGCTGAAGTAACGTAGTGTGATCAGCCGATTTAGCTGCGCTGAGACCCAGACTGGTGCCGGTCTTTATGCCACTGGCTTTTAATATGGGACTATCCGGTGAATTGGTTTGGGCAAGGGTGGGTTTGGACAGAACCAGTAAGGACAGGCCAAAAAAGCCAAACAGGAGATGACTAGGTAATTTCATGACTGAACGTTGAGAAAAATGAGTTAATAGAAACAGAAGTGTTAACTACGTTTTAACCAGTATGCTACGGAATGGTTAATGTGCTCAGGATTCCCTCTACTGCCAGCCACCACCCAGCGCCCGGTACAAATCCGTCAGGGCTAAATACTGATTCTGTTTGGTATTGATCAGGGCTAGTTCGGCTTCCAATACGCTACGTTGCGCGGTAATCACTTCCAGATACGAAGCATAGCCGCTGGAAAACAGATCCTTCGATGTCGAAACGGCCTGTTGAAGCACCGACACTTCCTGCGCCTGTACGTCAGCGACCTGTCGGTAGTTTTCCACCCCACGCAGATTCGTCGTCACTTCGCTGAAACCATTTAGAATCGTCTGCCGATACCGGTACAGCAATTCGGTGGCCTGCGCCGTTGACTGGCGGTAGTTTCCCTTCAGAAAACGTCGGTTAAGGATTGGGGCCGTTAAGCCGCCCAGCAGCCCAGCCGCTATCGAAACGGGATTAAACAGGACCGCCGTTCGGAAAGCATTCAGGCCTACATACGCATTCAGATTCAGGCTGGGTAGAAATTCTGCTCGCGCTACCTCAACATCCACATGAGCCGCCTGCAACTCGAGTTCAGCCTGCTGGATGTCAGGTCGGCTAGTGAGCATCTGTGCCGGAATTCCAGTCAGCACCTGACCCGGTAATTCACGCACCTGAAGCGATTGACTCCGGATAATCGGTCCAGGATAACGGCCCAGTAGCCGATTCAACTGATTTTCGTTCTCGATGATCTGCTGACGAACCCGTCCCTGCCGACTGCGGGTATTAAGCAACTGAGCAGAAAATTGCTGCACGGCCAGTTCCGTTACCCGGCCTGCTTCTTTTTGAATGCGAACCAGCTCAAGCGCATTCTGCTGGAAATCGATGTTTTTCTGAATAATTTCCAGTTCATCGTCTAACGCCAGCAACGTGTAATAATACCGGGCGGCTTCAGCTACCAAGGACGTAATAACCGCATGCCGCCCTTTTTCGGAAGCCAGTAAGCGCAGATAAGCCGCTTTCTTCCGGTTGCGGAGTTTACCCCAGATGTCTACCTCCCACGTACTGCGGGCGCCCAGAAAATAATCGGGAGTAGGGTTTGGGATCCGTTCATTGCCCCGGATGTTCTCCGATAAGTTGGTATCAAAATTCCCTACGCCGTTCATGGAATATTTCCCATATCGGTCAACCCCCGCCGACGCTACGGCGTTTATCTGGGGCGCCAGAAACCCGCGATTGTATTCAAAAGCACCCCGGGCGGCTTCAATACGTTGTGTTGCGATAAGTAAGTCCAGATTTCTCGCCAGCGCTGTGTCGATGAGCTGAACCAGGCTTGGGTCGGCAAAGAAGGTGCGCCAGTTCTGGCTGGCAATACCCACTGAATCCGTATGGCCCGCAAAGGAAACTGGGATGGGCCGGGCAGTTGGCTGGAGCAGTGGTTTGGGTAACTGACAACTGCTCAGTAAGCCAATACTCAGCAGAAAGAAAACAGCTATACGAGATACCCCCAACCCCCTAAAGGGGAATCTGTACACAGCCTTTTTAGCCCCCTTTAGGGGGTTGGGGGTAGTTTTAGTTAATCTAGGAGTGAATAACGGTGCCATTGACGTGCGGTTGAGTGGATAAAGTAGCCGTTTTGGTGTCGGCCTTCTGAATGTTGTGGTTCTGGAATTCGTCATCCGCCGGTTTATTGGAACCGAACCGTTCGGCGAGTTTGGCAAAGAAAACGTACAGACCGGGCACAATGATCAGTCCGAACAACGTACCGGTGAACATCCCGCCAGCCGCTGCCGTCCCGATGGACCGGTTACCCAGCGCGCCCGCCCCCGATGCCATACAGAGCGGAATCAGCCCCGCGATAAAGGCGAACGAGGTCATCAGAATCGGACGTAATCGAGAGACGGCCCCTTCTACGGCAGCGTCCAGAATCGGGAGGCCTTCGCGCTGGCGCTGGCTGGCAAATTCAACGATCAGAATCGCGTTTTTACCCAGTAGCCCGATGAGCATCACCAGCGCCACCTGCGCGTAGATGTTGTTTTGCAGACCCATTATTTGCAGAAAGAAAAAAGAACCAAAGATGCCGGTCGGTAAGGACAGCAGAACGGAAAGGGGCAACAACAAGCTTTCGTACTGCGCCATCAGCAGGATATAGACGAACACCAGACAGATGGCAAAAATGTACAAGGCCTGGTTGCCCGATTCGACCTCTTCCCGCGACATGCCCGACCACTCGTAGCCGTAGCCTTTGGGCAACGTCTGAGCGGCCACCTCCTGAACAGCCCGAATCGCATCACCACTACTGTAGCCGGGGGTAGCATCCCCGTTGATCATCGCCGAGGTATACATGTTGTACCGGGTGATCTGCTCAGGACCGTAGACGCGTTCCAGCCGGATGAAATTGGAATAAGGAACCATTTCGCCCTGATCGTTTTTGACCCGCATGTTTAGCACATCTTCGGGTTTAGTCCGGTAGCTGGGCGCTGCCTGTACCATCACCTTATACATTTGCCCAAACCGGATAAAGTTGGATGCGTAATAGCTGCCCATCATCGTTTGCAGCGTACTCATGGCGTTGTCGATGGAGACCCCTTTCTGAGACGCTTTTTCCTGATCGACGTGCAGTAAATATTGCGGGAAACTCGGATCGAAACTGGTGAAGGCATCGCTGATTTCGGGGCGCTTTTTTAGAGCCGCAATAAAATTCTGGGCCACTTTCGCGGTTTCCGTAAGGTCGCCACTACGTCCCCGATCCAGCATACGCAGTTCAAATCCGCTTGAATTACCGAAGCCTGGAACGGTTGGTGGCGGGAAGAACTGAATCGTGGCATCGGTAATGGTTTTGGTTTTTTCTTCCAGCGTAGCAATCAACTCCTGCATCGACTCCTTACGCTCATCCCAGTGCTTGAGGTTAATCATACCCATGCCGTAGGAAGCCCCCGCGCCATCGGTCATCAGGCTATACCCCGCCAGCGTCGATACGTTTTCGACCGATTCCTGCTCGGAGGCAATCTTTTCAATGGCGTCCAGCACTTTTTCGGTTCGGTCGACAGTAGCGCCGACGGGGGTTGTTACGTTGACGTATATCATGCCCTGATCTTCGGTTGGAATGAACCCACTGGGCAGGATCATGCTAACGCCCCAGGTGCCGAGAATGAACAGCAATAACAGCCCCCACGTAATACTGCTTCGTTTCGCAATCCGACGTAGCAGGCTCTGGTATTTGCTCGCTAAAGCTTCGTACCCCCGATTGAACCGGGCAAAAAAACCACCAAGTAGTCCTTTTTTCTCGCCATGCACGGGACGGAGCAGAAGAGCGCACAACGCGGGTGTGAGTGTCAGGGCGTTAACGCCGGAAATAACAATGGCAATAGCCAGGGTGAGCGAAAATTGCCGATAGAAAATGCCGACCGGACCCGTCATGAACGCTACCGGAACAAACACGGCAGACATAACAAGGGTAATGGCCACAATGGCGCTGGCAATTTCTCCTATCGCTGCGAACGTAGCAGCCCGGGGCGATAAATGACTGCCATCGGCCCTTGGCTCTTCCATTTTGGCATGAACGGCCTCCACCACCACAATGGCGTTATCGACCACAATGCCGATGGCCAGTACCAGGGCAAACAGGGTCAGCAGATTGATGGAAAAGCCAATCGAACTCATAAAGGCGAACGTCCCAATCAGGGCCACCGGAACGGCCAGCGCGCAGATCAATGTGGAACGCCAGTCTTGTAAAAACAGAAACACAATTATAAACACCAACACAAACGCTTCCATCAGCGTACGGACAACTTCGTGGATAGATGCGTCCAGGAAGCGCGATACGTCGTAGGCGTAGTTATAGGTCATGCCTGCCGGAAATGAGCTTTCTTTCAATTCGGCCATCCGCGTTTTAACGGCTGCAATTACGTCGCTGGCATTGGAACCGGGCCGCTGTTTAAGCATGATCGACGCCGATGGGCGACCGTCGTTCTTGGATAATACGCCATAATCCAGTGAGCCAAACTCAACATCGGCCACATCTTTTAGTCGGAGCAACGACCCATCAGCGTTGGCGCGCAGAATAAGATTTTCGTATTGCGTTGGTTCAAAAAACTTACCCGTATAACGGAGTACGTATTGCAGCGTCTGGGGAGCCTGATCGGCACTTTCGCCCGCTTTACCAGGGGCAGCTTCGACATTCTGCTTGCGAATCCCGGCCACTACTTCGTCGGGTGAGATGTCGTAGGCCGTCATTCGGTCGGGTTTGAGCCATACCCGCATGGAATAATCGCGGCTACCCATTATGGCGGCAAAACCAACGCCGTCGATCCGCTTCAGCTCGGCCAGTACGTTGATGTCGGCAAAATTATAAATGAACTTTTCGTCTACTTTAGGGTCGTCGCTGACGATGTTGAGGTACAGCAGCATACTGTTCACTTCCTTTTCTGTCACGACCCCCGCTTTAATCACTTCTTCGGGTAGTTCGTCCATCACCGTTGTCACGCGGTTCTGCACGTTCACGGCTGCCAGATCAGGATCCGTACCGACTTTAAAGAAGACGGTGATCAGCGTAGTGCCGTCATTTCCTGAAATCGAGGTCATGTAGGTCATATTCGGCACCCCATTGATGGCTCGTTCGAGTGGTGTAGCCACGGCCTTTACGCACACATCGGCGCTGGCTCCCGTGTATTTGGTCGTTACTGTCACTGAAGGCGGCACAATGTCGGGAAACTGCGTAACAGGCAGCCCGGTCAGGGCCAGTACGCCCATCAGAACAATCAGAACGGAGATAGCCGTGGAAAGTAAGGGCCTTTTTATGAAGGTGTTAAACATAATTGCTGGAGGAATGGATAATGAATAATTGGCTACTGGTTGACTATCAATCAGTTATCTTCGTTCATTCTACATTATCCGGTCTACACTATTCATTTCTAATTAGCGAGCCAAGGCGTACATAGCTTGTAAACTCTTGGTAGGTAACGCTTTAGGGGAAATTGTCATGCCGTCTTTGAGGCTTTGGATACCTTCATAGACGATTCGGTCGCCTGGCTTAAGACCCGACTGAACGATGTACAGCTGATCGACCCGGCTACTGGGAACAAAATTTTGGACTTTAACTTTGTTGTTCGCATCAACTATGTAGACGAAGTTTTTGTCCTGGACTTCAAAGACAGCTTTCTGTGGTACCAGCAAGGCATCGTCTACATCAGTAGTCAGACGGATTTTACCCGTAGCACCGTGCCGAAGCAGTCGTTTCGGATTCGGGAACGTGGCTCGGAAGGCAATCGTACCGGAGTTGTCTTCAAATTCAGTTTCGGTGGTTTCTATTTTCCCTTTGTATGGATAAGTCGAATCGTCAGCCAAGAGCAGCTCAACTTCCCGAACCGTTGTTTTTTCGGGATGGCGCCGTTTTTTGATGAAAGACAGGTATTCCTTCTCCGATACGTTAAAATACGCGTACATCTCGCGAAGGTCGGAGATCGAGGTTAGCAGGGCACCTTCGTCAATCAGACTGCCCCGCTTAAACGGGATTCGGTTGATAACCCCATCGAAGGGCGCCCGAATACTGGTCAACGATACGTGAAACCGAGCTTTTGTTAAGGCCGCTTTAGCCCCGTTAATAGCAGAACGGGCAGTGGCCATTTTGGCTTTGGCAAGTTTTAGCTCGGATGGCGATATGACATTTTTATCGACCAGTAGTTTCACCCGTCCCATTTCCACCTCAGCAGATTGTTCATCGGCTATCGCACTTTCCAGACTCGACTGGGCCCGGTCTACTTCGACCTGATATTCGGTTAGGTTAAGCTGAAAAAGCAACTGACCTTTATGAACGGGCTGCCCTTCATCAACCAAAATTTTATCGAGATAACCCGCCACGCGGGCACGAACCTCTACGTTTTGTACTGCTTCGAGGTTACTGGCATAATCGTGGTCGAGGGTTGCGTCCTGATTTATGAGTTGAATAACCGGGAGCGTTGGGGGGGGGCTTCCTGCTTTTTTTCGCTTTTCGCTGAGCAGGAGGCCAGCAGCGCGCTGATGAGCAGGGCAAGTATACCTGAATAGGAATGCATAGAGAATATTGGTCTGAACGATGAATAGGTAGCGATAAAAACAGTAACCTGACAAGCCGACTACGTTAGCTACCTGTGCAAATACGCCCGCACAAGTAAAGACCAGCTTAGAAAATTCTTAGAATTTGCTTAGAAGTGGAGAGCATGGAGTGATTCGACTTAAAAAAGCACAAAAAATTTCTTCGTTTGACTGTTGCTGGCGATAGGCTCTGGGTAAATTAAAAACCGCTACCAGGAATCAGAGCCCCGGTAGCGGTATGAACATCAGACATATTCAACTACGAAAAAAATGCTATTGATCGACCGTATCGGTTTCCGGTGCGGCAATTTTTGCCAGATCTTTATTCTCAGGGAAGAACGACAGCCCTTTCTGAAGCCACTCGTTTCGGGCGCTGGCATCTTTAGTAACCAGTTCGTTATAGGAAATCAGGTACTTGAAGGCCAGGATCAAATCTTTTTTGTAGCGGGTCCGCTCGTCAGGTTTATCGGCCACCAGACTGATGAACTGCTCAAAATAAGGTTTCGCTTTGCCATTACGTACAGCTTCTTCTGGCGCATAGGCATAATAGTGTGCCTTGGCCCGGTATAGTATAGTCGGCGCGTATTCAGGTGAGGCTTTCTGTGCCAGGGCCAGGGCCGAGTCGGCCAGCGCAAAGCGGACGGTATCGCGGACCAGTTTCCCTGCACTATCGCGCTGAAAACCGAGTGTATAATTGCTCATGCCGTAGCGGAATAAATCCTGCACGTCAGCTTTGAACCCGTGTTTGGCCGCCGAATCAAGGGCCGCTACAGCCTGTGGGTGTTTCTTGGCCCGGTAATAATATTTGGCAATGTCGCTGTATAGATTCTCCGTCGTATCGAAGGGGGCCGCTTTGGTCAGGTTCAGGATGCCCAGCGAATCGTTTATGGCTTTGAGCGAATCGCTGCCGGTGTTGTCGATGCCTAAATACGCATTGCCCAGGTATTTGTAATCATCGGGCATCGCTTTGTCGGGCGCTTTCTCCAGGAACGTCGTAATATTCTGAATTGCTTTCTGCGGCTCCTTCAGTGACGAGTAGGCCCAACCTTCGATCCGGTACACAATGGGGTTTTGCGCCAAAGCCGTGCGGTTGCTGTCGATCAGATTGACGGTACGCTGGTAGTCTTTGGCCAGGAAATGAAACTGAGCCTGCCGTAGCAGGGTTTCCTGCCGCTTATCATTCGATACGTTTACGTACTGGTCAATGTAATTGGCGGCCTCTTTGTAGCGATTGACCAGAAAATAAAGTTCAGCCAGTTGATTATAGGCCGGTGCATAATTCTGATTGGCCTCAATGGCTTTTTTGTAATTCTCGACAGCCAGGTTCAGGTTACGGCCCTGCCAGTAAATATCACCAATACGTTGGTACACCCGCGACGCATTCATACCCAGTTCGAGCGCACTTTCGTAGCGCGTTACGGCTGTACCGGCGTCATTGTTCAGGTAGTATGCATCGCCCAGTGCCAGTTGAACAGCCGGGTTTTTCTTGTCCCGCTCGGTAGCCCGGTTTAGGTAATCAATAGCTTTAGCCGCGTTGACGACTTTCGGGTAAATCGGCTTAATCGACCCATTACCTGGGGTTAAATAACCCGTATAAGCTTCGCCAATTCGGAATAAAATCTCCGCGTTTTTGCCTTTACTTTTTGCGACCACCTCATCAAGTTTTGGGCCAGCATTCGTCATATCATTTTTAACAAGATACGTAATGGCAGAACCCGTTTGATTAAGAGGAATCCGTTTTTCGTCCAGTGGAATACCCTTAAAAAACCAGATACGGGCTGAATCTGGCTGACCTGCCCGCAGGTACCCGTAACCGGCGTCGAAATACGTTTGTACGGATGGGTTTTGTTGCGCATTGCGAACCAGTGTCGCTTTTGCTTCATCGAAACGGCCCAGGTTCATCAGGGTATTCGCATCGGGTGTGGGCACTTGCGCTAAAGTAGCCCCCGCCAAACCCGAGAGAAATAAAATTGTCAGTTGCGTTTTCATGCTGTGCTTCGGTTTAGTTGTCCTCTACCAGCTTATTCAGCCGGTTGGGGAGTGTATGCAACTTATCACACAGACCTAAGAGCGAACTTAAAGATTGCTTAGAATTGGCTTAGAAAAAGATGGATAACAGCACATGAAAAGATTACGTAATGACCTGCTCCGCCTGAAAGCCCGCTTTCTGGATAGCCTGCTCTATTAGACTGGCAATCCGATTGTCAATGGTTTGTACGGTTAGTAATTTGTCAGCTGAGTCAGTATCTATATTCCATCCGTTAACCTGCTCTATATCATTCAGCGGTAACGTAACAGCAGCGACGTCATCGCTCGTTTTGATGTTTGTCTTAAAATTTAGTGTTTCCATAAAATCAACTTGATTCGTTCGTTTTCCGTTAACTAAAAGAACCAGAAACTGTCCCGCAATCGAAATTCGACGGCACCCAGGTATGCATCCTTTGTGAAGACAGACGCTCGGTAAATGCCCGGCTTAATGGCCCTTTCAGGACTAACAGTAAAGAAAACACGCTGCGGGTTGCGGGCGAAATTTACCGCCTGCGTTGCATGAACCGGAATAACTTCGTTTACATCCGGTAACGTAACCGTCGCTGTATGGAGCGCTGGCATCATTGGTTTCTGCTGGTCGTCGGTTAAACTCAGATAAACCTCCTGCATACCCTCCAGTTTCAGCACAGAGGGTATATTGAGTGAAATGGTCAGCGTATTCGCTTTCTTTGCTTTAGCTGTCATTTTTTTATTCGACTTGCTAACTTCAACCAGGAAAGCATCGCCCGTGATGGCCGAGCGTGGTGCCATTGTCAGCAGCCGGGCGTCCATAAGGTTCTGCTGTTGCTGTTGTTCTTTTTGCTGCTTCAGCAGTAAGGCATTCGATTGGCTTTGCCAGTTAATCTTGTCGTACATCGCCACCATCTGATTCTCCAGACTATCCCGGACGGTCGATAAGCGGCCAAAGTTTTGATTCAGGTTCCGAATGGTACGCGATTGGTCTGTCGTCATTTGGCGTAACGTATTCACAACCTGATTGCGCTGGGCCAGCTGTTCATGGAGATTATCAATACGTTTGGTCAAATAGTCTTTATCGTCAGCGGCAGTCTCCAGTTGTGTTTTCAAATCGCGCTTATCACTTTCAAGCTGAAATTTAACGGATAATAATGAATCCGCCCGTTGTTCGGCCTGGTTGTAGTGGTTGGTCAGGGTGCGGTTGTTGTGCCAGTAAAGACCTCCGGCCAGTCCCACGCCGATCAGTGCGGCTAGCACCCAGGCTAGGGTTGTGGGGTTACGTTCCGTTGTTTCCATGTACGTAATGGTTTATAAGTTCATGTGTGATGAAAGCAAAGGTGACGTCTACTGGTTATAAAGGCCTTAAAGAGTTCTTAGAATTTGCTTAGACTTTAGCCTTGCCTTAATCTTCTGTTAACTCCTTGCGTTATCTAGTCAAATCCGTTAAAACTTCACGGTATGGCCAACCGATTTTCCCGATATGCGCAGGTACTGGCCTGGATGGATCAACAGGTTATTAAGCGACTCTACACCGAACGTGTCCGTCGGATTATTCTCCAGAGTATGCCGTTCTGGGTGGCCTCCCTGCTGACCGGACTGGTCGCCGTAGGCTACGAAGAGCTTTTTGTGTGGGCAGAGCAGATCAGTTTTTCCTGGATTCAGGCGCATTCTTATTTAACGTTTATTACCACACCCATAGCTTTCCTGATTGCCTGGCTGCTGGTTGCCAAACTGGCCCCCGCTGCCCGTGGAAGTGGTATTCCGCAGGTAATGGCTGGTATCGAGTTGTCAAATCCGACAACGCATGGACGTATTGGCTATCTGCTGAGTCTTCGGGTTGCCGTTGTTAAAATACTAAGTAGCGTCGTTTTGCTGGTCGGCGGGGGGTCATTGGCCGGGAAGGGCCGACCATACAGATTTCAGCAGCTATTTTTCGGGCGATTAACCGACTGCAACCGGCAGGGTGGCCACGATTATCCCGGCAGATTGCGCTGGTCACGGGTGGAGCGGCTGGTCTGGCGGCCGCCTTTAACACGCCCCTGGGTGGTATCGTCTTCGTCGTAGAAGAGCTTACCCAGACGCACATCACCCGTTTCAGGACGGCGGTTTTCACGGCGGTTATTATTGCCGGTATGACCGCCCAGGCCATTCAGGGGCCTTATCTGTATCTGGGTTTCCCAAAAGTTACCGCTTCGACGGGCTGGGTACTGGGCGTGGTTGTGCTGGTAGCCATCTTTTGCGGTTTGGCAGGGGCTCTGTTTGCCAACGCTTTGCTGTGGTTGAATGCTTACCGCCGACGATTTCGAACCTTGTCTGAACAGGCGGTATGGGTAGCTGGCTGTGGTTTACTGTTAGCTGGTTTTGCGGCTATGATTGGTACCGACGCTGTCGGAACAGGCAAACCCATTATTAATCGGCTATTGTTTCAAAATGATCACCTGACGCCCTGGTATCTCTTCCCGGTTCGATTTGTCGGGATGGCGCTCAGTTACAGCGGAGGGGCTGCGGGCGGCATTTTTGCCACGTCGTTGAGCGCTGGCGCTATCCTGGGAGATGGACTTTCCCGCCTGATACAGGTTGCCCCTGGCGATACGAACTTAATCATTCTGGTGAGTATGGTTAGTTTTCTGACAGGCGTTGTCCGCTCACCGTTTACGGCGGCCATTCTGGTGCTGGAAATGACGGATCGGCATTCCGCTATTTTTCAGCTTTTACTAGGCGGTCTAATGGCGCAGGGCGCGGCCTCGCTGGTTGATCCCGTATCGTTTTATGAACATTTAAAAACGGGCTTCGTTCGCGAAACGATGGCGCAAGCGGTTACCGATAAACCTGAAAAGCCAGAACTACAAACAAACTAGAACCTCAAATACAGCCACGATTAACCGGCTTAGTCGGTGGGGTATAGTCGACGGATTAGCCGCTCCATCGTTAATCCCTGCCCGATAACGGAAAAAAGGACCACGCCATACGTAATTGTCACCAGCAAGTCTTTGTGGGGTAATTCATTTGAGATTGAAAGCGCCATCGCAATGGATAAACCTCCGCGTAAACCACCCCAGGTCAACATGATGGGCGCATTATCGTCAAGGTCAAGCCAGCGTCGAGCTAGGTTGAAGGGGACCCATATGGAAATAAATCTGGAGAGTAGTACCAGCACCACTGTTACAATGCTGATGAGCCAATAGCCCGACTGAAAATCAATAATGAGTAGTTCGAGACCAATCAGCACAAATAACAACGCGTTCAGGATACTATCGATCAACTCCCAAAACTTGTCGATGTACTCTTCCGTCTGGCGACTCATGGCTTCTTCACGGGCGTGGTCACCCACAAACAGACCCGCCACTACCATTGCCAGCGGTCCGGAAATATGCAGTTTCTGCGCCAGTAGATAGCCGCCCATAACCCCGGCTACCGTAATGATTACTTCCGTTTGATAGTGGTTAATGGAGCGCATCAACCAGAACATGCCGTAGCCCAGCGCCAGGCCAAACAATACGCCACCACCCGCTTCTTCCAGAAATAACAAACCAATTTCACCGGCACTAATGCTATCGGCCCCGTTAATAACGATTCGGTAGATTGTAGCAAATACAACAACACCAACACCATCGTTGAACAACGACTCCCCAACGATGTTGAGCTTAACGCTTTCGGGCAGTTTGAACTTGGCGAGAATACCCAGCACGGCAATGGGATCGGTGGGGGAGATCAGGGCGCCAAAAAGCAGACAGAGCGTATAGGGCAAGGCAAAGCCCAGCCAGCCCGCGATCAGGTAGAGCCCGGTGCCCACCAAAGCAGTGCTCAACAGAACGCCTATCAGTGCAAAGAGCATCACCGACCGGCGTTCGATTCGTAGCTGTGTGGCATCGGTATGGAAGGCTCCCGCAAAGAGCAGAAAACTGAGCATTACGTCGAACAGAACACGCCCAAAGTCAATTTCGGTAACGGCTCGGCGCACCAGCCCAAACCAGGCTGGGTGAATGGCGTTTAAACTGATTAGTAGGGCCGAGAAACATAGAGACAGTACCATTATTCCAATAGCATCAGGTAATTTTAGCCAACGCGTATTAAGGTAGGCAAACAGGGCCGCTATGACAATCAGTAAAGTAATCAGCGTAAATAAGTCCATACCGTGGCATAAGAATTGTGCAAGAATACATTAACTTTCCATTAAAACCGCATGGTTTCTATTGCGTATCTCCTTAGCCAATTCCGGTGATGATTGTTAATGACCCCAAAATTCCACGGAAGAATCGTCCTGATCCGCTTACCCGCTTCAGTTCAATGATCCGTGAACGTTTTAGTCTGGAAGAAGATAAGGCGGACGAAACGGGTATCATCCAGTCGATCAGCAAAGGCACTGAATTTAAGAGAGTTAATCTGTGGACACTCATCTTTGCTATTTTCATTGCGTCTATTGGCCTCAATGTTAATTCTACAGCCGTCATTATTGGTGCCATGCTCATTTCACCCCTGATGGGGCCAATCATGGGTATTGGTCTGGGCATTGGTATAAACGATTTGACGATGATTCAGCAGGCGTTAAAGAATCTTAGCATTGCTGTTTTTATTAGTTTATTGACATCGACCGTTTACTTTTTCATTAGTCCCCTTCACATTGCTCAGTCCGAATTGCTGGCCCGCACCTCGCCAACCGTCTGGGATGCCTTTATCGCTTTCTTTGGTGGGTTGGCGGGCATTGTGGCCGGTTCGCGCCGGGATAAGGTTACGAATGTTATTCCGGGTGTGGCCATTGCTACGGCCCTGATGCCGCCCCTTTGCACGGCTGGCTACGGGCTGGCGACAGGAAATCTGTACTACTTTGCTGGAGCGTTTTACCTGTTTCTCATCAATAGCATCTGTATCAGTCTGGCTACGTTCCTAATTGTCCGGTTTCTGAGTTATCACTAGAAAGAATACCCAACGTCGGATGTCGAACGGCGGGTCCGGAATACGATCTGGCTGTCCTGATTGTGGTCGTTCCCAGTAGTTACCTTGGCTATCAGATTGTTCGCAAAACGATTTTTGAGCAAAATGCGAAGCGCTTTGTTACAACTGAGTGTAATTTCCAATATCGGCAGGTTATTAACTACGCGGCCCGGTTTAATCGCCGACAAAGTACGCTGGAACTCTCGCTGGTGGGCGAACCGCTACCCAAGGATTCGATCAATCTGTTACGTACCAAAATGCCCGTATATGGTTTGGGCCACGCTAACCTGGTGGTCAAACAGGGGAATTTTAAAGATACAGAAATCGACGTTAACGCGCTGAAAACGACGCTGGCCGACCAGGTTATTCAGTACAGCCAGGCAACTATTGCTCGTAAAGACCATACCATCGATTCGTTACGTCGGTACATCGACCTGACTCAAACATCACGTCTGCCAGTGGCTGATTTACGGAACGAACTCAAAATTCTCATGCCTGATGTACAGACGTTTACAGCCGCCCGGTCGCTGGTGATGAATGCAGGTAGTAACAAACCCGATACGGTCATGCTGGTATATGCCAAATTTTCCCGTCGCCATACGGCAGGCGAAAAGCACCGGATCGCACGCTGGCTGCAAAGTCGGACGAAAAGCAAACGAATAAAGCTGTTGGTCGAATAAAGTTGTTGTCGTCAGGTAGTTCGCGCCGTCTAGTTAAGTAAACGGGGAATATCGACTATCCAGAGGAGGAATAATGTCAGCACGAACAATATACCCATAAAGATCATCAACCAGTCTGGCTTTTGGGGCGGCTCGTCTCTATTGAAGGGATTATTTCTGTTCCGGTATGCCTTCGTTTCAGCGGGGCCGGGTGGAAAAAAAGGCGTGTATGGGTGAAGTACAGTCGTGAAAGACATGGTATCGTTACGTTTGCTTAACAAGTATGTAAGTCCTCGTAAATATGCCCCGTGCTGCTTAGGATTCGCTGATAAACTCCTTAGAATCTGCTTAGAGAGGTTGCCTCATCGGGGTAACTCGACGTGAAAAACCGTTGGCTGGCCAGCCAGGGATGTCACGCCAACCTGTCCGCCATGCAGCCGGATAATTCGTTCGACAAGCGATAAACCTACCCCATACCCTCGTACGTCGGCCGTTTGTCGGCTGCGATAAAAGGGTTCAAAAATATAAGGCAGGTCAGCCGTTGGAATGGGTTGCCCGGTATTCTGAATCTGAATGTGTACTACGTCCTGACCAAAATCTACCTGAATCCGAGCCTGCCCATTATCTGAAAATTTACAGGCGTTTTCCGTCAGATTTTTAAGCGCTGTTTCCAGCAGGGTTTTATTCCCCTGTACCGTCAGTTGATCAGGATCTTCGGGCAAGGCGCCGAGTTCAACGTTTACAACGTACCGTGGATTGCTATTGGTAACCTGCTCCCGAATATCCCACACAATTTCATCCATCCGTACTGCATCGGTCATCAAGCCGATTGCATCATCCTGATTAACCCTGGAGAGTTGCAGCAATTCGTGTGTGAGCGTGGTAAGTTCTTCTACGTCATCCAGCACCGAACGAATTGTCTGTTGATAGGCTTCCGGCTCGCGCTGATTCAGGAGGCTTACTTCCAGTTGTGAGCTGATCTGGGTAAGCGGGTTTTTCAGTTCGTGCGATACGTTAGCCACAAACATACGCTGTAATTGGAAGGACTCGGTAACCCGGTCCAGCAAGCGATTGATGGTGATCGACAGTCGGCTGATCTCGTCATCTTCGCGACTTACAACGAGCCGTTCATCCCGATTTCTGGGGAAAATCTCACCAACCGTCTGATCAATCTGTTGCATCGGTCGAAGTGCATCGCCCGCAAAAAACCAGCCCGAGAAAGCCGTAATGCCCGCAATAAGACAAAAAAGACCCGTTAGCGCCCAGAGAAGCCGCCGTAAGAACTCATCCCCATACGTATTTTCGGCACTAGCCACCACCACAAACTGACCCGAAGCGGTCATGAACCGAATCCCTGACAGGTAATAACCTTTTTGCTGGAAATCCTTTCGTTTATTTTGTCGGATACTAGCCAGTACTGATTCAGGAATGGTTAACATCAGAGATTCGTTCGTGCAAAGGATGATCGAATCCCGGTTATCAAATACGATGATGTTCTGGTTTGGCAACTGGTCTTTCCGAATTCGGCTCAATTGCCGGATAAGTTGTGCATCCAGCCGATGTCGAATCAGCATATCCCCAGTCGTACTCGCTTTTCGATCCAGCCGCCGGTAAAAGTCCGACGAAATAAAGTACCAGCAGAAGGCATAGATACACACAAACGCCAGCAGTAAAATACTGGATACCAAGCCTGTAAAGCGTAACGTGAGACGTTTGCGAATGGTCATGATTTTGGAGAAGGAGGGGAGAAAGGGATAAAGCAATCGTGTAATGGAACCTGTTTGCCTCCTTTCGTCCCTTCTTCTTTTCTCCTTTCTATTCTTCTTTAAACATATACCCCATGCCAAAATGAGTGTGAATTAGTTTATTGGGGAAATTCTTGTCAATTTTTTTGCGGAGGTAGTTGATGTAAACTTCCACTACGTTGGTGCCCGTATCGAAGTTCAGATCCCAGACGTGTTCAGCAATAGACGGTTTCGACAGGACCCGCCCCTGGTTACGCATCAGAAATTCCAGGAGGGCAAACTCACGGGCGGTCAACTCAATTGATTGGTCATCGCGCGTAACCGTTTTGGTATCCAGATTCATTTCGACCCCGCCATACCGTAACGTTTGAGCCGTCATGGCTACGTTGGTCCCGCGTTTGGTCAGGGCTCGTACCCGTGCCAGTAGTTCGGCAAACTGAAATGGTTTGGTCAGATACTGATCAGCCCCCGCATCGAACCCGGCAATCTTGTCGTCGGTTTCGCCTAGGGCGGTCAGCATTAGGATGGGTGTAGTAATTCCTTCGGCTCGTAGCTGGCGACAGAGTTCATAGCCATTCAGGCCTGGCAAAATCAGGTCGGTGATAATGGCCGCATAATTATTTTTCAGCGCAAGCCGTCTGGCAATTACCCCATCATAGGCAATGTCAACTTCGAACTGGCTTTCTTCCAGACCCTGCTGGATCGCCTGAAGGGTTTTAGGCTCATCTTCGACCACCAGAAGTTTCATAGTGAAAATTAATTGGGTTGTGAGTCTGGACTGAGTGGTTAAAGCCGACCAAATAGGAACGGGTATTCCGCTAGTCTGTAGAGTAAACGAGTTTGCCAGGTTCGTGTTCTAAGTAAATTCTAAGTTCTTATTAAGGTCATCCTTATGATTGACCCCTTCTTTGCTCCAATTGAGCGGTGAATAGGCGCTTCATTCATGACATTGACCCGTATCCTGCTTTCTCACTGACAGGGTACGGTCAATAGTCGTGAAAAAAAAGCGATTCATTGCGTTCACAAATAAACCCAAATAGCATGGTGACCTACTTAATTATAGCCAGTGCGATTATTGGCATTGGGATTCTGAGTTATTATACGAGTGCCTGGTTTGGCGTTAAAGCCTCGAATACTGGCAAAATTCCGCCCTATTATGAGAACCTGCTTCGGCAGTTGCAGCATAAAAAGAAGGCGCGCAACGAAGAGGTGTCAGAAGAAAATGAATCTGTCTACAAGTGATTCAGGTATTCGTTACCCTACATTCCGCAATCCGATCAGGCTTCAATCAGGGCGTCATTCATCCGTTGTAATATTGTTTCTACGTCCTGCTGCCTGGCCAGTCGATACCGGGCATTGGATTGACCCGCCCCCACTCTGATGGTGTAAGACCAGTTGGGTAATTGCCGAAACATATCCTCATCGGTGGTATCGTCGCCAATACTGACAATAAAATCATAGGGCTTCTGGTCAAAAATAAGCATAGCTACCGTTCCTTTACTGTGCTGAGCAGCCTTCACTTCAACGATTTTATGCCCCTGAATGACGGATAGGGGTATGGAAAACAAAGTTTTACGCAATTGATTCGCCAGTTCGGTCGCCTGTCCTTCAATATCCTCCGCTTCCGCCATCCGGTAGTGCCAGACAAGAGCTGTCTCCTTTTCCTCAATAAATGATCCTGGAAAGTGCTCGACGAAGCTAGTCATCGTTGAGCGAACCGAATGGACCCAGTCATCACCGGATAAATCAAGTCGCTCCCAGGGTTGGTCTGGTTTTTTGAGAAAAGCACCGTGTTCAGCCACTAAATGGACGGGAATATCGACGAATGTTTTTTCCAGAAATGACCGATTGCGGCCACTAATGACCACTATATCACTACGTTCGGCTAACTGCCGTAACGTATTTTTCAGCGATTTTGAAGGTCGCGCGTCGGCCGGATTATTGACGATAGGGGCTAACGTACCGTCGAAATCAAGTAACAGCAGCCGCTTGCGTGCCTCATCAAATGTGTCGACAAATGCCTGAATGGGCAGATCAGTTTCTATATGCAGTTGTGCGGTCATACGGTCGTTAAAAGCAGTTAAAAAATCGTGACTCCAGCGAAAGACATTGTGGTTTTGCAGATGCTTTCGCAAGTACATCATCCGGCGTTCCTGCTCATCAGCTGGCATTGTCAAGCCCTGCCGGATAGCATCGGCCACCTCCTGTGTATCGGTTGGGTTGATGATCAGTGCATCCCGCAGTTCCTGAGCCGCTCCGGCCAGTTCGCTTAAAATCAAAACTCCTTTTTGATCCTGACGACTGGCGACAAATTCCTTGCAAACCAGGTTCATGCCGTCCCGAATTGGTGTAATCAGAGCAATATCACAGACGGTATACAGCGCCATGAGCTCGGTGAAGTTCAGGGACGTATAGGAATACACGATAGGACGCCAGCCGATGGTGCCGAACCGGCCATTGATCCGTCCAACCGTTTCTTCAATCTCCCGTTTGAGTTCCTGATACTGACCGATTTTATCCCGCGATGGCACCACCGTCATTACGAAGGTTACCTTGTTGTGCCAGTCAGGATTTTGGGTTAAAAACCATTCAAACCCCTGTAACCGATAGATGATCCCCTTCGTATAATCGAGCCGGTCAACCGAAAAAATGATTTTGTTGTGTCGAAGCAGATTCTGGTACTCGTGCCGGGTGTCGACCACAGCAGCCTCCTGACCACTGGAGTTAAATTTATGAAAGTCGATGCTGATCGGGAAGTTGTTCACAACCACAGAGCGGTCGGGTAAAACAATCCGTTGCTCAATGATGGGTAAATCCAGTACGTC
The DNA here is from genome assembly GCF_045160025.1 of Spirosoma sp. KNUC1025. Taxonomy (GTDB): domain Bacteria; phylum Bacteroidota; class Bacteroidia; order Cytophagales; family Spirosomataceae; genus Spirosoma. The sequence goes on from NZ_CP087139.1 coordinate 3,738,475, forward strand.
CGAAACGCTTTGCAAAAAATGATGTACGTAGTCGGTGGTGTGAAAACCGACCACATCGGCGCCTATAATTCCGTTGATCAACTTATGACGCCAGGTACGGGGCAGTAGTTTAATGATCTCATAGGTCGGGAACGGGATGTGGAAAAAGTAACCGATTGTCGCATCCGGAACGGCCTGGCGGACCAGATCGGGTAACAGCATTAACTGGAAATCATGAATCCAGACTAAATCGCCCGGTTCGATCAGGGCGGTTAGTTCTTCCAGAAAGCGGGTATTGGCCTGTTGATAGCTTTGAAAATCAGTTTCTTTGAAGGAGGCATAGGACGGGAAATAATGAAACAGGGGCCAGATTAGATCATTGCTGAATCCTTCATAAAAACCCTTGTGTACAGCCTCATCCATAAAAACCGGGTGCGCCACAAACGTATCATTTTCCAGAGCGGATACGTTGACCTGCTGCAAGGACGTATCGGCATGCCCTATCCAGTGAATTTTTCTGGCTGTATTTTCCTGCGTCTGTCCCATCTGTTCCGCCATCGAAAGCACAGCGGAAACTAAACCACCCGAATTCTGGTGGAGCTTGGGGCCTTCATTCGTCTGTTGAATTGAAAAGGGTAATCGATAGGAAACAATAAGTAATCGTTTAAACGAGGATTTAAACGTTTTCATGATGTTGATGCGTTACTGAACGCCCAGTGTATTCCTGCAAACTACGCGTCAATGGCTTAGAAGAGGCTTAAACAAAACTTAGAAACTCCTTAGAAGCTCAGGCGAATTGTTGGGTTTCCGTCGGTCGGCCAAATAACTCACGCAACACGGATGAAAAGTGATCGTCGTATAAATAATCCTCCCGATACGTTTTAATGGAGAGCTTATTGGGCTGGTAATCAGAGCAATAATTGTCATATCGTTCGTCAGTTGAATCGGGCTCGAACTTGCCTTTCGGCTGAGGATTTTGGGTAGACATACTCCCGACAAACGATTTGTTCGACAGTTCGTGCTCGACCAGTAGACAGTGGTGATTGCCTGTCAGGGCTGTTAACTGATTCGTATAGGTCCGGATATCAGTTAAAATGTCTTCAGAATCAGGAAGGGCATAAATGGCCTGTAGCCGGAGCGCATCGACATGGAAATCCCGGAACCACATCAGTGCATTTTCGACAAGATATCGACGCCCGGCTTCTTCATGCCCATCACTGTTTACGTTTGACTCAAACTGACCCGCCTTTTGTTTACCCGAGCGATAGGCCTTTAACCGGTCATTCTGCCGGCTGATCTTCCCATAGTTTACATCCAGAATAACGGCGATCCCTTCAAAATGACAGGCATTGATCAGACGTTGCAATTGATGAGGACCGCCGTAGTTGGCTTGTGTGGCATAGAGGAACAGCTCGTTAGGCGACCCTGGAAAGGATGAAACGGTCTTTATAAGTAACGCATTGATGCCCAGGGTTTTCAGTTCTCCCAGTTTTTTGACAACGGCGTCAAAAGTCTCTTCAGGGCTGAACGTACTCATATCGAGTTCATAGATAACGTATTCATCCAAGGGTGGGCTGACCCAGCAGGAATCTTCCCAGTAGAATTTGTTTATATCTACGGCCTGAGAAGGGCCATATGGGCCCTGCGGTTGGACAAGCGATGCCGGATCAGCGCATATCTTCTCCTCGTCGAGTATAAATGTGTATGTATCCCCGGGTTTAAGCTGATCGGTTTCCAGATGCCAGTATCCTGATCCATCGTTTGTTAAGGGAATGGATATAGACCGGTCGCTGATGGAGAGTTCTACCTTTTTGGCAAGCGGATTCCACAGCGTAATGTCTGCCTGGTGTTCAGTAGAAAAGGTAACGCCAAACGTTCGACTCTTTATATCGGGTTGATTTTTCATAAGTTGATGCAATAAACAGATACTACTATAGATCAATTCTGTAGGGTAATTTATCTGAGTAGACTCGTCGGTTTGATAAACCTGGTTTAACCCAAAATACGCTGAACCTGCTTAGAATAGGCTTAAGCAGTTATTAGAAAGTCCTTAGAGAATGAAGAGTTACCTAAGAAAGTCCATTTGATCGATTGCTGTTATGGCTTAGCTACTCGATGGGCTACCAAATAGACAGAACCAATTATGCCAGAATTCCTTCGACGTTTTCATAGTGGGCAATATCCTTCATGGAATTTGATGTGTGTTGTCCTATAAATAAACCGAGGTTTTTCTGAACGGTTTTGGCCATTGTTTACGACAAGTTCAATTAATGTTGATAGTGGACTTTTATTTGGACAATAACAGATAAACTGATTTATACAAATCGACCAATATGAGTTACATTTCAAAGTCCGCTTTTAGTTGACGATGTACAGGTTTGCTAATCGAATGAATTATAAACCTTCCTGCTGCCAGAGTCGACGTTCAATTGGAAATGGCTCCTGATGCAGAACCCGGATTTGGCCAAAAGCTACATGGGCCGGATGAATCAGATAATTGTAGGACATCGGCACTACCACCGAAGGCACAGCCGCCACTAACGTAGTGGGCTCATTTAGCCAATCACCTAAAATCCATTGGGTACGTTCGTAACTCTCCTCATTCCAGTAAGCCGGCAAGTCATTCATCGACCAAGTGGTTAACGAGTCATCGGGTAGCTCTAAGGTAAACAAAACTAGCTTGGGCAGCTTTTCGTACTTGACCCGAGGTTGGTGTACTAACGATTCGACTAAGGCCAGAGCAGGGGAGGAGGTAGTATACAGGAGGGGGTACCCCTTTGGATTCCACCGGCCCCCAAACAGCCGAGCCCCTTCGGTAGCCAAGGGTTCATGGATGTACTTTGCTTTAACGGTTCGGTAAACGGTTAACATCAACAGAGCAGGATAACTATCCGACAATACCATGCTCGATGCGACCCAGCACATCATCCACCAGGCCAAACCCAGTCGTTGTGTCTAGGAGCGACAAGGGGGATTGGGTATTGAGTTCACGAATGGGGGAACGCAGCCATTCAGCCAGTGTCTGAGCGTCCTCATCGAAGACATCCAGTCCATGTTTTAATAGATTGGTTAGTAACAGCAATCGCTCGGACGCATCTTGGGCCAGTTTATCGTCGGCTTTGAGCCGGTGAAGGTTGCGAACCGACATGTTCAGAATGCGGGCCAGTTCAACATCGGTCAATCCGGCTAACTGGGCTACCTGATCGGCTTCTGAACGAAGCATGCCCTGCCGGGATTTATCAATGACGGTGTAGGGGGTGTATACCGTCGTTTGTGGAGGAAGTGTTGCGAATGCCATAGGAAGCAGTGCCTTTTTTCATTACTACAACTGCAATATGCCAAGAGTCGTTCAATTTTACAACTTATAGCTACTAATGTAGTGCGCAAAAGGATTTTGGTTCAGTCATAATCCGACGTTTTCGTGGACGATTTTTCTTTAGCTTCAAATTGGGTATAGCTCGCTAGTTCATAGTAAGTTAGGCTGTTCAGAAAAGTAGAACTGCGGCCGTTAGTTGAACGATTTCGAGTAGGGGAGCGGTATAGTCGTTAGTAAACAGTTTTAATGACTGTCAACTCTGTCTTATCCTGAAATCGAATGATTGTCCTGGGTATTCGATGGTACCCGCACAATCATTCGATTTCAGGACGGGTCATTGGTTTCGTAGTTCAACCAAACGGTAAATCGTCTGAACTTGATACATACGGACAGGGTGACGCTGTTAAATGACTTGTTTGAGGAATAAGCGGATTACTTGTTATACTCCACACAGCTATGTCAGCTCAGGTAATGCAACTACTCAGGTCAATCCCACACAAGGCCTGTTCGAAAAATGTAAAAATTAGCCAAAAGTTGTAGGTTTGATTTGTGAACCGACGCATACGCCCCGACGATCTCCTTAGCTCCCCGTATAAGGAACTGATTCATACCCTGGCCACCAGTTGGGTGCGGTCTGCCCTTCCCGCTCATGGACTTACGTATGGAGACTTCACCCGAGCCATTGCCACCCTGCTACTGACGACCCAAAACCCGGAGCGGACAACGACCCTGGTGCGGGCTGTTCTCAATCAGGCTATCTCGCTGAAAAAAACGGCAGCTTGGGTAGATCGTGAACTTAAGTTTGAGGGCATGATCGAAGGGGCCGACCGAATGGATTTCCTGCGCTTTGAACTTAGCCAGGCTCCTGAAGTCGATGATACCCTGCTTGATACGTATAATGAACGTGTAAACCGATTTACTAACTACGGGTAACAGGTTCTTTTACCAGTGGATTTATTGATTTAAGAAAGATAGATTAGCTCGGAAAGGCCATAAGACGCTTGAAATCAGCCACACTTACTCAACAAAGCTTCGTTTGCTGGTGGCGTTTGGGGTTGGGAAATCAGGCGGGATAGGAATGTCGACTTTGCCGGTAGCGGCCCACTGAGCGCCCCGTTGCAGGCAGGTGATAAACCCAACGCATTCAACCGAATAATCGACATGGCCCAGGGGTGTGTGAAAAATCCGGCCTTTCCCGTAGTTGATGGTCATCAGCATAGGCTCGTTACGGTCGGTGCCTCTGTTCTCCTTCGACGAGAAAGCCGTTGCCAGTACGGTCATGTTCTCTGCGGGCCCGCGTAGCCGGTCGTACATTTCGTCTTTGGTGTGCATCCAGGTTAGCGGCATGCCTTTCGTAATGGGGTGGTTAGTTTCCCGAACCGTTATCAGAAACTCATTCTGTGCGCCGTGTGAGCCGGCTCGTCCGGGTTGAGTGTCTTTGACTAATTTTCCTTCGTTGTCGTAATACACAAAAGGCCCATCTTTTTCGCTACGGTCGCCCCAGCCACCGAGGCCGATCATTTTGTTGTAGGCAGGCCACATGGGAAACGAGTTGTCGGCCGCATGAACGACAACCAAACCGCCCCCTTTTTTCATGAAGTTTTCAAAATCTGCCTGCGTTTCGTCGGACCAGGGCGCGGCATTCCAGCCAAAATTGCACACGACGAGGTCGTACTTCGAGAAATCGGGGTGAAAACTGGAGTCCGCTCTGGCTTTCGGTAGGGCTTTGGTGGTCTGAACTCCTGGTATTTTATATTTTTCGATCAGCTCATCCCCGTTCCAGGTATAATACGATCGTTTTACATCAACCGAAAATTTACCCGTTTCTTCGAGATACCGCTTCATCATAAACGTAATCTTGGGCCATTGTTCGTGGTTATTCTGCCCATCCACGATGAGCGTCCGGATGACGTTAGCCTTACCTTTTTGTGGGCTCTGAGCACAAACAGAATAGCCGGTAACGACGATCAGTAAGACAAGTACGTATAGCGATTTCATAAACGAATGATTGACGATAAGGAGTAATAGCAGCTTTTGGTGCGCAGCCGTGAGCTTGCATACCGGAGCAATTGGTATCAAAAACACGTAATGAATTGAATCTACTTGAACGGCCTTATGCCATTGCTCTACACCAATTGTGTAAATGTGTATAGGCTTTCCTCATTAAATGCGTATGTGAGTTATGACCTTAAGGTCGGGAAATAGGCGAGGGGCCTGCCATACAACTGGTACGGCCCGGCGCGACTGTAGTAATGCTTCGTTAACTCTAGTCTTTATTCCCCTCCAACTGCTTTAGCTTATTTTTCGCTTCTTCATAACCCGGATAAATCGTAAGTGCTTTTTTGTAGTACGTTATAGCATCTGCTTTTCGGTTCAATGCCAGGTAAATATTCCCCATTGTTACCTGCACTAAATCACGAGTAGGAAATTCTGATGCATTATGTTCCCCAATGATTCGGGCATCTTCATATCTTTTTAATGTTAATAATTGATCTGCAAGAAAATTCATAGATATCCAGTCAATCGAATAATGCGCTGAATCTGCTTTCATTCGCTTGTATTCCTGGATAGCTTTTAACGCTCCTTGTTCGGCTATCAGTTTCTCTACAACTTTATGAACAGGTTGTTTCAGGCGAACGGGTTTATTATATAACACTTTGGCCAAATTGCCCGTAATGCCAAAAAAATCAGTAGGCGAACTATTGCAAAGAATAACTATTAAACTGTTTGTAGAAGGTATGCGAACGACGAACGATAGAAAACCTTCGGTCATCCCTAAATGAAAGTTTGAGGATACACTATCTGTAGGTGTATATTTAAAATATTTGTTGAACCAGCCATACCCATACTGAGCCGGTCTGATTCCCGGCGTAAACATTTCTTCGGTGAGTTGTTTATTGAGTAAAGTGTTGTTACTAAGAGCTGTATGAAATTTAAAAATGTCGTCAACTGTAGAATATAAATCGCCTGTTCCCATTGTGTTTGATTGGTCCCGAAAATCCAGGCTGGTGTAGCCTCCAAAACTATAATCATAGCCCGTAGCTCGCTTGTTGACGATTTGTGTATGGAAATAAGAGCCTGAGCTATTCATGCCAATTTTATCGAAAATATCTTCTCTCATTAATTGTGAATAGGATTTGCCCGTGACTCTTTCCATGATATATCCCAGCGTAAAATAGCCCCAGCTGCTATAAGCATATTTTGTGCCCGGTTCAAACGCCAAAGAGGAATCCATATACACTTTTATGTAGTCTTCTCTGGTAAAATTCTGGCGACTGATCCTCGGAAAAAAATCGTTTATTATGTCGTAATTCGGCATACCGGATGTGTGTTTTAACAGTTGCCTGATAGTAACGTTTGCTGCGGGTTTATTCGAAAATTCAGGCAGATAATCCGAAATAGTTTTGTCGGGATTAATTAACCCTTTCTGAACCTGAATAAGCATTAACGTAGCTGTAAACGGCTTTGAGACAGAGCCAATCATAAATTTGGTATCGGTAGCGTTAGGAATGTTCCATTCTCTGTTGGCCAATCCGAAAGCAGCTTTGTAAATAATTTTGCCGTTCTCCGCAACTAAAACACTTCCGTCGAACATGTTGTAGTTGTGGTACGCTTTCATGATAGTATTTAATTTTCCCTGCTTATTCTGCGAAACGCCTGAATGCAGAATGAAGATAAACAGGCTTAAGAAAAGTAGATAGGATTTCATATAGCACAGATCAAAAGACGAGTAGATTAGTTTATGGACTATACTTCAGAATCTCTCTCAAAAACGCCCTTGAGTTTGGGCAGCCGGTCGTATTATGATCTGGCTTCATCCGGGTTCATCTCCGGCTGTGTAGGGAATCCAACTGGCTAACGGATGCTGTTTCTGATTCGGCTTAAGTGGCGGGGTGTGATGCCAAGCATGAACGCCAAATGCTGCAATGGTATTTGTTGTAGCAGATGGGGCTCCTTTTGTAAGAGTTTAGCATACCGCTGTTCGGCCGTAAGGACAATCAAATCATGTCGGCTTTCATCAATGCCGCAAATGGATTGCTCCAAAAGGGCGATGTAGAAATCTTTAAAAGCAGGCAGGGTATCAATCAGACTTCTGAGACTTGATTTGCTGATCATAAATACCGTTCCGCTCGTCAACGCTCTTACATTTTCAAGGGCGGGCTTTTCGCTGACAAAACTCGTTACCGAGGCCAGCCACGTGTTGGGTACCGAAACATAACTCGTTATCTCGACACCCTCTTTAACGACAAAATACTGGAATATACCCTGTTCAACCAGACCAAGGTACTTGCTTGTTCGACCTTCCGTTACGACTAAATCATTTTTTTCAAAGGTCTGTCGCTGGAACGATCGCACCACTTTATCCAGATCGTCACCAGAAAAACCGATGTGTTCAAAATACGTCTGCAATGTCTCCATACGATCATCGAGCGTTTAGGTTATCCGGAATATCAGGCGGGTTTCAATTGTGCTGATTTACGAAGTTAGCGGAAGGTTTTGCATGAATGCAATCTAACAAAATCAGCGGGAAGTGTCACTGCAAGAGGCTATGTTCAATGCCTCAGGCCGTGAGAAGGGCACAATACGTGAATATGGTATGACCGGTCTTAGTTTTACCAAGGATATATAACCATTAGCAAAACGAGTGGAATGGCCCGGCTAACCTACAAGAACGTTAATCCGGTACCAAATTCCACAACCGTAACTTTGAGAACAAATAGCAACGCTCGAACCTAACTGGTGCGGCTTTTTGTGCTGCCTGTTGGCTTACTCACAAAACGGCCAATTACGAGGAGTGGAATACCAAGCATGAGCCAGGAAAGGGTATCCCAGCCATCGTTGCCCACCAACGCTGAAATGAGTCCAGCCAGACTGCTGATGCCCAATAGAATAGGCATTGTCCAGATGTGCCAGAATTGTTTATTCACGGTATTCGCTCTCCTGAGTATTTAAGGTCAATATTTCTCCGTCTTCCAGTTGGCTACCGGTTTTCGGCATTTTGGTTTTGTCCAAACGTGCCATCTGAGCCTTCGTGGCTTTGTTACGCGCAAACCATAAATACAGTCCGCTGCCCAGAACAACAATGGTTATGATGTCGAACAGAGCCCAAATAATTTTAAGCGGCAGTCCACCATAATCGCCAAAGTGCAAAGGTTGCGAAAGAAATACAGCATTGACGTACCACGGCATGCTACGCATATCGGTCAGTTTCCCCTTCTTGGCGTCAATCAGGGCGGGTTTGGCCATCCGTTCGGTAAGGGGTGTACTCCCCTTCATAAAAACGGCGTAGTGATGCTTACTGGAATACAACGTACCCGGATAAGCCACAAACGAGGGTTCCATGTCAGGGGCGGCCTGCCTGGCCACCCGTAGCGCCTGGTCGAGTGGGCTGAGCGTACCACGTAGCGGGGCCGCTTTTTTGTAGGGGGCAATCATCTCAGCGAGTTGGCCTTGCTGCCATATACCCTGCACTACCTCGGCCAAAGTATTGATAACCCCGGTGAAGCCAACTACCGTAGCCCAGACTACGGTTACCACGCCCAGCAGGTTATGTAAATCGAGCCACTTCAGCCGGGTTGACTTTTCGGTACGTATCATGCCAAAATTGAACCGACGCATAATTGGACTGTACAGCATGAGCCCTGAGCCAATGGCAACTACAAACAGAAGCCCCATCAAACCCAGAAACAACTTACCACCTATTCCCATGAACATATCAATATGCAGCTGTAGCATTACGTACATAAAGCCTTCCTGCAATTTGGGTTCTTCCAGTACCTGGGCTGTGCGGTTGTCAAGAATTACCAGCTTATAGTTGTCGGCCGGTGCCGACATTGAGTCAGACAGCGTGAACGTAGTGGTATTAGGCTCATGTTCGTCCCAGTAAACGAAGCGAATAACTTTGTTCGGAAACTGCTGACGAACCGTTTGCGCCAGTCGTTCCTGCGCTAGAACAGGAGTTCCTGCGGGCATGGCTGGAGCCAGTTGAGGCTTGCCTTCCAGTTCGTCAATCTCTTCGTGAAAGATGAGCGGCAAGCCCGTCAGGCAAAGCATGAGCAGAAAAGCCGTACAGATCAGACTTGTCCATTTATGGATTTGAAACCAGATTTTCACTTGTTTGACAGTGCTCATAATGACAGGCAAAAAAGATAAACGACCAGGAGCTTTTCTAAAACTTATACGTAATACTGCCGACAAAGCTCCGCAGTTTCTGCGCGTTCATGGTGGTATAGCCAATCCAGTAGTGCTGGTTGGTCAGATTATCGGCTTTAACCGCAAACCGGAATTTTCGCTGGTCATAAAAGGCTGATGCATTGAGGATGGTATAAGCGGGTAGAATGAATTCGCCCAAGCTTACGCTGTTCTGAATTTTGTTGTCGCTGGCGTAATTACCTCCTATTCCAAAGCCGAGCCCTTTGATCAGGTAATCTGGCAGGCGGTAGCTGAGCCACAAATTTGCCCGCACCGGCGACGATGCCGTGCTTGGCCGGCGCCCGTTGACATCGGCATCGGCATTGGTTAGCTTAGAATCGTTGTAGGAAAAACCCGCCACAGCATTGAAACCTGTAAAAGGATTTGCAATCACATCGACTTCAACCCCACGGCTCAACTGTGTACCATCCTGGGTTTGTGCAAACCGAGCGGCTGCCAGCGGATTGGGGTCAGTACGTAGCAGATTCTTTACCTGGATGTCGTAATAGCTGACAGTTGTGCTAAGGCGTCCCTCGAATGCATTTAATTTTATGCCTGCTTCGAACTGGTTGGCTTGTTCAAGTTTTGCGAAACGCTGGGTCAGGCTGTCAGCCGCTGTCACATCGTAGGCGTTATAGACTCCCTGATTGGTAAAACTGTTCTGGTAATTGGCAAAAAGCGACACCTTATCTTTGATCGGTTGGTAAACCAGCCCCAGTTTGGGCGAAAATGCCGTTTGATTGTAACCAGCCACTTCAGAACCCACAATACCGCCTTTGTTATGGAAATCATCGACCCGTAAAGCCGCCAGTACGCTTAACTGGTCGGTCAGATTCAGTACGTCCGAAACAAAGACACTGTATGTATCCCGAATCCCGGTGAGCGGATATGTGAAATCCGGTGCCTTACTGGCATAAAGAGCCGCCAGAGCTGTCCCGTTAAATTTGCTATAATCGTAATCCGCCGTGATCGGTACCGTGTCGAATGTGCTGCCAAAGAAGTGCTGATTGGCATTTACATGCAGGTAATCGAGACCCACAACGATGCGGTTACGCAGGCTGCCCAGTCGAAAATCGCCGTTGATTAATTGCTGAATTTCGAACACATCATTCGTACTGTTGCGGGTCGATTGATCAGCGCGTACGAGCAGGTTTGTCCCCAGCGTTTTTCCATCCGGAATGATGTAGAAGTAAGGCCCGATTCCGTTGGAGTAACTATGACTCGAACTGATGTTCGTGGATGAGGTGAACCGATCGGAAAGCCGATAATTGACCTGGCCAAACAGGTTCGTACTACGTGACTTCTGCGACAACCCTTCTCCCATGTAGGAGTTCCGGTAATCGACGTTCAACTGGTCGGCCCGGGTAGCGCCCAGCGTATAGCCGGGAACGTAGAAGAAGAAATTCTGCTCAACTACGTTCTCGATTCGATAAATCTCCGCATCGAGTAAAATCGATAGGCGTTCCGTAGGCTTGATGAGCAGACTGGGGGCTATCGCAAAGCTCTTGTTGAAGCCTACGGTCTGAAACGTACCTTCGTGATTATAAGCTGAGTTAAGACGTAATAGAATATTCCGACTTTTGTTGAGGGGCGCATTTACATCCACGCTCACTCGCTGAAAGTCGTAGCTCCCGCCCGAAACGGCTATTTCTCCGCCGAACGTTTCATAGGGTTTTTTGGTCACCCGGTTTACTAAGCCCCCATAAGAGGTTAGGGCACTACCGAACAGGGTCGCTGAAGGGCCTTTGATCACTTCCAGTTTTTCCAGGTTAACGGCATCAATGGTACTGGTAACGTTCCCGGCCAACCCATTACGGAGCTGGCTTTGTACGTAGAAACCACGGGTATTGTAGTAAGCGCCACCATCGCCGGAGCGGCCCGTAGCATTCCACATCTTCTGAATACCAGGGGCATTCCGCATGGCATCATCGACCGTAAAGATGACCTGTTCCGTCAATAGCTCCTTACTAATCGTATTATATACCTGCGGGTTTTCCAGGTTCTTTAACGGCATCTTGGAAACGTAGTCACTCGATGTACGCGAAAACCGGTTTGTGCGGCTGCCATTTACGGTGACCTCATTCAACTGGGCTGCATTTTCCTGTAAAGTAAAATCGACGGTTACGGTCTGTACGTCATTCACCGAGATTGTTTGTTCGGTTGTTTTCAGGCCAATGGCAGATACCTGAATCTGGTAGGTACCCAGTTTAACATGGTTGATCAGAAAATCACCTTTGGCATTGGTAACGGCTCCCTGACCTTTTCCTTTCAAACTGACGGTCACAGCCTCCGCCGGATTTCCGTCCGAAGTTTGTACATGACCCCGAATGCTTGCTGTCTGTTGTGCTAATGCAGGTAACGTGCTTAATAAAAGGAAAAAGATAAGTAGATTTTTCGGTGTATTCATTTGCTCAACTATTTAGACATATTCTAAAGAGCTGCAAATGAACGACAGAATCTGATCAGATAAAAATTATTTTTATTGATTCTAAATAAAAAAAAAGTTTATCTGTGTCTGACGGGAAATCATCATGTGTGTAACTTTACGTGTCTATTCGGGGCTTTAGTCATTACGTACCACTGAAAAGCCTTGTAGATTATATATGTCCTTCGAGCACGCATCGAAGCCGTTGTCATTTACCAGATCGAGCGAAACAATCGAAATCAGGTAGTCGGCAAGCGCCTTGTATACCTCTGAAAAATCAAATCTGACCAGTCCTGACGTAGCAACTCAGGGTGGCTTTGTAGCCGTTTTTTTAAATACAGTTAATTGATTATAAATGAGTTAGAAATTTTTTATGTAGCGGAGCCAGATTGTTGTTTGGTGTTCATGCCAATTGTAATATTACCCCGAAACTTCTTATAACCTGAATTCTCTCCCTCCTCATGATCAATCGTTCACTCATCAGCCAAATCTTATCCGAAAACGATCACATTCAGCAGATGGCTGCTACGCAAGGGCCGGCCAGTCTGCTCAACCGCTATAAGCAGCTCAGTAAGCTGGCTAAACAGCTAAAAAGAATGAGCCCGGATAAACCCAGCGTTTGTCTGGCCTATACTATTTTACTGGTTAGTGCCGACATGGGAGTTGAGCAGCTTGAAGGTAGTTTTACCAGGGCGAAGCGGGATCAGCAGGCCTCTACCAGCTATATCCTTGAGTTTGAGCGCCTGCAATATCAGATCAATCTGGCAGTTTCGATGTTAACGTAACGCCAGTAAAAACGAATTCACTACCGTACTGAAAATCACTGACTTGTGCGATACGTTATCTGCATGCTTGCTACGAGTGAGTCATAGCAATTGTGTGCGCGGTAGGGGATAGGTACGTTTGGCGTGATTGTCGCTCGTTAGAAGTGGTAAATAAACCCCGCTCCGACACCTACGTTTGAGAGATAAGCCGGATCATAAAGCTGAACACCTGGCTTGGAATCGTTGGCCTGTGCGTTCGGGTCCGACGTAGTCGACCGTTCGTATACCCACGATTTTTCGCTTGTTTTCATCGTTGGGAGGCCATCTTTTCCATTCAAGGTATATTTCGTGTAATGGCCTTTCGTGATCGGCAGCGAAAGAATTTGACCGTTTGCTTCAACAAACAGGGAAATACTTTCCGAAATCCGAAACGACAATCCGAAACAGGCTGCGAAACCAACCTTGGGCTTTGATATGTCGGTGGCTTCTGTGCTTAAATGATAATCGGAGTTGTCAATAATGGTTTGAAGATCGAGTTGCTCATAACGCCGGGCATACGTAACAATGGCCAGTCCTAACTTCGTGTAGATCGACAAAAGGTCACCACTGTTGCGAACCACTATAAACGGTTTCAAAATAACCCCCCGCACTCGTGACGATACGCTTCCTGAGGTGCTGTCTGCATCGCTGGAATAGGTTGTTGTGAGCGCGCTTCCCAGCAGTAGCTGAGCATTCAACTCAACACCAAATGTTGGATTGAGCATTTTGCCAACGCCCAGACTTAGGTTAAGACCCTTGCCATATGACCCATACACCCCCTGCGTAAAAGTGCGCTTATTTACAGTCGCAACAGCTTCGTCAATTTTTAGCGAGCTGGCTGGAAAAGCATACGTCGTTTTAAAAATAAGGTACGGCGCTGTTGAGTGCGACTGTGATTGAGCAAGGCCCTGAACGGCTGCGAAAGTTATCAGGAAAACAAGTACGGATAATCGGTAGAAAAAGGCCATAAGCACATCAAATGATTAGTTCTGGAAATATTTGAACACGAAATCCCGACCATTCGTATAGAAAAACTTGTTCATCGCTACCTGTGTCGACAAGCCATAAAGCAACCGCTGCTGATTGTGAATCTCGGTGAAGAGCCGGGCAAAGACGATCATTTTCTCCTGAAATTTCGGCATGTACTCGGCACTGGGAGCCAGTTGTATCGGCTGTATGAAACCGTCGTAATCCGAACCAATGGCAATGTGGTCCCAGGCAGTGGCATCCTCCCGCCCCGAGACCTCAATGACGTGGAAAATATTTCGCAATAAGGGCTCCGACCGATAGTAATCCTCAAACGTAATGGGTGTTCCATCAGCCAGTTTATACGTATCCGTGTTGTAGATATCATTGAACAGACGACGCAGATTTTTCTTGTACCGCCAGCTATAGTTGGGCATGGTAAACCCAAGAATACGCCGATCGAGGTTCAGCCCGATAATGCCATCGCTGTCGTAAATCGCTTTGACCTCCTCATCACAGAAGTTAATACCCCAGGGATAAAACCAGCCCAATGTGTTGTAATTGGCCGTTCCCTGAAACGGGTTAAGCGATTCAGGCGTATTTTTTGGTAAACCACCAAAGTAGATGACCCTGTCCTTCGGTTTAAGTGCCTGTGTGTAAGCCCGCCAGTACTGATCGCGTTCGCCCGCCTGAATTTTATAGAAAGTCGAGCCGAAAATCAGCTCCTCATACGAATCCCGTAACGGATATAAGCCGGTGGCTATTGCGACCGGCCGTTTTTTACCGCTCAGCCCGATGTGGGAGGCAATGATAGGAATCAGTGGTTTGCCCTGTGTTTTTCGGATGGTATTGACACTATCGATATAGTGATAATACTGAAAGCGGGCTTTCAGATCCATGTGTTTGGTATCCAGATAGATCGGCGCCTTAAAATCATGATTGGCATCCAGCAGCCGATGCATTACCTGATAGCCTAAGTCTGTGTCGTATTGATCGGCCGTATAGGGCAGTTTGAACCGTATCTTCTGCCGCCCCATCATAATGACGGTGTCTTTATAAAGGTCCCCGTGTACACACCCAATTATACCTTCTCCGTATTTGGCAAACAGATTTCGCTTCACATCATCCGATAACGTAGCGGCCGTCAGCAATCCGCGCCGAAGACCAGGTTTGTCGAGGCTCTTGGCATTGCCGAACATCTTGTTCCACCCGAAATGGGCCACGGTGATAAAAAAAGTCCGATGGGGCAGGCTGCGCAGCTTAGTAATATTGGAAAAGATTTCCTGTCGGCAGGGCTCACCGCATCCGGCAGCTTTGATGCTATCGATTTTGCTCAGAACGTCATTACCAAACAGTACGTGTCCACCTTCAGCCGTCATCACCATGCCGATGCCACCATCATTGACGATACGTTTCAGGTCAGCATTGTTTTTAGCAAGCAGAATCTTCGTGCCGTTGTGTACCGAGTCCTGATTGATGGCATAATAGTATTCACCCAGAAATTCTTTGAAGGACGAGTTATTCTCAGCAGCCAGCACCTCCTGTCGTTTGATGGGCATGTGGGTTACAAACCGCAGATTAATCCAGCGATCACTTTTAGTAGCCAGCATCACTTTTTCGGGGGGCGTAATGGACATGCATAAAACCGAACCGCCCAGCCCCGTCAGGTTGGCATAATTCGCCTGATCGTAATTCGCCATGTTCGACTCCTTGCCATTACGCTTATTTTTTTCGCTCCTGGTGTAGGGTGTCCAGTTTGACCGGCCATACTTTTTGTTGAGGAGAGCAGGCTGGTCAGCATATTTGATCGTGCTATCGGGACTTTCAACGAGCCGGTAGTAATTTTTGAAAGAGGTATGAATATGAAAATCGGAAAACGGTCCAATCCTGGAAGTGACTTGCTGCCCGCTGGCCATAAAGCTAAGGCAACAGGCTAGTACAAAAAGCGTAAGACCGAACGAGTTTTTACGGCAGCGTTTAGGTATTTGAGCAAGTAGCATCATACTTCTTATAACGAACGTACTGATTTTCAATAGCCGTTGCGAGCAATTTTATGGATTGTAACCGGTTTAAGCTACTCCTGGCCGTGGACGTTGATGTATATACGTAAGGAAGCAAATGTAATGTTAACAAATTGGCTGGCAATACAATAGCCTGCCAATTTCGGAAATGACCATAAAAATTTTGAGCAATTATAACGGATGGAAGTTGGCCAATAGCCTGCAACGGCTACAGTTAGCGCACAAGCTATAATCCGGTTTAAGGCAATGTAGAAGCACCTGCCTGACGGGATACGTAATCCAGTCGGTGACTCATTGGCCAGGCTGACCTGCTTTTTACCGGAAACGCTTTTAACGGCCCATCCAGCCGCCGTCTACGGTCAGAATAGTACCATGAACGTAACGGGATGCATCTGAGCTTAGAAAAACCGCAGGACCTTTAAAATCATCGGGCTCGCCCCAGCGATTTGCTGGAATACGACTGAGAATGGACTGGCTACGTGCCTGATCGGCCCGCAAAGCTTCCGTGTTATCAGTCGAAATATAGCCGGGAGCAATCGCGTTGACATTAACGCCCTGGCCTGCCCATTCATTGGCGAACGCTTTTACAAGACTGCCAATCGCCCCTTTGCTGGCTGCGTAACTGGGTACATTTATGCCGCCCTGAAACGTCAATAAGGAGGCTGTAAAGAGAATTTTACCATTTCCCCGCGCCACCATCTCTTTACCAATCTCACGAGTGAGCAGAAATTGGGCCGTTTGATTGATGGCAATCACTTCATCCCAGTACGCATCAGAATGTTCGGCGGCTGGCTGGCGCAGAATCGTACCGGCGTTGTTTATCAAAATATCAATAACCGGATGCTCTTCCTTTACCTGATGGATGAATGCATACAGCGAGTCCCGTTTGCCAAAGTCAGCCTGGTATGCGAAAAACTGACGACCCTCTGCTTCTACAGATTTGGCTACAGCACTGCCTTCCAGCTCAAGGTTTGCCGATACACCAATCACATCGGCTCCAGCTTCGGCCAGTGCTTCCGCCATCGCTTTTCCAATACCACGTTTGCAGCCGGTGACCAATGCCCGTTTGCCAACCAAAGAGAAAGTTTTTAATACGGAACTCATGTATTTTAAAAGTAAGTCTTAGCGACTGCCTAAAAATCAGTTTTTTAGACAGTCGCTTCATAAAACACTAACCTGATTAACTAACCGGCATACCCGAATTGACTGTGGCAAATGTGCACAACGACGCTACGTGGTCTTTGCTGCCGTCTGTAACCCAGGAATCCAGCTGCGCAGGGTCTTTCATTTGTTGCCCCCGGTACCTGGGAACTTCAATGTACCCGCACTTTACATCGGTTAGTGCCGACATATCACTCCACAGTTTCTCGATCTGCGCTACCGGATAAATATCTTCCTGGCCGTGTCCCCAGCGGTATTTTACATCTTTAATGGTAACGTAAGTCGGAATCCGGTGTGCTACGCTCCGAACGGCTTTGGCTAGCTGCGCTTCATCGCCAGCTTGTAGATCGTCGCGGGTCAGGCCAAAGAGTTGCAGCAACGGGTCAACCTGAATCCAGGTCGTGTTGGTGTTGTAATAACTCAGGTTCAGCTCATCTTCTTCACGCGGCTGAGCCAGCCCTTCCAGCAGACGGATATGGCCGTTCACCCGAGCCAGTCCACCCCCTCTGTCTTCGATACGACGGGGGACAACCTCAAACGTTAGTACGTTACCCGATTCGAGGTGATAGCCGAGCGCTGCCGGATCGACGTCCGCACCGAGCGTATCGATGTTGTGCAGCATCAACGTTTCCACTTCCGGATGTTGGGCGAGTAGTTTCGCCAGCGTACCGTTACGTAGCAAGTTCGACACTTCATACCAGTGGCCTAGTGGAGAAAACCGTTGGGCGGCAATATTATCGACGTAGTCGGTTCCTTCGCCTTTCGATTTCGCCCAGCCGATCATGGACTGGCGGACAGAATCGCGCACTTTCTGCTTGTTTTCGTCGAGGGTTTCCTGTGGCATTTCTTCCCACATAAACCGTAAATCGCGTTCCATAGGCACAAACCGCTGACCGATCGAGCGCCCCGGCGACAGGTACGTTGATCCCTGATACCCGAAATTGCCTGTCAGTTCCAGCTTTTTCCGGATGGGCTCATGGGTGAGGTAACTTGTGGCAACCAGATGCGGAATCAGCGTACCGTATTTGTCGGCCAGTTTCCGCGTTTTGGCCATGTGTATCTCCAGAAAACTACGATGAACGCCGTCTATTTCGACAAATGGATTAATGGTTTTGATAACGCCAGCCCCTTTGGTCCAGCGGCTACCTACACCAGCGCCCAGACTCAGCACGGCAACCTTCCCCGCCTGAATGGCTTCCTCGCCAGTCTGTATTGACGCGCTTAAGGCTTCCAGCTGCGCAATTTCTTCGGGCAAAACATCCTCAATCGTGGTTTCAGCCAGCAGCCGGTTTCGCGAAAGGCCTATCCGGCCTTTTTGCAGCTCTTCCCGAATTTCTTCGTGCTGGATATAATCAAATCCATTCTCTTTCTTGATCCGGTCCGCTTTCTCATTTTCGACAGTCCGGTTACTTTGCGAAGTTGGGTCTGATACGTTAAACAGATTGCTGACAATGGTTCTCAGTAGGGGATAGGCCAGATTATTCTGTTCGCAATACGTAGTGAAAAAATCGATTTCGGCCCGGCGACCGTAGGGAATGGATGAAGGGTCTTTACGTACCAGCTCCGACATATGAATACCGTAATACTGCTCCGGCATCAGTGCGTCTGTCCCTTCGTGCAGATTTGCCCAGGTTCCTTTATCGTTGATGCTCCAGTTGTACACAACGGGTTCCATGGCAAACGGCAGGGAGTCAGACAACTCATTTTTTGTTTTCCGAAGTATATCCAGCACCTGCATTTTGTAATCTTCGTAATGAGCAGGATTCACAAACATACCCATACCGCCACCCGACATACCCCCCAGCATCAGGAAACCGTAGTAGTCATCGCCGAACTGCTTTTTAGCTTTGGCAATAATCTGTTCCGTAAAATACGTAGATGCCCAGGGAATGATGGTCTTGATTGGGTACTCCCAGTTGCGGGCTGTATTCGCGCCTAATTTCCGGATGTCGCCTTCCTTGATAGCACCCAGTATATTGTCGAAAATCTGATTGGTTTGCTGACGCGCAGCCCATTCCCTGTCGCCCCGGAGCAGGTATTTTTCGGATACCATTTCCAGAATCGGGCCAACATTGGAGGCCATGCCGCCATGCATTAGCACCAGCGAGTTCATGATTTTCTCCTGAATATCGGGATGAACATCTTCGCCCTGCAAGACCCGGTGGCGGGGAAGTAAGGTGCCCCGGCTGATGCCGTACTCAGGATCGCCCTCCTGGGCAAACGTACCCTGAATGGCTTTAATACCCGGCCACACACCGCCGGAATCCTGCCAGCCACCGCCTGAACCACCGATCCACTCGCCCAGAATAGCGCGGGAGGCTACCAGCCGCCGTTCACTTTCTTCCAGACCGCCTTCCAGATTTCGCGTTTGGCCTGTTGCGCGCATCAGCAGACTGATAATCGAGCCTAACAGGTTTGTCGAAACGGCGAATCGGGAACCTTTGGGGATGTCGTTTACTTTCGTGACGAGTTCAATGCCCATTCCGGGCGCCACCACACGCGCCAGTATATCGGCTAGCGACTGATTGGTTCCTTCGAACGAGGGTGGAATCAGACCGGACGCGATCACACCAGCTTTGATCAGGCTCAGGTAATCATTCCCGAAGTTGAAGAGATCGGCCAGGTCGTGAACGTCTTTCGTTGTATTTAGATCGATACTGGTCAGGCGTAGTACAGGTTCTGAAATAACCCGAACGTAGCAATGCAGCGGTGGACGAATGTCTTTGTCGCGACCAAAAACGCCGAGGTCGATCGAAATATTGACTACCCGCGCGCCTTCCGGATAATCCATTCCGAGGAAGAAAATATCAGACCAGCCGCTGTGTGTTAAGTCCATCCGTACGGATGTCTGTTCGTGCAGAATCGGGTAGAAGAGCGAATTGTCGGGCCGCTGCAACAGTTTAGGGTGTATACGAATCGGGTGTTCGGCCTGATGCCCAACGCGAAACATCCACTGATTGCCTTTGCTGGAACGAACACTTTTACGAACCTGATCCGCCAGAATCTGGAACGATAAGTGGTGATAACTATCGGCCAGGGCGCTAAATAACATAGCCGTAGGCCCATTTTTATCAAGATCCTGGAGGAACGTACTGATCGCCTGTTCAAACCGGCGCGACAGCAAGTCTTCAAACCCTGAATACGGAATTTTGCCAATAGCCGGTGTATCGTTGGCTTCCATCAGAAAAAAGCGGAAACCAGCGTATAAAAAAAGAATGGCCCTTACTTTGTCGTATAAGTTTGGCGTTGACTTCCGGAATTCATCCAGTTCGCGCAGCGCTTTTAATAAGTTATTAGAAGATAATTTTCGGCTTAATTCAAAAAAGGATCGATTGCGTATAGTGGGATCAGCAGACGTAATTGTTTCTATGAAAACATTCATATTGCCTGATTTTATGGATATTAAGTATAGGAGTAGGGGTATTTTTTATTGATTCTGAGGATACATTAAATACTCTTGTGGCACGTTGGTAACGATAAAATCAGAATCTAAAACAACCTACTAAACCAGTTGAGCCTTTCGCGTATTTGTTTCAGCCAGGAGTTCGACCATCGATGTCAGGGTTTCGTCATGAGCAACACCCGCCAGCCCCAGTGCGATCTGGGCACGTAGCAGACCATGACGTCCGCTCAGGTCGTAGCGATTACCTTTCACTTCCAGCGCCAGGTATTTTTCCGTGTCGGCCAGTTCCTGCAACGTTGGTGTCAGCAGAATATTCGAACTACCCTGCGCAATTTGCTTCTGTAAAATGTCGAAAACAGTTGGCGTAAATACGTGCATACCAAAGAAGCAGAGATAATAACCGACGCGTAAACCGGGCGTTTGCAGTTCAAGCTCGGCAACGCTTAACGACGGCTTCTCAATAATTTTCTCGATCTGGTACACCCCCGTCATATTGGGTACGTGTTTTCCGGTCAGCGTACCGTACCGGCCTATCTGGTACTCTAGCGTGGGATTAACAGCCGAAACGGAGCAGTTCTCCTGGGTGGCCAGTTCAATTAACTGGGCTGCACAGCGTTTGCTGGTAATGTTCGATACGTACAGATAATCGCCCAGCAATAGCAGAAACGGCTCGTTGTTAACAAAATCTTTGGCACAGTAAACGGCATGGCCGTAGCCAAGTGGCTCCTGCTGTTCGGTGAACTGTACCCGGCTGATGAGATTGTCAATTTTTTCGGCTTCCTGCCTGGCCCAGTCAACATTTTTGTACGATTTGACCAGGTTATCGCGCAATGACGTAAAGGCATTGATATACCGTTCGCCATCGCCGGGTGCGCAAACAACGCAGATTTCTTCAATGCCGCTCAAAAAAGCCTCTTCGGCAATCGCCTGAATGACGGGTTTGTGTAAGCCATCAATATCAATGACCGGGAGCATGGCTTTCTGAATGGTGTCGGCTACCGGATATAATCGTTCTCCGCGGGCTGCTGCGGTAATGACTGCTTTTCTTATTTTCATTTTTGAAGGAGTATCAGCCGTCGAATATAAGAGGACAGAGGTAAATTTATCAAACCTTATCTCCTCTACATTCGCCTGGATAAATAAACATTTAATAATATATAAGTACTTCAGTTGTCAATATTCGGAGAGATATGGTACTTTATGGTTATCGAATAAAAATATATAGTTAACTAGTAACTTACTGTAGACTTATAGCCAGTACAGGCTGTAATCTACGTTTGTTTTGAGTAGCTTTTGACGTGGACTGCGATTATTTGCTGAATTTATTGTCGATCATACACTAATTCGTCAGACACACAGCCTAGCTAATTTATAAGTAATTTGCCAGGCAATATTCTGAAAAATGCTGTCATCTGATCTTCCTTCGAATGACGAGAGCAAGACGCTCGTCGAACGATTAAGCTTTGCCTTACAGGCAGCTGAAGTAGGTACATGGGACTACAATCTGGAAACTGGTGTTGCAGAATGGTCACCTATCTGCAAACAATTGTTTGGGCTTCAGGCAAATACACCCGTAACCGCTGCAATCCTGCTGGCTCAGGTACATCCAGATGATCAGGAACGAGTGAACCAGGCGAACAGAAAAGCGATCAGCCCTGAGCCGGATGGTGAACACAACATTACGTTCCGAACCATGACGAGTGGGGGAGGGCAACGTTGGGTGCAGGCCAAAGGCAACACCTACAGGAATGAACATGGGCAGGTGGTGAGGTTTTCGGGAATCGTTCAGGATGTATCGGCCAGTGTGGAAGCCCGCCAGCAAATTGAAGAAAGCGAGATCCGTTACCGGGCCCTGTCGCAGGAACTCGAAAATCGGGTGCAGCAGCGAACGCAGGAGTTGTTGCAGGCGAACCAGGATCTCCAGCGCTCGAATGACAACCTTCAGCAATTTGCGTACGTAGCGTCGCATGACTTACAGGAGCCGTTACGTAAAATTCAATCATTCAGCACCGTGCTGAATGACCAGTATGGAACCGAATTAGGCGACAGAGGGCGCGATTTACTCCAGCGAATGAGTCAGGCCGGTGCCCGAATGTCGACTCTGATTAAAGACCTGCTGACGTATTCACGCATTGCAACGCGCCAGCAAAATTTTGGTCTGGTGGCATTGGATACTATCATGGCTAACGTATTGAATACGCTGGAATGGGAGATTACGCAGCGTGCAGCACAGATTGAAATCGATGAACTGCCCATTGTGAAAGGCGACAAATCGCAGTTGGGGCAGTTGCTTCAGAACCTGATTTCCAATGCCATCAAATTTACTCCTGCTGACAAGACTCCCCGGATTCAGATTCGGTATGCCCAGCTTGAGTTGGATGAATTACCGGCTCATGTCAGCCCGACCAGTTTCTCGCCAGCTTTTCATCAGATAAGTGTAATCGACGAGGGAGTGGGATTCGACATGAAGTACCTGGACCGTATTTTCCACGTCTTCCAGCGATTGCATGGGCGGAGTGAGTTTCCGGGAACGGGCGTTGGGTTGGCCATCTGCCAGCGCGTCGTCGAAAATCACGGCGGAGCCATTACGGCTATCAGTCAACCTGACCTGGGTGCTACGTTTAATGCATACTTACCCGTATAGATACAGAGGCACGTACGGGCGAATCACTTCTGAAAATCAGCTCATATTGCTTTAAATCAGTAAGTTCAGTTGTTCCTTACTTGCTTAAGATTATTGCATTTAAAATCCCCCGCAGAAGGCGCCGTTGGCATACGAGCAGCGCCTTCTGCGGGGGACTTCACATAATGAAACACTTAGTGTCCCTGCGCCAAATAGGCTTCCAGGTCTTTTTCGGTTATGGCTAATTTCTTTGGGTATTTGGCCACCCACGCTCTGAACTCGCCTTTGATTTTGTCGGACCAATCGCCGTGAATTTCTCCCGAAGGGTATTTGCTCTGCTGTAGCAGCACACGTTCAAATTCGTCGCGGAGGGCCGTCATTTCAGAGGCAGAAACCAATCCTTCAACCAGATGCGCCGGAATAAATACGGTTCCGTATTCATTGGCAAACACAACATCACCGGGCAGTACAGTAACCTCACCAATACGTATCGGCGCATTGATGGAAGTCGGCGTCATGTCTTTTATGTACGACGGGTCATGACCTTTAACCCAGGCATTAAACCCTTTGGTATCTTTCAATTCCTGCATATCGCGAACAGAGCCGTAAAAAATCACGCCCTTACCGGTTTTCCCGTAGATGGCATTCCCCAGGCTCGATCCAATCAGCGTACCATCTTTTATTTTTCCATAGCCATCCGCTACATATACATCCCCTTTTGTCAGTATATCAATCGGCCAGATGTTGATGCCGCCTTTCTGAGAGCGGCCTTCTGCTTTTCCCTGTGCTCTGACCAGGCTGTCGAGGTCTGGTCGGGTAGGCATAAACTGCGCCGTTACTACGCGTCCGGTCATGGTTTCGCCGGGTTTGAGGATTATCCAGTTTTTTTCGACCTGATTCCGGTACCCTTTTTTGCCCAGATAGCCCCAAATCTGTTCCAGCGTACAATTCTGTAAGCGATCCAGAACTAGCTCAGGTACTTTGGGTCGACCATCTGGCAAGCGCTCTCCTTTCCAGTTGGCGGTTAAGGCCGTAACGTATTCGGCTGATGAACCGACCCGCTGGGCCTGTATAGAAACATTTACCGAAACGGTAACGGCTGCTACTAGTAATGCTTTCTTTATCATCGCTTTATTGGGCATTAAGGGTCTTGATGTAGGTTTAGAAAGGATAGGCTAACATTCGCACGGTGTTACGCCTGTAGCGCTAAAAGGAACCAGTTTGCCTTAGCTACTTGTGCTTTGCCAAAATGATACCAGGCCTGAAAAACCATTCGACTCCTCTGTATTCTGTTGGTTGAGTAGATACAGAGGAGCCGAGTGATTACAGCCGAAGCGATTTTTGAGAGGCTGGATACTCTATGAAATAAATGATGCCTTACAGGTTGTGCGTGTCTATTTTAACGTAACATCTTCCCGAAGCATCTGCACCCAGCCTTTGAGCACCTGAGGAGGGGCGTTGCGGTCCACCAGGGCGTAGTGTACCGTGGCCTGATAGTAGTACAGACCACTGGGCAGCTCCACCCCCTCCTTGCTGCGACCATCCCAGGCCAGACTCGGGCTCGTCACCTCATAGACCTTGGCCCCCCACCGGTTAAAGACCACAAACTCGATCTGCTCCACGAATCGGGGACACTTGAAGGGTACAAACTGATCATTCCTGCCATCCCCGTTGGGGGTGAACACATTGGGCAACACCAGACTGGGACAGGCATCATTGCAGACCTTGTTGGAAGGACCACTCTCCAGCCCCCGCTTGCTCACCGCCGTTACGTAGTAACAACCCGATACAGTCGTCAGGCTCCCATGCTCAAACGTAAGCGTGGGGGCGTTGACACTGGTCAGGGCACTGAGCGTATCCTGCCGGTAGCGACCGTAGTAGATCTTGTAGCTGGCAATGTTGGCATCGCAGGTAGGACCCGTAGTGGGCCGCCAGCTCAGCTTGTTGGTGAAGCTGGTCTGATCGCAGAAGCTCTCGGGGCTCAGACTGGCGCAGTTGAGCGAATCCAGGCTCAGCACCGGTGGGCAGGGTTTGGTCGTGTCACCAGGAGAAGCACAGAAAATCTGGCTGTAATTGGTCAGGATGCCCAGTCGGGTGAGTTGGGTGTCGGTATAGCGGCCTCGGGTCATGACCCGGTAGCAGTAGCTCGAATCGGCCGAGAGCACCCGACTGGTGTTGCCGTCGGCCAGGAAGGTATCGCTGCCATCGTCATTGAAGGTGTAGGTGGGGGTGGTGACCTGCACTTCCCGGATTTTGTTAAAGGGCCCATTGGGTCCGCTGCGGCTGCGGTAGATGTCGTGGGTCTGGTTATCGTTGCTCCAGGGGGTGTTGGCCTGCCAGGTGAGGGTGATCTGGCGGTTGGCGGGCGCGGCTGCCAGTCGGACCGAGGAGGCTGGGTCGGTCACGTCGAGCCGGGTCAGCTGACCGTTAAGCGTGTAATAAAATTCAAGCCGGTAACGATAAGCCGAATCCTGCGTATTCAATCCTTTATCTACGTAAAGCGTATCGGCTATACCAGCTTGGATAGTCGTATTGATGGTGGCTATGGTTGTAAAATTTGTGCCAGCCAAACCGGTAGCGCGCTGGAGTCGGTACTGATAAGGTCCCTGCAAATCCCCCGGATTCAGGCCTAGTGGCCGCGTCCAGCGAACCGTGATCTGACCCCGTTGGGTCGACGTACTGTCAACCGTCACCTGGGTCAGTACGGGTGCCAGCAGGGGTAGTTCCAGACAAGCCTGCTGAGAGGCAATACTGGCGCCCCCATTAAAGCCCCCGTTCACATCTGGGTAGAAAGCCACAACTACGTACCCATAACTGACACCCCGGCGCAAACTGCTGGTGTCGGTATAGGTCGTTGCCGTCGAAGGCACTTCCGCAATTTTTGTGTAACCCGCCGGTGGCCCTGTCGTACAGGTTTGCGATTCAACGGGTGAGCAACCCTCTTTTCGGTAGATGCTAATGGTAGTGCCCGGTGATCCACAGGTATACGCATCCCAGCTCAGCTGGATGGCCCGTCCGCCAGCGGTGGCGGTGGCTCTGGCCGTCAGGTTCTTGATCGAGGGACCCACCAGCCGAATCCGGAACGTCTGAAAGGAGACTAATGCCGGAGTGGGTTTAGGCGGTACGTCGGTGACTTTAAAGGTGACATCGTAAGGCTGGTCCCGAATCTGATTACAGTTGGTTTGCCAGCGAAAAACAGCCGTAGCAGGTTGATTCTGGGTCAATCCCCCATTGGTTAGCTGTGCATAGGCAGGCTGAATCAACTCGGCAGGCGTCAGCGGTGTTCCATCGGGCCCGACATTGAATACGCCCCCAAATCCAGTAATAATAACCCGATTGCCATCCGGGTCAGTAGCCGTAACAGGCTGATTGATAAGCGTACCGGCCTCTACACAAAGGTCGGGAATGGGATTGATTAAGGGCCGTTTGTTGGGCGAGTCGGTGACGATGATCTGCATATCGCGGGTGATCTCGCCAATCAACACCCCGTTTCGCCACTCTTCGACGATGAAGGCGAAGTTGTACTGACCTTCCCGACCGGGGGCATCCCAGCAGAGTTCACCCGTAGAGGGGTTGATCGAGAAGGTAGGTGCCCCACCGGCTTCGCTGGACGTACTGAATTGGATAGGATTCTGATAAGCAGCAATATTGAAACCCGTACAGCCTGTTTGCGTAGCACTTGTTTTGGGTATGCTGAGCCGGAAGGCCAAACTGTCGCCGTCGGCATCAAACGCGGCTGGATTGTGGCAGAACTTCTGGCCCACCCGTCCCGAATCCAGCGGAGGATTGAGCATAACGGGCGTCGAGTTGGTCAGCAGAGCCGCATTGATATAAATGGTAGTCGAAACAAAGAATGGAATCGTTTCTGATCGATTCGCCGGAGGGAGATTCAGCGTATTGTTGTTTCGATTGACTACGGTGATACCGATGGTATAGGTTCCTGGCCCAGGGTAGGTATGGATAGTTTTGTAAATGTTGATCGAGGAGGTCCGTCCATTGACGTAGATTTTGGGTAAACGTCTTACCGCCTGTGTTGAGCCATCGCCGAAGCAGATTGTGTATTCATCGGCGCCAGCAGCAGCAGCATCCCGCCCATTTACTTCATCGTAATAAGCCGTGAACGTAACCTCATACGTTAGTGAGGTTTGAGAGATACGTTTTGTGGTGATTTCCCCTGCCCGTACGTGAGTGGCCTGGCTACGTGTAGGCCCAAGCAGTACCCCCAGAAAAAGGCCCCAAAGTCCAAGTGTATAAACGAATCGCATAGAAGTCTCTATTTCTTCTACAACGATTTCGGCGTAGTAAGCGTATTTAAAACGAACCAGAAAAAGCGATAAAAGCAGGCGGAACTATTTACTCCGGTAACTCAAAAAGCTCCACCAGAACCGACAGAGCTTTTTGAGTTAGAACAGGGCGTAACTTAGTGAGCTAGGTTCGACTTCCGTGTTAATTCCTTCCGAACCTTTTCGGCCGCAGCCAGGTCCGTCAGCGTAATGTCGAGTTTATGACGTAGCGTTGGTGAAGCACTCAGAATTTCACTGGCCATTTGAATAAGCGTAGCCGCCGTAGCTGCTCCATCCGCCTTACGTCGATGAACGCGGGAGGCTTTTGATGTAGTTGTATGAACTGTTAACTGGGATAGGTTTATCGACTCCATTTGTTCCTTATTTTCTGTTGTTTACGTTCCATATATAGAACAAAAAATAAGTCGATTTTAGCATGAAAAGGCTGTTTTTTTTGCCATTTTAAACACATATATAAGCGAAAAAATCAGCTCGAATGCAGCAAAAAAATGCGTAGATAAACGCCATTTTCACAGCCTACAAGAAATTATCACCAAACAAGTCAAATGCCGATTTAATAGCTCTGCAAATGCTAAAGAAGTTTGAGTAAAAAATTGAGAAGTAAAATTGATAACAGCAGGGATGTTGTAAAAATGATAGTCCAGGGACCAGGAAGTATCGTTCGTTTTGTCATGGATTAGGAACTTTATTGTATAAGATTCCAAATAAACGTAAATAAAAGGGATTTGGATTCGAATAAATTGGAAAAAGATTATCTTTTTTATTATTATTAATAGGTAAGTGTCTTTATCGTGGAGAATGGGCGTTTATTAATAATCTATGATTTACGTAAAGATTCTTTAAAATCGATATGATATGCATTTTATTCAGTAGGTTTGACTGATTGGCCGGCGTCGGCTGAAACATGATTTTTAACTGGATGAGATGAAACTGGCGGGTTATATCCTTGTTGTTATAGGACTGATCTTAGCCCCGGTAACCCTCCATTATAGTCTACCTAATCTATATTACACGATCAGGCAAACGTTTCCAGTTGCTGGCTTATTAATCACAATTGCGCTGGATATTATCTGTATTTGGGCTACACTTCTGTTAGTCGTCTTATTCGCTCGTTTTCTTCGCTGGATACGTAGATTGTGGTAAGTACCAGTGCCCATAAAAATTGCCGAATTGTCAAGGTGTTGACCGCTAAGAAAATGGCCGACAGGTAAACGGCTTTATTCCATTATGCCTATTAGTATAGCCGTAGGCCGAGCTTAATCAGCTCACTCGTCAGGGCGACGGCACCGAGCAGTAAGGCTAAGCGGGGTTGGCCGGCTCGGTATAGTAAGAAGGCTGAAATCCCAAATAAGGTTAAAGCAAAAATGGAGAGATAAAGCGGGGATAGTCGATGGGCAGAACGGGGAGCTGCAAAATATCCCCATAGCAAAATAGCCAGGATGGGGAGACCAATACCTAACAAACAATTGATAAAAACATGTCGGCTGCTGTGGAAACCTGAGTAAGCAAAGGAGGCAAGCATACTCAGTTCCAGCAAGAAATAGATTGTTTGGTAAATGCCTTTGACGAGTTGCATGGGTACGAGCGAACGGGTTTCATCAATTTGGCCATTTCTCCAAACCAGCGGCTATTCGTAAGGCTCGTTGTACGTCTTCCCAGTAAAAACCGCTTTCGTAGCCTGTAGACAGGCGGTCGCAGGTTTCTAAAAAGTCATTAGCGGCCTCAAAGCGCTGTTGCTCCGGTTTGGGTTGAAGCTCGTCGGGTGTAAACGGTTTCGTTTCCATAGCTAAAGATAACAGATTCGATAGTTGATTGAGCCCGAATTATTCAGCCAAAAAACGCAACGAATGCTTGCTGAACACGTAATGCAGGGCTGCAACCGGAAGATAAACCTAATTAGTTGCAAGCAAAACATACGCACACAAATATTGTTTTTATCTCCGAAATCGCCCAAACTAGGTCAAAGAACTAGTTTGGGCAAACTGGAATCTGGAAACAAAACCACGTGTAATCATGCCACAAGGAGACAAATCGGCTTACACAGATAAGCAGAAACGACAGGCCGAACACATTGAGGAAAGCTATGAAGACCGGGGCTTACCCAACGAGGAAGCTGAACGCCGGGCCTGGGCTACAGTAAACAAAATATCGGGGGGCGGCAAAAAAAGCGGTTCAGGCCGTGGCCATGCCGAAAACAAGGAACCTGTCCATAAAGGCGGGCAAAAGGGGGGCGCAGCTTCAGCATCACGTAGTGCCGAAGAGCGGTCAGCTTCGGCCAGGAAAGCCGCTGCAACGCGTAAGAAAAATGCCGCCAGTTAGCTATTAACGATCGGCAAAGAGACACTGATTCAACAACATAAGCCTCTACGAAGCATAGTTTTAGCTACGTTTCGTAGAGGCTTATGTTGTAAATAATAGGCTGGACTGTAACAGGCACACCAGCACTTAGACTAATGCGTAGCTACCAGCGAAGGATAATCTGTTGAAGTGGTCGGCGTTTCAGATGCTTCAATCCTGTCGACCGATACCACCAGCGTTGCCAGTGCCTCCTTAGACGTACCGTCAATCATAATGACCCAATCTGTTTTAGTAACGCGGTGCGTTTTATGTCCAATTGGGTTATGAACAGGCGTATTGGCAGCCTTTCTGTTCGCTATTGAAATATTGATGGAATCGCCTTCTCTGAAGGTAGGCACGAAGCTGAAATAACCATCAGCAACAATGCTGGCTTCTTTATTCTCAGCCGCAGGTTCATAAAAAATAACCTTAAGCTTCTCCGATTGACTGCTCATGTAGAAATACTGTTAGGATTGATATAACCCTTGCTTAACTGGTTATCGCGGCCAAATGTTATCGACGTATCGTATCCTGAAACAGACGAGGCTGGCTTGCTTCAGTAAACGTTTCGTTAAGTACTACGCATTTAACGAAACGTTTACTCAATAAACTACCGTTTACACAGCATTGACATAGCGAGTCTTATTTTTTCGCGTAGATTCGCGCCCATTATCGGGTGGTTTTGCCGCCCCGTAATTTGGATTTTAACCGGAAGGCAACTCGCTGCTTTCTATTTTAAGATGGGTTAATCTGGCTCCTGCATGAGCTGAACGCCAACGCTGTTCACTAACGTACTTGATGAGTATTTTACGAATTGCCTTTACCCTTTTTTTCTGATACCCGTAACTCTCCAGGCCCAGCGCTACAAACCTGAACTCAGATCGTGGAAATGGACGGCTACCGCTGAAGCAGGCGGTGTCGGTTCGGCGTTTTCTGTTAACATGGAATATATTCCTGTCCAGTTCAAAAAGAGTTTCGTTACGCTTCGGGGCGGAGTTGGTTATCTCGGTGCCCGCTATAGTATGGCTACCCTTCCTCAGTCGCTGACCTGGAACATTTTGCTGAATGGCAAAGTCAATGGTTGCCCTCCGCAGGTTCCCCTAAAATCAATGTTTGCCGAAGTGGGGTTAGGCGGGGCGTACCTCGTCAGCGCCAACACAACAGTCAACTACGTGTATGGACCCATTCTAGGGCTTCGACGGTATTTTCTGTATAATGTACGGACCACTGGTTTCTGGAAAGCGCAGATATGCCCGGTCGTAACGGATCACAAGGTTATTGCCTGGGGCGGTGTCGCCGTCGGTATTGTGCTGGACTAACGTAACGATGTGAAGCCCACTGAGT
The DNA here is from genome assembly GCF_045160025.1 of Spirosoma sp. KNUC1025. GTDB lineage: Bacteria > Bacteroidota > Bacteroidia > Cytophagales > Spirosomataceae > Spirosoma. The sequence continues at coordinate 3,769,349 of NZ_CP087139.1, forward strand.
TTTAGCGCAGTAAGCCAACGGCCTGATTGTTAGCGGAACGGAAGATAAACCTGATCAATATAACGCGTAACGGCTCTCAACGATTTGACGGTGGCCTGTTTCCATCCCCGCAAAACGAGTGGTTCTGGTTTTAATCCGTAAGCCGGATTAACGCCTGAAACGTCTGGAAAATCCCGAGCGTTCAGCGCCTGACGATAGGTAGCGAGTAAGCTTACGATATCCAAAAGCGCTGGCAGTTTAAGGCGATTCTGAAGAGGAAATAAGCCTTCATCGGCGTTGAATAAGCCTTTAAAATTAATGAATTGCAAGGGTTGGTCCTGACCGGTAGGCCCATCGACAAGCCAGCTAGTTCCGGCCTTTCGAAGGCTACGTTCCGATAAATTCCAGAGCGCTACGTGCCAGCCCGGATTACGAACGATGACGACCTCCCGAAAAAACACAGGCACGTGCATAAGCCATAGTTGATCTAGACACATCCCTTCGCAAAAGTTTATATAAGCGCGTTGCCTGACCCGGTCGTCCCACCAGGCCAGCAGTCGATCCGTTTCGGGCGAACGGCGAAAGGCCAGAAAATCAGAAGTATATAGCCCAACGTTCTGAAAAAATTTCTCGTCGGGCCAGTACGTATCCTGAGGATTACGCGTGATAAATGGGGTCAACAGTACGTTAGCTACGGAGAGTTGCTCCCAGATGGGCGCGAGAGCAGCCAGGAACTGAATATTCGGATCGGCGTATAGAATTGAATCAGTCTCGGGATACCGGCGGAAAGCTTCGGCTATAAACAATGGCTTACAGGCTGCCGCAAACTCCGTGGGCGTATACGTTGCCGATAAAGCCGTCAGTTGATCGGCTGGAAGCAGTTCCTCAACGGGTAAAAGTGTATAAGGCGAAACGAACCCGGATGGCAGGTTTGCAGTGGCGTCGGTCAGGCCGATTAATACAGACGCCGGTTTATCAGCAGCGTATTGAACAAAACTGTCAGCCAGTGCGAAAGCCTGGGGCAGTTGACGGATGGTACAGAGAGTTACTAGCACAGTGGACGCAAAACTACGTTATTCAAGAATATCGCCCAAAACGGCCAGGTAAGGAGCGTACCAATTAGCTGAGGCATCCGCATACCGTTTGTAATTGCCCTGCCCCAAACTTTTTAACACCGGCCACACTCGTAGCAGCCGATTGGTCGATAGCGTACTCCGCATGGTAAAATGGGCCAATCGACGACGTAACTGCGAAAAGCCGGGCGAATCAGGTGGAAGGCGACTCGCCAGAAGATGGCCAATATGAGCGAATAACTCATGTTTACTACGTAACGGTGCCAGTTTACCCGCTCGGTTTCGAACAAACCGGTCTTGCAGCCGCACAGCTTCAGGAGCTTCCTGCTCGCGTACGCCTATTTGTTGTTGAGCGTGCGTCCTATAAAGTTGCAGGGGTTGATCAATAAACTGAATCTGGTTCTGTGCTGCAGCTAGCAGCGCCATCCAGCCATCATAAATGTAGCCTGGAATATCGGTCGGAATCGGCAGAGCTGTAGCCAGAAAAGTACGCCGTAACACCATCGCACAGCCCATAACACGGTTGCCATCGAGCAGAACTTCCAGCATCTCGCCCGACTGCCACCGCTCCTGTGCTCGTTTGTCGAAGCGTACCACTTCCCAGAATCGTCCCTGGCGTGTTTCCAGATGCTCGTCTGTTACCCAGGCATCGCAAAAAGCAATCTGCATATCTGGATTCCGTATCATGTACTGCGCCATCGTGCCGATTTTTTCGGGTAGCCAGCAATCATCCTGGTCGCAGATGAAAATTAAATCGCCGGTGCAGGCCGACAGCGCTCGTTCGAAATTTTTGTTGGAGCCCAGCCGCGTCTCATTCTTCAGAATACGTACCGAAAACGGTGCTTCAGTCGCTAATACCTGAATCAATTCGGCCGTCCCGTCGGTCGACAGATCGTCGGAAATAACAACTTCATCCGGTAGTTGTTCCTGTTCGAGCAGACTTTGCCACTGCGCAGGCAGATAGGCTTTGCCATTGTAAGTGCAAAGCGCAATGGAGATCGTCGGTCGGAGATTTGAAGTCATACAAGCACTTAAATTTGATAACCGTAGCGGGCAAAAATAGGTCGCCAGTAGTCCGTTCCGTGAATATTCCAGGCATGACATCCAAACGGCAACTGACCGTGATTGTAATGCTCGATGGCCCATTGGGGAAAAATTCAACCGAGAAATGCAGTGCTTTCCGATAGTTCGGGATACGTAACCGGGGCCAGTAGCGGTTCACTTCAACACTCCAGAACACATCTTCGTGGTACTGATGGGTGTGAATCCCTTCGTATTCGGCAATTTTTGTTTTAAACGGCTCCAGGCAACGTAACATAGCAGGTATTCGTCTGAGCGTCAGACCGCCATTGCCAACCGTATTCAGGCTAATAATTTCACGGGGCGTTACGCCATCCGGTTTTTTCAGATTGAACAGGGTGGCAATGCGCTTCCGAATCATAAAATCAATTCGGTCCATTGTGCCGGTAAAATCGCGGTCACGTAACCAGGGGGCGCCAACGTAATCATACTCCTGGAGACACCAGTAGGCCAGTTCGTCCCGAAACACGAATGCATCCAGTTGATGAATCAATACGTATTCCTGATCGGAAAACGCCTTATAAAATTCCTCCGAGAGCATCAGCCGGTTGTACCCCTGCACATCGGCGAAGTAACTGTCATCGAACGTGCGGGCCTGAATGGTTGGCAAAATCTCGCGGTAAGCCGAAATGTCGAGGGAGTGAGGAGCGGCTAACCAGATCGGATAATGCCCTAACACCCGCACGCACTGCATCAATGAAATGCGCTCATACTCATTCAGCTGGGGTTTGTAAACCGGCAACACTACGTTGACACGCACAAGAGAAGACGGATTCATACAAGTTTGGGTTGGCCTAATTGCTGCTGCACAGCGTCCTGCACCCATGCATACGGCAATTCGGCACAGGGATGACCAAAATCATTCAGAATTTTTACACCTTCTCCCCGTTTGTAACGACCAGAGTAAGGCAGATAGTCCACAAAATCATACAGTTTGCCCAGCAACAGAATGGCCTCAGTTCCCATCGCATTGGCCATGTGGGCAGGGCCACTATCGATTCCGATAAACAAACGGGCCTGCCGGATTACCTCAGCCGTTTCGAGCAGACTCAGCTGGCCGCACAGACTGCGGAATTGATCGGTTTGCCCGCTTACGGTAGGTGTTAGGCCAACCTCGATGACAGGATACGGATACGTAGCAATTAGCCACTGAACGAGTTTGTTCCAGTTTTCGGCGGGCCAGTCGCGCAGTACGTGGCTCGACTGGCAGTGGATAACGATCGGGCCAGCGGGTAACTGCAAGGTTTTGACGCGTTCCCGAACGCTATCCGGAATATGCATCTGCGGGTCGGCCGTAAGGGCGGGTAAGCCTGCTGCCTGCGAAAACATATAGAGCAAATCGCCCCGGTGGTAATAATTATCAAAGGTTAAGCCTATCTGATCGGCAATGGGGTTAATAGGGTCTTCGGGGCAGTATTTACATTTCCGGTGCGAAATATGCAGGTTATACACCTTGTCGTAAATACCGGATTGAAGCAGTTGAACCCGCTCGCCTGGGCATTTTTCGATTAAATAGCCATCCAGATTCGGATTGTATTTGACCAGATCAACAAACGGCTGGCGAACCACCCAGATTATATATCCGTCGGGGTGAAGCCGACGAACCTCGCGCGCTACCGGTTCACAGGCGATGATATCACCCATTTGCTCCGACAGTATAATCGCGATCAGGGGACGATTACCAATGTTACGCTTAATTTGCTTTAGCTGGCGGTATTTGCTGGCGGCTGAGCGATAACGCTCCAGCAGGTGCTTGATTTTATCATACCGATACTGCCATAGTTCCTGAAATCCAGGTCCTTTACCGGTTGCTGCTGAGGAGCCAGGAAGTTTAATGCCAAACCAATTACTCATACCTAACGGGATTCTAACAGCGCAATAACTCGGTTGAAGGGAGATTTCAGCAATTTACGCACCCGCTGATAACGAAGGACTACAGGTGGTTTGATATAAACGCAGGGGTACTGCCGGTAACGATCATTGTGATTAGCCAGAAGCCGCTCGCGATAGAGGTCAAAAAGAGGACGAACATCTGGCCGTTGCTGCTCTGGCCGGTCAACGTAACGAACGGGATTTCCGGCAGTTACCTTACCGGACTGGGCAAATCCATACCGGGTTTGGTATTTCGAAATTTCATCCGGTCGGTCTGGATTATATCCGCTGAAATGGAAAAACTGCAATAAATAAACGTCCGTTGCATCCGGCAGACTACGGGTATTATCCGCTGATGAAGTGATCTGCCAGTCACCAATATTAGTTTGTGAAAAATACCGCTCATGCAGATTCCAGTACGCTACGTTGTAGCCTAAATGGTGCTCAATCAAGACATTGTCGTGATAAACGGGGGCAAAATTCACCCAATGCTGATCGACAAATAGACCCGCACAAAGGTCAATTCGACATTCATATACCAGACGGTCTTTCCACCAGTTGACAAACTGCCGTGCGGTGGGATCATTCCGTAAGCCAATAAAGCCCAGGTTGAAAATGCCCGTGTTCAGATGGTGCTGATCGTTGGGGCGCTCCCAGTCGGGCGTTGGCGAACAGGTATGCGGAGTCAAAACCAGACTATAATTGGTCAACGCGTCATTGAGTTGACGTAGCGGCTGAAAAACTATAATGTCGGGATCAAAGTAAATAACAGCCTTAACTTCCGGGCTCGTTTGATAAAAGTAATCGATGAAAAAGGGTTTGACAGCCGTGTTCAGCTCGGTGATGTCGTACCGATCACACATGGCCGCAAAGTCGGGAATGCCAATCTTGTCTACTTCGAGCATCGGGTATTCCGGCATCAGGTCGGCGGGCAGATTCGCCACACTTAGCTTATCCACCAGACCAATAACGTACTGATAGTCAGGATTGGTCTGCTTCAGCGAATCGCCCAGTGTACGAGCCTGTGCTAAATAATTTATCGAACAGATGGTAAAAGCAAGCGTCATATAGCGGCACGACAGCTATCCGGACAACAGTTAATCCAGACTTACTGACGAGTCAGTTGATAAAACAAAGTTACGAGAGTTTCGACGCTTTGCTGAGCCGGATGTCGTTCCAGAATTTTCTGCCCCAGGCGCAGCCCCATTTTCTGGCGCCGTTCGGGTTGTTGAATCAGGTCAATTACCCGACTGCTCATTGCGTCGAGATCGAGGTAAGGCACTACGTAACCCCCGTCGGTTTCCACCAGTTCGGGAGCACCCCCTGCACCGTCGAAACACACCACCGGTACGTGACACAAACCAGCCTCAAACACCACCAGCGGATAAGGGTCCTCGCGCGAACAAAGGACAAATACGTCGAAATGGCTCATGTACCGTAGTACGTCGGGCGTGGGCGGAATCAGGTGAACGCGCTCCGCCAGACCAGCCTTACGTATGTCCAGGAGTAAATCGTCGCGCAAAGAACCCGGCGGTACGCCCACCCAGACGAAATGGATTGGCGTTGACGATTCGGCCGATTCCCGACCAATCACCTGTCGGGCCAGTGTCACGAATAAATCGTTGCCTTTGCGCCATTCGGCATTGCCGCATCCACCCACAATTTGCGCACCTTCGGGTAAACCCAGCGATTCATAGATATTGGGCTGTTGACGAGCCTGCTGCACATTTCGTTCCAGCGATGGCGTATCGATCAGTGTATAGAGCGTTATGCGAGCCGGATCAAACCCATGCTGTTGCTCATAATACCGGGCCGTTGCTTTCGAAACAGCCAGCAGTTGCGTTGTTCGGTGAAGAAGATAAGCCAGCTCATGGGGCTGAGTATACATCCGAACCGACATGTCGAGCTCATGAACGAACGTAACAACCGGAATTTTCTCCGGGATGTCCAACTGGCCAAACCACCGGCTGCCTGTAACCGTATTGACCAGCACCAGATCGACAGAATCTACCTTTAGTTGTTCCCGCACGTCTTGTTGATGCGCTTTTAACTGGCGGTCATGAAACGTTTGCCAGAGTCCTAATTTACCCAGCACTTTATCACTAATCGCTCCGAGCACGTAGCGGTCGGGTGCTGGCCAGATCGTAACCGGACAGATTGCCTGAAATTCGCTCAGGAGTGGTCCACCATCGCCCAGCAGCAGCCGCATCTGAAAACCCTCTGCTTTCAGTAGCCGCATTAGATTCAGCAGAACGAGTTGTGCTCCGGCCCGGTTGGCATCGTGCCCAATAAGGAGTAAATTTTTCAAGGCAGATAATGAAGGAAGGGCGAGGGTATGGACGGAGAATGAATGCGTCATTCTCCGTCCATACCCTCGCCCTTTTATTAATAGGCTTCGTAGCTAGGTTGGGGAAGCTTTTTCGCTGGATTGCCAAGATACAGACCCCATTCATCGGTATCTTTATAAATAGCCGAAGCCATGCCAACGAGCGTTCCTGTTGCCACGTGCAGGTAGTCGCGGATGGTGCTGTTGACCCCGAAAAAGCAATACGATTCAATGACACAGTGGCCCGACATCACCACGTGCGACGTAAAGAAAACGTGGTCTTTAATCTGACCGTGGTGCCCGATATGGTTACCGCTCCAGAGCACTACGTTGTTGCCAATGGTGGTGAAGGGCTGGATGGTGTTGTCTTCCAGGATAAAACAGTTTTCGCCAATTTGATTGCCAAACAAAGTCGCTTTTGAGCTGATATAGGAAATGAATTCGTACCCTTTGGCTTTGGCTTCGAGATAGATCCGCTCACGGTTTCGATTCATATTCCGGCCCGTCATAGGCGCAAAAAACTTGTATTCCTGCGGAGAAAACAGCGTTTCCACCTCTTCAAACGCCACAACTGGCAAACCCCGAAATTCGGTGCTGTTTATGTATTCCCGGCTGACGGTGAAAGCGGCTACCTCATGTTCTGAGTCATGAGTCAGGTAAAAATGGGCCAACTCGGCCGTATCCAACACTCCAAAAATGATAACTTTTGCCATGGGTCAATGCGTGAATGGGCAGTTGATCGAATCACGAACGTAGCTGTCAGCCACTCGATCACTCATTCAAAATTAAATTAGATCATACTCGTTTAACATTTCTTTGACAGCTGTTACGTCGTTGTACATCAGTACGTCGATGATGGAAAGCCAGGGGATAAACTCATTGGTGCCCCGGTTCCCTTGTGGGTACTCGACAAGTCTCGATTTAATGAAATTAAGGCCAATGCCCGCTTCAGCAAACGTAGATTTATCATATAGCTCAATGCCGCCAATGGGGTTAATATACCGTGTGGCTTTCTCCTTTAAACAGATGTCCAGTATACGGGCTTGTGCTTTCAAATCGGAGTTTTCGTAAATCGAGGAGGACTTAATTAACTGCGTCGATAAGCTCAGGTATTGAATTAGCTCAAGGAGACTAAAATGAACCAGATCGGCAATTGAATCGGTAGTAAAGTTGACAATTTTTTCCGTCAGGGGCATCACCGTTTGGTAAAAGGGAGCTTTCCGATAACCCTGTTCTATGGTTTTCAGGAGTTTACTACGCCATTTCGGATCGTCGGCCAGATGAACCTCGTTGATATGTTTATTCTGGCTAGCGTCTTTGAGGGGTACCGTAAACAGATATTCCTGTCCATTGATCAGCAGCCGATTTCGGTTAATCCAGCCCCGGTTGATAAACGCTACGTCATCATACAGTATAAACGTATCGACAGCGCTCATAAGCTGGATGTAGCCGATATACGGCAGGAAATAAGGCTGCATGATGGCAATGGTCATAACCTAGTGTAGTTTTCTTAAATAATAATCTTCGCCGGGGACAATGACAGCGTTTCGCATGGTGGTATCGGTCCCTAGTCGAAGATCGCCGGGTTTAGGAGTCATAACGCTTTTATCAAAAAAGAGGTAATTGGCATCTTTGGGAATGGGCTTCAGTCCCTGCTCAAACGGATTGATGGCGATGAGTCGACGCGAAAGTTTGGGGCCGTAAAGGGGATACTCGTAGTCGTCGTTGATGGTCGCCAAGGCAACTGTAGCGTTTTCCGGTACCAGCTCATCGAAGCGTTTGTAAGGCACGTAAATATCAGGTCGGCCCAGCGTCATTTGTCGAATACGATCTGATTCAAATGCCGATGGAAAAGAACGCCCATCGGGCGCTGTCCAGGCAAACGGTAATGCTCTGGTATTCAGAAAAATGCTCAACAGCGCTGACAGACAGCCTAATACGGTAATAACCGCTACGTAGCTTTTCCAGAGCGTTCGACCGGGAACGTCAATTGATACGCGTGGACTGATGAATAGCAGCGCCAGAAAGGTAATGCCAAATAAGCCGGTTTCGATGAAATAGCGGCCTTTGAACGGATCGTAAGGAGCTGAGTAGGAGAGTGCCGCAAAATGAAGCACCAGCGCAATGCCCAGAAACACATGCGCTCTTGAACGAACGTAGCCGATAAGGACCAGAAAGAGCAGCGGGAAGATTAAACCAAAGCCGAAAACGCCCCAGTATGGATTAGCATTGTAGAACACAAATCGCCGGTCGAAGGCAAAAGGCTGGATCGAAAAGTCGGTTTCTTCATCCAGCCGCATATGCAGTTTGTCTTCTAAAGCCACCAGCGGCTCGCGCATGATGTGGTTGATTTTGGCACCAGCCGGAAGGTTACGAATGCCATCCAGATTGACGTGATCGTACCCATACCGTACTACGTTTCGGCTACCCTGTTCGAGCAGGTTTTTCAATGGCCCCGCCCGTTCGACGGATTGGTGTTTTAAGGCCGTTGGGGGACCAATCGGATGCCCAAAGACTTCAATGTTTTTCAAATAGCCCGTTGGTAAGGTCCACAAACAGAAACTGATACCAATGGCGACGGCCAACCGCCACGTCCGGTCGAACGTAATGGCCCAGGAAGGCGACAGAAAAACTGTATACACCATGACCACAAAAACCGACGGTAGTAGAAGCACAAACGTGATTTTATGCCCAAACGCTACGGCAAACGCCATGCCTGCCAAATAGAGGTACCGATAGTCCGGCTTTCCATCTTCGGTCGTTTTTTTGAAGGTGAACAGCATGTAGAGCAGTACGCTCAGGTAGGCTGTCAGCACAATATCAGTTTCGGTAGTGATCGACTGCATCAGGAAATCCGGGAGCAGAGCATAGGCCAGCGCACAGAAAAAACTGGCTGACAAGCGGTTCTGGCCAATCCGTTGAACGATACCAAATACCGCTATGAGGGCAGTCCAGTAGCTCAGGTGATGGATAAATTTAAATCCATTCTCAAAGTGGCCAGTCATCAGAAATGAATAAATCTGAAGTGTACAGACACTCTTCGGATAGGTATCCATGTTCCAGTTTGTTCCCCCAAAATGACGCATTGTACCCCGCTGAACGTACTGCATTACCCGATTCAGGTGACCGGTCATGCTGTCCCATTCATTCGGAACGGTGAAGAAAACCAGCAGCAGATTCGTAATGGCAATGATGAATAACGTACCGAATAAGCTGGCAAACAGAACTCGTTGATAAGCTGGCAACTCGCGAAACCACGTACCGCCATCGTTCCATCGTTCGTGTATGAGCAGCCTGACAGAAAATCGGTCCTGGGTGGGTAAAAGACGTCGAAGAATGAGGCTGAGCAGGGTGGCCGTAACGAAGACGGAAATTGCCCAAACAGGCGTGTTCGCTGTCTGGTAGAGAGCTGACAGGATGAATCCGGTTAGAATAACACTACTTACGCCGAGCAAAAACGATGTTAACCACCACTCTGTCAGTGAGCGTCGGCAACAAAAAGTAGCCAGTCGCCCAACATAACCAATAAATAGAAAGAGTGCCAGTAGATACAGAATAGTCATAACAAAATACGCTACCGTGTCGACGGGGGCGAATCAAAACAGTTGTATGGGTGAACAGCAGGAATTGAGATCGCTATTCAGAGGTAAAACCTAGGCGTCTTCGCTGACAACAGCAACGGTCTCATTGACAATACCGGAAATCTGATCGACTTCGGCTTCCGTCAGATCCGGATAGAGTGGCAAACACAGCACACGTTGAGCAATGTCTTCAGAAATAGGACAGGGCTGCGCTTTACCAGCTCCCGAAGCAATGGCAAACGGGAGCGTGTTGAGAGACGGATAAAAATACCGTCGGGGCATAATATCCTGTGCTTTTAAGGCTTCCATCACCCGCAACAGAGCCTCTTCCGAATCCAGAACAATGGGATAGTAGGCGTAATTATACACTACGTCAGCAGCAAGGGTGGGTCGTGTGATTTTACTGAAATCAAGCCGGGCTTTGTAATAGCCAAACACCCGTTTGCGGGCAGCAATCAGCTCCGGTACTTTGGGGAGCACGCACAAGCCCATAGCGGCATGAAACTCTGAGTTTTTGGCGTTTATGCCGATGCTAAAATAGTCGTCGTTCCGATGCCCGAAGGAACGGTAGAAATGCAGTTTCTTGGCAAGCTCATCATCATCCGTTACGATGCAGCCACCTTCCACCGTATGGAAAACCTTCGTTGCATGGAAGCTACACGTACTCAGGTCACCGTAGCTCAATATCGAGCGGTCTTTGTACGTAGCACCAAAGGTGTGAGCTGCGTCATAAATCACTTTCAGGTTATATTTCTCCGCAATGGCCTGAATCTGTTCGATCTGGCAGGCGTTTCCATATACGTGCGTAGCCATAATCGCCTGTGTATTTTCGGTGATCAGCGGCTCTATTTTGGCCGGATCGATGTTAAAATCGTCGGGGCGGATATCGGCAAAGATCGGTGTACAGCCTTCCCACAGTATCGCATCCGTAGTCGCAACATACGAGAAGGGGTAGTAATGACTTCTTTTGTAATGTCCAGTGCCTTCAGGGCCATTTGTAAAACGATGGTACCATTTGTGCAGAATTTCAGGTGCTTAACCCCCAGAATTTCTTTCAGCTGTGTTTCTAACTCACGCAGGAGCGGGCCATCGTTGGTCAGGTGTACCGTTTTCCAGATTTCTTTCAGGTAATTCGTGTACTCGTCGAGGTCGGGCAGGTATGATTTGGTGACGTTGATCATTAGTCAGTCGGAAGTCAATTCGTGTTAGGGGTTAGCAATCAGTTACTACCGATGGAATGTGCTATTGATTCACCAGCGGCAACTGCTATTCACTGACTACGGGTTCCAGCATATTCATTTGGAAAGGGAACTGCGGCCGTACAAAGCCTGGCCATTTTCCATACCAGGCAATGCCTTCGCGGTAGTCTTCTACATCAAAGGTAAGCCCTTCCTCCATAATATAAATTGGCGTAACGGTGTCTTTTACAACCATAATGGATATGGTATAAGAGCCATCGTTCAGAAAATACCCAGGAATAACACATTCGCCCGAAAAGAGCCCTTTGCCGCACGGCTGCGATTGTGTACCAATATTGAAGATACATTCGCCCGTCAGTGAATTCAGGTGCAGACTCAGGTTCAGGTTGGCCCGATCCATCAAATTCCAGAACTCAAAACGTACCTTCATCGGCGTCCGAACGTCGATATGGGTCAGTTGATCCTGATACTCGGGAATCAGTTCGAAACGACGGATACGTACCAGATTATTGCCCGGCGCTTCCTCCGGTGTTTCCCAGTGGCGTGTCAGGCGCGTTTTTGATACTTTGCTCAGGTAAGAGGCAATCACCTGATTGGTTTCCCCCTGCTCGATCAGTTGGCCTTTTTCAAAATACAAGGTCTTGTTACAGAGCGCCTGTACAGCCGTCAGGTTGTGGCTGACGAAAATGATCGTCCGTCCGCTGGCCGAATTATCCCGCATTTTACCAAGGCTCTTTTTCTGAAATTCAGCATCACCTACGGCCAGTACTTCATCCACAATCATGATTTCCGGATCGAGGTGCGCCGAAATGGCAAAGCCCAGCCGGACATACATCCCCGACGAGTAGCGTTTAACGGGTGTGTCCAGAAATTTCTCAACACCCGCAAACGCGACAATGGCATCGAACTGTTTCCGAATTTCGCTACGTGTCATGCCCAACAGTGACCCATTTAGGTATATGTTCTCACGACCTGTCAGTTCTGGATGAAAACCCGTCCCTACTTCCAGCAAACTGGCCACTCGCCCCCGAATTCGTACGGTGCCTGTCGTCGGTTCGATAATTTTGCTCAGAATTTTGAGCATGGTCGATTTGCCCGCACCATTATGTCCGACAATGCCGACCCGGTCGCCCTGTTCAATGGAAAAGCTTACATCGCGTAAGGCCCAGAACTCCTCATGCGTAAGACCAGTGGTTTCTTTTTTACCGCCAAACAGCGACCGGAAGTTTTCTGAAATTACATCACGGAGTGTGGTGCCGCCCTTACCTTTTTGGTGGTCAATGATGTATTGTTTGCTTATATTCTCGACAGTAATGACAGACATAGTAAGAGTCATTAGTGATTAGTCATTGGTCAGTAGTGGTTAGAAATTTAACCATACAATTCGCCAGCCTCTACTGACCAATGGCTAATCACCAAGTTAAATATCATCAACAAACGTATTCTCCCGCTTTCGGAAGAAGTAAACCGACAGACCTAAGCAAGCGACGACGATGAGTATGGCCGTTACCAAGCTATCGGGGTTAAAAAAGGCTTTTCCGCCGAGTAAAGACCAGCGGAAGCCATCAATTATACCCACTAGTGGGTTAAGCGTATATAATGAATACCAGGATTTGTCGTTGACCAGTCGGCTGCTATATGCGATGGGACAGGCGTAAAAACCAACCTGTACCAGAAAGGGAATCAGCTGACCAACATCGCGAAACCGAACATTAATAACCGCAAAAAATAACCCAAAAGCAAACGCGGCCAGTACGGCCAGCAAAACAAACATCGGTAGAAACAGTAAATGCCAGTCAGGCATAAACCGGTACCAGATAGCCAATAGGACAAATAAACCTAGCGAAACCAGGAAATCGACGAAGCTGATGGCAATCGCGCTGATCGGCATAATAAGCCGGGGGAAATACACCTTCGTAACCAGGTTGGAGTTCATGGTCACGCTGTTGCTGATCTGGGTAAAGGCTGTCGAGAAAAACGTCCAGACAGTAATGCCGCCCAGTACCATCAGCGGATAGGGAACGCCGGGGTCGGTGGGTAATTTGGCAATTTTGCTGAAAACGACCACCATAATCAGCATGGTGATCAGTGGGCGAATAAGTCCCCAGGCTGTACCAAGCACTGTCTGTTTATACCGTACCGAGATGTCGCGCATGGAAAGTATGTACAACAATTCACGGTTGCGCCACAAATCTCGCCAGTAATGTCGCTCAGATCGGCCAGGCTGTATAATTACTTCATGTGTTTTCAAAACCAAGTATTAAGTGTAGTTTGATGGATGATCTAAGAAGTCCGGCGCATACGGTACGTATACCATATACCGTCACTACGTTAAGCCCCTTTCATTATCGATCGGTAGGTTTCCCGTAGGAAAATAACAACAATCGCCAAAATCAAACCAAGCGCAATACCGGCCTGCATACCAACGGTTGCTTTCACTTCTTTGTAGAGGGGGTAATAAACGGGTTTGATGATGGTAAACAGGGGGTCTCGCGGATCAGCGATAAACGCATATTGTCGGCGCTCTGCAATGCCTGATAATACAGTCCTGTCAGATACGATGAATTACGACTAAGCGTACTTTCCTTGATACGGGCCTGAGCAACCACCATTTGCTGATTCTGATCCATGTATTTCGCCAGCGCATTCTCCGTACCGCTCATTTTTCTGGACAGCGAATCAACACGTTTTACCAGCAGATCATACATTTCCCGCGTCTTTTTAGTCTGCTTGCGCTGGTAGTCCTGTTCAATGGTTTGCAGGTGTTTTTCAATAAACGTAGCGGTCAGCCGCTCATCCTCCATAAACCCGCCTATTTCGATAAAGGATGATTTGCGTTCGGGTTGTTTCAGCGCAACTTCTGTTACAATTCGGCTGTAAATGTCTGACATCGCCAGCTGTTCCTTCTTGGTGTATTCAGCCGGCGTTTTAGCTCGCTGGAAATAAAAGGATCGCATGGGTTCATTATCCTTCCATTCTTTATCCCGTATACCACTGTGCCGGATGTAGTAGTTGACCAGCAAAGTATCTTTACCATTGATGGTGTCGTGCTGCATCAGCGTTTTTTCAATGACAGGCCGGGACGTAGCATAAATAAGAAAATTGTCGCCGACAAAAATATTGGCATCCGGAGCACCGCCACCAAAGCCAAAAGCACCGGCCAGCTGACCGAGGTCACCCAGGCCGCCCCCACCTCCTGAGCCTCCACCCAGATTAAACAGGATGGACGCGTTATAGATGGGGGGCTTTTTATGAGTCATATCATACACAAACCCAATAATTCCGCCAAGAAGAACCAGCACAAGCAGGATTTTCCAATTACGTCGGGCTACGTTCTTCAGCTGAAAAATGCGAAGAAGAACGGATTTGGGCGAAATCTGATCAGGTGGCAGGGGTTGAGCCGCAACCAGGTGATTCGCAGGTTTCGTTTCGGTTAAGTTCTGGGGAGCCATATCAATGACTGTTATTTAACGCGGGTAATTAAGATGATCGTCGTGATGAGCGTCAGCAAGGAACTGGCAATACCAACCGTCGATGATAGAATCTGCTGAGCCGTTAATGGATTCGTAGCCCGTCTTGGAACAATGACTTCTGCGCCGGGTTCCACACGTGGATAAACGTTGAAGAACATAAATTTACGGGTGCGGTCTACAGACCCATTAGCGTATACCACAAAGGCCCGCCGACGTTGCGATTTAGTCGTAAAGCCTCCCGCTTCGCCTATGTAATCCTGAAAGTTTTGCCCAGTGCGGTATTTGACCGTTTTGGGTAATTGAACCTCTCCCTGAATACGGACTGTTTCCAGTAGTTTCGGAATCCGGAGAATATCATTTTCCTGTACCAGAATATCTTCGGCAGAACCCGGACGCTCCATGATTTTCTTTAGATTGATATCGATCGATTCCAGTTTGTTGGGCGTTACCACCTCCGCTTCCACAATTGTTTTCCCCGTATTATCGGCTACTTCGTCAATCACCGCTTTCTTTCTCAACAGCTCATCTTCGCTCAGGGTGACGGCCCGAAGCAGGGTTGCACCTTCTACATACGCAAAAGGAGAAAGACCACCCGCCATTTTTATCAGGTCCGAAACTTTCTGGTCTTTAGATTTGATCGGGTACAAGCCGGGTATCATCACTTCGCCTTCGATGCCAGCGAATGTCTGAACCAGATAGTTTGGCGACCGACGTACCGTGATCTCATCAAAAGGAGCCAGTAAAAATTTATTGTCGTCGACACGTAGCGATAAATCCCGATCAACGTTGAAATGGAATACCTCGGCAATCTGCGCGGTTCTGGATGTTGGATCGGCATCTCTCTTTCGACGTACCACTTCAACCTGAGAAGCCGCTGCCGATTCTTTTAGCCCCCCTGACCGTAACAGCGCATCATTGAGGGTCATGTTCGCCATATACGGAATGACTTCCAGCGGCTTATTAACTTCGCCCTTCACCGAAACACTGGCCGGTTCGGCTAAATCGAAACGCGAGGTAATAATTACCTGATCTTCCCGCTGAAGGGGGATATCAGCTTCGGTACCCGCCAGAATGTTATCCAGATTGACGGCGATACTTTCAATGGCCAGATCTTCGCGGGTCCGAACAATCGTAACACGCCCCGTAAAAGCGTCTCCTTTCAAGCCTTCTGCGGTCGTTATAAGTTTTTTCAGGGTTTTGTTATTGTCCAGAGAGTATTCTCCGGGCCGGTAAACAGCCCCTTCAATGGTGATCTTGTTTTCAAACCGATCCAGAATCGCTTCAACCGTAACCAGGTCGCCATCCTGCATAACAAACGTCTTGAATTCAGGAGCTGTAACGTCGATCACCTTAAGTTCGCGATCCGTTACCCGACGTACTTTCAGCCTGCTTTTGTAGGCATTCGCGGCAAAGTCACCTGCGTAGAATAAAAGCCGATCAAGCGTTTCGCCGGCGAGCATTTCGAAAATATTATTCCGCTTGACTGTTCCGGCAACTTCAACCCGCTCAAGAAACGTAGTGAAGCGAATGTTGTCGTTATCCTGCAACCGAAGGTCGTTACGCTGGATACCATTCAGCAGATAATCGTACAGATCGAGCGTGGCGACTACCCGGCTGTTACGAATGAGCAGCACCTTGCGATAGGAGCCAATATCGTTTGGGCCACCTGCCTGATAAATGGCATTCATAGCCGTCGACAAGGACGAAAGGGTGTACGTTCCCGGACGCATAGCTTCACCTGTCACCGTTACCCGGATACTGCGAATTTCGCCCAGTGAAAGTTCCAGATAGGTATTCTGTGGTCCGTATTGTGAATTTCGTAAACCAGCAAATTTTGCCGCCATGCGACCAACCAAACGTGCTTTCGCCTGCTCAATCGATAGACCTGACAGCTGTACGGGCCCGATACCTGTACCTCCGGCAATGTACACGTATCCTTCTGGGGATACTTTCTGGGTAAAATTAGCTTCTGTATAGCCAAACAAGTGAATGTTCAGCTCATCGCCGGGGCCGATAATATAATTTCGGGGTGTTGCTACGTTGAGGTTTGGCTGAAACGTTTTGGCCATGGTCGGATCATTGAATAAGGCGTAGCCAAATACTTTTCTCCGGCCTTCTTCCCTGACACGCTCCTCTTCGCTTTTGGCGGTGGTTTCAACGGCATTGGGATCTGTCGGCTGGTTAGGATCGTTGGGATTGGCAGCATCCGCTGCGTTGGGATTAGACTGACCCGGCAGTTGCGAATTTTCCCGGCCCGACGTACCAGCGGGTTGCCCGGCGGCCTGTCCGGCCCGTTGCTGAATCTGCTGCTGAATATTGGCGGGCAGGTTGTTGGCGTTGGTTCCCTGCGGTAAGGCCGTGCCTCTTCCGGCGGGGTTTTGAGTGGTAGGTGTAGCCGTTGCCCGGCTGTTTCCCGTTGTGGTGGGGACACTACTGCTGGGTGATGTCGTTGCGCCAGTACCTGGGGATTGAATCACCTGACCCCGAACAGCTGACCCGGCTACAGCCAGCAACAAAAGAGTAAAACGTATATGGAACCTTCGTTGGGAAAAAAATAAAGAAAAAAGAAAAAATTTTAGCCGTTGGATGTGAATAATTGGCAGATTTTGCATATTTTTAAGATGTCGAACGGGTCGGGGCATTATAAAGTCTAAGCTCTGTATCTAACGATTTATCAGCCTGTATAGTACACAGTACAGTTCAGTTGGCAAAGTAAGTGAACTTTTGCTGGATTTTAAACACTTTTTTGATCTATCGGAGGTTTTCCCCCGCTGATGAAGCCTGGTATGATTTTTCCGATGTTTATTTCTGGCGGCTGTTCGATAACACCGTCGTTTTTTGATTATTTGCTTACAATTTAGTATGGTAGAATTACCTAATCAATCTGTTCAGTACAACGAAGATAGCATTCGCTCACTCGATTGGCGTGAGCACATTCGTCTCAGACCGGGCATGTATATCGGCAAGCTCGGCGACGGCTCCGCTGCCGATGATGGTATTTATGTTCTGATTAAAGAAACAATCGACAACTGCATTGACGAACACGTAATGGGCCATGGCAAAACCATCGACGTACGTGTGACGGACCATCGGGTGGAGGTTCGCGACTTTGGCCGGGGCATTCCACTCGGTAAGGTTGTTGAAGTAGTGTCTAAAATCAATACGGGCGGCAAATACGACTCGGGCGCCTTTCAGAAATCAGTTGGGTTGAACGGAGTCGGTACGAAGGCCGTCAATGCGCTCTCTACGTACTTCCGGGTTCAGTCATTCCGCGATGGACGTACCGTCTGGGCCGAATTCGAGCGGGGCATACTCAAGCATCAGGGAGAAGATATAACCAACGAACGTAATGGAACTCTGATCTGCTTTGAACCCGATGATACGGTGTTCAAGCATTTTCATTTTATACCGCAGTTTCTGGAGAATATGATCTGGAATTACTGCTACCTGAATGCGGGGCTCACCATCTCGTTCAACAAACAGAAATACCTTTCTCAGAACGGACTGCTGGATTTACTGCGTGATAAAACCAAAAAAGACGAAGATTCCCTACGTTACCCGATCATCCATTTAAAAGGGAATGATCTGGAGATTGCCATGACCCACGGTAATCAGTACGGTGAAGAATATTATTCGTTTGTGAATGGGCAATACACGACACAGGGTGGAACTCATCTGGCAGCCTTACGGGAGGCAGTAGTTAAGACGGTTCGCGAACATTTTGGGAAAGATTATGATCCGGCTGACATTCGGGGGTCGATCATTGCGGCTATCAGCATCCGGGTTCAGGAACCCGTGTTTGAATCGCAGACCAAAACGAAGCTTGGTTCGATTAATATGTCGCCCAATTCCGACAGCCAGACCGTTCGATCGTTTGTCCTCGATTTTGTTAAAGAGCGTTTAGATAATTTCCTGCACATAAATGGGGCTGTTCGTGACGCACTGAAAAAACGGATTGAACAGTCGGAGCGGGAACGTAAGGAACTTGCCGGTATTAAAAAACTGGCCAACGACCGGGCAAAAAAGGCTAGTCTGCACAACAAAAAACTGCGTGACTGCCGCAACCACCTGACCGACCTGAAAGCTGAAGACCGGTATCAGTCTACGTTGTTTATTACGGAGGGGGATTCGGCCAGCGGCTCGATCACAAAATCACGTAATGTTCAGTTGCAGGCGGTGTTCAGCCTGCGCGGTAAGCCGCTCAACTGCTTTGGCCTGACCAAAAAGGTGGTTTACGAGAACGAAGAGTTTAACCTGCTGCAACACGCGCTGGATATTGAAGACGGGCTGGAGGGGTTACGTTACAACCGAATTGTAATTGCGACCGACGCCGATGTGGATGGGATGCACATTCGGCTGCTGATGCTGACGTTCTTCCTGCAATTTTTCCCGGACCTGGTTCGGAATGGACACCTGTATATTCTTGAAACGCCATTATTCCGGATACGTAATCCAAAAAACCACAAGGAAACAACGTACTGTTATTCCGACGAAGAAAAGCAAAGAGCGATTGATAAACTGATAAAAGCTGGTAAAAAAGTTGAAATTACCCGATTCAAAGGGCTAGGCGAGATTTCACCGGACGAATTTGGTTTGTTTATCGGCGAAAATATGCGCCTGGAGCCCGTTATCATGGAAAAAGAAACGTCGGTTTCAAAATTGCTCAGCTATTATATGGGCAAAAATACACCCGACCGTCAGCGGTTTATCATTGATAACCTACGTGTCGAGAAAGATGTAGAAGAAGCTGCTTTAGTGTAACAAACGCACTGGAGCGACAAAAAAGTGGGCCGATGGATTTTCCATCGGCCCACTTTTTTTGTCGCTCCGTATTGAATAGAAACTATTGAGGTAACAGCACTCGGTCGATAACATGGATAATACCGTTCGTACTAACCAAGTCGGCTTGTGTGATATTGGCGGCATTTGTGCCATTTCCTTTACCCACAATGGTCACATTATCTCCAGAAACGTTGAAGTGAAGCGTGCCTCCCTGCGCTGTTTTAATGTCAGCGCCGTTTTGGAACGTTCGTGAGAAAGCGCGGTAGTTCAGCACATGGTAGGTCAGCAGATTAGCCAATACTTTGGGGTCAGCTGCCTGAATTGCCGCTGCATCAGCATAACCAGCGGCTTTGAACGCTGCATCATTAGGAGCAAACACCGTAATTCCATCTTTGGTATTGGCTGTTAATGTGTTCTGAACACCGGCTCGGGCAACAGCGGCCATGAAGAGAGACAGGTCTTTCACATCCGATGCTTTCACTCGATCAACAATACTAACCGTAGGGGCAACCAGGACCTGATCGATTAGGTGAATAACACCATTCGTAGCGGGAATATTACTTTTGGTCACTTTCGCTTTATCGACCATAATCAGTCCGTCAGTAGTTTTAAAGACAGAAACCTGCCCATCGGCGAGTAGCGTTTGATACGTAGTGTTCACCGCCGTAGGGAAGGCAGAGGCATCAATTCGCGAAGCCAGCACATGGTATTGAATAAGCCGTTGCAGGTCGGCTGGCTGGGCAGCATTAACAGCATTGACATCGGCATAGCCAGCCGCGCGGAATGCGTCATCCGTTGGCGCAAAAACCGTCAGTGTGCCTTGTCCCAGACTCGTAGCCAGGCCAGCCCGTTGTACTGCGGCTGATAACATAGTTAAATTGCTTGCCGATTTGAGATAATCTGGTACTGAGACTACAACCGGTGTAGTGGCTGTTGTCGACGAGCCAGGCGTTGTGGCCGTAGTGGATGAACCCGGCGTAGTAGCGGTTGTCGACGAGCCGGGTGTTGTAGTGGATGACCCTGGGGGAGTTGTGCCGGTTCCGGGCGTCTGAGGGTCGGGGTCACTTTGCTGGCAACCTATAAAAAGGGTTGCCGAGAAGAGAAATAGAGCGATCAATACCTTCAATGAGTCGCTCAGAATCATCGATTTTTTCATACGTTGATTGGGGTTTGTTGTACTTATTTATCAGGTCGTTTGTAACGGAGCAACCGCACTGATCTGTAATTCTAACGTGAGTGCTTTGCCAGATGTTTGATTCGGTGCGAAACACCCTTCTGTAAAATATTGGATGCCAGTGCTATAAAAAACGCTTAATAAGCGCGTAGGGTGATCAGAACCGTTATTTTTGCCGTAAGTAATAAATTGCTTTTTTTTATTTAATAGCCTCCATAGTGACTGTAACTCTTGAATCCCTACGTAACGACATTGACGCGCTCGATGACCAACTGCTGACCTTGCTAAATCAGCGAATGGAACTGGTGCGCCGGGTGGGTGAATTTAAACGCTCGACCAATACGGTCATTTACCGACCCGAACGCGAAAAACAGATTCTGGACCGATTGAATGAGCAGAACAACGGCCTGCTGAACCGACCGGCTATTGAAGCTATATTTCTGGAAATATTTGCCGTATCGCGTAATCTCGAACTTCCTGAGCGGGTCGCTTTTCTTGGGCCGGAAGGAAGTTTTACGCATCAGGCTGCCGAAAGCCGCTTTGGCGCTATGAGTGCTTATGTCGCTTTACCCACAATCCGCTCGGTATTCGAAAGTGTCGAGACGGGGCGGGTTCGATTTGGGGTTGTACCGATAGAGAACAATCAGGAAGGCGTCGTTAGCGAGGCAATTGACTTATTGCTCGAAAAAGACCTGATGATTGCCGCCGAAGCACAGATCCCAGTTCATTTTACGTTTGCAACAAAGGCCGAGAACCTGGCTGATATTACGCACATTTACTCGAAGGATATTGCGTTTCGGCAGTGCAGTAAATTTCTGAACGACTCGTTCGATGGCTTAAAAGCCGAGCTGGTTCCGGTCGAATCAACGTCGAAAGCAGCGAAAATGGCCGCGCAGGACCCCAATACGGCAGCTGTGTGTTCAAATATTGCAGCCAAATTGTTCGATGTGCCGGTATTGTTCGATAACATTGAAGACAGTGATCTGAACCGGACTCGTTTTCTAATACTGGCGAAAGATTTTGTCAATCAGCCCAGCGGCCACGACAAAACGACGCTCATTGCCCGGTTGCCCAATACGGAATCGCCGGGGGTACTGGCGGAATTCCTTCAGGAATTTAACGCCCGACAAATTAACCTGACAAAAATTGAAAGTCGGCCGTTACGGGAAGGGGCTACTTTTCGCTATTGGTTTTTGCTCGAATGCGAAGGCCACTCCAGCGACCCCGATTTGCAGGAAATTCTAAAACACCATTCAGCCGAAGTAAAACTGCTGGGAAGCTACGTACGCGTGGCATAGCTTGGGGAGAAATTAGGTTGTTTTACGCATCGTAACTTTTTCGATTGGATATCACTTATTACACCATGGATACAAACGAAAAGACCGATAGAATTGTCGAAGCCCGCATGAAACTCAAACGGCGGTTTGAGGAAAAATGGCGCAGACGCCTTCGATGACAGATGAAAAACCACGTGGCTCCGGCCCGCAAAATCGTCATGGAATGCCCATCGTACCGGTTGGGCAGACCGTTACGTCGAAATGGCCTGTGCTGGATTTAGGCTATCAACCAGCTATTCCGCTCGATAAATGGCAGCTCAATATCGACGGCGAAGTGAATCACCCACTACGTCTTAAATGGGAAGACCTGATGGCGCTGCCGCAGGTAGAAGATACGAGCGATTTTCACTGCGTAACAACCTGGTCGCGGCTGGATATACCCTGGGTAGGCGTTCGTTTTATGGACCTGGCCGCTTTGGTCGATCCCAAAAGTTCAGCTACGCATGTGATGTGCTACGGGTACGATGGGTACTCAACAAATCTGTCGCTGGAAGAAGCGCTCAAACCCGACGTACTGCTGGTGCATACGGCGGACGGTCAGCCATTAGCCCGCGAACATGGCGGTCCCTTACGAATGATTACACCCCAGCTCTACGCCTGGAAAGGGTCGAAATGGATCAAGCGGATTGAATTTCTGGATAAAAATCAACTCGGTTTCTGGGAAGAGCGCGGCTATTCCAATACGGCCTACCCCTGGCGCAATGATCGGTATTCTTGATTGGGGGATAAGGGAACAGGGAGAATGGAGAAGGTATATTGAAAACTAATTCCTTCTCCATTCTCCCTGTTCCCTTATCCTGCTTTCTAACTTTCTATAAATCCATAACACAGCATATGGCATATGGTCATCTGGGCATCTTCTACCCGGCCATAATGTTCATCCTGAATGACAATCGATTCGTGTGCTATATCCGCGAGTTTGCCACGTTTGCCACCCACAAGGGCTATAGTCGTTAGTCCATTATCGTTCGCCCATTCCACAGCTTTCACTACGTTGGGCGAATTCCCGCTAACGCTGAGTGTCAGCACCAGATCACCCGGCCGGGCGTAGTTCTGAAGCTGCCGCAAGTAAACGTCTTCATAGGCATAATCGTTGCCGAGTGCGGTAATCCACGATACGTTCTCATTGAGCGACAGGCACCGAAAGCGTTTGCCCATTTTATCCGATGCACTTTTTCCAAGATCGGTAATGAAGTGTGATACGTTGGAAGCACTTCCGCCATTGCCGAATGCAAACAGTTGCCGGTCATCCTCCCAGCATTTTTTGATCAGGTTAATCAACTGCTCGACCCGATCAACTGGAATGGCATCATAAGCGGCTTTTTGTCGGTCGAGGTACGCTTGAAAATAGGCTTGATTCATGGTGTTGTTGTACAAAGTCTTCTGGAGAATGACAGGTTGAGGCTTGTGTTACGTATTAGTTCATTATTCAATGCACATTATTCATTAATTCTAATGCGCCAATAGGTACGGCATCTTCGCCGAGTTTGGCCAGCAGTACAATCGGAGCGGGGTGAAAGGTTTTCATAACAAAGCGGGGTAAGGCCTGGCGGACAGCGGCTCGTAAAGGTTCGCCAATCAGGGAGAGCCCACCCCCAAGACAATGGCGTCGGGGTGAAACAAGTGGACGACATGCGAAAGACCTAAAGCCAGCACCGAGCCAATCTGCTCGATCAGCATACGAGCAACTGGATCGCCTGCTTCATAGGCAGGATGCAGGAAACGGGCTTGTCCACCGATCTTTTGGGGTTGTTCGTTATCGGCCTGCTGCACGGCACGTTTCAACGGAGAATCAGCCGGAAGCTGTGGAAGCAACTCTCTAATCTGCTGATCGACTGCCCATCCCGATATGGTTTGTTCAATTGTCTGCCCTGGCGAAGAATCGCTGGGCGGAACGAGCCACAAATGCCCAATTTCGGCTTCGCCCGGCATAGCACCGTGATAAAGCTGGCGGTTTATGACCATACCACCTCCCACACCACTGCCCAGTGTTACGTAAAATACTCTCTGAAAACCTGTAGCGACTCCTTGGGTAGCTTCGCCCAGCGCAGCGACATTCGCATCGTTCTCCACACGTACGAACGTACCGGGTATCTGATTGCGCAACCAGTCGCCCAACTGAAAACCGGCCCAGCCGCCAATCTGGTGGGAGGCTGCGATACGTCCGGTTTGCCAGTCTACGGGGCCGCCAAATCCGACGCCAATTGACTTCGGTAGATCGGGGAGTTGCTGAATCGTGGCCGCAATCTGCGTTAAAATACCATCGGCTCCCTGAGTTGGGTCAACGGTATATCGGAATCGCTGGGTAATCTGGCCGGTTTGGTTATTTGTGACCAATTGAAGCTTCGTTCCGCCAATTTCAATCCCAAGATTCATGAATTAGTAAGTACTGACGATGGTTTAGACTTCGCAGAAACGAGGTGTTTTTGCGATTCAGGCGTTTCCGCCATCGAAGATGATTTTGACACTAAATTGATCGTTTTATCAATAATAAACTCGGGCCGGCCCTTGATTTCGTTGAAGATACTGCTCAGGTATTCGCCTAAGATGCCGATGGTCATCATCTGTACACCTCCGAAAAAGACCACAATAATCAGCGTGGACGACCAGCCATGTACCAGCTCGTCGGGTTTAAAAATCATTACGTAGAAAACCCATAAAGACAGTAACAAACCAACCAGTACGGCGGCAATCCCTAATGACGACGCAATACGTAAAGGCTTATTACTGAAGTAGAGCAGGCTCGTTCGGGCAAAATGCAGCATTTTCCGAAGCGGGTATTTCGTTTCACCCGCAAATCGTTCGCTACGTTCGTACAGAATTGGTTCCTGCCGAAAACCCACCCAGCTGATAAGGCCACGGATGTATTTGTTCCGTTCCGGAAGCTGGTTGAATGCATCAATCACTTTGCGATCAATCAGTCGAAAATCACCCGTATCGAGTGGGAGCGGTACTTCCGATAGGTAATTGATAGTCCGGTAAAATAACTTGGCGGTGAATTTCTTAAATGGTGTTTCGCCCTGGCGACTTTTCCGAACGGCATAAACTACGTTGCAGGCATTTTCAAGATAGAGCGCAACCATATCCGGAATCAGTTCGGGCGGGTCCTGCAAATCGGCATCGATAATGACAGCCACTTCGCCCGAACATTGGGAAAGGCCCGCCGAAACGGCAGGCTGATGTCCGAAATTACGCGAAAAGGAAAGGATCTTTACCTGAGGGTCATACTCGGCCAGTTCCTGTAGAATAGGAAGCGTTTTATCCTGACTGCCATCATTGATAAAAA
Organism: Spirosoma sp. KNUC1025; assembly: GCF_045160025.1. Classification (GTDB taxonomy): domain Bacteria; phylum Bacteroidota; class Bacteroidia; order Cytophagales; family Spirosomataceae; genus Spirosoma. The sequence goes on from NZ_CP087139.1 coordinate 3,794,511, forward strand.
GAAGCTCATAAGACTGAAAATGAGCTTGCATGACCTGAGTTAATCGTCGATAAGACTCACGAATAACTTCTTGCTCGTTATAACAGGGAATGATGACCGATGTATAGGTGGCGTACATAGGTTTTCGTATTATCATCAAATATATCTAAATCCGTTACTAGTTAATCCATTAGCCTGATTAAAAGGTCAGAATAGATAAGTTTGGCAGGAAGACTGCTTAAGATGTACCAATGTTAGTTTCCCCGATGTATGTATATCAGCAATGTCTTTGTCATTTATAATCAAACGCACCAGGCTAAGGTCATCCGACAGAATATAGTTATAACAGAATGGTCGCTGGGCGTTTGGCATGGTTGCGTACTCCCGGAAATAACGGATATAACCCATCTTCACAGGATGGTCGGTTTGCTGATTTAAAGCGCTCCAGAAATGATAAAACCCAGAATCAGAGATCGGCATGTACGCAATATTCTGAACATCAGGACCAACATGGGTGAGCAACGGAGCATAATCGGCGTAATGATACGGGTGATTGGCGAAGTAAGCCTGGGTACGGCTCTCAAAAAGAACACTCTCTTCCTTGTCGTGCCGAAAGTAATCGATTGAATCGAGTTTGTGGAAAATAGCTGCCCGGTCGCTGTAGCCATACGACTGACGTAACGACAGACAGTAAGGAGTAGGGACGTACTCGTAATAATGCCCTACTGCCTGATAAAATTTACGCTGCTCATCGGCTGTTGAAAAGCAAAGATAACGGGGTACATGCGCCAGTGCACGCTGGGCTACGTACCGAATGGGCACGACCATTTTACTCGGATTGCCCAGAACGACCAGCGTTGAGAGCAGGTATAAAGCCAGTGCCAGATAAAAACCGCTCCACTTTAGAATCCCCTGCCACACATAAGCCGTAACGACGCAGCCAATGGCAAAAAATGGCATATGCACCCGCGTATTGAACAACTGAAATTTGAAGATGCTGGCATAGAGAACCAGCCCCGCCAGCCCCAGGGCAAAAAGCAATTTGACCGACGAGTGGCCGCGTCGGGTAAATAGAATGACAACGGCAAAAAGCAGCAAAAAGAAATGAACCGTGTTTGGGGCCATGTCTTCCTGCATGGAAAACCGTACCGAAAACTGGTCCCGGCTGGTAGCGGGGTCAGTCACCGAAACCCCCAACAACCGATGCATGCCCACCACAACCGAATCGGCCTGACGGTTGTAAGGTAAATAAGGGGCGCCAATATGGAGCCCCGCGTTTTTTATCAGCCCTGACAGGGAATAGGCTATCGAGTATTTATCGACCGGCAGTTTTTCCGCACTGAGTCTGGATGTTTCCTTTGGGCTCATAATGGAGCCGAAAACCGCATAATTCCGGGCAAAAAATGGCGAGAATACCAGAGCAAAAAGTAACGTAGCGCCTGCCAGCGTTATCAGGCCAAACTGAAATCCTTTCTGGCGCAGAATCTGAACGGCCAGATAGATAACAAACGGCAGCGAGAAGAAAAGGATCGGATACTTGGTAAAGCTGCCGAACACCAGTGATAAAAGACCCCACACTAGCGTAGTGCGTTCAGAAGTGCTGAGAAACCAGTACCCGAACAACACAAAGCAGATGAAAAAGAAACACGCTACGTAATCGTTCTGAGTCGTTGTGCTTTCAAATAAACCAATGGGCAGACAGGCCATCAGGATACCGGCCAGCAACTGACCGCGGTACGTTAAGCCAAGGCGTTTGGCCAATAAACTAACGCCTGTTACAGCGCCGAGCATAGCCCCAAATTGAATGATGTTGGCCAGTTGATCGGAGCCCGTAAGCAGAAACGTATGCAACACCAGATATTCCGCAAACACATTATGATACAACTGCTGAATATGCATGGTAGGAAAATGATCCAGGTTTTGGTCATTCAGCCAGCACAGGATTCGGGTCAGGTGATACTGGTGCGAATCGTAATTGTTAGGGGAGTATATACGGCCAGAATCAGCAGTGGAATAATGATCAGAACAAGTCCTATGTACAGCAAAAATCGACTTCGCCCATCCAGTGTGCGTACACGTACGAGGCTCCCTAACTGATGCCGCAACTGTTGCCAACTCGACTTAGCCCCCAACGAGCGGCTGAGCCAGCCAATCACGACCAGTGCGACAAAGAACCAGTAAAGGCGGGCAGTAAGCGGTGTAATCAGGTTAAGTGCGGAAAAAATTTCATTGTAAACAAAAATGAATAGTCCATGAAGAATCAGGCTTTGAATAAAGGCCAACCGGATAGCCGTATAGGGACCATTACGCGTTTCGTGCCTCCGAAACAGGCTAAGCGTGGCAGCAATAAAGGATATAAGTAAAAGTGTAAAATACATAGAACGGTGGTTAAGGTGGGAATATCAGGTCATTAGCGAACACGCGCCGGTTTCATGGTAGCCCGGCCCAGGTAAATTTCATCTCCCTTTAGTCGAATGGTCGTGTAGAAACTGTAGCCATTCTGCACGTACCGAAGCATCACCTGATTCGTATCGGTCGGTCGGGCATAGGCTTTTGTGGCGGCTACCAGAATCTGATTGCCACTCACAATGGCGCGTACAAAGGGTAGATCGCGGGTTTTGATCTGGTTGGCGTTGTACTTATACCACGTTTTTCCGCCATCATACGAGCATTCGGTCGATTCGTTCAGGTACGTTTCTTTGCCGTTGAACAGATCACTATGGTGTTTGAACAGTCGCCAGAGACCATGAATATAGTGTTCGTAACAGGCATAGTGCCGGTCGTTGCCAGTACCTTGCTGGTTTGGGTCGGCAGGAGCGGGCTGATCAGGAACCAGCTCGTTGTGGTCGTCCCAGAACAGCACACCGTAAGCGCCTGTAAACCAGTAAAAAATAGCCATGCCTTCGGCTACAGCTGGTGGAGCAGGATGTTCGGCTTTTGCACTTTTGGGGAAATCTGCATTCTGCGTATTGAATAGCCACTGCCAGGCAATCCGTTTCTTGGGCGACAGTTTCATATTAACCTCCTGTTCACCCAGCAGGGCAGCCAACCAGTGTCGGTCACCATCCAGTATGTGCCGCGATGAATAATCCAGTTCAGGATAGAGATAATACGTGCCGGGCATATAGAAATCAGCGTAATCGTCATACGATTTGCCAACAATATCATCGGGCATCCCTCGCTGTCGGCTGGTGGCTGTGTGTTTGGCGGGCATTACACAATTCGCATCAATAGCAGCCGTATAATCCTGAGCTTTGGAATAGCCATAACTGTTATGAGGAGACGGATCTATCGAGCCGATTTCAGTCTGTGGGCTGGCGTTTTCCTTAATGGTTTTCATCATGAACGTATACAGATTTACCTGTTCCTGCTCATGTTTTATCCCATAATTGTTTTCAATATCCAGAATGATCGTGCCGAACGTATTTTTCCACTCGGATGGGCAATCCCCAAATCCGACGCAGTTACCGCGCAATTCAGAAGCAATTTCAAGGTCCTTTCGATCGGGAGCTGTTGACCCCGTTCGGTAGATAGTTTCGGGAGCTTTCCCGTTATCGGCGGCCCAGGCCAGACCAAAACCATCTCTGAAGTAGTTCTGGTAAATAATCAGCGAACGTTGAGGAATGGATAGCTGGCTTTTCCAACCTGCTGGCGGATACGCGCCCCCAAATTTCGACATTGGGGACCATCCGGCTCTTGTCGACGGCCGTAAAGCCCCGCCGAAAAAGTTTCGTCCGGTCTTGTTGAACATGTAGGTTTCGCCCGGCCCCATTGAAAATGATTTTTTTGGTGGCAGGCACCGTAAAATCACCGACCACATCGATGTTGTAATAGCCTTTCCGCGTGTTGGGTGTGAAGCTAGTACGGGGTGTTGGCGATAATGGGGTTTGCTTTGGAAGCGGTCCCTGAAATTCTACAGCGACCGGAGTAGGAGGAATCCGTTGCCAGACCCAGACGCTCGCACCGGCAAAACTGGCTGCAAAAAACAAAGCAAGCAACTTCATAAATAGCTTCAACGGTGGCTTAAGGTGTGTGTGGTGAATGGGTTGAACATGGATTCGTTAGCTTCTGTAGAAGAGTGGCTGGCTCCGCAAGAATGATAGAAGCTAACGAATCCTTAGCGTCGAAATCGACAACGCTTATTCATCGATGTACCGTTTCGTAATTGGCTGATAGGAATCAATACGACGATCCCGAAAATAAGGCCAGGTAGTACGGTATTTTTCTGATAAAGCCAGATCAACGGTCTGTACATGAACCAGTTCCTGATCGTGCGGAGCCAGATAAAGCAACGAACCGAAAGGATTGGCAATGAACGAGCCGCCCCAGAATTGCTGATCAGCTTCGCGCCCAACCCGATTTACAGCCACTACGTGCACACCATTGGCAATGGCATGGCTTCGCTGAATGGTTTGCCAGGCGTTATATTGTTCTTCGTTTTGTTTTGGGTCGGGTTCATTCGTATCCCAGCCAATGGCTGTCGGATAAAAAAGAATTTCGGCACCCATCAGCGACGTAATGCGTGCCGCTTCCGGATACCACTGATCCCAGCAGATAAGTACGCCAATCCGGGCAAACTTCGTATCGAACACTTTGTAGCCGAGGTCACCGGGCGTAAAGTAAAATTTTTCGTAATAGCCCGGATCATCGGGTATATGCATTTTGCGATACTTGCCCAGATACGTACCATCGGCATCCAGAACGGCCGTTGTGTTGTGATAAAGACCCTGCGCCCGCTTCTCAAACAGCGAGGCTATAACAACAACGCCCAGTTCGCCCGCCAGTTGAGCCAGTCGGTCAGTGGTGGGGCCGGGTATCGCTTCCGCTAAACTGAAATTATGATGATCTTCAACATCGCAGAAGTAGAGTGATGTAAATAATTCCTGTAAACAAACAATTTGAGCACCTCGCTGAGCGGCCTCGCGAATGCCATTCGTTGCCTTTTGGATATTAGCCTCGACATCCGCCGAGCAACTCATTTGCACTAAACCGATATTGACGTTTTTAGACATGTGACAAAAATAGGATGTTCCGTAGTTAGAACCCGTAATATCAACAAAAAAGCTTGCCAGAGGGGTTCAGCAGAAGCCGGTTAGGAGTAAGGTTTCAGCGTATGTGTTTGAAGTCTGGCTCCTTCCGCCGAACTTTAAACCTGAAACATGAGCCATTAAACCTGAAACTCTTATGACTTCCCGTAGAACCTTTCTACAAAAAACCGCTCTTTCCGGCGCCGTTGCAACAATTTCACCCGCTACCCTTTGGTCGGCTACTCGTCCGGCCAAAGACAAACTGGGTGTTGCGCTTGTCGGCCTTGGTTATTACAGCACAGATTTGCTGGCTCCGGCCCTTCAGAAAACCAAAAACTGTTACCTGGCCGGTATTGTGACCGGTACGCCCGAAAAGGCCGAAAAGTGGAAGAAGCAGTACAATATACCTGACAAGAATATCTATTCTTATCAGACGTTCGATCAGATTGCCAATAACCCCGACATCGACGTAATCTACGTTGTGCTGCCGCCTTCCATGCACGAAGAATACGTAGTACGGGCGGCCAAGGCGGGTAAACACGTCTGGGTAGAAAAGCCAATGGCCGTTACGGCCAAAGAGTGCCAGAATATGATTGATGCCTGCGCCAAAAATAAAGTTTCGCTTGCTGTGGGGTACCGGCTTCACCACGAGCCCAATACGCAGGAGTATGTTAAGGGATTGCATGATGGAAAAATTGGAAAAATTCAGATGGTAAGCTGTTCCGCGGCCTACTATGATGCCCGCACCAATCACTGGAAACAGAAGAAGGAAATGGGGGGTGGCGTAATGTATGATATGGGCGTATACGTATTGCAAGGCGCGCGGCTGGCAACGGGAGAAGAACCCATTGCCGTTACGGCTCAGCAGTATACGAGCCGCCCTGATGTTTATAAAAACGGTCTGGATGAAACGACTATGGCCCAACTGATTTTTCCGAGTGGAGCACGGGCAGCCGTTCAGACCAGTTATGGCATGAATATGAATTATCTGGACGTAACAGGCTCGAAAGGAACACTGCATATGGAGCCTTATTCGGCTTATAACGGCCAGAAAGGTATCTGGAGCAATGGTGGTAAAATTGAGCACCCATATGAAGTGCCCATGCAGCAGACCATGCAGATGGACGACGATGCCCTGGCTATCATGAATAAAAAGCCGATGATGGCGCCGGGCGAGGAAGGGTTACGTGACATCAAAATTGTTGAAGCCATTTATGCCGCGGCTAAATCGGGTAAAGAAGTAAAAATTAGCTAAAAATTAATCCTTCCTACCTCGGCATTTTAGATGTAAGGTTCAGGTTTTCTAGTTGGTTGATACCCTTACACTTGAAAACCTGAACCTTAAATTTTAATCGATGCACTATTTTAACTATACAACAGACTGTTTGAGTTGTGTTATATAAAGTCGGATGAGGGATTTGGCAGGCCGCTCGCTTTTTGCTTATTTCGCCTGTCAACCCCGTCTGCTTATGCAACCCGCCGATTTTACAAAACTTCCTGCCGAACAGCAGCTCGATACGCTTTATTTCTCGGGTGACATACTCGCCAATCGTTACGAAGGCGAAAATATATTTCTGCTCTACAACCTCCGCGATTTTTACGTCGAGCTTCGTTACGACGCCTACAACAACAAGCTTCACCAGGTTACCGCCTTTAAGGATACGAACATGCTGGAGCCGTATCTGCCGTATCTGGCATGAGTAGGAGGGACCTATCTCTAACGTAACGCCCCTGCCATAATAGGTTGTTTTCTTTATCTCTCAACACGAGGCTGGCTATCGTACGAATAACGTGCTGTATGGTTAATCTCCGCCCCGCAGGGATCAAATGCTTATAGGCTAACGTGACTTCTGTATTATTCTTACTGACTTTCAAGATGTTAGATGCCGAAGGCATGGCATGTTTACAGAAAAACTAGTTGCTCATCCATCAGCATGCCGAAGGTATGCCATCCCAATGAGTTTGGCATACCTTCAATTGAACAGCTTCCGGTAGAGACTTTTTCTATAAACGGGCGAATACTACGTAATTAGCCCAGTCCCAAATTCACAGAAGGCAATTAGTTTGATTGTCAGTATCATGCCGTGGGTATTTTGTAACATGGTAAAGGATATACCCATTAAAGACCTATGTTCTGCACGCTGAGTTCCATCCAGCTCTTATATGCTGCTAAAAGTCGAAATCTCCTCCTATATACGTAGTTTTTGCCGAACCAGGTTAAGCCAGATGGCTCGTCCGTCGCATGTCCAGTGTGTGTCACTTTTCAGGTACATGCCAGTTGGGTGCTGGCTGAATGGCTGATACGTATTGACTGTTGGAATACGTAGTCTGGTGTTATTTTGAATCCGCTCGATCAGGTGGTTGTATACCCCCCGATCAGGCTCCAGAATACTCGCCTTGTTTGGAATCAGGGATAAATAAACCTCGTTAAAGCCGAGTTTCCGATAACGATCCGCATTGGCATTAATGCTATCGACTACCGCATTCACTTCCTGATCTGTTACAAAGGAGAATGATGAATTGAGCGCTTTGGCTTTTGTGGTGTCGGTATCCGAGTGCAGAAATACGTGTTTATGATTGTTCGACAGGCTCACGCTTGTATAGGCTCTGTTGAACCAGTCGAGTGTAAGCTTGGCTTTCAACTCTTTGAACCAGAACGCCCAATCCTGACTGAAGAGGGCGGATTCGAGCCGTTCTTCAACATCTGAACGATGGAAATCGTCATAAATACGTTTGTACAGCGCTGGTTGCTCGTGCGAAAGCCGGGTAGTATCCGATTGAACGACTAACTCTGTCACGGGCTGCCTGAAATGTTCCCGAACATGCCGCTCAACGGATTCAATTAGCAAAACGTTACGTTTGCCAGGGTCAAGTTGTACGGGGAGGGAATATGACCAGGCTACCCGCTGAAAATGACTTACCCTGAAGTCTGATTTGGTAAGTCGCTGAGGTTCGGTAAAGCTATCGCCAATAATGTACAGGTGAGTCGATGACGTATCGCTCGACCGATTGGAGGACGGACAGGTGGGCTGTGAAAGCTTGAACTGAGGCAATGGAGCAATCCGGTATAAATCACCATACCGATAGTCATCAATGATCACACCGATACTGTAAAGCCACCGGGCCACGGTTGTGGATAAGCCTGCTCCCCACAGAATGAGAGCGATTGCCAGAATTGTATAACGTAGTACGCGCATGGGCACGAGTCTCGGGAATGGGGCAGGGGTTTTGGTAGTTGTCCGGCGCCTGCTGCTATCTAAGTCGGATACTAAACAACTGTACAGCTTTGTTTGTACTGCTAAGGATATACACCTCATTGGTACGTTCGTCAAACTGTAATGCTACCGGAAAATCGCCCGGAATGGGTCGGTCGCCAACAATACGTCCGTTCAGATCGTACAGGGTTGTAAACCCACCGGATTTTACGCTAATCAGTTCAACACCGGCACCAAGCCGATGGTACCGCACATTGTTACGTTCGGATTGCAGAGCTCGGACATCAAACTTTCGCTGCCCCTGCTGGTCAAGAATTGTTACCTCCGTATCCGAAGCCCGAAGGAGCAGCCAGTTCGTCTGGTCTTCATCCGGGAAAAGTCGGAACGTACCGCTTCGAACGGGGCGGTATAACTGTGTTCGTTTGGTAATCAGGCCGTTCGTGTTCAGAGAAAGCAATTGTCCCTGGTCGGTGACGGTCTCAATAGTTGTATGACCAGCGGGCTGGAGAGCTGGCCCAACAAACTGAATTTCAGCTTCTTCTTCGCCCGTTCGCACAATACGGACCGGGAAGTGAGGGTACTGTTTTCCGGTTTCGTGCCAGCGATTTAACGTACCATCAGACTGTATTGCCAGAATGTTCATACCCGTTGGAGTAACTATGACTTGAAAGGGTAATTGCAACGGAGCTTTATGAGGAGCGGTCATCAGGCGCACAAATGCACGACGCTGCCGATCCAGCGCATAAATATGCCCATCTGCGTGAGCCGCCAGGGCAACCAGATTTCGCTGCTGACTACCCCGTGGCCTGGCCAGATACGATACGTCAATACCTTTTGGGAGAGGAATGGCCAGCATACTGACCACTTTTTTACGATGAACTGGGTCCGCTACGTAAAGCGTTTGGTCGGTCATGAACAGATATTGCAGACGACCATTGTTCAGGAAATCGACGCCAAGTGCATTGCTGCGGATGGGGCCATCGACTCGACTCTGTGTCAATCTGTCGCCATCGGGCGTAACCAGCACAAATTCACCAGCATTGGTCTGGGCATAAAACGGAATGGTTTTTTCGCTCAGAACACCCGCTGCAATCGGCGCAGAAATCAAAGGAGCGGTAAATACCGTTTTCTTTTGCAGGAATAGTTTGTTGCGGGTGGCCTGACTAGCCCGGCGCGTGGTACGTCCCAGCACCACCGTTGATTGAATATTTTCGTTGCCGTAACTCGCCTGATAAGCCATATTTTCCAGGTTCGCCAGGGCAGTGGTACCCGTTGCCGGATCGATCTGATCGAGCAGATTTTGCCAGGCTAGTGGCCAGTTTGCAGGGACCGTTGTATGGGCACGATTCAGACGAACGAAAGCCGTAAAATTGGCTGGGCGTAAGGTCGTGTTCAGAAGTTCAGCCTGTCGCTGATCGGCTGCCCAAACGGCTCCCCGCTGCACTTGCTGTAAATAATCCTGTAAGGTTTCTTCGCTGTTGGCCACGATCAGCGAAGAGCCATGCTGTGTTATCCAGCTTTGGGCGAAGCCCGAAAATAGGCTGCTAAACAAAGAAGCAGGCAATTCGGGAATATTCAATAGCAGCAGTTTATGGCCCAGAAAGGATTTGGGAGCATACGCTTTCGCGCCAGCCTGATACGCTACCTGCTGATACGCGTCAACGAGTTGTTTGCCATTTAGTGCCGTCAGAATCAATACCTGTCTTGGGGTTCCGGTAGACGATTCAAGGCGGCAAAGCAGCATATCATTGCCTAAGGATCGATACAAAGGTTTGGTAGCGGGTTCGATCTGATCGAATCGGTCGCGCAGAAAATCACTGGAAGCCGAACGTAATAGGTTGCTGAGCGAGCGACCAAATCGCCGGGAATCGCTAACACCGATATGATATAACGTAGCCGTTGTTTGCGGAATAAGCTCGGCGTGGTGGATGCGCCGGGGCGCCTGATGGTCAAACAGGGCCGCTACGTCGCGCCGATCACCGATCTGGTCAACCGCATAGCCGATCAGATGCGAAGCAGAAGCCGATTGCCTGAACTGTAAGTTCAACTCTTCCGGTAGAAAGATCCGTACCAGTGATCCTACATTGCTAAACAAGGATTGGAGTACTTCAGGACGTACCGTGATGGCCGCCAGATGGTCGGAATCTACCTGAAAATCGGGCTCTGGCTGCGTTAGTTTCAGCGACTGGTGCATACGCTTGGCTACGTTCTCCATCAGTATGCCCGAAACGCTGCCAATAATAAACCCATTCGTCAGGATAAATGAGCCAACTGGATCATTCTCCCGCGTGACCAGATCAAGAATTTTTTCGCCGGCAAAGGTATGATTCAACACCCGGTAGTGGCGAGGATCAGGCCGGGTCAGGCGATCTAGAAAAGGTTGGTCACTATCCGAAATCGGAATGTAAAAGATAAAATCAAGGGTTGTTTTTGAAATGGAATGAAGTGAGTAGCGAATGTTCCGTTCGGAAACAAACTTCATAATTGTGGCTGTGTCTGCCGTGGCGTAAAGAAACCGGTCAAGCCGCTGTCGGGCTTCATCAAAAACGGGGATTTGCCTCAGCGACATTTCGGTACGTAACGCCTTGGCCGAAATGGTATCCTGTAGATGATCGCTGGCAATCACCAGCAGTGCCCCTGGCGGCACTAATTCCCCAACTGTACGTTTTGCTGGAAAGAAATGTCGATAGCCTAGCCAGCCACTTACAAGCAGGGCTATAACACCAAGACCAATCCAGTAACTTCGTTTCATTTACACGTAAAAAAAGTTGTAGGGTTATAAAGTTGCTGGTTGTAAAGTTATGTGTCTTAGCGAAGTACACTCTACAGCCTTGTAACTTTACAGCCCTACAACTTTACAACTATTTTTTATTTCCCCCACATCGCGTTGGCGGTTTCGGGGAAAGGCATTGTCACTTCAGGTACGTTAGCAACAACCCGGTTGGCCCATTCAACGCCCTGCATCAACGAGTGATCCTGGTTGCTGACCTCGTATTTCCAGGCGCCAAACCGACCACGCGAATAAATGCCAAAGGGCTCAAGCTTCGGCAAAACAGCCTTCAATATGCCATCCCGTTCAACTGAGGGTGTCGGGTATCCGTAATCAAAGGCCATATGGAACGTGGAGATGACGTCGTCAGCTGATTCGATCAACTGGTCTTCGATCAACGCCCGAATGGTATCGTCAATAAGTGTTTCGCGATTAACAGGTTTGGCAATCGACTCACTTGTTTCGGTCATCAGCGACCAATGCTGGTTAATGTCTGGTACGTTGTTAGGACTATAATTTGAGAATACCGTTACGCGGTAGTAAGGGCTGTTGTACTCCGGAAAATACATCCAGCACATCGTCTTCAGGCTCTCTTTTGGCTGTCCTTTCAGCCCTATTCCTACTACGTTGGTTGAGGAATGTTTAAGGCCCTGTGCCATCTGAACGGTTTCCGAGTCCAACCCGTCTACCCGCTGCGTAAACAGATCGAGCGGCATGGTATTCAGCAGGTTCTCATAGCGAATTTCTTCGCCGTCAGCCAGAATAATTTTTTTCTCATTGCCAATGACTCTATCGACCGTTGCGTTCAGCTTGACGTATTCACGACCAATCAGATCGCCAACGGATTCCCAGATACCACCCGTGCCACCCTGTTTCGGAAACTGGAACATACTGTTTGGCCCCCACGAGAAGTCATCCTGATCAAAGATGATATTTTTGGTTACCCGCTGAAGGTCAGTAACGGCAACGCGTTCGCCAACCCATACGGCGTTCATGTCTTCAGGTGGGTAAGCCCACACTTTGAAGTTGTAAGGGAACATAAACGTTTCGGCCAGCCCCGACCCAAACGTAGCCAGAATCCATTCCCGAAAATTTGCGGGCTTCTGATTCGTCGGAAATTTATAGTTGTGAATAATGCCTTCGAGGCATTTCCACATGGTCTCCGGCGTCAGGTACTTGATATTGTTTTGAAACGGATACGGCACAAACCGGTTCTCGATCCAGACCCACGATTCGCGTTGGTGACTGAGCCAGCCATCGGCGCCCAATGCTTTCAGCATCAGATCGTCGAAATATTTATAGTGCGAAAACTGCACATGACCACCTACATCCCAGGTAAATCCTTTCTCATCGATAAAACTCTTGGACAGCCCGCCGATGCGATTTTCTTTTTCCAGAACGATAAAATCCGTAACACCCAGTTCTTTCAAGCGATACGCTGCACCAAGACCGGTCGGGCCCGAACCGATAATTACATATTTATAATTCATAGTTGAGTTGAAAACTAATGAATGGACGTATGAAATAAAATAACGAATAGATGAAGTATAGCTTTAACTAGTAGCTATGCATCTAGCCGATTTCATACATTAGGCTGTTACAGGATCAGGTTTTTTTAGCGCTTTTACTTTGCCAGCCAGCTCAAAACGGAATTGTGCCAGCTCTTTAAAACTTTGGATACACACTTTCAGGAGCTTCCATTTTAGGATTGAGACTGTTCCCGTAACCCGCTCTTTGTGCGTAATTGGAATATCGAAGGTGTTGAACCCGGCTTTTTTCGCCATTACCGCCAGAAAGATGTTCGGCGCAAACGGAGTAGGCGTGGGTAACTGGGCCACTAGTTTTCTTAGAAACGTTCCCTGAATTAGCCGGAAAGGAATGTTGCTATCCATAATATACGTTCCGTAAATCAACGTAATGGTCCAGCGGAGAATCTTTGTGATAAACAGACGGGCGGGCGCATCGAAGCGCTCTTCGCGGTATCCTGAGAATAAACGGGGATCCGTTACGTTTTACCCACAATTTTCCGAAATCGTCAGTAATGAACTGATCATCACTATCCGTCTGGAATACGTATTCAGAATCAAGCGCAATAGCCTGCCGGTATCCATTGACAACGGCATTACCATGACCACCATTGGGCTGGTGAACAACCATCAGTTTGGGGTAACGGTCCTTAATTTGATCTAAAATGGCACCCGTATTATCGCGGGAACCATCATTAACAACAATTAGGCGGGTATTTTCGGTGGGAAATTGACGGGTCAACAAATCGGTCCACTGTTTGACAACAGTTTCAATCACTTCTTCTTCGTTGTAAGCCGGCATTACAATTGACAGCAGGAGGCTCATTCAGTGTACTTTGGGAAATTAACGATACGTCCAGCGCTCGTCAACAGGTTTGAAATAAGGTGGACTACCGATTAAGCCAGCCCGGATTGTTTGTTTACTTAATACCGCAAATATAGGAAATTGTTATCGGCTTACCGTAGCAATCAATCGTAGCTTATTAAGCGGGCAAGCCGGATTCTGGTCGGGTTGCAAGCCAGTAACCGGTTAGTACGAATACCGATCTTTAAGCGAATTGATTGGTTTTTCGATCAAATACCAGGAAATCGTAGCTACTGTAACCGTTAAAAAGAGGTAGAATGAAAATTGAAAAAAGTAGGAGCTATTCAGCAAAGGTAAAATATCGGTGATCCGGCGCCAGGCACGCATCGTAAAATGCGTCGGCTGGGTGTGGTAGGCATTATAAACAAAATTGTGATACAGATATAGACCGTAACTGATACGCCCCAGGTACTGACTAACAGGATTTTCCAGTATCCATTGCATAACACCACCGAAGCCCAGCACGGCCCGGCCTATCAGGAAAAACCCAAAAAGTGATGCCGCCAGCCGCTCCCACACATTCGACATTACGTTATGATAACCTCTTGGGGAATCAATCTCAATCCAGTTGTTTAACAGGCAAACGAGAACAAAACCGGCAAGGCTTACCCAAACCCAGACGGACGATTTAAAAAATCGTGTAAACCGGTCGCGCTGGTAGAGCCAGCCATACGCCATGAGCGCCCCCAAACCGAATGAGTCGAGGCAGGTAGGGGTTGATACGTAGCCGATAAACCACGGTAAATTGGCTCGGTGTAACACGTAACGAAGGCCGACACTCCCAATAATCATGCACAAAGCCGTAAAGGGAACGTACCGACGTGGTATAAAAAACAACAGCAATGGCAGGAACATATACACCTGTTCTTCAACGGCTAATGACCACAGGTGATCGACGGTGCCCATCCAGGTATGATAAAAGGCAATGTAAATGTTGGTGCCGTATAACGCTAGCCAAGCAAACGTTTTTCGAACGGGTGGCTCGTTAATCAGCGCCAGCACGAACAGCGTCAGGTAGTACACCGGAAAAATCCGGATCGTCCGGCGGATGTAAAACGTTTTTAAATAGGTAGATAACCCACCATTGGGCTGTTGACTCAGTTTATCCTTACTCGAAAGCAGAATGCGGGTTATCAGAAAACCACTTAAAACAAAGAAGATCGTTACGCCTAAAGCACCCAGCGCTCCAATTGGCAGTTCGACATGGGTTACCGTCCAGTGATCGAACAACACTAAACCGACGGCAATAAACCGAATGCCATCCAATTGAAGCAGATGATTCAGTGCCGGGCGGGTAGTCTGTGTGGTTACTGGGGCGTCTGTATGCATAGTAAAAGCAATCGGATCAAGGCTGGTTACCAGTTTTTGGGGAGTGTCGTACTCGACGGCCCTGCTGATTCTATTCGCTGGTTGGTTGGATACAAGGTATTTTTTCCATCCGAGACAGTGAGGACAAATAAACGATACGTACCCGCAACAAGATCATCGGCCGACAACGAAATCGTGCTTCGAAACCCGTCTGTAAACAGGTTCATTGGCAGAAAACGGGCCTTCCGGGCGGATTGCTGATTTTGTCGAACGGGAAATAAATACGTTCGTCTGTCTGAGCGTGCCAGTACGAAAACGCCTGCATCGCCTGAGCCCTGAAACGGTATAGTGCCATTCTGAAGTTCATAATCACCCTGCACTTTTGTAACGTTTAGATCGACTACAGACTGATACGTAGTATCGAACATTGTCGGAAGAGCCGCGTCGTAAAAAGCTGGAGCTAATGTGGTGTAACGCTTTGAAACAGAGTCAAGAGTAATTGTAGCGTTGTTGGCGTTATGAGTCCAGTTGAATTGCTTCGTAACCAGCCAATTGTTCCACCAGATTGTATCACCCAGGTAGGTCAGATATGAGCCGCCCATGAGCAAACCGCTAAAAACCAGGCCAAATCCTGCGGCCCACAACCGCCCAGTCTTACGTTGCTGGATGATGACAAAGCTATAGATAAGGGCCAGCAATAACAACGAATAGATTTTGTAACGACTCGTGATAAGCAGGTGCAGCCCAAATCCTACCCGAGACCAGGCTACCGTGGCGGCCGTTCCCAATAAAAAGGCTGTCGTTCCAACAAAGAAATAGCTGAATGCCGGGAATCGCTTTTGCACAAGCCCTTTCTCCAGCATATAAACCCAACTGCCCAGTACAAGAACCGTGGCGATACTACCGGCAATCAAACAGTTGGCAAACGCTCTTCCAACCGGAAATGCTTCTACAGCCGACCCGTTAAAAGCCAGCCAACCTTTTATCAGGTCAATAAATCCTCCTGTAGCTGGCGGATTGCCGGGTGGTTTTTTATAGTCGAGAAAATAAAGAGCTATGATACAGATCGCGCCCGCAGTCCAGATGAGTATTGCGTTGCGATTGGGCCGTTTTTCAAGGACAAGTTGAAGGACAAGTATCCCCAGACCAACCGGCCAGATTAGCAGACCATTCCCACTGGTAAGGGTAGCGATTAATCCCAGCAGGAAAGCAGGCCAGATACGTTCTGTAAAAGCTAGCAGGTAGATGGTCCAGAATACCCACATCAGCACCGTAAAATTCTGTAAGGCAGCCATGCCCCAGAACATATTTTCCCACTGCGAAAGATTCAGGAGCAGAAACGCTACGGGTGGCAGATAAAGAACGTAATCTTCAGGTTTTGATTTTGTGTTTTTCGTCTGTGTGCCTATCGACCGACCGATGACTAACCCAAAAATAACAACCAGACCCAGCAAGCTTAGATTACCAATAACCATCAGATGACGGTAGCTGAACTTCCCAAACAAATTAAAATCAAGCCAAGTTATAAACCGGTCAAAAACAATCCGGTGTTCGTTGTGCTGGCGGAAAAATTCAAATAGTTTTCCTGAAACTGACGTTTGATTGTCCAGATTGAACAAAAATTGTCGAAGGGCATGATCATCCCATTTGGGCACATTTACGGCATAAGTCGACCATACATACCAGAAAACCAGGATGGGGATTGTTAATAGAATGACTGCCCCTAAAAGCTTAAAAAGCCCGTAGCGCGTTTGGCGGGTTTGTTGCGTATTTGATAGGGTTACCAAGTTGTAACAGAAAACTAATTCGTAAACGAGGCAAGCTGACGGGCAATATTGGCCGGATCAAGCCCTGATAATTGCTGATGGTATTTCTGGTCACCGTATAGGCCGTTGGGATACCCCTGAGCCGAAAGGCTAACAAAATGACTTGGCGCTGCTCCATCCGTGAGGAGCTTTACGGATAATTGCTGAGCTAACCCACCAATGGATACGTGTTCTTCAACTACTAAAAGTGGCTTGCCTGCCCAGCGATGGGCCAGTTCAGCGGGTAAGTCCAGCGGTAGGTTGGTAGCTGTGTAAACGTCAAACTGATTGGTTAACAGGTCATCCTGAAGTGCGGTAAGTACGTTGGCCGCCACCGGTCCAAGGGCCACCACATTTCCAATGGGGGCTGAACTATGGACAATGTGCTTGAATGAACCGTACGTTTTCGCGCCATCGGGCGTATTGGGCCCTGCACCCAGCCGTAGATAGGTAGGTCGACCTTCGGCCACAATCTGATTCAGCATTGGCGCGACTTCGTCCCCAAAAGCAGGTATGTATGTATTCACATTCTGAAGGCTGCTCAAACAGGCCAGATCTTCGATGGCGTGGTGCGTACTACCCATGATGCCATACCCATAACCCCCCCGTTCCCGACCAGAAAAACGGGCATTTTGTGCAGACAAACGTCGTTGCGAAACTGCTCCAGACACCGGTAAACAATAAACGGGGCAATGCTATAACAGAAGACTTTATAACCACGATAAGCCATTCCAGCCGCTACACCGACCATATTCTGCTCGGCTACACCAGCGTTAATAAACCGGGGGCCCATTGCTTCCTGTACGTTTTCTAGCGCATTGTAGCCCAGGTCACCCGTGATAAATACTACTTTATCGTCTTTCCGCACGATTTGCTCAACGGCGGCTGAAAATTCTTTTCGCATACTATTTTGGCTCAATTTGCTGATGAAATGGCCAGCTTATTTACTTTTTCGCTGTTCGACCAGCGTACTAATTTCAGCTGCTGTTTTATAAACACGCTGCCCTTTGCGTACCATCGTCCGGATAAATTTCGGTCGTTTTTTTGTCTCCTCAAAAATCTTGCTGATATACTCACCCAAAAACGAGATGCCCAGCAAGTTGATCCCACCGAAAAACATGACCAGAACAATAACGGTAGAAAGCCCGTAAGGTGTATTGGGGTCGAAATTGAGCAATCGGGACAAAATTTGCCAGACAATGCCCAGCATCGATAGGCCAGTCAGAACGAAACCAGCGTAGGTCATCAGTTCAAGCGGAGCAAAACTGAACGAGAAAATGGCTTTCTTCGCCCACCAGATATTCTTGGTCCAGTTATTGGTCGATACACCAAACATCCGCTCCGGCCGAACGTAGTCCACGCCTGTCTGACGAAAGCCAACCCAGGCCCGTAGCCCCCGCAGGAATTGTTCGGTTTCGGGCAGGTTCACCAGTTCACGGACCACTTTCCGGTCAATCATCGAAAAATCACCTGCATCGACCGGAATACTGATGTAAGCTGTCCGTTTAAATAGACGGTAAAACTGTTTATAGAAAAAATGAACGTGCGGAGCCATTTCGCGCTGTACCCGAACGCCATACGCTACGTCGAAGCCCTCCTGCCATTTTTCGTAAAACTTCGGAATAATTTCGGGTGGGTCCTGCAGGTCACCGTCCATCAAAACCACTGCGTCTCCCGTAGCGATTTCCATACCGCTTAAAAAGGCCGACTGCGAACCAAAATTCCGGGAGTGTTTAATTGCTATTACGTTCGGGTCTTTCGCGCAAATCTCGTTCAGGACCTCATCCGTATTGTCGGGCGAATTATCGTTGACGAAAATGATTTCGTACCGAACCTTCATCTCATTAAAGGTCTTCACCAGTCGCTCATACATATAGGGTATGGCCTGAGCGTCTCTGTAGCAGGCAATAATCGGCGAAATGACGGGGTTGAGCGTCGGTGTCTGGAAAGCCGGAATTACCCGTTCTTCATACAGATGGTCGATTTGCCAGTCGGCCGTACGGCGCAACCCTTCACCCAACGATGTAGTGGCTTTCCAGCCCAGATCGGTCTGTGCAGCCGTAGGGTCGCCATACCAGTCGGCCAGGTCCCAGTTGCGGTTAGTCATGCTTCCCCAAACAGGTTCCTGTTTCAGTCCGAACGTAGTACGGGCAACATCGACCAGCTCGCGCATGGTTGTTTTTTGGCCAGTAGCAATGTTGTAAGACCGACCACGAATCGAGGGGTTGACCCGAAGGGCAGCTTTGACAAAGGCATCTACACAATCATCAATATAAACAAAATCGCGACTGATATCGGGTGAAACGAGCGGAGGTAACTGTCCTTTTCGGTTCTCTTCTACGAGCCGGGGAATGAGCCGGTCAGGTTCTTCCCAGCCACCGTAAATAGAATAAAGGCGCAGATTTAGGGTATTCAGCTTCTGTACTTTCGCGTAGTATTCAAGCGTGTAAGCAGCCGATACTTTCGAAACAGCGTAGTGACTATTGGGCTCTACGCGATCTGTCTCTTTAGGCGCAGTGCAATTAAACCCGTATTCCGAACTACTCCCGGCGTGTATATACACCATATCGGGAGTGCAGTTTTCAAGAATATTAACAGTGCCTAATACATTGGTTTCGTAGGTCAGCGAAACATTTTTTTGCTTACTGTAGGCCCCGTAGGCTGCCAGATTGAAAATCGTTTTCGGCTTAATTTTACCCAATACGTCCTGTACAGACGTATTGGACAGAATATCGCAGTGGACAATATTTTCGGCGGGTACATCCAGCAATTTAAGTCGCCAGGCTTTGGTGGCATCATGCGTAAGCGCATAGACATCCTGGCGGACACGGAAAAGCTGTTCAAACAGATTGGCGCCAATGAAGCCGCTGGCCCCGAAAACGACTACCGGGCCATGAAGTTGTGTAATGTCAGAAGGTAGCAAATTGGATGCAGACTGATTCATTCGGGCCGCAATATTACGGCAAAAGGCTCGTATATGCCCTACGAACGAGTGGTTTTATAGTGAACGGCAACCGAACGAAGCCTAGGCCTGTGTGGCATGAGCCAGCAAATATCGCTCGTTTACGTCGGTCCTGGCTTGCTCATACTGCGCTTCCGACATCGGCAAATAGTGCCATTCGAGCTGATTTTCCATATAGGAAACCCCTTTGCCTTTCACTGTTCGGGCAATAATTACCTTCGGTTTACCATTACGTTTGGCCGGATCAGTTAGTTGATCGACAATGGCCAGTACGTTATCGATGTTGTGTCCATCGACTTCTATTGTCTCAAAGCCAATCGCTTTCCAGGTTCGAACATCTGCGGTATCGCCCAATACATTGGCTGTCTGACCAAACCCCTGCAATCCATTTTTATCAACCAGAATGATCAGGTTATCCAGCTCATGCTGAATAGCGAAATGGGCTGCTTCCCAGGTGGTTCCTTCGTTGGTTTCACCGTCGGACATCAACACAAAAACGCGGGAATCGTCGCCCAGCAGTTTTCCGGCCTGCGCGATGCCAGTTCCTATTGGCAGGCCGTGCCCCAGCGATCCGGTGGCAAAGGGGATACCCCGATGTTGATTGGGAGCCGGGTGAGCAGGCAGGGTTGTTCCGTTGTGATAAAAAGTAGCCAATTCTTCATCTGAAATTTCGCCTAAATAATTCAGGCAGGCATAAAGCGAGGCAGCCGCATGACCTTTTGATAACAAAAAAGTATCCTGTTCGCGCTTGCGCAGAACAAGGGCCGCAATCATCAAATCGACGCAGCTCAGCGAACAACCGATATGGCCAGCATGGGCCTGATGATAAAGACTCAGAATTTTAAGTCTAAGCTGCCCCTGAAGGGTTTGTATATCTGGTACTTCGGTGGGTGAAGGCATAGTAGGTTGATGGAAATAAGGCTTAATCACCGTAGCGATACGTGCTGCCCTGAAAATCAAAAATAGTAATTTTTTTGCCGGTTTGTCCTTTCACCAGCACAATCCGGTCGCGCTCGTTCGGGTCAACCCGCTGAATATACTGTGCATCTTTGGGCAGATAGATGTTAACGGTCTGCGCATCGATGAGCGTAACTGGAGCAAATGTTCGATCATTCTTCTCCGACATAATTGGCCGTTTTTTGTTCGGATACAAAATCGTATCGCCGGGGGTATAAAGTTCCTGTATTCGCTGAGCAGACGTCCAGAAAGGGTTGGTGATACGTGCCTTTGGAAAGGCCGGATACTTTTCAGGTCCGTCTGTATATACAGCGCCCAGCAGTTGAATAATATGAATACCCTGAATACAAAGTATAGCCGTAATGGGTAAGCTAAACCACCATTTCAATGTAGTGAGCTGGTAGAGACCCATCGCAACCAAAATGCAGACATACGGAAAGGAGAAACCAGAATAACGTTGGGTGATTCCGAACGTATGGCCCGAACGCCAGGCCATGAATAACAGGAAAAAAGTTGGAATAAAGGCTAATAAGATTAATAAACTGACTACACGTTTCTGATTCGTGTTTGTTTTGTCGGTAATGAAACGGCCAATTAAATAAACGAAAGGGAGCGCTCCTGAAAGAACCAGTTGACGTAGTGGTGTTACGCTATAAAGGGGTAAGCCTGCCAGTAGAATTAAGGGGAACGCCACATACACCCAAGCTGGTGGCTTAGGAACAGAATAATAGCGGTGCAGGATTCCAGTTGCCAAAACGCCTAACCCTAAGGCCGGGATAGAATTACGCAGACCAAGCAACTGATTTCCTAAGCCGTTTGTGAAGATAAATAAGTCCGAAAAAACAGGGACAGCACGGCGGACAATATTTGGGAACGTAGCGGGTAAAATGAACCCATAGCCGCTGCCAGTCGGGTTTGAGAGCGCCAGAGTCCGGTAAAAGTTTTTCTGTTCTTCCAGGATTGAAAACGTGTACTTGCCGCCCCCAAACAAAAACCAGAGCGACACTAGTCCCAGACCTACAGCGCCCGTTACGCCCAAGGCAAGCCAGGCTCGGGTACTTCGGAGGTATACCAGCGCGTAGAGCCCATGACAGAGAAAAACGGTCGCGGTCAGGTAGTGCGACAGCAGTGAAATGACGAATACGAACCCATAGGCAACGTAAAGCGTCGGTAACGAAACAACGCCCGATTGAACCGAAGTACGTATTGTATCCTTTGACCGAATACGTTCCAGAATCAGCAGGAATAGATGCGTAGCCAGCAGCGTCAGAAAAGACGACATGGAGTAATTGCGGGCAACATGACTGAACGAAACAAAAAATGGCTCGACGGTAGCAATGGCAGCACTGGTTAAGGCCAGTATATCAACAGATTGGGGGTTCAGTCCGTAGGCACCCGCAACACCTGTTCCGGGCTGGAGATGCCGTCGGACAAAAACGAACAGCAGCCAAACAATGAGTACGCTGAAAATAACCGATGGCATACGTAATGACGTATCGCTCAGTCCAAAAAACTTCATCCACAGCCATACCACACCGTAATAAACGGGGCTGTTGCCAATGTCACCACGGATATTGGCATCAACGAAATCGGCAAGCGTTTTTGGCTTCCAGAACTCAGCGGGCGTGAAGTACGGTTTGCTGAAAATATCGCGCTGGTTGACTCCTTCCAGGGCAACTCCCTGGCTAATCAGCAGGGTCGATTTTTCGTCGAAATAAATGCTAAACGTACCCACACGGTACAGTCGGAGGCAAAGGGCCAGCACCAAAATGGCGCTTAGCAAAAACAGGGTATTGCGTGATAATGGGGCAGACATTGGGTCAAAACTACGTGCAAAATCCGGGTTCTCATAGTTTTAGAATGGTGAATTCTACCCGGCGGTTCAGTTTGCGCTTCTCTTCGGTCTCGTTACTGGCAACGGGCCGGCTGGGTCCCCAGGCTTTCGTCTGAATACGATTCGGGGCTATTCCTTTGGCCGTAATATACTCTTTTACAACCCGAACACGGTCGGCGGCAAGCTTCATGTTGGGCTCCCATTCGCCCTGATTATCAGTATGTCCTTCGACCAGTAATTCCATGGCAGGGTGGGTTTCCAGCATGCCTACAACCCGGTCGAGTTCATCATTGGCCCCCGGCAGCAATTCCGCCTGACTTTGCTGGAAAAGTACCTCCCGCATGATGATTTTCTGACCTGAGTCGATTTTAGCTAAATAAAGGTTCCGCTTAATGTCACGAAACCGTTTGTCTTTGCTCAAATCCAGTGTTTCGGTTGTTGGAAAATAGCCTTCTTTACTGGCTGTTAAGGTGTAGGTTTTCTGTGCGGGCAGAATCAGTTTGTACTCACCCATTTCGGGGCTGTAATCGACCCTCGCGATTTCCTTATGTTCGGTAAATAAATTTGCTACTACAGCAGCCGCAATCGGTTTTTTGGTCGTGGCATCGAGTACCTGACCAGCCACAATGGCAACGGGGTCTGGCTTGATGGCGGGGTAGAGTTTCAGCCTGAAAATATCATCTTCGCCAAGCGAACCAGCCCGTGAACTCAGGTAGGCATAATCTCCGGCGGCAGGAATGGTGAAGTAACCATCCCACTCGGGTGTATTGATAGCTGTGCCCAGATTTTCGGGTTCACTCCAGTTCGTCCAGGAGTCATCGAGCCGTCGGCTAACGAAAATATCGCCATTGCCATAACCCGGATGCCCGGCTGAGGTGAAATAAAGAGTTCGGCTATCGGCCGCCAGAAACGGTGAACTTTCCGAATCGGCGGTATTGATTGTGTTACCCAGCGGGACCGGTTCCGACCACGTATTATCGCCCTTTTGCTGGGAGATGTACAAATCGCGGTTGCCGCGGGCATCTTTACGTTGTACCGCCAGTATGATAACCCGCCCGTCTGGAGAAACGCAAAACTCAAGCTGGTTTCTTTCGTGGAGGTTATAATTATTCGGAATTCGGCACTCCACCGGTTGCGACCAGCCACTTTTGGTACGTACTGACTTGGAAATGCCGAACGACAAACCACCATCTGGCCGGTAGACATTGATAAGATAAGCCGTCCGGCCATCTGGGGCCATGCCACTAATCGCATTGTCGCCCGCATTATTGATGGGTGGGCCAATATTAACGGCTTCGCTCCAGCCTGAGGTTGATCCGTTTCCGGCCTGAAGCGTCGAATACCAGACGTCCTGTCGGTCGGGTGAACCCATGTTCGCCTTGTTAAAATTTCGGGTGAAGTAAAGGGTTCGGCCGTCGGGCGAAATGACCGGAGCTACTTCCTGACCGGGCGTGTTTATGGCTTTCCCAAGATTTTCCTTCTGTATGTCTTTGGGTATATCTTTCGAGATGTTGATGCCAATGGTAACGGGTTTTGCGTCTTCCGTTATGCCGATAGCGTCGATCTGGTTGATACCCTTCAGCGCGGCTCCATTCATAATTACTTTGAGTTGAGCACACAGAAAATCAGCCTCTTTGGGAAACACATGGAGCAGCGGGTCAGCTCGTTCCTGGATACCGGGCGCCTGAAAAACCAGGTGTTCAGCACCTTTCTCGTCAAGAGCAATGATTTTGATGACCGAACCGGGGTTGACATTTTCAGCCACTACAATCTGCCGGGCCCGCATTGGTTTGGCAAACCCAACCTGAATCCATTCATCGGTAGTGCCATCAGCCTGCTGAGGAGCCCAGGCGCAGGGGCTCTCGGCCAGAGCAGGCCCTTTGCTGGGTGAGCCTAATGCCTGCGATGCCTTGTACTGCTCCCCGCTGGTACCTCCACTCTTTTCTGACGATACGCCAATAACACGACTTGCCCACTGGATGGATTGAGCCCTGCCTTTTAGACTAACCACCCCGATCAACAAGACTGACAAGAAAACCCAAACTCGCATAAACGATGAAATGGCAAGCAGTTTATAAATCAACGGAAAAAAACTGCCCTATAGGTATACGCTACCTATTCAGATTGTCAGGTAAATTAGCGAAAAAATGTTAGTTCGTCAATACCCGATACGCCCAGGGAGTAAGCGTTACGTTCATGGCAGGTTTTACCTCGACGGGCTCATGACTAAACACCTCGGTATAGACACCGGCAAAACCCGCTCCTCCAATGGTGAACGACTGGGTCTGACTGCTCAGATTTAATACCACAATGACCCGGTCATTGTCGCGCTGGCGCGAAAAAGCGTATATTTTGTCATCGTGATTCGTCGGAATTTTTACGACTTTGCCACCAGCCAGACCGTTCCAGAGCGCGCGGTTCCGATGTTTGAGGGTTAGAAGTGTTTTATAAAAGTCGCTTTTGCCATAGTTGCCCCACGCAATCGTGTCTTTTTCAAAAAAAGCCAGTCGTTTGTTCAGATTCGACTCCATGCCATTATATACCAATGGCATACCTTCGAGCGTGCTGCTCAGTACCACAAATGCATCGGCTCCCTGACCAAATAGTTGGTTCAGTGTGCCATTATTGCTGTTTTCGTCATGGTTTTGCGTGAACAGCATCTGATAATACCATCTCGGAAACCGCTTTTTATTGGCTTCACGTAACGAATCAATCTTAGTGGCATTGCTGGCGCCTTTTGCCACAGCTCGCATCATGTTGTTCATGCTCCAGCCGTAGTTCATATTAAAGCAGCTCTTAAACTGATCCGGCTCATCTTCCCACTCAGCCAGCATAAACATCGTTTTGATTTTATCCAGCTGAGGCCGCAGTTCAGCCCAGAAATCATTCGGTACGA
This sequence comes from Spirosoma sp. KNUC1025, assembly GCF_045160025.1. Lineage (GTDB taxonomy): Bacteria > Bacteroidota > Bacteroidia > Cytophagales > Spirosomataceae > Spirosoma. The sequence continues at coordinate 3,819,655 of NZ_CP087139.1, forward strand.
ACCCGGCTACGTCACAGCGATACCCATCAATGCCGCATTCTCTTACCCAGAACTGCATGGCTTCAATCATGGCTTTTCGCATGGCTGGGTTGTTGAAATCTAGGTCCACCACGTCTGTCCAGCCAGTTGGTTTACCCGTTTTGGGATCGACTGGCGATGTCATAGCCCCGTTTACCTTTGTGTACCAGTCAGGATGTTCTTTTGTCCAGACATGGTCCCAGCCGGTATGATTAGCAACCCAGTCCAGAATCACGTGTAATCCCAGAGCGTGAGCCCGATTGACAAGCGATTTCAAATCGGCCATGGTACCATAATCAGGATTTACGGCCGTATAGTCAGCAATGGCATATGGACTTCCTAAGGTTCCTTTCTTATTTTTTTGACTAACTGGATAAATGGGCATCAACCAGATGATATCGACACCCATCTCTTTCAAGCGAGGTAATTGCTCTTCAACGGCTTTAAAATTGCCATCGGCAGAAAACTGACGGGTATTCACTTCATATATTGTTGCATTCTGTGCCCATTCGGGCGCAGGCGGAGCTTTTACCGCTGTTGTATCAGAAACGGAAGTTTGGGTGTCGTCTTGCTTCTTGTTGTCACCACAGGCCGTCATTAAGAGTAATGAACTTAAAAGTACGGCCAGATAAGATTTTTTCATGCAACAATATGTGCTGATTTATTAAGAGTTACGGGCCAGGAAAATACGTCAGGCTACTAAAGGTTGCCAGCTGTTTTTCAGTTTGCGGATAGCTTCCAGCGGATCATGAGCACCGAATACCGAACTGCCTGCTACTAAAATATCAGCGCCGGCATTTAGCAACGTTGAGGCATTATTCAGGCCAACTCCTCCGTCAATTTCAATCAGGGCCGACGAGTGGTTAGCCAGTAGCAGTTCTTTTAGTTTGGCGACTTTCCGAATGGTGTGTGGGATAAATGACTGGCCGCCAAAGCCCGGATTGACCGACATGATCAGAATCACATCGATTTGTTCCAGAACATCTTCTAATTCAGTGACGGGCGTATGTGGATTGAGAGCAACACCGGCCTGACAGCCTAACTCGCGGATATAAGTGAGGGTGCGGTGCAGGTGGGTGCAGGCTTCATAATGGACATGGATAACCGAGGCCCCTCCTTTGGCGAAATCTTCCAGATAACGATCAGGTTTTGTGATCATTAAATGGACATCCAGGGGTTTCTGGCAATGGCGTCGAACTGCTTCCAGTACCGGAAAGCCAAACGAAATATTCGGAACAAATTCGCCATCCATAACGTCAAAATGCAAATAATCGGCCTCGCTTTGATTAATTAATTCCAGCTCGCGCTGGAGATTGGCAAAATCAGCCGCGAGCAGGGAAGGAGCAACAAGAGGTCGATTCATGGATGGCATTGGCGCTGAATAACAGCCAATTGGCTGACTAAGAAAGCTTTATTGATAATGAAATATAACTGACACACTTTTTTATCCTGTAAAACTAATATTTTTTTGCATGAACCAGGAAACAACCCCAATATTACCAACCCATTAATTGAAAGCTGAGAGTAAACATAGGGAATATGTCTAGTACACAATTAGTCTTCAAACGACAGAATAGGGTGTATTTTTTGTGTGTAATCTGCTTGTTAACGTTTACGTTATGACACCACAGGAGCGTATAGCTGAACTGACCAGCCGCCTGAATTATTACAATCACCAGTATTATCAGAACAGTATTTCGGAGGTAGATGATTTTACCTTCGATCAGTTGCTAACCGAACTAACAGGGCTGGAAAAGCAATACCCTGAATTCCGCCAGCCCGACTCGCCAACCGTTCGCGTTGGCGGCACCATCAGCAAAGAATTCGCGACGGTATACCATCGGTTTCCGATGTTGTCGCTTGGCAATACGTATTCAGAAGAAGAACTGATTGAGTTTGATAAGCGGGTACAAAAAGGCTTGAATGGCCGTGAATACGAGTATGTCTGTGAACTCAAATTTGATGGTGTGGCGCTGAGCATGACGTACGAAAACGGCGTACTGGTTCAGGGCGCAACGCGGGGAGATGGCGTTCGTGGTGACGATATTACCAACAACATACGTACCATTCGGACTGTGCCATTACGTATCAACAGTGGGGAGGCTCTGGGCAGTCTGCAAAAGGAAGAACCCGGACAGATAGCCATCGACTTTGCTTCTAATAACACTACGTCGCCTACTGCTCACGCTGCCTTGCCCGCTCTTTTTGAAGTGCGGGGGAAGGATTTTTGCCCCTGGCCGAGTTTGAACGAATTAACAAGGAGCGTGAAGACATTGGTGAGCCCCTGCTGGCTAATCCAAGAAATGCGGCTTCCGGTACGTTTAAACAACAGGATTCATCGGCAGTTGCCAAACGTCGGCTCGACTGTTACGTTTATTCTTTTTTATCCGATCAGGATATCTTCCAGACCCATGAAGAGAGCCTGATTGCCATGAAGCAGTGGGGTTTCAACGTATCACCAACCTGGCAGAAGTGCGCCAGTATTCGGGAGGTCATGCAGTATATTAATGAATGGGAAACCCGTCGGTTTGAGTTGCCATTGGCAACAGATGGTATCGTTATTAAAGTCAATCGTTACGATCAGCAGCGCGAGTTAGGCTATACGGCAAAAAGTCCGCGCTGGGCTATTGCGTTTAAGTATAAAGCGTTGGCGGCCAGTACTGTTCTGAACGGTATTCGGTACCAGGTTGGTCGTACGGGAGCCGTTACGCCAGTTGCCTTATTAACTCCGGTTCTGCTGGCCGGAACTACTGTAAAACGGGCATCGCTCCATAATGCCAACGAAATCGAACGGTTGGGCGTCATGCTCAACGACACGGTTTTTGTGGAGAAAGGCGGAGAAATCATTCCGAAAATAACCGGTGTGGACCTGAATCGACGTACCGATCAGAGCCAGCCGATAGTTTATCCGACCACCTGCCCCGCCTGTGGCACCCCGTTGATTCGGAAAGAGGGCGAAGCCAATTTTTATTGCCCAAATGAACGTGGCTGCCCACCTCAGCGCCAGGCTCGTTTCGAGCATTTTATTCAGCGCCGGGCCATGAATATCGAGAGCCTGGGCGAAGGAAAAACGGAGATGCTAATTGACCAGGGATTGGTTCAGACACCCGCCGATCTCTATAGCCTGACTGCCGACCAACTGTTAGGACTGGAAAAAGTGTTTGTTGATGAAGAAACGGGTAAAAAACGCGTGGTTAGTTTCCGGCAAAAAACGGTAGATAATATTTTGACAGCCATAGATCGTTCCCGGACGCAGCCATTCGCGAATGTGCTGTTTGCTTTAGGGATTCGTTACGTTGGTGCGACTACAGCCGAAAAACTTGCCGATTACTTCGGTTCAATGGATGCCATTTTGAACGCGAGCCCAGAAGCGTTACTGGCAGTACCGGATACCGGCCCACGTATTGCAGAGAGTGTAGTGGCCTGGTTTGCCGATCCATATAACCGCGAATTTGTGGAGGGGTTGCGTACCGCCGGATTGCAGTTTGCCGGTGAGAAAAAATAGTTGAGCCAGAGGGCAGCACATTGGTAGGCAAGACATTTCTGTACACCGGTACGTTCACCAATTTTAGTCGGGAAGAGCTTGAAAACCGGATTGCGGCCAATGGGGGCAAAGTGCTTAGCGGTATCTCTAAAAAGCTCAATTATCTGATTGTTGGCGAAAATGCTGGACCATCGAAAGTCGAAAAAGCGCAGAAATTGAACGTACCAATGATCAGCGAAGATGAGTTTCTGGCGATGCTGGAGGTATGAGCCAACTGATAATCAGGAGGGACACGTAATGCCACCCAGTCCCTGCTGATTTGATCAGGCTCATAAACTCACCACATTTCTCTCAACTAAATCCCGCTAAATTCCTGTAACTTTGCAGGTATACATTCCCGTTTCCACTAATGGATACCAGATTTCACGGCGTAGGCGTCGCCATTGTGACTCCCTTTAACGCCGATCAAACGATTGATTTCGACGGTTTCGGCCGCATAGTCCGGCATATCTCCGATGGAGGTGTGCGTTACGTTGTCCTGCAGGGCACAACCGGCGAATCGCCGACGGTAACTAAACAGGAAAAAGCCCAATTATTACAGTATCTGAAGGAAAATAACCCGAAGAAACTGCCTATCGTATTTGGGGTCGGAGGCAACGTAACGGCTGACGTTGTTTCGGGAATGAAAAGCATAGATTTTGAAGGCGTCGACGCAATTCTGTCTGTCTGCCCATATTACAACAAGCCTGGTAAACGGGGTGTTATTGAGCACTTTACCCGCGTTGCGGATGCCAGCCCGGTGCCCGTGATTCTGTACAATATTCCGTTCAGAACGGGGATTAACATGAGCGCCGAGACCATCTGTGAGCTGGCTCAGCACCCAAATATCATTGGGGTGAAAGAAGCTTCCTGCGTGATTGAACAGTGCATGGAAATAGTTCGGGATAAACCGGACGATTTTCTGCTGATTTCAGGCGATGATGTGCAGGCTGTTCCTATCATCAGCATCGGTGGTGTGGGCGTCATGTCGGTTATCGCCAATGCCTTCCCCGCTAAATTCTCGGGTATGATTGATGCGGCTCTCCAGGGCGATTTCGCCTTTGCGCAAAAAGAACTCGGACATTTCCTGCGTATTGACCCACTGCTGTACGAAGAAGGCAATCCAGTAGGGGTTAAAAACCTCATGGAAATTATGGGCCTCATTTCGGCGGAAGTCCGGTTGCCGCTCATGAAAGCTTCTGACGACCTGAGTGATCGCCAGCGTGCCGTACTTCAGCGCGATGGTTTACTGGAACTGGTAGCGTAATAGCTAAGATAAAAGTATCTGAACCGCTCAATTCATTACACGTAATGAATTGAGCGGTTCTTCTTTAGAATGTATATCCTAAAATAAGATTGGCAGTCGGCGATATAGTATTCTCATAATATTGAGCCATCCCTACACCTATTTCCAGATTCACATAGAAATGTTTAGGTTGTGTATGTTGAACACCCCAGAATACAGTGGCTCCTAAACCTTGAATATCGATGTTCGAGTTGTTATAAATTGGTGGTGCAACGTAGTTCGCTTTCACTGCAAAATAGCACCCGGAATTGTAACGGATTGATCTACCAGTAGCTTTTCGTTTGGCTAGATTGTAAAAATGCCGTACAGCTACGGATAGCTCCGGATTTATGCTAAATGCCAGCACTTTTTTGAAAGTATATCCATAAAGAGAGCCGTTACTTTCTACTCTATCTTCATTGCGAAAAGAACCAACTAGTCGAATTTGAGAGACAAGTGATAGTTGTTTGCCTAATCGGTGTTCATTTAAATAGCCAAGATCCAGAATATCAACACGCCAGACGTCTTTTCTAAGCAAATTTCTAGCAGCTATGGGTTTTGAATGACTTGTATCGGTAGAAATAACGGATGTATCTTTTACTGGAATTATGTTCAGGGAGTCCTGACCCCGGCAAAAAAAAGGTAGTAGAAGTAGTAGTGCGTAGAGTTTATTCATCAAATAATCTATTATGATAGAATTATGTATCTGGTAAAAGTAACAGATGATTATTTAGTTATTTCATGCCATAGTTTATTTTTATAAAAAAAGCCGACCCCTAAATGGGGTCGGCTTCTTGCTTTAAGTAAGTTGATTTATGGATTGCTGCTGCCTCCGCCAAAGAATTTTGAAATCAGCCAGATCACAATACCAATTCCAAGAATCACCATGATGGCACCTGTCCAGGCACCCGCTTTGAAAATATCACCAATAGCTGCACAGCTACTCATAAACAGACTTAGAAACAGGGCCACAAAGGCTATGGGGAAAAAACGCAACAAAGCTTTCATATACGTTGGCTAGTTTGTGTAGTACAAAACCCGCTCGTCCTTCGGCGGATTGCACAAATAACTGACACCGTAAACGTTTGTTTAAAAGAGTGCGTATCAGATGTTCCACCAATACGTCCACTTCAGCACAAGAGCCCTGTTTTTGACTGAAAAAAAGCCGGGTACGTCCTGCCCAATCTGTGCGGAGTTCGGTAAATAATTATCAGTGTAGACCAGAAAAAAGTCGGATGCGGGTTTATAGCGCCATTGAATTCGGGCATTGACATTCATATTTTTCTGCTGCTCGTTGTACTGCACAAAAGTGGTCAGGTACAACGTATTCGTCACGGTTAAATCGAAGCGGGGACCAACCAGCCAGAACGTAGTACGTCCCCAGGGCTGCGGCAACCGTATATCATTATAACTCGCACTGGCTGCCAAGCTTACATACGGCTGAAATCGATAGCCCAGGTCGGCCGTAAGGTTTAGGCGCGTGCCATTGGCATAGTACCCCCCGTAACGGGTTGTAAACCCATAGGTAAATACACTTTGAGGTTTCGAGACAAACTGAGTACCCCAGGCTGTCCAGTAATGTTCAGTGCCAGTCGCCAGTGTTTCACGACCCGTATTGGTTGGGTCAAAGGGTTGCAATAGCCGAACGTAATCCGTAGCTACCCAGCCCGTTAATACACTTCGGCTGCGGAACGTGACGGCATAGCTTAGCATACTTTCGTTGTCGCTTTGCTTCCAGGCCGGATCAAAAAAATAGGTCGAGGTCAGGGTAGGGCCATGATTCAGGACACTGCTCCCGGTTGGTAAAAAGGTATAGCCCAACGTTGCCGTACCTCGCTCATATCCCCGCCGAGGCACGTATCCTGCTTCGGCTGTGTAATTTTTACCAACTGATTCCACTTGCCCACTTATGAGCCATTTACGGCTGAAGTACTGCAAATTTGCCGCGTAAACAGCATCGTTACCCGGTTGGTCCGGGCTAAATGATTTAACGTACAGTGCCTTTCCTGTCCATAAATTATTCGCTGAAGCCAGGTTATATTCCAGCCCTAAATTGCGGTTAAAGCGGGAGTAAAGCGTTTTGTCGGCAACGGATTCATAAGAGAGGGATTCCTTGTTGACAAACATAATGCCCACATTTGAGCGGGCCGATACGCGTCGTTGAAGGGCGACAACCGCAAAATTTTGGGCCGGAAGTCCTGTCGCGTCAACACGCCCGGTTTGCATATCCATAATGCCAATACGCCAGTCTTTATTGAGCTTGCCACTCAACCGGGCGCCGAAGCGGATCTGAACCCCACCTAGGCCAATACGTCGACTAAAAAACGGCCGGATGGTTGCATAACCGAAGTTGGTGAACTGGTCGCCATTTTCCAGAAAAAACTGCCGTTTTTCAGGGAAGAAAAGCTCATACCGATCCAGGTTGGTCACCTGCTGGTCGACGTCTACCTGCGAAAAGTCGGGGTTTACCGTCAAGTCCAGATTGAGCGACGACGTAATGGCAACTTTAGCATCCAGCCCGGCATCGAACCGACTATGCGTTGGTACATTGTTCTGGTAATCACGGTTTATACCCGTCAGTGCATAGGGGATCAGCGAAATATTCGGGCCGGGTTGCGGTGGGGGCTGATCCCATACCAGTACGCCCGTCAGCGCGAGTGAAGCCGTCGGAAACTGACGCTGAATCGGGGTCCAGGATGATTTTTCGGTTGTCTTTAAATCCTGCCGACTGAAATTGATACCCCAGCGGGTTATCCCTTTTTTATACCGTATCGTTTTGAAGGGAATCGCCAGTTCTATTACGTACCGATCAGCATAATTTCGTACGACTGACGTCCACTTATTGTCCCAGCTTAGGTTTGCCTTACCGCCTTCATACAACAACCCATCCCACTGAGCGCCAGCAGCATTCGTTCCAAACGTAAACCCGTTGGTCTGATCGTCGAACGTATCGATAAAGAAAATAAAATTATCATTTTTGACGAAAGCCCAGTCGCGACGAAGCGATTCAACCATGTATGGGCCGGGAATGTCACCGTGGTAGCAAATGGCACTCAGGTAAATATTATGGGCATCATAGGCCATCCGAACGTCAGTCCGGACATGGGCACGACTGGTATCCATTGGCAATACCATCCAGAAATCAGTAGCTACTTCAGCCGCTTGCCAGGCGGGTTCATCCGTTACGCCATCCAGCACAATTGGTGACGTAGCCCGGCTGATATGGAGTTGATAACTCTCGTTTTTTTTCTGCGCCAGAAGCGGAAGGGAGAGCGTAATATAGCTGAGAAAGAGTAGAAATGATTTCACCAATCCGAGGTAATTTTATAGGTAAGATGCGAGGTAAAACAAAGGTAGGACTGTTTTTGGCAATCTTTTCGGATTTATGGGGGTAGGTCTAAATACTTATTGATTCATAGGTATTTTCCAGCACTAGCTGACAGCCATTTTTTGAAACTACGGTGACTGATAGAGTCATTAAAGAAGTACCGTGTGAAAATACTTTTTGAGCAATCCACACGGTACCTGACCGTTAATTTCCAACCATAAACACAGCGTTGCCAAACAGCAACTTACCGTTATACCAGAAACCACGGAAAAGCGGATCATCTGCGAGGTAAACAATACTGCCCCGGCCCGACGTTTGAACGCCCATCAGCAGTGTATTCTTTAGTTTTTCTTTTGCGTTTCTACCCGAAAAGCCTGCTACGTAATTATCGCTTTTCAGATATCCTACGTTCCAGCCATCTTTCAGGAAGTCAAAATTAAAGGCGTTCTGAACCAGGGTATAATAGCCGCCCGCCAAACCAAATCCCAATGGGTGCGACGTATCGATATTGACACGGTAAATACTTCCCGGAATGTCGTCGGAAATAGCAGTCCGTTCGCGATCACCGTAAAGCTTTAGTGAGTCGGTAGGATTCCCTTTTTTAGCCTTGTCTTTATCCGCAGGTTTGTCATCTTTTTCTTTAAGATCAAACCCATCTTTACCCATCAAGAAGGAAGCCGCCCGTTCCATGGCAATTAGTTTACCACCCGAGCGAACCCATTCTTTGATAGCGGTTAAGGTTCGGTCAGGCAGGATACGTCCATAATTGTAGTTCGTTGGCAAAATCAATACGTCCAGTTTGTTCCAGTTGACCGTAGCCAGTGTGTTTCCGTCGAGGAGTGTAAGGGGGTAATTTAATTCCTGATCGAAATAGTGCCAGACCTCACCTGCGGAGGGTGGGGGTGTGCCCTCCCCAATAACCAGGCCAACTCGTGGCGCTTTAAGTCCTGTTACGAAATCTGAACCAAAGTCAGAACCCGTGGTCACGAAACCCGTTTGTACAGGCTGAATTTCGGCTCCTGTTTGAGTGGCAGTCTGTATAACCAGCGCGTCGAACCGATCACCCAGTCGCTCGTTCCCCGCTCTCGTAACAATCAATGTTCCTGACGGGTAGGTTTTGCCGTCCAGCTCAAACGATTTCTCGGCCGCCCGAACCCGTATTTTCTGTTTCAGCAACGCGGCTAGTGTCTGCACGGAGGGCAGAGATTGCCACTTAATCAGATAGGCGTATGCTTTTGAGGCCGTAAGTGTAGTTGCCGCAGGTGATGTTGAAACCGGTAACGTACTGGATGGATTGATTCGGGTGGTTAACCCATACGTTTGCAAGCCAAATGCATAGGGCAACGACCAGGCCGTAATATCGTAGGTGGCTGAATCTTCAAGCGCGGAATTCTGCTCAAACAGAATCTTCAGCAGCGTTGATTTTGGCTGATAGGCGCTGATGACAATATCTTCGGCGGCAACGGATACACTTTTGTCATTCTTTTGGGTCGTGTAGTTATAGCCCGGCAGCGTCTGCGCTTTACCCGCATAGCCGAAACTGATTTTGTTACGGTCCAGCAAAAGTTGAAGGGCTTTTAACCGGCCCGCATCACCATTGGATTTAATGACGTAGCTCTTGTAAATCCCAATGGGTGTATTCCGCGATTTGTCGAAGAACTGACCAAACTCCTTCACGATTTCGGCAGGTCGGTCAGCAACGGACTCCAGCGTAGCAATACTGGACGTTACGTGGTGATCGATCCGTTGCCGGAGTGTAAGCGTATCACCATCGGCTTTTTCGATGGCAAGCCCGGCGCGTCCACTACCTCCCTGCTCATAGGTCATACCAATAGCGCCGTTGTAAGTCGGATACGTATCGCCATAACTTGGGTAAAACAGGTCGAAGCGTTCGCGGGTGTAGTAAAGCCAGCCATTGCGGTCGAAATACCGGCTGCAATACTGCCCGATGATCTGCTGAAATTTTCGCTGAAAGGGCGTAATATCTTCGTGGTAAGGCTTGGCAGAGGGAGCAAAATAATAGGGGCTTTCAACGCCCATTTCATGGAAATCGCCATGTAGTTGCGGCATCCATTGCTGATAGAGCGCCATCCGTTGCTGCGTAATTTCCTGTGTTTGCCAGGCCCAGTCGCGGTTGGGGTCAAACAGATAATGAGTATAGCGACCACCGGGCCAGGGTTCCTGGTGTTCCCGTGCCGAAGGAGTCGGATCGGCACTACGGCCCAGCATCTGGTTGTACCAGTTTACGTAGCGATCATGTCCATCCGGGTTAAGGCCCGGATCGAGAATCACGACGGTAGAGTTAATGATTTTTTGCGAAACGGCATCCGTAGCGCTCAGCAGTCGGTGAAGGACTTCCATGAAAGCTTCTGAACTAACGGCTTCATTGCCATGTACGTTATAGCTTAGCCAGGCAATGGGCGGTTGCGGAGCAGACGTTGGACTGCCTTCCAGAAGACCAATCCGTTTCAGGTTGTTTGTCCGGATTTCTTCAAGGCGAGCTATGTTTGCTTCCGACCCAACGGCTACTACCATCAGTTGACGACCTTCATACGTTGTGCCGTAGGGCAGAAGTTTGATCCGGTTAGGAAGTTGGCGAGCCAATTGTTCGGCATAAGCCAGAACACGATAATGAGGGGTAAAGCGTTCGCCGATTTTATAACCTAAAAATTGGGCGGGCGTCGAGACATTAGTGGATGATACTGAACTGGTTGTCTGTGCGGGTGTACTCAACGAGATGACGGACAGACCCGCCAACAGCAAAAGGTGTTTCATTTAGATGAAGAAAAAAGAGAAATGCTAACTTCCTCAAAAATAGCAGTAAATCGTTCAGAAAGCCTTTTTTTAGAAAAATTTTGATGGGTGATATTGCATTATAAAAACATAGCCTTACCTTTGCACCACGTTTCGCCAACGAGTTAGCTAACTAAACTAAAACGTTGGGTCTTGGACACAAGACGGCCGATTCGTCTAGCGGTTAGGACATCGCCCTTTCACGGCGGTAACACGGGTTCGATTCCCGTATCGGTCACTAACATACAACGGTTGTTGTGCAAAAGCCCTGAATCTTATTTGATTCAGGGCTTTTTGTTGTTTCGGTAAACAGGCTAATCTATAAATTTCCTCTCCGTAATTCTTTCACCGCATGGTCGGCAGCACGGGCCGTGATGGCCATAAATGTGAGCGATGGATTCTGCGTGGAAGTAGATGTCATGCAGGCTCCGTCCGTTACAAATACGTTCGGGCAGGTGTGCAACTGATTCCATTTGTTTAGGAGTGAAGTTTTTGGGTCTTTGCCCATCCGAACACCGCCCATCTCGTGAATATCGATACCTGGAGCCCGATCAGGTACATCGTGGGTTTGGATGTTTGTAAACCCCGCTACGGTCAGCATTTCGGTCATTTGCTCATGAAAATCGCGAATCATCTTCTCGTCGTTGTCGTCGTAAGCCACCGAAATTTTTAGTTGGGGAACACCCCAGGCATCGGTCAGGTTTGAATCCAGCGTTACGTAGTTGCTTTCTTTCGGAATGGTTTCGCCCATCATGTGCGAACCGACCCGCCAATTGCCGTATTTGGGCTGCAAGAGACTCGTTTTCAGGTCCTCTCCCATGCCCGACGTATCAACGTTTGTCATACGGCTGGAGCCAAATCCGGCGGCATAGCCCCGCAGAAAATCGGTTTCCTGTTTGACTACGTTTCGGAAACGGGGAATGTAGCTGCTGTTGGGCCGAATGCCTTCGGTAGTTGTATCTGAAAAGCCTTCATACTCCGCCGAAATAGTGGTACGGAAATTATGAAACGCTATGTATTTACCCAGCAAACCGTTGTCGTTGCCCAGACCGTTCGGAAAGCGGTTTGATTTGGAGTTGAGCAGAACGAGGTTACTATTCAAACAGGCAGCATTGACAAAGATGATCCGGGCGTAGTATTCCGTCATCTGCTTTGTGTGAGCATCGATCACCCGAACACCTGAAGCCTTCCCGAATCGCTCCGGCGCACCGGTCGGCCCGGCTTTCTTTTCATCGTAAATAATGGAGTGAACAACCGAATCAGGACGTAATGTCATTTTGCCGGTTTTGGCTGCCCAGGGCAGGGTAGAGGAGTTGGAGCTGAAATACCCACCATACGGACAGCCCCGCTGACACAAGGACCGATTCTGGCACTGGCCGCGCCCTTGTTGGTAATGAATGGGTTGCGGCTTGGTTAGATGCGCGCAGCGGCCAATGATGATCGGACGGGAACCGTTGTAATGCTTCGCCATCTGGTCGGTAAAATGCTTTTCCACGCAGGACTGTTCGTGCGGGGAAGAAACTCACCATCGGGAAGTTGGGGCAGGCCATCTTTGTTTCCCGAAATTCCGGCAAATTTCTCTACGTAACTATACCAGGGAGCAATGTCGGCATAGCCAATGGGCCATTCAACGGCAAAACCGTCGCGGGCGGGGCCGTCGAAATCGTACTGCGACCACCGCTGCGTTCCTCGTGCCCACATCAGTGATTTTCCGCCTACCTGATACCCTCGTATCCAGTCGAACGGTTTTTCCTGTACGTAAGGGTGATCGGCATCTTTTACAAAAAAATGACTGGCATCTTCCCGGTTAGCGTAGCAGCGACTGGCAATTGGATTCGCTTCAACGTATTCTTTTGAGAGCTGGCCAAGGTGAGCGAACTCCCAGGGCTGCATCATGGTGGTCGGGTAGTCGGTGACGTGCTTCACATCACGGCCACGCTCCAGCACTAAAGTGCGTAACCCTTTACCGGTTAGTTCTTTAGCTGCCCAGCCGCCACTGATGCCCGAACCAATTACAATGGCATCGAAGGTCCGGTCTTTAACAGAATCTATAGTTAAAAATGACATGATTTTACGTCAGAAAAGAGTAATGAGATAAGCAACAGTCAAAACTAACGGCCGCCGTTGATGGCTACCTTTGACACCGGCACACAGCCGTGATAAAAACCCGGAGCCATGTTGTATTTCTCTACGTTTATGAGATAGTATTCGGAATTCATATAGCCTCGAATAGTCAGTTTTTTGATCATATCGACAAAGCCTGGTCCGGCCGGGTCTGTAGACGCCGTCAGTTTACTCAGCACATCCATTCGTTGGGTAGCGTCGCAATCAGAAAAAGGCTTGCTGTACGTTTGCTGCGCTGTTGCATTCGTTAAGGCTAGTCCCTGCTGAAGCAGTGTCTGGGCCGGTTCACCATAGCAGTCGCGAATCATGCGCATGGCAAACTGATGCACCTTCAGGGATTGAGCGCCTGGCGCCACCACGCCCTGCGTGGTCGTTTCCGGAATGAACGTGTCGGTAATGGCACCCAGTAGTAATTCATCATCAGCGGGCAGCGTTGAAATCGGCCCGAGTGAATCGGGGTTCCAGCCAGAGGCCCAGGCCGGAAGGCTCACCAGCCCTCCAAAGGTCATGGCTAAATTTTTAATAGCAGAACGTCGTTCCATTGTATTGGCAAAGTTGGCTTTTATGAATTCTATGGTTTTGTTGATTCTAGATAGCTTGCCCCACTTTTTCCAGTAGTTGTTTGGTGGCACGGATGCCATCGTCTTCGCTGAGCCGGTTTCCCGAATACTCAATGCCGATGTAGCCTTTAAATGCGGAGGTTTTTCCTTTCTTTACCAGTTGAAGTAATCGGGCATAATCGATGGTCAATTCATTGCCCTGCGCATCAAAATCGCGGGCCTTGGCGCTCACACCTTTGGCAAAGGGCATCATTTCCTCTACACCGAGGTAGCGGTCATAAACATCCGTTTCGTTTAGCTTGAAATTATCGAAGTCGGGCAACGTGCCGGCGTAGGGATTATCCACCTGACGCATTACGTTGGCGAGCCATTTTCCGTCGGATGAATAGCCGCCGTGATTCTCGACCAGAATACCGATCTTATTTTTGGCCCCATACTCAGCCAGTCGGCTCAGCCCATCGATACTTGCTTTGGCCATGTCTTCCGCAGAACCTTTGCCGCGCAGGTTTACCCGAATGGAATGACAGCCTAAAAAGCTGGCGGCATCGACCCATTGATAGTGACTTTCGACGCCCTGTTTCCGTTTTGCATCATCGGAGTCGGCGAGTGGACCAGCCGTATCGACCATGATGAGTACGTTACGTACGCCAAGATCATCTGCCCGTTTTTTTAGCTCGCTCAGGTACTGATGGTCAGTGGCTTTATCCCTGAAGAACTGGTCGACGTACTCAACGGCGTTTATACCAAAGTCATTTTTGGCTTTGGCCGGAAAATCCATATTCGTCAGCTTGCCGTCTTTTAAGGTTCGATGAAGCGACCATTCGGCCAGTGAGATGTCGAAAAACAGTTTTTTAACAGCGTCTGACGAAAAGGCTTCGACTGAAACAGACGAGTATAGGCTAAGCCCGGCGGTGGTCAGACCGAGGTTTTTAAGAAAACTGCGACGAGTTGACTGCATGATTGATAACGATGAAAATAGTATTCTGACTATACTAGTTAGGTATACTATTTTCATAAAACGCAGTTATCTCATGCATTTACTCTATCGGATATTAAGGAGAGAACGAGCGCAATTTCCGACTGAATCTGATCCAGCAAGTCAGGTACTGAGTAGGTTTCCGTTGTTTCCAGATGTTCCAGAGAAAAGGCTAGTTCGGCAAGATGTGCCATACCTGCACTAAGGGCAGTTCCGCGAAGTTTATGTCCGGCCGCTTTTAATCCGACTACATTCATTCCTTCTGCCAGATGCAGAATAACGGATAACGAATTTTTTAGCTCGATTTCTGCCGCGTCCATCAACTCCCGGATGAAGTCGGAGTCATCACCGGCCATTGTTTTTAGCACTTGAGGGTCGAAGTGGGTATTGGGTTCCGTGAGCCCTTCCGCTCCCTGCGTTCCCGATTGTGATGAGCTAAGCCATTTCTGGAATAAGGCCACAATAGAGTCTTCAACAATGGGCTTGGTGATAAAATCATCCATACCCGCATCCAGGCACTTTTCCCGCTCGCCTTTTACGGTGCCAGCCGTTAAGGCAATAATTGGAATATGCCCCGTCTGCTCCAGTTCCCGAATCCGCTGAGTAGCTTCATAACCATTCATAATAGGCATCTGGATATCCATCAGGATTAAGTCGGGCTGATGCTTGCTGTATTGCCGAATCGCTTCCTGCCCATTGATGGCCTCGATAATCCGGGCGTTGGGTATAATTCTGGAGACGATTGTTTTGGTAAGCAGTTGATTGACTTTATTATCTTCGGCCAGCAGCACTTTCACCGCGTTTGTATTAACTCTGACAGGCTGGTTAATGGCTGCGGGAACAAGATTTTCTTCCTGTTGGCTCAGACGCGATAAGGCGCGGTACAAATCAACCATTTTAACGGGTTTTACCAGACGCTGGTTAACCGCCATTGTTTCACAGGCCCGAATAATTCGCTCATCATCCGACGAACTGTGCAGTAAAATACTGATCTGTTTCTCCGACGACGATGAAAAATTAGCCCGGATTTTTTCAATCGTTTCCAGCCCGTCCATGTAAGGCATGTGGTAATCCATCAGAATAACATCGTACTGCTTATTCTGGCCTAGTAGCTGAAGAGCTTCAAATCCGTTGCTGGCTTCTTCAACATTGATCTGTTTCAGCATAAACATCTGCCGCAAGATCGTCCGGTTGTTCTCATTGTCATCAACAATGAGTACGTTACTGATCTCGTTGATTCCGCGCCAGACAATCGGGTCGCCGGGTTCCGTTTTCAGTCGGAGATCAAAATAAAAGCAACTCCCTTCGCCCGGCTTACTGGTAAGCTTCAGACGACTGCCCATCAGACCCAATAGCTTATTGGAAATGGTTAGTCCAAGACCGGTGCCTCCGTATTTTTTTGTTGTGGAGGGATCTTCCTGCGAAAACGCTTCAAAAATTCGCTCCTGCATCTCGGGTTTAATGCCAATGCCGGTATCCCGTACCTCAAATCGGTACATCACATAATCCTGCCCAGCATCGGTTAACGGCTTGATCTTTAACTCGATTTCGCCCTGCTGAGTAAATTTGACCGCATTGCCCAATAGATTAACCAGGATCTGTTTCAGGCGGACAGAGTCGGTGTAAATAAAGCGGGGTAAGTCGGTAGGTAAGTTCAGCAACATTTCAAGCCCCTTATTCTGAGCCTGATACGTAATGATATCGGAAGCCTGGCTGCTAATCTCGTAGATGTCTACTTTTTCAATAGCCAGCTCCAGTTTGCCGGCTTCAATTTTTGAGAAGTCCAGAATATCGTTGATGATGCTCAACAGGGCGTTGGCCGATTGGTCGACGATAGACAGATATTGATGTTGGGTTTCGGTCAGTGACGTTTTAAGCAAAAGATCGGTAAAGCCGATAACCCCATTTAAAGGCGTCCGGATTTCGTGGCTCATATTGGCCAGAAACTCGGATTTCGCTACGCTGGCCTGTTCGGCCTGGAGTTTCGCTTTTTTCAGCTCTATTCGCTGCAGGCAGGCTTCTGTGATGTCCTGAGTAAAGATCATTATACCGCCACTTGTCCCATCGAACTGATACCATGGCCTGATTTCCCAAGCCATATATTGGTCCTGATCCCATCCATCGGGCCGCCAGACGTACTCATCGTTTTTTTCTACCGCTCCGTTCAGGCATCGCTCAAAAACGATTTTCCAGTCTACCGAAAGATTCTGAAAGACCTCGAAAGGGGATAAGCCGATTACGCTCTCCGTCAGGCGGTTATCTTCCATCCAGCGCTTGCTGACAGCCAGGTAATTAAGCGACAGATCGAGCATGGCTACGGCTGCCGGAGCATGTTCGACAAAGGCGGCAAGTCGTAATTTCTGGTTGAGCAGCGCCTGTTCGGCTTTCTTCTTTTCGTCGATGTCCTGAAACGTACCGTACAACCGTTTGCACGTACCATTCTCAATCTCTGGAGTTCCCAGCACCCGCACCCAGCGTTCTCGGCCGGTTGCTGTAACAATTTGCAGTTCAATATCAAACGGCGTCCCCTGCTCCATCGCGTTGTCTACAGACTCAACGATCAGGGTGTAGTTTTTTCCTCTGAAGAAGGTCTCGCCCGTATCAAGCAAGGGTGTATAATCCGATGGAACTTCGTGAATGGTTTTCGTAACAGACGACCAGTGCATGGTTTTACGGGCCATATCCGCTTCCCAGGTACCTATCTGAGCAACTTCATTGGTCTGCTCCAGCATCTGCTTCGTCAATTTCAGATCGAGCTCCAGCTGGTGCCGTCGGGTTATATCGATGGCATTACCGATCACGTACGTATCGCCGTTCAGTTCGGTTTCCAGAATATTGGCAAACAGCCAGATATACATGGACCCGTCTTTATGGCGCGTTTTCATGATCCCATTCGCTCGCCCTTTTTTGCGAATGGTACTCAGATAAGCTTCAAACTCTTCATGGTGCTGTTCCGGAACGATTTCCTGCAAGTGGTGCCCAATAAGTTCATCAGGCTGGTAGCCCAGCGCCAGAGCCCCCGCGGTATTCACACTCAATAGCCGCCCTTCCAGATCGTGCGTACACATCAGCCCCTGCGAATTTTCGAAAAAAGAGCGGAATTTACTTTCCGACTGATGAAGCAGGAGTTCTTTCTGCTTTTCTTCGGTAACATCCCGAGCAATAGCAAACAGATAACCAGTGGCCGATTCGGGCGTTGCTACCCATTGCAGATGCCGATAGTCGCCGTTTTGGCACTGAAAGCGGTGCGTGAAATTGATGGTTGGCTTGCCAGTTGCCAACTGATTGAGCTCTTGTTCTATCGCTTGAACATCATCCGGATGGACTAGCTCTAAAAACGGCGTACGTAGCAGATATGACTCGTCCCAGCCTAGTATTTGCCGAAATGCCGGATTTATTTTCTTTAAATATCCGTCTGTACCCGCCACAAAGATTAAATCATTGGATTGGGTAAAGAGGTTTTCAAAGTAGATCAGCTCCTGTTTCTGGCGGTTTTCTACAATCAGATTTGTGGCCATTTCTCCCAGTAACTTCAACGCCTGCAACTGCTGTTCGTTAAGTTTTCGGGGGGCGTGGTCCAATACGCAAAGGGTTCCCAACGCATAGCCGCTGGGATCGGTCAGCGGATAGCCAGCATAAAACCGCACGTACGGATCATACGTAACAAACGGGTTTTCCTGGAATCGGGTATCCTGCGTTGTGTCTTCTATTTCAAGTATATCGCTATCCAGAATTGCGTACCGGCAGAAAGCAATATCCCGACTTGTTTCCTGTATGTCAATCCCTACTTTCGACTTGAACCATTGCCGGTCATGATCGAGCAACGAAACCAGTGAAATAGGAGCCTGACAGATAATTGACGCCAGTTCTGTTAATCTATCGAATGCCTGCTCTGGCAACGTATCCAGAATTTGATACCGGTGTAAAGCTTCCAGGCGTTTATTTTCATTAGCGGGAACTAGCATAACTAATTGTATATAGGCAATAAATAAGAATATTTTAGTATAAGTTCTCTAAAAAGTTTACAATATACAATAAATGTAAACAATAGAGAAGTGAAACATAATGAACGATATGTTTTTTTAGGAAGATGATATGGGTGTGTACGGATGACCGCCGGTAAATTTGTGGTAAATATCAACGATAAATTGATCACTTTGGCTTTGTGGGGTCAGGCTAAAATTGAATAGATTTAGTAAGCGGAGGGTGTTTTTATATGATCTCTTAAATTTTCGCAGATATTGCAGCTGTAAACCAGAATGACTCGGTCTCGATCAATAATTTTCATTAGTAATGCCCAACTTATCCCTTGCCAAACGATTCCCCTGGATTATTTACGGTATTGTGATTAGTCTGCTCCTCGGGGGCATTGGTTTCGCCGGCACATTTGAGAGTGCTCAGTTTCAATGGTATTATTTTTTAGGGCAATTGGGAGCTTTAGGCATCGGCATCCTGCATGTCTGGCTCAGCCCTCGGTTTGTTCCAACAGTTTTCGCTACGTTTGGCATAGGCCTATTGGTCACCATACTGATGCTGCTCGTCGGAATGGGCGTAACGCTGGTGCTGTATCAGCAGACCGGTTATCTGGGGAGTCGCTGGCCATTCGTAACCAGTCTGTTGCCTTTCGTGATTCCGTTTTTAGTGCTACAGGCGTACTACTATTTTTTGCATATACCACTGGCCAACTACCGAAAATGGTATTACCCTGTCAACGGTGATATGCCTGATCTGGATCTGCTTGACCTATCGAAAATACTGGTGATTCAGTTCGAATTCTTAAAAACACTCGACGATTCGAATTTCACTAATTTTAAAGCCAAAGCGCCTGTATCTATGCCGCTGGGCGATCTGTTTCTGGTATTTATCAACGATTACAACGAGCGGACACCGGCAAGCCCGATTCGCTATACCGATGCAACCGGAAGGCCATATGGATGGGTGTTTACCAAAAAAGGATCGTGGTGGAAACGACCTGTTTACTTAGACCCTGCCCTGGATTTTAACCAGAATCAGCTGACAGACAACGCTACAATTATAGCCGTTCGGGCAGAGTGAGTTCGGTAGCGCTTCCGGGACGTAACGTAGCGTTTTCAACCCTAAACCGGGTGAGCAGTTCGATGCTTAATTTAGCATAATTACACCGCCTTTCACTTCTACCATAGCGTCGCCTTTTAAGGAAGTTTGCGTACCCTGGAGCGACAGTTGGGCATTGGCTTTGATGTCGGCCGTAGCGTCTGCCTCGACTTTGACTTGCGCTCCTTTTACATCAACACTGGCCGTTCCTTCGATTTTTACTTCGTTGGTGGCTTTAATCTCTACGTTGTTCCGGGCTTCGAGGGTTAAATTATTGTCTGCCTTTACATGGACGTCTTTCCCCGAAATCGCTATCTCCCCTTTAGTTTCAATGGTGATCTTCCCATCACTGGCAAACGACAGGACTACGTGAGTGTCTGTATTGTTGGTGTTTGTCAGTTCAATTTTTTGGTCACCGTCTTTGTCGTAAATGCTGATCTGATTGCCGCCTTTTGTCTGGATGAGCTTCTGGACGTTGTTACGCTGGGTGTAATTGGTGCCGCTCTTTTTTGGGTACAGGCTCGTCAGTACGTAGGGATATTCAGCCAGGTTTGATTCGTAAGCAATCATAACCTGGGCATCTACCTCCGGCACAAACAGCATGCCTTCGCCATTAGCCGTGTACGGATGGGCAACTCGTAACCAATCCGATTCCTTATCGTCGCCCGGCCACATAAACTCGACTTTTATGCGGCCTAATTTATCGGGGTCTTCATTATCAACCACCGTGGCCAGTTCCGACAGGCCAATGGGCAGGCGGAAAGAAGGGTTGGGCGGAGGGTAGGTGACTGTATCGGGAACAGCCCGGAACGTATTGGCGTAGTTGCCGCTACCATCGACGGAGTGCGATACGTGGGTAATTCGATAATTGCCAAAATTTTCGTCGGATGTGCCCCGCTCGGTGATACGCGTTCCTTTTACGGAAATCACCGTACCAACCGATACGTCTGGATTCTCGCCAAAGCCCTGAAAATCAACCAGTCGGCTTGATTCCATCGCTTTCTGGGTCTTGGCAACGGCATCCAGCTCGCTTTGTCCGTATACTAGCTTGGGCAGCGGTAGTTGCGACTCCTGACTGAACAGCTTTTCTGATTCATCCAGCGTAAAATCACCCCATTGCCCCAACCCGTTGACCTGCTGGTCTTTTGAATGACTTTCATAGGTACGGTCGGCTACATAATCGTAGCGCGAATACTGAAATTTGGCCGGCAGAAGCCGCATACTCATGGCAAAGGTCTGGTTGCCATTCACGTTGAAATCGACTTTGTTGTCGTCGGGTTTACCAAACACCAGTTTCTGTCCATCATAAAAACACCATTCGCCATATTCGGCCGACAGGCGCGCCAGAAATTCAAAATTGGTTTCGTCGTATTGCACTACGTATTTCAGCGGGTCGGTAAGTTTGGGTTTTACCGAGCGCTTCAGCAGGTTGCTGGGGTAGGGGTTCAGCACCTTGTTAACGATGTCTTCCAGACTACTCTGCAAATACGTACGGCGGGCCTTACTGTCTTCCAGCAGAATTGTTAACCCATAACCCTTCAGCAGAAAAATGTTTGACGTATCGCTGGTATTTTTCAGCGTCAGTTCGGTGATTATACCCTTGAATTTGAAATCGAATGAACCATCTTCAAGTAAAGGTTCAAAGGAAAACTGAATCGTTTTGCCGATTACGTTGCGGTGCGACTCATGAAAAAACAATTCGTTGGCATCTTCCAGATCCTCGAACGGTACGGAAAAGTCAAATTGATGATGACCGAACAGGTCCTGTTCAATGGACAGCGACGAAACGTTTTTCAGTTCTTTTCCGCCTTCGAGTTCTACGTGAGTGATGACCTGTTTGGCCATTGGTTACGTGTTTTGGTGATCAATTCCGTCGAGTTTAATCTTGGCGGCCGACAAGCGCAGCAGAATACAGTTGGCGTTCCGGGTTCGGTCAGTAAACCGAAGAATGTTTCGCGTCGCATCCGTAAATCGTTCTACAAGTAGATTCTGTTCCGTCACATCAAACGAAAAAATATCGTTGCTCACATCCAGGATAGCACTCACGTCGGAAATCGCCTTTGATGACATTAACTCAAAATAAAAAATCGCGTAGGCATCTTCAAATTCTAGTTTCTGAAGGGCCGATCGCTGGTCGATGCGTTCAAAGACAATCTCACCACTCTTTTTGGCGGTTGGCGACGTTGCCCAGCTGCCCAGCAGTTCATCTTCAGTACTGTCCAGAATCAACGTAATGGCCCCTCCGCGTACGCCGGATGTTACTTTTCCGCGCTCGCTTTTTTGTTTCAGAAAATGAGCGCACTGCAACACATCGAATGATTTTCCTTCGACGGTTAACGTAGCTTTGAATGACATCGTAGCTGAGGTTAATGATTAGACTTTCAGGGTGGCTTTATTAAACGTAATCTCGGTGCCAGAGATGTAGATAACCGTGTTCAGGTATTCAATATCGGCGAAGAACTCATCTTTGTAGAGGAGACAATACGCCTTTTTAAACTCGATCTCCTTATACGTAGCGTCTTCATCAATCCGGCTCAGTGTAATCTTGCCGTCTTTCTGCATATGTGGGTCAATCATCCAGGTTTTAATGGTGCTATCCTCCATTGCATCCATTCCTACGAGCACTCCCCATTCCGGGCGCGACGAGGGGATGCCCCGCTTGTCTTCGTCACGTATGACCCGTAACAGCATCCAATTGATGTCGTAATCGGTTCCTTCTACCGTCAGTTTTCCTTCGTAAGCCATAGTTTCAGTAAGAGAATCGATTAAGCATCAGGCCATTGGTTGTCGAGAGGTACGTCCCGCAGCTTTATTTTTTCGCAGGACAACGTAATGAACAGGCAGTAGGCCGTATTGGTCCGCTCCTGAAACTGACGGACGCGTTTCCACATATTTCTGACGAGCACGCTTTCCTGTCGGCTGAGTCGGGTTAAGTTATACCCGTACTCATACGAATCATCGGTTAAGTCTTCGGCCGAACTGATCCGGTTGAACTGGTTCTGAATATTGCCGTGGTCGTCGTAGAAACTTTCGGAAACGTCCGTAACGAAGGCGTTTTCAAACTCATAGGTCAGAAAAACGGAGTCCTGATCATTCCGATACGTTTTAATGTCGCCACTTTCCAGCCGATCTTCATCCGACAGCCATTCAAAGAAGAAGTCGGAACCGCCTTCGGTGATCAGATAAAAATCGCCCAGCATCACATCCGAAGCGGGTACTCCTTTCTGATTGGATGCCTGTTTGAACGAAACCAGAAATTCCAGGACTTTAATTTCCTGACCCGCTACTGTTAATATTGCTTTGTGCGCCATAGTTTTTGTTTGTTGCCGTTTATTCTGCTTCGCTTGGATCCACTGTTAACGTAGCGTTTCCATTGGAGACCGATTTTCCTTTCAGAATCATGTTCGTTGTCTCAAACGACGCGTCGCCAACGAATAATTCAAGCAGACCAAAACAGTACGTGGCCTCCAGCGTCCACTCTTTTAATTTGGTTTCGCCACCCCCTTCGTCGTCGCTGGCGTAAAAGGTAACGCTGACGTCTTTTTTCATCTGCGAGTCGAACATCCACTCCGCAAAGGTGGCTTGCTCCAGCACGTCCATGGCTATATGCATCCGCCAGCTTATGCCCGATGCCGGTTCGCCTTTCCGGTTTCGTTTGCGCGAAGCCGTGAAAAAGATTCGGTTAAGAACAAATAAATCATTGTCTACTGTCATTTCTGCGCGAAACGATGCCATATCTGAAATTGGTTTAAGAGTAAAGAAAGCAGGCTAACTTGCTCATAATAAACGCTTAGCGCCGTTGCGTCTGCCACTCGTTCTTGTGAACAATATTGCGAATCTGTACCTGCTCGCAGGAGAGTGTGATCATCAGTACGTAGTCAATGCCGGTCCGCTGCTGAAACTGCCGAGTTTTGGATACTGTATTCGTCAGAATATGGCTTAGGTCTACAGACTTGAAACCTGTGCTTTCCATATTTGTCCACATCTCAAAGCTTTCGCTGGAATCCTCAGCCATACTTATGCTGTTGAAGGCATTTTCAATGCCCTCGTTGTCGTACAGGTTCTCCAGAATCGTGGTGAGAAAGCCCTGCACGAACGTGTACTCGACAAAAGGCGAATCGCCTTTTTTATAGTAGACTTTAATCGACCCGCTTTCCATGCGGGTGGGGTCGCTGATCCACTCGAAAATATATCTGTGCCCCCTTCGATAATGAAGTAAAAATCGCCCAGAAAAACGCCCGAAGCGGGTTTACCCAGGTTGTTTGTCTTCTGCCTGAGATTGATGTTGAACTCCAGCAGGTCAAAATCTTCGCCACAAACCGATAAAACTGCTCGTTTAGCCATTGTTAGGATTGGTTAAGTTTACTATGCCTAAGCCCACTGGTACGTCAGCGTAGCGTTTCCGTTAGAGACAGCCTGCCCGGAAAGCAGGAGAATGGTTTCCATGATACCCAAATCCTGCACGAAATTTTCCTCAAACCCGACGCAGTACACATCTTTGAAATTCCACTTTTTTACGGCGACCTCTCCCCCTTCATTGAAGAAAATCTCCATGTCCCTTTTTTTTGTCGGATCAATCATCCACTCGGTAAACACAGTATCGCGAACGGCGTACATCGAAACCATGATGGTCCAGGCCAGGTTCGACACAGGTCGCCCTTTGTCGTCGCGGTCGCGCGCAACAAAAAAGTTAACCCGGTTAAGCCCGTACCCGAACTCACCGGTCATTAAAATTGCCTTGTAAGCAGACATATTGTTGTTGATTTAGAAGTCTGAAAACTGAGTAAGTCTATTGCTGATCGTAGTCTGCTTTCCATTCGGCCGAATCCGGATCGTCGCCTTTCTGTCCGTCTAGTTTGAGCAGGAAGGTTTTGGCCGGGAAGTACGGCACCATGTGAATGTCGAGGTAAATCCTATCTTTCTGCTTGGGGTCCTGTTCGAAACGTAGCAGCTTGAACTTTTCGATGAGCTTACCGGGTCCGGTCACACTATCCAGGAACTTCACAATCTGTTTCTGAATGTCGGCTTTCGTATTGTAGTTGAAATTCTCGAACGCCCGGCGGTTCAGGAAGTCGATCAGCACTTTCGTTACGTAGTCGAATACCCGTACAACCGAATACGTCTGAAGGCCGAGGTTATCGCCGTTGAAGAGCGTTTTGGCCGAGAAAGGCATCACCTTGCCGTACTCGTTCACCATCGGAATCAGCCCCATTTTTTCCAGCGTAGCGATTTCGCTTTTCTTCAGCGGAAAGCGTACACCATCGGCCTCGTTGAGTGCACCGTGTTTGCGACCCGCCGTTACCTGCGACATCAGCGTGCTGTATACTTTGCCCGCCAAGGCCGCTGAGCCGGGTACGTACAGGTCCTCTTCTTCGCCAACATCCTGATGCTTTCCGCGGCCCGTAAGCCAGTTGCAGGTCATCATTACGTTGGAAAGGTACGCGTCACCCCCAGTCAGATCCGCCGATTCGAAGAGGTCCACTACGTCTTCGGGGGCGTCCAGATGCTCGAAATCGGTCACCATCATGACCTTGTTTTTATGGGCAATCTGTGCCCATTTGTCCACTACCTTTTTGGAGCCCAGGTAGCCGGGCAGTACCAGCAGCGAGTAGCTTTCGCGCAGATCGAGTCGGTCGAAAGTGCGAGCAAACTCTTCGGCTACGGCATCAATAAACGTCGTGTTGTCGAGGTCGGTAAGTTGTTCCGGCTCGGCATTCATAATGTTGACATTCTTGACTTTATCCTGATCGGTATTGGCGTAGAAACTGGCTACCGACCGATACGACTGTTCCAGACCACGGGTAGCCTCGAACGCCTTAAGCAGGTTTTCGTTGAGCAGTGTCTGGGCGGTTTCAGCTTTATTTTGTGCGGTTTCAGCTATCTCCGCTACTGTATCGGCGCTCGACAACAGGTCATACATCAGATGCAGTCGCTTGCTCAGTTCGGCCCGTTCGGTCGCTTTCGCCTGTTCGGTCAGAAAGATTTTCTTACGCGCTTTTTTCTCGGGATTCATATTCTGCACGCCTTCGAGCGTGGTTTCCAGAATAGAAAATCCGCCGTATTTAACCAGCTTCGCGGCACTGGCTTCAAGCGAAGGAGCTGATTCTGCCGTCTTTTCGCCTACTTTCAATGGTTTATCTTGTGCTTCCATGTCGTTTTAAATGTCGGTTATGGTTGGTGGTCTTCGATCAGGGGTTGGCTGACGGACGAAACCGAATCCTGTTTTATTGTGCCTCGTCAAGCTCACGTATCATCGCCTGAATCGACGCCAGATAGGCTGCTTTGGCGTCTGGATTTTCGAGTACAGCTTTCAGAATTTTGTTCGACTTGAGCTGACGTACGTAGCGCTGAAAATCTTCGAAGGTTATGTTCAACTCCTGTAGGTAATCGCTCTGTGCAATGACACCTTTCCGACCAAAATCGGACAGTGAGTTGAAATGCAGCGTTTCGCTGATGGTGCTGCCGTCTTCGGTGTTGAATTCGACTTCTTGCTCCGGCTTGAAATAGGCAAAGACTTCACCAACGGTTTTCAGGCCCTCAACCACCTCCGGGCGAAAGGATGGATCGCTCGTTAGTTTCTCAATGAGTAGGGTTTTGTTTTGGGGTATGTCAACAATACTCTCGCTGACGTTGAGCTTGCGCTCCTGCCCCCCGATTCCGTAGTCAAACATGATTTGGTCTATTGGTTAAAAAATGAAAATCAATACGTTACGTTTGTGGTTGACTCCTCAGAATCAGCCACCAACCAATACGGTTGGGCAGCCGGCCACGATACTGCCTCCGTGAGCCGTCATATCGCCCATTCGGGCGGCTGGTTTTCCGCCGATCAATACGGTAGCTGACCCTTTCACGATTACGTCAGGCGGACCGACACAAGTACACATATCCCCCACAGTGGCAGCGGGTTGGCCGGCGATGAGAACGGTTGGCATGCCCGGACCCATGATTGGCCCGCCAACGTGCGGAATCGGTACGACGGCGGGCGTTTGCATCGGGCAAACGTGCATATCCATCAAGCGTGCTGCTGGCTGACCCATAGTTTATACGGTTTGTGCCGATGTCTCGGCGGGTTGTTCGCTCGGTTGAGTAACAGGCGTTTCTGCATGGGTTGTCTTCCACACCAATTCGTCGTTTTGTAGCCCCACGTGAATTGTCGAACCTTTCGTTACGTCGCCAGCCACAATCATCCGTGAAATAGGCCGCCGGAGCTGATTCCGAATAACGCCTTTTAGCTGTCGGGCACCGTACTGGGGCGTAAATCCCGACAGGGCCAGATGCCTGCGTGCTTCGGTGCTCAGGTCGAGCGTGATGCCTTGCTTTGTGAGCTGGTCAATTAATCCGCGCAGGTGGAGGTTAAAAATTCGCACTGCATTTTCCTCAGATATCGGGGCGAAAGGAACAATTTCGGTCAAACGAGCCAGGAATTCGGGTCGAAAATGGCGGCTCATCGTTTCCATAAGTTCAGTATTGGTTGGAACCTGTCCTTCACCAAATCGCTGTATAACCAGCTGACTGCCAATGTTTGACGTAAACAGAACCACCGCATCGGAAAAGTCGCCTTCTTTGCCCAGTCGGTCGTGCAGGCGGCCCTCGTCGAGAATTTGGAGGAAAATATCGAAGACCGAAGGGTGCGCTTTTTCGATTTCATCAAACAGCACGACGGAGTACGGTTTTTCGCGAATTTTATTCACCAGCAAACCCCCTTCTTCGTAACCGACGTAGCCCGGCGGGGCACCATAAAGTAAAGCTGCCGAATGCTCCTCTTTAAATTCCGACATATCGAATCGGATCAAAAACGACTCGTCGTTGAACAGAAAATCGGCCAGCGACTTGGCCAGTTCAGTTTTGCCGGTTCCGGTTGGTCCCAGCAGGAAGAAGGAGCCAATAGGTTGCCCCGCTTTGGTGAGGCCGGAACGAGCTTCCAGAATGGCATCAGCTACGGCTTTTACGGCATGATCCTGACCAATAACCCGTTGTTTAAGCACCTCATCAATGGCCAGCAGCTTATCACGCTCCTGACTCTGTATTTTGCCCAGCGGTATTCCTGTTTTGTGCGAAATTACTGCCGCTACGTCGTGCCGATCCACACTGGTTTTCGCCGTCTCGGTCAGGTCCGACAGCCGGTTCAGGGTTTGCCGAATGTGGTCGGTTAAGGTTGCTGCCGATTCAAACGGATCGGCTTCGTCATCAGAGGCCATTTCTGCGCTTAAGTTGGCCAGTAAAATCGGGCTTATTTTATTTTCCAGTTCCTGATGCAGATAGCGGAGTTCCTGTAAGGTGTTCGTGCCGTTGGCTGTTAACTGATCGAGTTGCTGAGTCAGCTGAGCTACCTCGTCGGGAGTACGTTCGCTAATCATGCGCACTGCCGAAAGGGTTCGGTCGAGCAGATCAACGGCCGCATCGGGAAGGCGTCGGTTGCGGCTGTAGCGTTTGGCCAGTACTACGGCTTCCGAAACCGCATCGGCCCCGACGCTCAGTTGATGGTGGTTTTCGTAAAAAGGCACCAGCCGCTGGATCATCCGGATGGCCGTTTCGACGTCGGGTTCTTCTACACGTAGTACGTCGAACCGGCGGCTAAACGCTTCATCGGTTTCAATATACTTACGGTATTCATCGAGCGTAGTGGCGCCAATCACCGTGAGGTTTCCTTTAGCCAGTTCGGGCTTGAGCAAATTGGCAACCCCTGTTCCGAGCGGCCCGCGTGGATCTAAAAGCTGGTGAATTTCATCGATAAACAGAATGATTTTAGCATCCTGTTTCAACTCTTTCAGAATACTCTTCAGCCGGTCTTCCACCTCGCCCTTATATGATGCACCGGCTACCAATGCACCCAGGTCGAGTTCGAGCAGGCGGGCATTTTTCAGGTGCTGGGGTACCTGACCCGCTATAATGTTGAGGGCGAATCCATCAGCCAGAGCAGTTTTGCCAACCCCAGGTTCACCCACTAATATTACGTTTGGTTTTGTCCGTCGGCCCAGGGTTTCGGTCATCATCCGTACCTCGCGGTCGCGGCCCAGAATTGGGTCCAGTCGTCCTTCCGAAGCCATGGCTGTTTTGTCAACGCAATAACGTAGCAGTGCTTGCCCTGCTGCACCTGCCGGGGAAGTTCCAGTACGTTGCCCTGATTCGGTTTCAGCGGGTGCTATGGCTGTTTCTACGTCCGCGTCAGCCAGCGCAGCCTGCATTAATTCAGCCTGCGTCAATGGGAAGCTGCGGAGTTGTTCTGCGCTGAATCCAACACCCGGTTTGAGCAGGGCAGCAAGCACGCACACCGGGTCGGTTTGCGATTTGCCTAGTTGCATGGCCACCAGATCAGCCAGTTCCATAGCGGCTTTTACCTGTTCATCGCCCGGCGGATTGGTTGATAAACGGCTGGCTTTCGGACTGGCTTCGATACGTACTTCAGCCCACTCACGCAGGTAGGGTACGTCCTGCCCCTGAACACCTAACCAGGATGCCAGACCGACCTCATTATGCAACAGCCCCATTAGCAAATGTGCCGGTGCAAACAGCTCATTCTGATACTCCTTTGATAAAGACTGAGCGATTTGTATCGCCCGTTTAACATCTTCTGTGTATGCCATCAGAATTGGAGTTAAGAAATCTTTGGGTATTGTTGGCCAGTTGGTATGGAACCTTATTTCTGCGCAATAGCAACGAATGACTAATCGCTAATGACAACTGACCAATGACAAATGTCCGCGAAGCGTAATGCCTAAATGACTATTAATCAGAACCTAGCCGACGTAATTTATCGGTAATTGTGGCAATGCGTTGTTTGGCATCCGGGCGGGTATTACGTTCGAGAGTCTCGACCGCAAATTCGTAGAGGGGTCTACGCCAGAGTGGGGGGCGGTTGGTAGCATCCGCCTTTTTTTCGCAACGGTCAATGATGTCCATTTCAACATCCGCCCGCGACACGCTGGCACTGGCCGTTGTAGGAGGAGGGGCCGTTGCTGGCTGAATACTGGCTGCTTTAAGCTGATCCATCAACTGATTAATCCGCCCCTGCGCCGTTGCCAGCTTTCCTGTACAATCCTGATATTGGGCAAGGTAGTTGGGACCACCGCCACCACCGGCTGCCGGAGCGGGCGCTGCCGATTTTGCTGCCAGAATCTTCAGCATATCGTTCTCCTGACGGGCCTGAAGGAGAGCGGCAGTCAGCTTGTCAATCTGCGTCGCATCAATTCCTTTTTTATCCAGAATATCGCGCAGGTAGCTAATGTTATTTCGGTACGTCAGAACGGCATCATAAGCCTCAACGATCCCGCGGGAGAGCTGTTTGTTTGTGAGTTGAAGCTGGGCTGTATCGGCTTTCAGCGTGTTGACGTGCTGTTGCAGACCATTTTCCAGACCCGAAAGCTGTGTTTTCAGGCTTCCCTTCTCAATATCGGTTGCTTTCAGATAAGCCTGGTCGGTGGTCTGGAGAGTTTTCAGGTCTGCCGTAACCCCATCCATTCGTTTCTTCAGCTTTTCGGTCTGCTCCGTCAGCGTTAGATTGAGTCGGGCGTTTTCTTCTTTTAATACGTAGTTGGGGGCACTGAGCAGTAAATAAACGGCCAGTATCGGCACAGTGACTGACAGGCAGTAAACGCCAAGAAATCGACTGAATGCCTGCTGTCGCTCGGGTTTATTTAGGGGTTCCATACGTTAAGAAAGAGGGTTATACATTCGAGGTTCCAGCGTCAACATGTCAGTTTTATGCTCAGGCAACAACCCGGCCGTCGGGCGCCTGGACCCTTGAACTTTCAAGGTAAGTAGTTTTTAAACCGATGCTCAGGAGTACTTATTTAGCGGTTCTATCCGAGCGGACTCCAGCGCGAACGCGGTTTTTCGGGGGGCGTTTCCTTTACTTCGTGTTCAATAATAAACACGTTCTGCCCTTTCCGTTTACCAATGAAATCCAACTGAGCCAGCTTATAAAATACGTTGGTCAGGGTGCGGTAGAACGTATCAACTTCTGTCAGCAGTTTATTTAATTCGGTATGCTCATACGGGAGTTGCAGAAGCGCATTGAGCTGAGCTTCCAGAGCGCCGGGGGTCAGGTCAGCCCATTCGCTGATATACCCGATAAACTCCTCGCGTTCGCGTCCGCTTAGCATGGTCATGACCACACGTATAGCCTGCACGGGACGCATGAGCAGTTCGGCCATTTGGATGGGCGGCTCGTAAGGAATTATCCAGCTATAACGGGTGCTTATGTCGCCCAGCGTAAAGGCCAGCCGCTCAGCCATCAGTAACGTACTGTTCTGTAAGGCATTTTTAAGGTCGCGGTCTTTACTTTTTTGCAGAATTTTATAAACGTTCGTTTCCAGCGATTCGAGGTGTTTGCCAAACTGCTGGTACCACTGCTGCAATCGGGGCAGGCTATATATCGACGTACAGGCAGGCATGTAATCGGCATCCTGCTGCACTTCACCATTGCCATAACGTACCCGCCCGACAATTAGCTGATAGCTCAATTCACCCGGCCGCACCTGGCTCGATGGTACAACATGCAGCTGATAATTGGGTCGGGTGTGCGGATGGCGGGGTGGTGTTTCCGTAAGAATAGGTTCGCCCGTAGGGATACGCGTGAACGGATCGACCGTCAACATTACGTCGAAGGTTTGCGGTTTGCCGGTTTGCAACCCATAGGTTTCAGCCAGTGCCGGAAACGAAGTCGTGCAGGTCAGGGCATCTGTGGTCGTATGGTAATCGATCCGGCCGCCATGGGGTGTAATGGCCCGGCAACTGCGAAGCTGCACACGGATTTGCTGGTTAAAATCGCACTGAATCTGCATATCCAGCGCATCTTCGGCGGGCAAAATACCGTATCGGAATCTCGAAAGGCCCAGCGCATTGCTATCGCGAAGCTGGTCATGCATGAAATTCTCCCATTCGGTAAAATGCCGTCTGGCAATCTTCATGCCGTCGATCCAGTTTACGGGCAGGTAAGTTAGGTCAGGTACTACCATTGTAGAGGGGGTTGTTGGTTATCAGAGCATTGAACAGTGGATAAAGAGTACTGCACTTGGCAGAATACTCATCATTCGTTTTTCATTAGCCAGTGCTCACATACGTTGTAAAACTTAATCGGCCGAACGAATCATCGTCTGTCAGCAGAAAGGTATCGTGGAGGGCCGACGTATTCAGTTCGATGCTCAGGTTAACGTCTAAAGGAACCAGGAATCCACTCAGCCACTCGATCAGCCGGCGACCGTTCTGACCGGGCAGATAGTTGGCCAGCTGGTCGCTCTGTTCAATGTGTATGGTCAACCGCAAGAGGGGTTCTTCATCCTGTAGCCATCCATCGAAAACCGACGAGTCGCCCAGTTGCCATTCTCCCAGCCGATTATCCGTAGAGAGCAGAACGGAGCCCGGTGTGTCAAGCTGAAGGCTGATACGTTCGTCAACCAGTTGCTCAAAACATTCAGTCATAGCCTCCATGTTGCCTGCCAGCTGATGCACCAGCGGAAGCAGATACTGCAACCGTCGGCTTTGTTCGGGCGTCAAAAATTCAGGCAACGACCAGAACTGAACGAGCAAATCATCGGGCTCATTATGGAGTAGCGACTGACGCGACTCCAGTTCGATCTGAACACGCTGCCGCAAAAATTCCTGGTCGATCGGCAGAAAGAACTGCCGGGCGGCCAGTTCTCGCTGCCGCTGAATGGTCATTTCCTGCAGTATATCTTCCTTATCCGTCAACCTGTTGTTGGTGGTCGGCTGATGGAAAACTCCTTCGGGTAGCAGGTCGTATAAGCCGCTGCGATTC
This sequence comes from Spirosoma sp. KNUC1025, assembly GCF_045160025.1. Lineage (GTDB taxonomy): Bacteria > Bacteroidota > Bacteroidia > Cytophagales > Spirosomataceae > Spirosoma. The sequence continues at coordinate 3,852,092 of NZ_CP087139.1, forward strand.
AGGTTGATCTGTAACCACCGTTTCACTTTACGTTCCGACTCCACCCAGCTGACATCGTTGATATCGCGGCCAGTGGCCCGCCTGAACGCGCCCATCGGGTTTAGAATCAAATCGTCGAGCGAAACGCCATCCGTCACCATATCAGCCAGCACCACTTCGGCCCGCAGATCGATAGAAAGGTGATTCAGGCGGTCGGCATAGTCGTTGATCGGCTCCATAGATCAGAGATACGTTAAGCGGGTAAAACAATAAGCTGATACGGCAGGGCTGAAACCGATTGGTTTTCCAGACTCAGTTGTAAATGCCGGATTTGCTGTTCCCAGTCGGCTGGTGTTAACGTACTGGCAGCAGACGGTTGCAGGCTTACCTGTATGCATCGCTCGAAACCGTTAGTTGGCCCCGTAGCAACCCGAAAAGCGCGTTCAACCCGCACTGTCTGGACGTTTCGCCCCAGTTCATCCAGGCATACAGCCCGTACATCTTCAGGCGTAACGACTCGATTTCGGGTCAGCAAAGCCCGTTTGTAATTCGTGACTTTTTCCCAGTCTTTGGGGCGCTCGTGCCCGCCAAGTGTTGATTTTACCAGTAGACCCGAATCCCGACGTAGTGACGTGTCGGCATAGGGTGTGAGCTTGCTTCCGGCCGGTAAACGATTCCCGGATTCACCATCGCAGGTCCAATAGTCAATAAAAACCGTGTCACCCGCCTGTTTGGGCTTGATAATCAGATACGGTATCGAATCACGCTTCAGGGTTTTCTGGTCTACTTTCGCTTCAAGTCGGGCCAGCGACTGATTCAGCTCACGAATAACCGACGAAAGGAAATCTTCACCCAGAGCCGCGAAGGAAGCACTTTCGTCCCGAAGTAAATCCTGTAGGCCGGTCAGCGCCTGACGGGCATCGCGATCATCGAACCGACTTACCCCGTACTGAACCGTAAATGTATCGGCATCAAGATCCGGCAGGTTTCCCAGAGGAATCGACGTTAGCTGACGGTTCTGACTTGTGCGCACGTCACGAACGGCTAAAAAACAGCGATCTGTTTCGAGCGGAATAATGTTCAGATTCTGCTGGAGTCGATACGTAATTCGGTAAAGACGCCGGTTGAGAACCGGAAAGCAGTTTATGCCGCAGCTGACACCCGCCAGAATCTGTTGAGGTATCGTGTGCGGCAGCTGGATCTCAATCCACCAGATTGGATCGCGAAGGGTCCGCAATTCACGTTCGGCAAACCATTGTCCTACCGGGGCCGGATAAACCTGTTGCTGAGCACGTAGCGGCTGGAGTGCTGGCGACGTGGCGACCGTAACAAAGTGCTGTTCGCAGGCGGTAATGGTCTGCCTCTCCACTTTGTACATCACATTAAATTCATTCGCCAGAGACGGGCCGCCCGTTGTATCATCGTCGGGGAATCCTTCCTGAAGCGTTAACGCCTGACCTGCCAGTTTCCACGGACTTTGGGCAACAACAGCCTGGTAGTTACTTGAGCCCGCTTCGGCTGGCCAATCGAAAAAAAACGAAACGCCTTCCAGTGAGGTGATGCTCTCGTCGAGTTCCAGACCAATCCACAGCGGTTGATAGGCAAGGACGGCCGGGCCGCTCTGTCGTTGAGCGAGGGGTATTTTCTGATTGGCTTCATCGATCCGAAACAGCGTTTCAGAAGTAGCTATGTACCGCACCGCACCATCTACTAATGCACAGGACCTGACCGGCGAAAAATAAACTTCCTGACTGACCGAAGCGCTACCCGAATCGGAACGGTTGGCACCCACTCGTTTATGGAACAGCTGAGTCGTTGGAGGAAGCGTAATACGTGGTTCAACTGGGCGGGCCTGAGCTATGCCATATGCAGGGCGGGCTACGTCGGGTTCGGGATGCAGGACCTGCGCCAGCCGGCTCAGCAATCGATTTTGCGTATCACCAATCTCAACGGCTACGCGCTCAAATTCAACGGCGCAGGCTTCTATCAATAAGGCTACAAGCGGGTCGAAGCTGTCGAGATCGGTTTCGGCGTACCCCCACAGATCGGCTGCCCGACGTAGCATCCGGTTTTTAACCCGTTCGCGGGCGAACCCTTCCATTAATGCATTTATAGCCATAACGTGTAAAGTCAATCGTTTTTATCGACAGGTTTCGGTAGCGCGGCAACGACATCTGAACGCTGTACCGACAAGGGAACCGAACGCACCAACGTCATCTTATTCTGTAGATAAAGGCGCCAAAAACAGGCTTCGCTGAAACGAAAAACGCTCATTCGTACGCTTCAATACACCATCAATCCAGATCGTCAGCTGTCGTTTTATCCGACGATTTGTGCGACTTAACTGTAATTCCTGATCCGTCAGATCAACCCGAACACGTACCTGCGTGAGCCGTTTTTCGTACTCCTGTATCGTTTGTTCGATGGATTGCCGGATATCTTCCTTCCATCGGCTGTTCGACTGATTGGTAAAATCTTCATCCCACAGGCTACACCCAAACGTTTCATCGAATCGAGACTCGTTGAAATGAGTCGTCAGAATTAAATACAGATTCTGCGCAATCGACTGGGGCAACGAGCAGGTCGGATGCTGGTTGTGCTGGATAATCTCGTCGAAGCGTAACGGTAGTGCATAGTAAGGTTGTGCCATCGTTTGTCAGAGCCAGAAAAGAAGTTAAACACCTACACTAGTATTGGAGCGGGAATCGGGTCGATTCCCCGTGCTAGTTCGGGATATATGTAATTGCTGCTTATCCCGGCTGTATTTACAGAGGCTAAAAAATGCTGAGCCTGGGCTGCAGTAGAATTGATTACCAAACTAACCAACGCGTAGAGGCACCGATGTGTAGTCATTTATTACGTAGTTAAATCAACACTATAAACAGCCAGGTAACTTACTGATCTCGACTTCGTTTCTGACAAAGTAAAGGGTTAAATAAGCCGCGTTATAGCGTATAAATACGTATTATAGGTTTTAACTACCGTTTTAATGAGGTGTATTTGAGGCAATGGTTCGATTCTTTGTAGCTGGTTGTTTTTAAACAATAGACATAACCTAATTACTTCGATTTTCCAGCTTACCGTTCATCCTCTCCTTCGGTAAAAACAGCTATTTATTTATCCATTCCTGCCAGTTACCAACTCGCGCGTTGATGGAGGCATCTGGGCCTGTTGTTTTGTATCGCCAGTCCGTTTTGGTCTGGCAATACCACATCCGTTTACATGGAACGTATTCTTTATCACTGCCGGGTAGTGTTTACCTGGCGCCCTTCAGCTACGTCCTGACCACGAATCGGCTGACAGCAGGCCCCGATGCTCGATTGGCGCTGGCAAATGGAAGTGGTCCGGCTGATTTCCTGTCGACAATAATTAATCGCAATCAATAACTTAATAAACCAATGGCAAACGTAAAAACAGTTATCGACGAATGGTCGGTTCGGGATCTGGAAGATGGTTCATCAATCAACGTCACGGTAGTTGACTGTTCGGAACTCGGCAATCAGTCGCTACCAGGGATTCAGGTCTATTACATGGGTAACATCATTAATTTTGAACCGCTGATGACCGAGCGATGGGCTTATCAGGCTATGAAGGCAGGTGTAGAGGAATACCTCCTCGAAGACCATTCCTGGATGGCGCATGCAGACCAGTTTGTGAAAATTTACCTGGTAACGGGTTCGCCCCTGAAAGCAAACGTGCAGGTTAAGACGCGCTCTTCAAAGGTGATTAGCAAAGAATACGAATTGCCGTTTGAGGTCTAGAAAGTCATGACGCAGTTCGTCACCACCAGCCGGTTACGATTCTGGATCAGAAACCCGTCAATTGTCCATCAATGCCACGCTGGCCGTCGCGCTGACTCTGAACACGGGCGTTTCTACATGGCGGGGTGCAACGATGAGTTTGGTGTTCGCCATGTGCGGAGTAAATAAATCATGAACCACTTGTGGGTTATTATTCTCTTTCGACAAATGCGACAATAGAATATGGCTCATGAACGGCGGCTTGTGCATCTGAAAAAGGGCCAGTGCCTGCTGGTTGGAAAGGTGCCCTTTTCCACCCCGAATTCGCTGCTTCAGAAAATAAGGGTACCGTCCCTGGTCCAGCATATCCTCATCATAATTCGCTTCCAGAAAAACGGCGTGGCATTGTTTAAAATGATGAATCACATGCTCGCAGACTACACCGATATCCGTAAATACGCCCACGTTAGTACCCTGATAACTGATCAGAAAACTATGCGGATCGCTGGCATCGTGCTGCTTTGGAAAGGCGGTTACCTGAAGGTCGCCAATCTGGACAGGCTCATTTGGGCTAAACGAACGTATCGGAAAGCGTTTCTCCGGAAATCGCGAATACTGGAGAGTTCGGGACGTAATGAAAACCGGTAACTGATACACACGGGCCAACTGCGGAATGGCGCTGATGTGGTCGGAATGCTCGTGCGATACAAAAATGGCTTTCACTGCCTGTAGCGAGAGCCCGAGCCGTTTCATGCGAACTTCAATCTGGCGGCAGGATAAACCCGCATCAATCAATACGGCTTCCTGGTCATTGCCAACGTAATAACAATTGCCGTTGCTGCCCGAATTTAAGGAGGTAATATAAAGAGACATACTGTAGTAAAGTAACGGCTTTTTTCGCAATAAACAGCGGGAAAATCCCCTTGTAGTTGCTGCTGAAAACGATTGACAATACGCTATCTTTTAGAAAGAAAAACTTAAATTTTAATGAAATTGCGGTAGAATCTTTGGTGAAAAACAACGTATGGCGGCTGTATTTGCGTACTTTTGGCGGTTGTACCAATCATCAACTCTATCGATTTCATGATTAAACATTTCCTGACAGGCCTTCTTGCAACGGGTCTGATGTATACCGCTGTGGCGCAGACGACCTTTCCCCGCAACGGTGTTTATGACGAACGACCTGGGCTTTATGCCTTTACAAACGCGACGATCATTGTCGATCCGCAAACCACGCTGCAGAATGCTACCCTGCTCATCCGCGACGGCCGTATCGAAGCCGTTGGTACGTCTGTCAATCTGCCTGCCGGTGCCGTTGTGACCGATTTGAAAGGCAAACGAATTTATCCGGGGTTGGTCGATATTGACTCCGATTATGGTATGCCCGAAGTAAAAATTGAGCGTCGCGGTTTTTTTGGCGCTCCGCAACTGGAGTCGAACAAAAAAGGGGCGTATTACTGGAACCAGGCAATTCAGCCCGAAAATGATGGTAGTCTGCTGTTTAAGGCCGCTTCGGAGAAAGCCGATGAACTGCGTAAGCTGGGCTTTGGTGCGGTGCTTGTCTACCCGCACGATGGCGTTGCCCGCGGAACGGGTGCGCTGGTTACGCTGGCCGACGACCGTGAAAATACGGTCGTCCTGAAACCGAATGCAACGGCACATTATTCATTCAGCAAAGGAAGCTCTGGACAGACCTACCCAAACTCAATGATGGGTTCGGTAGCCTTGCTGCGGCAGGCTATGTACGACGCCGACTGGTATAAAAAGGGCGGCAGTAAAGAGCAGGCCAATATGTCGCTCGAAGCGTTAAGCCGCAATCGTTCACTGCCGTCTATTTTCGAAGCTGGCGACAAACTGGGCATTTTACGGGCAGATAAAATTGGCGATGAATTCGGTATGCAATACATCATCCGGGGCGGTGGCGATGAATACCAGCGGCTTGAGGAAGTAAAAGCGACGGGTGCACCACTGATTGTCCCTCTGAACTACCCAACGGCTTATGATGTGGAAGATCCCTGGGATGCCGACAACGTATCGCTTGCCGAACTTAAGCATTGGGAAATGGCCCCCATGAATGCCGGGCGGCTGGCCTCTGCCAGTATCGAGTTTGCCCTTACAACCGCAGGGCTGAAGAACAAAGCGGAGTTCTGGCCAAATCTTCGGAAGGCCATCGAAAATGGCTTGTCGGAGCAAAAAGCTCTTGAAGCACTTACCACCATACCGGCCCGGCTGATTCATGCCGAAGATATGGTCGGTACGTTACAGAAAGGCCGATTAGCCAATTTCATCATTACGTCTGGCAACCTGTTTAGCGCCGACAATGTGATTTTTGAAAACTGGATGCGTGGCAAACAATACGTTGTTACGAGTAAAGATGCGGCCGATCCGCGCGGTGTCTGGAACCTGACCATCGGAAACCGCTCGAACCTGAAGCTGACCATCAGCGGAAAATCAGTGGATAAGCCGGAGTACCAGATTATGGTCGATACGGTTAAAGTAACCCCTAAAGTAGTTTGGTCGGGTGACCTGATTTCCATGCAGGTACAGCTCGATAAAAAGCAGCCCGGCACGACGCGCCTGACCGGTTACCGTACTGGTACAGCCATCAAGGGAGACGGTGAATCGCCGGATGGCAAGGCGATTACCTGGACGGCGGTACGTACCGGTGATACGCCCACATCGACTACTGCTACGAGTACAACGGCGGCTATGGCAACCTCCACCACCGCTACGTCGCCGGGCAGCACAACGGCCACGGTAATCTATCCGTTCGTTGGCATGGGGAACGCTCAAAAGCCCAAAGCCGAAACAGTGATGATCCGGAACGCTACTGTCTGGACGAACGAAAAAGAGGGGATTCTGGCAAATGCCGATGTGCTGGTTTCGGGTGGTAAGATTTCCAAGGTTGGTAAAAATCTCCCCGTACCGGCCGATATTAAAGTCATTGACGGAACGGGTAAACACCTGACCAACGGCATTATTGACGAACACTCGCACATCGCTCTGTTATCGATTAATGAAGGCGGACAGTCGAGTTCGGCAGAGGTGCGGATGGCGGATGTGATCAATCCCGACGACATCAATATTTACCGGCAATTGGCGGGTGGGGTAACTACCTCGCAACTGCTGCATGGTTCGGCCAATTCCATCGGCGGACAGTCGGCCATTGTCAAACTCAAATGGGGTGAGTCGCCGGAAGGGATGCTCATCAAAGGGGCTGATGGTTTCATCAAGTTTGCTCTCGGTGAAAACGTAAAGCAGGCAAACTGGGGCGATGCCAACCGGGTTCGATTCCCACAGACCCGTATGGGCGTGGAGCAGGTGTATATGGACCATTTCACACGGGCGAAAGAGTACGCAGCCGGATGGACTTCGTATAATGCCCTAAGCGCGAAGCAGAAAGCAACGGCCACCGCTCCGCGTCGGGATATTGAACTGGATGCCCTGGCTGAAATCCTGTCGGCCAAGCGTTTCATTACGTGCCACTCCTACGTTCAGTCGGAGATCAACATGTTGATGAAAGTAGCGGATTCGCTGGGCTTCAAAGTCAATACGTTCACGCACATTCTGGAAGGGTATAAGCTGGCCGATAAAATGGCGAAACACGGGGCGGGTGGCTCATCCTTTGCCGACTGGTGGGCTTACAAAATGGAAGTGCACGATGCGATTCCTTACAATGCGGCCCTCATGCACCGGCAGGGCGTAACGGTATCCATCAATTCTGATGATGCCGAGATGGCCCGTCGCCTGAATCAGGAAGCGGCCAAAACAGTTGAATACGGCGGTATTCCCGAAGAAGATGCCTGGAAAATGGTTACGCTCAATCCGGCCAAACTGCTTCATTTAGACAGTCGCCTTGGCAGCATCAAAGTGGGCAAAGATGCGGATCTGGTTCTTTGGAATACCAATCCGCTCTCTATTTATGCCCGTCCGGAAATCACGATGATTGAAGGCGCTACCTATTTCAGCCTGAAAGAGGAAGATCGTAAGCGTGAATTGATGCAGGCCGAACGCGCCCGACTGATTCAGAAAATGATTACGGCCAAATCCAGTGGCGCATCGACAACCCGACCCACATTCCGTCGGGCGCGTATGTGGCACTGCGAAGACGTAGAAGGCGTAATGGCTGAAGGCGAAGAAAATAGAAATTAGTCATTTGTCACTGGTCATTTGGCTTCGCCGTCATTGGTCATAACAACAAATGACAGCTGACTAATGCCCATTGACCAGTCAAATTATATCACAAGATGAAAAAACTAGTATTACCCATATTGACTCTGGTTGCGCTGACAGGCTACGGCCAGAATCCGGCTCCGGCAAGGCCACAGACCAAAACCATTGCGCTGACGGGTGGAACCGTTCACATTGGCAATGGACAGGTAGTTCCGAATGGCATTGTCCTGTTCACTAATGGTGTCATAACCAATGTCGTTGATGGAACCCTTGTTCGGCTGAATCTTACCGACGTAGACGTCGTCGACGTATCGGGCAAACACGTGTATCCCGGTCTGATTTCGCCCGCATCAACAGTAGGCTTACAGGAAATTGGCGCCGTTCGCGCGACGGTCGATAAACAGGAAATTGGTATTCTGAACCCTAATGTTCGCTCGCTGATTGCCTACAACACCGATTCGGAAATCATCCCGACGATACGTAACAACGGGGTACTGCTCACACAGGCCATGCCGCAGGGGGCACAATCTCGGGAAGTTCAAGCGTCATGATGGCCGATGGCTGGAACTGGGAAGATGCCGTTCTGAAAAAAGATGATGGCATCTGGCTGAACTGGCCAACGTATTTCACCCGGAACTTCAACTTCGACGATTTCACGACGACTGTTAAGAAAGATGAAAAACGGGCAGCTGCGATTGATGCCTTACGGGCTACGTTTGCGGATGCCAAAGCTTATGCCGCCTTACCGAATCCAATGCCTAAAAACCTGAAAATGGAATCCATGAAAGGGCTTTTTTCGGGTAAACAAAATCTGTATATCCGGGCAGATTATGGCAAGGACATTATCGACGCTGTTACGTTCGCTAAAGCAGTGGGTGTTCAAAAAGTCGTTATTGTCGGGGGCGAAGAAGCCAATCGGGTCGTTACGTTCCTGAAAGATAATAACGTACCAGTTATTCTGAGTGCGTTGCACCGACTGCCGAACCGCGAAGATGAGGATGTTGATCTGCCGTACCGGATGCCGGGTATTCTGCAAAAAGCCGGTGTACTGGTGGGGCTTAGCTACGCCGACGAATGGTGGCGGACCCGGAACCTGCCGTTTCTGGCCGGAACCGCTGCCGGATTCGGTGTGGGCGATCATGAAGAAGCGCTGAAGATGGTGACGTCGAACACGGCTAAAATCCTGGGCATCGATAACCTCGCGGGTACGCTTGAAAAAGGCAAACAGGCAACGTTGTTTGTTTCCTCGGGCGATGCGCTGGACATGCGGACCAATGTCATCGAACAGGTGTTTATTCAGGGTAGAAAAGTGAACCTGGACGACCGGCATAAGCGCCTGTACAAGACCTATAAGGATAAATTCGAGCAGAAATAGGAAAGAGGTTTTCTTAACAAATTAGCCCCGGCTTTTTGACTGTATGATCGGTCAAAAAGCCGGGGCTTACTTTTTTACATTCTGTTGACTTTAAATGCTGACCGGAAGCGTATTTGTTTAGAAGAAAGTAGCTTCAGGAAAAAATGCCTTTTACTGGAAACCTGAGACGGAGGACGTTTTACCCGGCTGATTCTTAAAATATCTCACTACTTCATGGCCAATAAATTACTTCCCTTTATCCTGTTTTCGTTAAGCGTAACCCACCTAACGCCAAACCTGGCGCAGACCCCCGCGCCAGCCGCCCCACAATTACGTCCGGCTCCGATCATGAGTCGCTGGGAGAAGCAGATCACGGCTGAAAACGCCTGGCGTGAATATCCTCGTCCGCAACTGGTACGTCAGCAGTGGCAAAACCTGAACGGCATGTGGGAATATGCCATTACGCCCAAAACGGCCCCTGCCCCGACCACATTTCAGGGCCAGATTCTCGTACCCTTCTGCGTTGAATCGACCTTATCGAAAGTGACAAAATCGCTTACGCCCGATCAGCGGTTGTGGTATCGCCGGAACGTAACAATACCCCGCGAATGGAACGGCCAACGGGTACTTCTGCACTTTGGCGCAGTCGATTATGAGTGCAGCCTGTGGGTGAATGGCGGCCTGGTCGGCTCGCATACGGGCGGCTCCGATGCCTTTTCGTTCGACCTGACGGATTACTTAAAAGAAGGCCAAAATCAACTCGTTCTGGGCGTAACGGACCCAACATCGACGGGCGAACAGCCGCGCGGCAAGCAGTTGCTGAACCCGAATGGCATCTGGTACACGCCTGTGTCGGGCATCTGGCAAACGGTCTGGATGGAGCCAGTGCCTAAAGAGCGATTTATTGAAGAAATCCGGGTAACGCCGGAAGTTGATTCCGGGCGCGTTCGGGTAGCTGTATTGCTCGATAAACCCTCAACCAATCCGACAACGGCCATTCGAATAACGGCATTGGATGGACAGCAGACCGTAGCGACAACCACGGTTCGGGAAGGCCGCGTCGGCTATCTGCCGATCAACAACCCTAAACTTTGGTCGACAGAGAACCCGTTTCTGTACAATTTGCGGGTGGAGTTGGTAACCGTTAACGACCCGTTTGTTGGAACGGCCAATAACCGGCGCCCCCGTCGCAATGAAACCGAACGGGCCGCTTATGCCAATGCTATCGTAACGGGTAATTCGCTCGACGTAGTGACGAGTTATTTTGCCATGCGGAAGATTTCGGTTGGACCGGGACCAGTATCCGGGCAGCCGGTTTTGTTGCTGAACAATAAGTTTGTGTTTCAGAACGGTCCGCTCGATCAGGGGTGGTGGCCCGCCGGACTGCTCACTCCGCCTTCCGAGGAAGCCATGACATTCGAGATCGACTTTCTGAAAAAATCAGGCTTCAATATGCTCCGCAAGCACATTAAAGTTGAACCCGACCGCTATTACTACTTATGTGACAAACTCGGTATGCTGGTTTGGCAGGATATGCCTTCGGGTTTTCTGGAAGGTCAGAACGAATCCCCCGGCGATCAGACGGAGCCGATACGTCGGGCGAAAGGGATGGAGCAGTTTGAACTGGAGTTGCGCCGGATGATGAATCGTCTGCACAACCACCCGAGCATTGTTACGTGGGTGGTGCACAACGAAGGGTGGGGGCAATACGAAAATCAACGACTGGCGGCCTGGGTCAAAGGAATCGATCCGAGCCGGGTCGTGAATGCCGTAAGCGGATGGAATGACCGGAACGCTGGCGATTTTTACGACATTCACACGTACGAACCCGAACCCCGTGCTCCCGAAGCAAAAGCAAACCGCGTGGTTGTTATTGGCGAATTCGGGGGGATTGGCTGGCCAGTTCAGGGGCATCTGTGGAATCCGGAAATGCGAAACTGGGGGTATCAGACGTATCAGTCGGCCGATGAGGTGCTGAAAGCCTACCAGAAGAAATACGCCAAAATCATTGACTATTATCAAAAGCAGGCGCTGTCGGCGGCAGTGTATACGCAAACGACCGACGTAGAGGGCGAAGTGAACGGCCTGCTAACCTACGACCGCGAAATCATCAAGATTCCGATTGAGACGCTACGTCAGATTCACGCCCCTTTGTTCAAATAAATCTCACGACCACCATGCAACGTAGAACATTCCTGAATCAATTATCTGGTGCAACGGCATCGGCCCTCATGCTGGGGCCGTCGGCCGTCAGCCGAGCCGCCGAATATGCAGGAGCTGATGAGCTGGCCAGGCACAAGATCGCCGATGTCAGCTATACGGAGGTGCAACTAAAGTGGCCCCGTTTTGTGGGTAAAAATGCCCGTCGCGACATTCATGGGTACGGTCCCAAAGTTACGATCTGCGTTCTCGCTACCGATCAGGGCGCCAAAGGCTGGGGCTTGCCAAACGGTCGGCGCAACGACGAACTGATTACGTACATAAAAGGGAAACCCGTTGCCGATTTGTTTCAGCCCGCTGCTGGCGTAACCGATCCAAAAGCATTGGCCTTTGATATACCGCTGCACGATCTGGCCGGTTCGATTCTGCAACAGCCTGTTTATCAGATGATGGGTCGGAAAAAGCCAATTTTGACCAAATGCTACAGCGGAATGATTTACTTCGACGAGCTGGAGCCAAAAGAAGGAAAGGTCGGTACGTTGGCGAATGGGTTTGATAAAGTGATTGAAAACTGCACCAACGATTATAAACTGGGTTATCGGCAGTTCAAGCTAAAAATTGGCCGGGGTAATATGTGGATGTCGCGGGAGGAGGGCGTACAGCGGGATGTGGACGTAACAAAACTGGTCGCCAAAACCTTTCCTGACTGCGAAATTCTGGTCGATGGAAATGATGGCTTCACCGTTGATACGATGATTGCTTACCTGAAAGGGATTGGCGATATACCGTTGTTCTGGATTGAAGAGCCCTTTGCCGAAACCGTAGCCGATTATCGAAAGCTACGGGACTGGTTGAAAAGCAACAAGGTTAAAACCCTTCTTGCCGATGGTGAGTACGAGCCCGACCAGAAACTACTCCGCGAACTGGAAACCCAAAAACTGATCGACGTACACATCACCGATATTATGGGCTATGGTTTTACGCCCTGGCGAAAACTTATGCCTGAGCTTCAAAAAATGGGCATTCAGGCATCCCCCCACGCCTTTGGTGAGGTGCTCAAAACCAATTACACGGCCCATCTGACGGGTGGTTTAGGCAATACCGTTACCATTGAAGGGGTTCCCTGCACCTGCGAAGACATTGATTTCGGCGATTACAAAATCGTTAAAGGCCAACTTATTCCACCCTCGACATCCGGTTTTGGTATGAAGCTGCTTAAATCGGTGTGATCCAGCAGATGAAATTTACATTTCCTGTTTTTGATGTTTGGTTGCTAAAAGTAAAATATGACAACTAGTCCATATCTTTGCGTTTTGTAGCCGCTTATGCAATTTTTCATTCAACTGATTAAAGCACTGGGTATTGGTTTATTGACGTTGCTATCTATACCCGTTTTTTTCGCGTTGCTGATTTTTTTGCCAGAATTATGCACCAGGAAAACTGACAGTGCAACACTTATTAAAAGCGAATCTTTTCAACACCTTCACCACCTGATTACGCAGTTAGATAGTACTAAAAATATAGCAGTTCTGCCTAAAAATGAATATATAGTTGTCGATGGATTAGTTATAAATCTGGAAAAACGAACGTTTGGCAATGAACCGGATTTAGGTTTCTATCAGACATATTATGACGAGGCAAACAGGAATAAATTTTCTCGCCTTGACTCATTGCTCCAGCAACGTAATATTGATAGTGCGCGAGTTAGCAGAATCATAACGGCGATGAAAACCACGGATATCGCCGATATTGCTATTAACAAACAAGCGATTTTTTACCGTTGGAAAGTCTCAGCGATGTACGGGGAGGAAGGGTTTCTTTACAGTAAAAAAAAAGTAAGTAATGATTCTCTGCACTATAATGTATTGGAGAATATAGCTCCTGACTTTTATCACTTTGCCCGATGAGATGTTCTTGTTGTTTTTTTAGTGGAGTCAGGTTCTCAAACCTGACTCGTGAGGTTTTGAGAAATTCGTGGTGTCGGATTGAAGAATCCGACACCACGGCCGCCAACGTAGAAAGCTTCTCAAAAATGGTTAGTTTCATTTTTCGGTAAACCGGCCATTGCGATTTATTAAGCGGAAGCCAGATGCCGGTTGTAGCCCGCTTTGACCAGGGCTTCGTAGGCTACCCACACTTCATCAGGGATTGGCTGCGGTATCTGAAAGCCTTTTTCGGGATACAATTGTATGCGTTGAAGGTCACCCACCATGATACTGATTACATCGTCAGGGGTGAGTGCCGGGTTGGTATACCGGCTCAAATACTCGTCAAACGAATCCTGGGGCGACGTAACGATTACGTCTTTCTGGGGCCACACTTTTTTAAACGTAGCATAGCTCCGCCGTTCCATGTAGGGTTTCTGTACGACTATGAATCGCTCCATTTCCAGGCCGCGCTGTTCGAGCAACTGTTTCGTAAACAGTACGTTTTCGCCCGTATTGCTGGATCGGTTTTCGATCACAATCCTCTCGTTTTGTACGCCCATGTCCATCGCTATTCGGGCAAACAGCTCGGCTTCGGGCTTCGACCACATGTGCTTTGTGATTACACCCAACCCGCCAGAGAAGATCAGTAGGGGAGCCCAGCCTGCCAGAAAGAGTTCCGCTCCACGTTGCGCCACCCGAATGTCATGGCTACAGAGTACTAAAATCGCGTCAGATTTGGCCAGCTCATGATTCAGGTGGTGATAGTCCCACAGGGTGAGGGCCAGCTTGCGTATGGAATCCGTCATTGCAGTCAACTCAAAAAAATTACCCATTCACTACGTTAATCGGCCTGCCATCCAGAAAAGCGGCCAGATTCGCAACCGTGATATCCATAAGTCGTGAACGGGCTTCCTTCGTAGCCCAGGCAATATGCGGAGTAATCAGGCAGTTCCTGGCGGTGAATAATGGGTTATCGGCGGAGGGTGGTTCAACAGATAATACGTCGATACCGGCACCCGCAATAACGCCGGTGTTGAGTGCATCGGCCAGATCCTGGTCCACTACAATTGGTCCTCTGGACGTATTGAGCAGAAACGCCGAGGGCTTCATGCGTTTCAGGTTTTCCGTGTTGATAAGGCCTTTGGTTTCGGGAGTTAAGGGGCAGTGAATGCTCACCACGTCGGATTGCTCCAGCAGTTCGGGGACCTCGGCCCAACGGAAATTCTTCCGCTTCGACTGATCCGTTTGATGCCGTTTTGACCCGATGACGTTCATGCCAAAAGCTGTAGCAATATCACCTACTTTCTCGCCAATACTACCAAAACCTATGATGCCGATGGTTTTGTCGGCCAGCTCGACCAGCGGATAATCCCAGAAGCACCAGTCTACCGACTTTGCCCAGCGGCCTTCGCGCACCGCATCGCTATGGTGTTTTACGTGCTGAGTCAGCTCAAGCAGCAGGGCAAAGGTCATCTGCACCACTGAAGGAGTGCCATAGCCCGGTACGTTGCTCACGATCACCCCGTTCTTTTTCGCTACGTCGGTGTTGATGATGTTATAGCCGGTTGCCTGTACGCCAATGAACATAAGGTTTGGCAACTTTTCCAGAATATCTTCGCCAAGTGGAGTTTTGTTGGTGAACAGAATGTCGGCATCGGATGCCCGTTCCAGAATTTGGTCGGCGGGGGTGCGATCATAAACCGTTACGTTGCCAAGTTTTTCTAAGCCTTCCCAGGATAAATCGCCCGGATTCAGGGTGTACCCATCTAATACGACAATCTTCATCGTTACGTTTTATCGGTTGTATGTTTTCGGGCGAACTAATTTTCGCCCGAAAGTTAGTTCGCCAGCGTGGGTGTTCGTTGATTTTTTCTGGAAAGACGTAAAACGGAAACGGCGATGATCACCAGCAGCACAACCAGAATAGCCAGATACGTGTAGCCTTTCGATACGTCGGGCAAGGTCACAGCCTTTTTGGCATCAATCATTTCGTATACCGGAATAATCCATTTGAATACGTAAGCCTGTGCCAGCGTAATGACGCAGATAAAAGCCAGCATGATAAAGCTATGTTTTACCGTAAAGCGGAATAATTCAGATTCTTTCCCCACCAGATCACCAGCCGCAGCCGCCACAGCTATCGACTGGGGTGAAATCATTTTGCCGACCACTCCGCCCGATACGTTGGCGGCCACCGACACCACCGGATCAACACCGATCGACTGGGCCGTAGCATATTGAAGCTTGCTGAACAGGGCATTTGCCGACGTATCGGAACCCGTAATAAATACGCCCAGCCACCCTAATACGGGGGCAAAAAATGGGAAAAGTACCCCTGTATTGGCCAGTACGTCGGCCAGGGTCAACGTTATGCCTGAGTCGTTGACGATGTAGGCAAAGCCCAATACGGAGGCAATGGTCAGGATTGGGAATTTTAATTGATTCAGCGTAGCGCCGAACACGCTCAGCCCTTCGCGGTACGTCAGGCCAACCATCGGAATCGTGACGAGTGCGGCAATCAGGATAGCTGTTCCGGCCGCCGATAAATAGTTGAGTTTAAACACTTTTGCCAATAGCGCACCGTCTCCACCCTGAATGGCATTGTGCAGACCCGGAAATTCAAATTGAATCATACCCGCTGAGTTAAGCGCGTCTTTGATGGGTTGCATTCCCCAGGCAATCACCATGATGGTCAGCACAATGAAGGGCGACCAGGCTCTGATCATCTGCTGGGTTGAATATTGAATGTCTGTATTGAACGTAGCGGCCGGTTCGTTGGCAAAGCGCCAGATCGTTTTGGGTTTCCAGAATTTAAGGAAGACCATCAGGCAGATGATTGAGCCCAGTCCACCGATTACGTCGGGTAGCGATGGCCCGAGAAAATTGGAGGAAAAATATTGAAGAAAAGCAAACGATACGCCCGACACCAGAACCGCCGGGCCAACTTCACGCGCTCGTTTGACGCCCGCAATGATGGCTACCAGATAGAACGGAAGCATGACCGACAGGATCGGTAGCGTACGTCCGACCATCTGCGAAATCGGTAATTCGGGAATGCCGGAGACCTGTGAAGCTACCGTAATGGGGATACCAATCGATCCGAAGGCAACGGGGGCCGTATTGGCAATCAGGCAGATGCCCGAGGCATAGAGCGGATTGAATCCCAGGCCAACAAGCATGGCCGCTGTAATGGCGACAGGAGCTCCAAACCCGGCAGTTCCTTCCAGAAAGGAGCCGAACGAAAAAGCGATCAGTAACGCCTGTAACCGCCGGTCGGACGTAATGGACGCCATGAAGTGTTTAACAATCTCAAACTGACCACTTTTGACGGTCAGGTTGAACAGGAATACCGCCATGACGACCAGCCAGCATATCGGGAATAAGCCATACAATGCCCCATGTGCCGCCGACAACAACGCTAGCTTGACGGGCATGCCATACACCAGAATGGCAATGAGCATGGCTATGACAATGGCGATCAAACTGGCCTGGTAGCCTTTCATGCGTCTGATTATCAGTGCCCAGAAGATAAACAGAATGGGCAGGGACGCAACCACTACAGATAGCGCGATATTATGAAACGGGTCAATAACTTGTTTCCAGGCCATGTGTTACGTATGGTTAATGCGATAGTTTTGAATGCCGTGGTCTCGTGGCACCGGCCACCCGGCCTGACACCACGAGACCACGGAAAGTATTCATCTTCATGCCAGATCCAGCGCGATTATTTCGTGATCCAGTATTCGGGGTATGGAAACCGTTAGTTTGCGCCCTTTGCGCTCAAATTTGGGTTTCTGGTCGCTCATGAGCAGTTTAACGCTGGTTACGTTCATCCCTGTTGGAACGTTTATGGCCACCTGAGCCTCCACCGGAATCAGCTCCCGGAATGGTCCTTTCATCATCATCGGATTAGTCAGGTTGACGAGGTGAACCGTCATGGATGTAGCCTGCCGCCAGATGTTGACGTCGATAACCCCCGGTCCCGTTACGTCGGCGATGGGTTCTTCGTCGAGCGCCCACTGGATTACGTTGCTGAGCAGCTGACCATGATCGACGCTCAGCATTTGCCAGAACGAACGGTCCAGATCGCCCGGCATATAAGCCACACGCCCTTTGCCCACCTGCCGCAAATAAAGCTCACGCGTGTCGGTTGTGGTGACGCGGGGGTAAACGTCTTCCATGGGCAGGTCAGGATACGTTGGAATGAGCGTGATCGGGCTGGCGAACGTAGCGGTTGGTTTGACGTTGACTTTATAAATCGCGTTGATAATCCGGGGGGTGTTGTCCAACCCTTTCAGAATCAGTTGTGTCTGGCTGTTTTGTGAGTCGGGGTGAAGTTGCAGGTAACTGTTGCGCATGGGGCCTTCTACTTTCTGATCATACGATACACCCAGCAGACTGGCCAACCCAAAATCAGGCCGCTGCCTGCCTTCTTCATCGTAAAGCGACGTTTCAAACGTAGCCACCAGACTGCCGCCCGCATCGACAAACGCCTGTAACTGCTTGCATTGTTGATCGGACAAAGCTGCTATGTTGGGCAATATCAGCAACTTAAACTGTTTCAGATCAGCGGGTGTAAGGAGCCGATCGTTGACCATATCGAACGGAATCCGGCTCTCAACCAGAGCGTGGTACATGCCGTCCAGATGATCGGCGCTTTTCTGCTGCCACGGTTTACCGCCATAATTACGATCGGTCTGCTCCGAATAGACCACTCCGACGCGGGCTAACGAAACCGTATTCCGCAGGTATTTCTCGTTCTTATAATGCGCTTCATACACCTGGGCTACGGCATCCATCCACCGTTTGTCGTAAATATCGCCCCCGAACTTTACGAAACAGGGACGCATCCCATTTGCGATTCCTTCGGCGGCCCAGGTACGTATTTCAGCATCGCTCTGGACGGAATCTTTCCAGCGATATTCTTCTTCGATTCCAACGCTAAAAATGCCGATCAGTGGTTTCAAACCCAGGGTAGAACGTAATTCTTTGGCCCCCTTGCCATTCACCCAGGGAGGAATCAGCCCACGCCGGGCCTGCTGGTCGGCAAAAAATAGATCAGCTTCCTTGCCGGTCACAATTTTGTCCGGAAAGCCGTTTGGAATAAACCGTGAACCCGGCCGCTGCTGCCGAATGCCCGAATCCCACAACGCCCACACCTCCCGAAGTCGCTTCATGCGCCACTCCGTCCACTTTCGATACGTAGCGTCAAACTTATCGGCCTGCTTCGGAAGCGCCAGGTTTGCATACGTTTTGAAATTGCTCTGGCAATGTTCGCAGTAGCAAATATCATGACCCGCCCATCGATTTGAAAAAATGCCTTCAGGCTGAAAGCGCTCCATAATTTCTTTGTTCACCTGTGGCATGAACTCGAAATTATACGGGCCCAGCGCACAGGTTACCCACAAGTCCGGGTTGGCCCAGTGTCGTCGTTTTTGCCCGTCGGCCGTTACAGCAATCCAGTCGGGGTGGGCGTCGTATACGTTCTGGCGGGCTGCGTGCGGGTCGGTTCGAAGCATGATTTTCATGCCCTGTTTTTTACAGCCTTCCACCAGATACCCCAGCGTATCGGCATTGCCCAGAAAGTCGCTGCGGTGGTGAAGCGGAATCTGGGTTGGGTAGAAGGCAACAACGCCCCCGGCGCTGAGCAGAGCCCCATCGGCATGAATACGCTTGAAATAAGCAAGCCAGAAATCGGGGTCATAGTGGCCGGGGTCACGTTCGACAAACGCCAGTTGTGCCCAGCGCATGGGGCCATCGAGCCAGTACGTTTCGGGTGGTGTAAGCTGGCTGGCTGAAACGGCTGTTCCGGTAAGCGCAGCTCCTCCTATGACACCCGTTGTTTTAAGAAACACTCGTCTGTCCATGCGTCAGGGTTAAGGTATTCCATCATCCGCTAAAGTCCCGTTCAGTGGATGGCAGGGTGTTTTTAAAGATTATGTGCTTTCAGTTGGGCTACGGCGTAATTGGCTGCCCGTGCCGTTAAGGCCATATACGTCAACGAAGGATTTACGTTTGACGCAGATGTCATGCCGGAACCATCCGTAACGAACACGTTTTTGCAAGTATGCACCTGATTGAACTTGTTCAGCACCGATGTTTTGGGATCTCTGCCCATACGAGCCGTTCCCATTTCGTGAATACCCAGACCCATGTGCGCCACCGGATTGTCGTAGGCCACTACGTTCTTGAAGCCAGCTGCTTCCAGCATTTCGGCGCCGTCGTTCATAATGTCTTTCCGCATGGCCCGTTCGTTCTCGCCGAAATCAGCGTCGAAAACGACCTGTGGCATTCCCCACCGGTCTTTCTGATCGTCGCTGAGATAGAAGCGATTATTGGGGTCGGGCAGCACTTCACCAAAGCCGCTGAGGTTGATTTTCCAGGGGCCGGGCTGGGTCATTTTCTTCTTGAAATCGGCACCAAAGCCTGTTTCAGCCGCCCCCCGCGACCAGTCGGCCCGGGATGCACCCCCCTGATAACCAAATCCACGCAGGTAACCTCGTTTATCGTTGCCCCAGTTGCGAAATCGGGGAATATACAGGCTGCCCGGTCGAGCGCCGAAATAATAATCATCCTCAAACCCGTCAATGTCAGCACGGGCGCCAATAGCCAGGTGATGGTCCATCAGGTTACGTCCTAGCTGGTCGCTGTCATTACCAAGACCGTTCGGAAAACGAGCCGATTTGGAGTTCATCAGGATCGACGTAGAGCCGATTGTGCCCGCATTCAGAAAGATCAGTTTGGCGTAAAATTCCCGTACTTCCATCGTATTCTGATCAATCACCCGTACCCCTTTGGCTTTCTGGGCTTTATCGTCCAGCAAAATTTCTTTTACGATGGCGTTGTGTACGATGGTCAGTCGATGGGTATTCCGCGCAGCCGGGAGCGTAGCCGCCAGCGAACTGAAGTAGCCGCCATAGGGACACCCTCTCGTGCATCGGTTCCGAAACTGGCAGTCGGTGCGGCCAACGGCCAGATGCTGGGGTTGTGCTTTGGTCAGGTGCGCTACCCGGCCAATGGTGATCGGGCGATTGAGCTTTTGCGCTACCGATTTTTTCAGATGAATTTCGGGAGCCGTCATGGCCATTGGGGGCAGAAAATGACTGTCGGGCAAAACCGCCAACCCTTCGGCCTGCCCGCTGATACCCACAAATTTCTCGACGTACGAGTACCAGGGCACCAGATCTTCGTAGCGAATGGGCCAGTCGATACCGATACCCTGTTTGGCGTTTGCCAGAAAATCTTCCGGGTTCCAGCGATACGTATGCTTGCCCCAGAGTAACGACTTGCCGCCGGTATGGTAGGCCCGAATCCAGTTGAACGGCCGCTTCTGGATGTAAGGATTTTCCTTGTCGTTAGTATACAGATATTGCGATCCTTCCTTGGCCGAAAAATACATCGTGGCGTAGTGTTCTTCAGCGGCTACGTTGGTGATTTTACCCCGGTGCTCAAATTCCCAGGGGTCTTTCATCGCCATTTTGTAATCTTCAATATGCTTGAGTTCGTATCCCCGTTCGAGCACCAGTACCTTTAGCCCTTTTTCGGTGAGTTCTTTAGCGGCCCAGCCGCCCGTCATCCCTGAGCCAACCACGATGGCATCATAGGTCTGGTCTTTATCTGCTTTTATATTCAGGTTCATAATAACGAATGGGTGAATTTGTCATTAGTCATTTCGCTTCGCTGTCATTGGGCATTGATCGTTAGTCAGTAGTCATTGGAGATTGGTCATAGGAAGTAATAACTAATGGCCAATGACCAATCTCCAATGACTAATGACTGTCATATTTGATTGCCGTACATGAAATCTTTTTGGCCGGGCTTAATTTTAATGGCTTCGAATTTGCCGGGAATAGGCTGATAATCAAACGAGGCTTTTATGCCTGCTTCGGATGTGTAATAGCCCAGTAGCGTTTGTTCTTTGATCATTTGCCAGAACGTAAGGTCGCTGGATTTCTGCGCGTCAGCCTCAACCTGCTTGAGCGTTGCTGTCTGCTGGTCGGGTGGAAGCGCCAGGAAGCCTTTCTGCTCCAACAGACCAAGACCAGCCAGAAAGGTATCCTGCGCTGGTTTTTTGTAGCAGTCACGTAGCATGATTTCGATAAAATCGGGTACGCCCACATCGAGAGCGCCGGGCGTATCAGTATGCGGCAAAATGAGATCCGTAACGCGAGCCATAATTTCACGTTGCGTTTCGTTGAGCAGCGATGTCGCATTCCAACCAGTTTTTTTACGTTTGGTAAGCTCCTCCCAGCGATTCATGGCCTGTAGGGTAGGCGCTGAGAGCACACCACCCAGTATCCAGGCCGTCTGGGCTACCGCTTCTCGTCTATTCATGACTGTATTGATTATGTCTGGCCTTTGTTCGTCTTTATTAAGAAAGTAGGCTCACTACGTCTAAGCTAGTTAGTTCCGAATTGAAAATGAGCTATTTCCTACTAAAGAAGCTTTGACCTGAAATCTAACCCAGTCCATGATTACTGAAGAATTTGCCCGCGACTTTGCACAGAAATGGATCGAGTCCTGGAACTCACACGACCTGGATAAAATTCTGGCGTATTACACGGATGACTTTGTCATTAACACGCCAATGGCGGCTGTACTCAAACCTGATTCGGGGGGCGTAGTTGAAGGGGAACTGGCCGTGCGGGAATACTGGCAGGTGGGCCTTAGCAGAATACCTGATCTGCGATTTGACTTACTGGACGTACTGAGCGGAGTGCAAAGTGTGACAATTTATTACGTCAATACCGCTACAAACCGGAGGTCGGTAGAGATGATGTTTTTTAGCGAAGCCGGTAAAGTAAATCGGGCATTTGTCAATTATGCTGGCTAATCAGGGAAAGTAGTTTCCTGTCCGATGTTGCTTGTGCCTGTAAGATTTTGCTGTTCAATTTAAAAAAACAGGTTGTGTACCAGTTATGATCCAGGGTAAAAGCCGTTTGTGGCTAACGCTTGCAGTAATCAGTTTCAATACGTTCAGCACATGTGTTAGCACAAAAAGTTTGGCACAGGCTGACCCGGCTAAACCGGTTAAAATAGAAGTCGATCTTAATTCGGAGAAAGGACCGTTGAAGCCCATATGGGCCTGGTTTGGCTATGACGAGCCTAACTATACCTACATGAAGGATGGCCGAAAGCTGTTAACCGAAATCGCACAGTTGAGTAAAGTGCCCGTAAATGTACGCGCGCACAGTTTGCTCGTTACAGGCGACGGAACAGCAGCTTTGAAATGGGGTTCGACCAATGCCTATACCGAGGATAAAAAGGGCAATCCGATATATGACTGGACCATTGTCGATAAAATTTTCGATACGTATATCCAACGGGGGATGAAGCCCATTGCCCAAATCGGATTCATGCCGGAAGCTCTTTCGACCAAACCGCAACCGTACCGCCATTACTGGAAGCCGGGCGATAATTATAACGATATCTACACGGGCTGGGCTTATCCACCAACCGATTACAAAAAATGGAGCGAACTGGTATTTCAATGGGTGAAGCACTCGGTAACGCGGTACGGCCTGAAAGAGGTAGAAAGCTGGTATTGGGAACTGTGGAATGAGCCGAACATCAGCTACTGGAAAGGTACTGTCGACGAATATATAAAGCTGTATGATTACACAGCCGATGCCGTAAAACGAGCCTTGCCAACAGCTAAAATTGGTGGCCCGGAAGTGACAGGACCCGGAAGTGAAGGGTCTCAGAAGTTTTTCAAAGCGTTTATGGATCACGTCGTTAAGGGCACAAACTACGTGACCGGCAACGTGGGTACGCCAATTGATTTTATTACGTTCCATGCCAAAGGGGCCCCAAAAGTGGTAAACGGGGCTGTACAGATGAACATGGGCACGCAGCTTCGCGATATTGATAAAGGCTTTGAAATTGTAGCGTCTTACCCAAGCCTGAAAAACCTGCCGATCATTATTGGTGAGTCGGACCCGGAAGGCTGCGCAGCCTGTTCAGAGGATTTGCACCCGCAAAATGCCTATCGAAATGGCACGATGTATTCCAGCTATACAGCCGCTTCCTTTGCCCGAAAATATGACCTGGCCGAGTCGCGGGGCGTCAATCTGGCGGGGGCCGTTACGTGGGCGTTTGAGTTTGAAGATCAGGCCTGGTTTCGGGGTTTTCGCGATCTGGCTACCAATGGTGTCGATAAACCCGTGCTGAACGTATTTCGCATGTTCGGCATGATGCCGGGCAATCGGGTAGCCGTTAAAAGCGGCCTGGCTTACGACTACGCCCGTATCCGGAACGAAAGTGTACGGGCCGAAGCCGACATCAATGCCTTAGCCAGTAAAGACGCCAAAAGTGCAGCCGTAATGGTCTGGCATTATCATGACGACAACCTGCCCGCGCCCGACGCGCCCGTTTCAATTCAGCTCCGGGGCTTACCGAATCAGAACGTGCTGCTTCAGCATTATCGCATTGATAAACAGTTCAGTAATTCGTACGAAGCCTGGAAAAAAATGGGTTCTCCCAAAACACCTACGGCTGAACAAATTGTTGAACTTGAAAAAGCCGGACAGTTGCAGTTGCTTACGTCGCCTGAGTGGATTTCGGTGAAAAACGGAGAAGCTACTCTGAATTTTCCGCTGCCTCGTCAGGGCGTATCCCTGCTTAGACTTACCTGGGAATAACCATTAAAGCGTGTTACGGTAAGGCAATTAAACCGGCTATAGGATGGAACGTATTAAAAAAGCCGCTCCAACCCTGTCAATTACAAGTAGTATCTTTCTAATAATGCTTTATCTGGTAATAATGCAAGAGTGAAATCACATGAGTAAGCACGGATATTATAGCTGCTTGATCGGGTTTAGCCTTCTGTGTCTGTTAAGTTTTAATACCAACGTTAGAACTACCTGGAAAGAAGGTCCCTCGCCGGTGCGAACACCCGCCGAAGAATTAACTACGTTTAAACTGGAGCCTGGCCTGAAAATTCAGCTTGTTGCGGCTGAACCGATGGTTGAAGACCCGGTTGTCATTACGTTCGATGCCGATGGTCGGCTCTGGGTCGTAGAGATGCGGGGTTTTATGCCAAACGTCAGTGGCGAAGGGGAGAACCAGCCCGTTGGGCGCGTTTCGATTCTGGAGGATACCAACGGCGATGGGCAGATGGACGTCAGCAGGATTTACATCGACAGCCTGATTATGCCACGGGCCATTGCACTGGTTCCGAACGGCGCGTTGATCGCTGAAAACGGAGCTTTATGGCTGACTCAGGACACCAATGGCGATTTGAAAGCCGATACCAAAACCGTGGTGGACCCGAAATATATGGCGGGTGGCTTACCCGAACATGCACCAAACGGCCTCTGGCGTAGCATGGACAACTGGTACTATAACGCCAAGTCGCGGGTGCGGTATCGACTGATGGACGGCAAGTGGCAACGCGACAGCACGGAGTTTCGGGGGCAGTGGGGGATTAGTCACGATGATAAAGGCCGCCTGTTTTACAACTACAACTGGTCGCAACTGCACGCTGACCTAGTGCCACCCAATTACCTGTCACGGAATAAAAATCACAAAGCTACAACGGGCATTGATTTTGGCGTTACGTTAGACCGCCGGGTTTATCCGATCCGACCTACACCGGCGGTAAACCGCGGTTATATACCCGGTACGCTGGATAAAGAGGGTCGTCTTCAGGAATTTACGGCTGCCTGTTCACCACTTTTCTACCGGGGAACGACCCTGCCCGCAGCGTATCATGGCAACGTATTTGTGTGCGAACCAGCCGGTAATCTGATCAAACGTAATGTGGTTGAGGAGAAGGGGCTGCTGCTGGCGGCACACGACCCGCATCCCGGAACCGAATTTCTGGCTTCGACGGATGAGCGGTTCAGACCCGTTCATCAGGCAACAGGTCCGGATGGCGCACTCTACATTGCCGATATGTACCGGGGACTCATTCAGCATGAAGCCTATGTAACGCCTTATCTGAAAGAACAGACGCTGGCGCGAGGGTTGGAGAAACCTGTCAATCGGGGCCGAATCTGGCGTATCGTTCCGGAAAACTGGCAATCGCAGAAACCGAAAAAACTGTCAGATGCCTCAGCAGAGACGTTGGTGAGCGAGCTGTCAAATCCGGATGGATGGCATCGGGATATGGCACAGCGGTTATTGGTTGAACGTAACGATAAAAAGGTGGGTCAGGCACTCACCGATCTGGCGACAAAGGGTCGGGATACGTTAGGCCGCTTTCATGCCTTATGGACGCTGGACGGTCTGAAATTAAGCAATCCAAAACTTCTGCTGTCACTGGTCAATGACCCGAGTTCGCTGGTTAGCAGTACGGCGTTACGTCTACTGGAGCCGTTTGCGAAAGCTGACAAAACTGTTCGGACTAAATTGGGTGAGCAGCTGCTAAAAAACTGGAAAAAGGCTAGTGTTCAGCAGCAGTTGCAGATGGCGCTTTCGGCCAGCGTGCTCGATCAGAACGTAGCGCATCAGGTATTAGCGGGCATTGTCGATCAGCAGGGGACATCGTCGCTTATGCGGGATGCGGTGTTGAGCAGCCTTCAAAATCAGGAATTTGTTTTTTTGCAGCGGCTGATGAAAGATCCCCAATGGCAGACGGCTCAACCGGCAAAGGAAATTTTTGTAGAACAATTGACGGCATCCATCGTGCAAAAGCAAAGTTCGGAGGAACTGGCGGCTATGCTGGGAATGCTGGAAAGCAGTAAGGAAACACTGAGCTGGCAGCAGAAAGCCATACTAACGGGTATGTCGATTGCCGGCAGCAACCGTAAAGGAAAGCCGGTTAAACTGGCAGCCGCCCCCGAATTTTAACCCAGGCAAATTCTACAATTGACCCTAGCCGACTTTCTGCACTGGCTGCTTTGTTTGAATGGCCTGGTCACGTAGCGGCCAAAAGCAGTACGCAGAAAAAGAGCTTGCTGAATGAAGAGGAACAAAAACTGTTTGCGTCGGGTCGGCAGCTTTTCCTGAATACCTGTTCGGGCTGTCACGGTACCGACGGAGCAGGCTTAAGTCGCTTTGGACCGCCCCTTATTGGCTCCGACTGGGTTACGGGCGATGAAAAACGACTGGCATTAATTCTCCTGCATGGGATGGAAGGTCCGGTTGAAGTAAATAAACGTGTGTACGATCAGCCGGAAATTTTGCCCGTAATGCCCGCACATTCAACCATGGACGATGCTTCGCTCACGGCCATACTGACCTACATCCGGAATGAATGGGGGAATTCGGCCGGGCCGATCAGCAAGCGTCTGGTGGGCATGACCCGAGTGACTTCACAAGGACGTGTAGTGCCCTGGACGGCAAAAGAACTGAACAAGTACATGCTCGAAGCAAAGGCAAGTACGAGTACGGCAAAATAAGATCAATCTGAAATAGACAGGAGTAGAGAGGTATTTTATAAGGCAGGCCTGCTTCTGTATACTCCTGACCAGATTCCTAGACTATTCCTGACAATAAAATACCTTTACTTCAATGGACAGACGCGATTTTTTGCAACGGGCCTCACTGGGCGCCATGGCGCTGACGTTTCCTGACCTTCCCGAATTTCTTAAAAATACGCCGATGGGTATTGTTGTACACTCCTACGGCAGTCGATGGAATTCGAAAGTTGAGAGTCAGAAATACCCCGGTTTTGCCAATGCTGTTGACTTGCTGGAACATTGTCACCAGATCGGAGCGGGCGGGGTTCAGGTGGTTGTAAATGGCTGGACGGCCGATTTCGCGAAGAAAGTACGGGCAAAACGGGAGCAGCTGGGGCTGTATCTGGAGGGGTCAATCGGCGTACCGAAAACCGCTGCCGACGTACCAAAATTTGAGCAGGATGTCATGAATGCCAAAGAAGCCGGAGCCGAAATGTTACGTACGGTGGTTTCGGCAGGTCGTCGGTACGAAACGTATCACTCGGCTGAGGCTTTTCAGGAATTGAAAAAAATGCACTGGCTTCGTTACGGCTGGCCGAACCGGTACTTCGTAAGCACGGGGTAAAGCTTGCCGTAGAAAACCACAAAGACTGGCGGGCGCCTGAACTAGTGGCCCTGCTCAAGCAGTTGAACAGCGAGTGGATCGGCGTTACGCTGGATTTCGGGAATAGCATCGCGCTGCTCGAAGATCCAATGGAGGTGGTACAAACGTTGTCGCCCTATGTATTTACCACGCACGTAAAAGACATGGGACTCGCCGAATACGCCGATGGATTTCTTCTGTCGGAAGTGCCGCTGGGTAAGGGCATCTGCGACCTGCCCAAAATGATTGATCTCTGCAAAAAACACAATCCAGCCGTTACGTTCAATCTGGAAATGATTACCCGCGACCCACTGGAAATCCCCTGCCTGACCAACGATTACTGGGCAACCTTTACTGACGTATCGGGTCTGGACCTGGCCCGAACGCTTCGGATGGTGAAACAACACCCGTATAAAGCCGGACTTCCTGAAACGTCGCCCCTCAGCCCGGAAAATAAACTGGCCGCCGAAGAAGACAACATACTGGCCTGCCTCGATTACAGCAAGCAGAAGCTGGGGCTTATTTGATGAATGTACAATGAATGTTGGGCGTTAGGGGGCTATTTGAGACCCGCCATACATTATCAATTACACATTTCTCATTCTTAATTACCCATCATCCATTATTTTATTTCTAATGAGTAAAGAGATACTTCCTGGAGTTAAGCAATTTGATTTGAGTGGAAAAGCGGCCATCATTACTGGTGGATCAAAAGGGCTTGGTTTAGCCATGGCGGCTGGACTGGCATCGGCTGGAGCAAATGTTATGCTGGTCAACCGTAACGCTGAGGAAGGCGCACAGGCCGCCCAGGAATTAAGCGAAGACTTTGGTATCAAGGCCATTTCATTCCCCGCCGATATTGCCAGTCAGGAACAAACGGAAGCCATGGCAAAAGCGGCCATAGATGCGTTTGGTCGAATCGATATTCTTATCAACAGTGCCGGGATCAATATTCGTGGGCCTATAGACGAACTCACTTATGATGAGTTTCGCAAAGTGCTTGACGTAAACGTAAACGGTACGTGGCTTTGCTGCCGAGCTGTAACGCGCTATATGAAACAGGCTGGCAAAGGCAGTATTATCAATCTAGCCAGTACGCTCGGTTTAGTTGGGTTGTCGAACCGGACGCCCTATACGGCCAGCAAAGGCGCCGTTGTTCAGATGACCCGCGCGCTGGCGTTGGAACTGGCTCCCTTCAATATCACCGTCAACGCCATTTGCCCCGGCCCATTTTTAACGGAGATGAACCTGCCGATCGCGGATACGGACGAAGGGAAAAAGTTTGTGGTAGGAGCCACTGCTTTAGGTCGCTGGGGACATTTGCGCGAGATTCAGGGCGCAGCCATCTACCTGGCCAGTGATGCAGGCACCTATATGGTTGGTTCCATGCTGACCGTCGATGGTGGCTGGACAGCGAGATAAAACGGACAATTGGTCATTAGTCATTGGCTGCGCGTCATTTGTCTGTGCAAAAAGCGACAATCCATATTCTGATAACCAACCACTACTGACCTACTGACCAACCACCAATGACGCGAAGCAAATGACCAATTCACCAATGCCCATGAAACAGTCGAGCGAGGAAAAAAAACGAACCCGAGTGCGCTACAGCATGTTAGCTCTCGTCTTTGTCAACGTCGCTATCAATTACCTGGATCGCGCCAACATTTCAGTGGCAGCGCCCGCTCTGGGAAAAGATCTGAACCTCTCGTCGGTTCAACTGGGGTACATATTTTCGGCCTTCGGCTGGGCATACGCAGCTTTGCAAATTCCGGGTGGTTTAATTGCGGATCGCTTTGGCCCCCGCGTTCTCTACGCTTTCTGTCTCATTACATGGTCACTGGCTACGCTGGCGCAGGCATTTGTCAGGGGAGTGGGTTCACTGTTTGCGCTACGTCTGGCAACGGGTACGTTTGAAGCGCCTTCCTATCCAATCAATAACCGAGTTGTAACCAACTGGTTCCCCGACCACGAACGGGCTTCGGCTACCGCCATGTACGTGTCAGGACAGTTTATTGGTCTTGCTTTCCTGACGCCAATCCTGGCCCAGATACAGGCGTATGCAGGTTGGAAAGGCTTGTTTATTTGTACAGGCGTCGTCGGACTGATCTGGGGTATTATCTGGTATATGGTTTACCGCGATCCGCTCGAACATTCGGGCGTGAATCAGGCGGAACTGGATTACATTGAAGAGGGTGGAGGGCTGTTTCGGGCTAAGCCAGCGGGCGTAGTACAAGCCAGCGTCTGGACATTGGATAACCTGCGGCAGGTCTTTTCCCGTCGTACGTTGTGGGGTGTTTATATTGGTCAGTTTTCGGTGAATGCTACCCTGTGGTTTTTTCTGACCTGGTTTCCAAAATATCTGGTTGATTATCGGGGCTTGGTTTCGTTAAATCAGGTTATCTGGCGATGATTCCCTTTCTGGCCGCCTGCGCTGGTATACTGCTGTCGGGCTTTCTATCGGATAAACTGATTCAGCAGGGCAAATCAATCGCTTTTGCCCGAAAAACACCGATCATTCTGGGTATGCTTATAGCGATCAGTATCATTGGACCAAATTACACGAACGATACGGCGCTGATAATTTTCTTTCTCTCACTTGCCTTTTTTGGTATCGGTATGGCGCTGATTTCCTGGGTGTTCGTCTCGATTTTATCGCCCAAACATTTAATCGGTCTGACGGGTGGCGTGTTCAATTTTATGGGTAATCTTGCCTCGATTGTGGTTCCTATTGCCATTGGCTATCTGGCACAAAACGGGAATTTTGCGCCAGCGTTGGTCTTCATCGGAAGCATAAGCTTTATTGGCGCCTGCTCTTACATATTCCTGGTCGGAAAGATTGATAAGGGAGAACTTTCCAGCGAAGCCAAAGCCGATCAATTGATTTTAAAAAACGAATAGTTTTAAGCGGGGACACTAATCCTGGCTCGTCATTTAAAGTTTGCAGGTGGCAACCTGCATGGTAAATCTATGTCAGACGTAACGTATTTCCCTGACCGTTTTAAGGATCAGGTTGTCATTGTCACGGGGGGGCGGATGGTCTTGGTAAAGCCATTGCTCGGCGATTGGTAGCTGAAGGGGCTTCTATTGCGCTGTTTGACCGGAACCCCGTACTGATGGAAAAAACGGTCCAGGAACTATCCGCATCGGGTGGTTCAGTTCGGGCATACTCAGTCGATATTGCTCAGGAAGCTCAGGTCCGGCAGGCGATTGACCAGGTTGTTGCCGATTTCGGAAAACTGAATGTCGTTGTAAATTCAGCGGGTATAGTGGGGCCAACCAGTACAAACATCACAGCCTATTCCACGGCCGATTTTGAGCATGTGTGTGCCGTTAATTTGCTGGGAAGTTTCCTGATTACCAAATACGCTGTATCAGTTATGGCCAGTCAGAACTACGGGCGGATACTCCTGATGGCGTCCATTGCCGGGAAAGAAGGTAATCCGGGTATGGTGGGGTATTCGGTCAGTAAGGCGGGCGTTATTGGTTTAGTTAAAGCCATTGCCAAAGAATACGCGACGACCGGAGTATCGATTAACGGACTGGCTCCAGCCGTTATCAAAACAGCGATGAACGACAATACGTCGCCCGAACAGTTGGCCTATATGACCGCCAAAATTCCAATGGGAAGGCTGGGTCAGGTCGATGAAGTAGCCGCTATGGTTTGCTTCATTGTATCGGCTGAAAACAGCTTCTCAACCGGCTTTATTTATGACATTTCGGGCGGACGGGCAACGTATTGATAACTGAATCTAAAAACCGGTTGCTGTATCTCTGTTCATAGGACAACACCGAAAATGCTATTTCGTCAACTGTATAATAACGGTTAAAGTCCCTTTTAATACGGTTCATACGATGTTATATACCATTCACTACAGCAGGAGTTGAGGGTGATGTTTGCGGAGGATAAGTTTGTATTGTTCATTCAATAAAATCACACCTTTCCTCCGCATCGCATGAATCCACTTACTCACTCTCAGCACAACGCATTTAGCGCACCGGTTCCGGCCACGTACGCCAATCGTCCCCGTCGCATTTCACTTGTTACGCAAAACCGTTCTATCCTGGTATCCATCGAGGATATTGTCTGGCTGGAAGGTTCGGGAAATTACACGTATATACATACCCGCGATAAACGGCGTTACCTCATGGCAAGAACCCTGAAAAGCTTTGAGCGTGAGTTGGTTGGCGCTACGTTCTACCGCATCCATAAGTCGCACGTAGTGAATCTGGCGCACGTTCGGAACATCGAATTTGGCGATAACGCTACTGTGGAAATGGCTTGCGGACATACATTGATTATAGCCCGTCGTCGGATGACGTCTACGCTAAACCAGTATCTGAACCATCTGCAGTTAACGACGAACCTGAATTGAGCAGCTAAACAACAAGTCTAGATCAAAACAGATATGGCACTTTTCGGATCAGCTTCCCGAAAGACAGAATCTTTCGGGAAGCCATCTAAAACGCCGGCAATCAGATCGTTACGGCATAGCCAGCTTGAGCTGAAGATGCTGCTGAAGAAATCTTTTGCCGATCGCAAATAGATGGACCAGTACGTCTTACCGAATGATGCGCACTTCTTTCGGGCCGCTTATTTCCGACTGGATTTTACCATTTGCCTGTTTAGTATGCTTTACTTTCACCACGCCATAGGGCGTTGGGAACGTACCTTCCGCAAATGCCAAGTCTTCCAGATGAGGCTCTATTTTGATCGCTTTACATCCTGGCTCTACTACGCTGATTCCCAGTACATGCTCTGTTAGCCAGGGGGTTGGCCCCGATGCCCAGCCATGCGACAGGCTGTGCCGGAAACCAACGTAACAGTAAGCGCCACAGTCGCCGTGGATATCTTTTTTACCATCGGCGACCAGTTCATCGATACGTCCGGTGTTGTTTACCCAGTCCAGGTTAAAATCTTCCCAGAACGTAGTGGCACCTAAGGCGAGCATGCCGCCCCAGAATTCCCGGATATTTGCCAGAGCCCCTTTGTAATCACCGGCTTTGGCCTGAGCCTGAAGCATATAATAGCCATAGAACGTCGAGAAGTTGTGGGCTCCATCTACAGCCAGTACGTCTTTATTTGCTTTGCTGGCAGGAACAAGACCTGAAAGCGCCAGTAACGCTGCGCCTTGTTTTGACCCATTCGGATCGGGGACGTACTGCTTCAGACGAGCCACAGCGGCATCGCATTTTCTGGCCGTTTCGGCATCGTTCAATAGTCGGCATAAATCGGCTCCCGCGTCCAGAGAAAGCACCATCATCGACTGTAAACCGGCATGAATCCCCTTCGCATTTTCGCTGGAAGGCCAATCCAGAAAGCGGGTTCCATCGAGCTTTTCGCTGTTTTTGTTGTCTATTTTCTGCATGAGCAGATTCAGCAGATTGACCAGATAGTCCTTTTGCTGTTTCAGGTACGCCATGTTGCCGTGGTGCAGATACCAGTCGCGCTGGATAAGAATCCACCACATTGAATACGTACTGATGCCGTTCATCCAGCCAGGCAGGGGCGTAATGTCGCGGGCCAGATCCAGACTTTTCGGCACTACGTCGTTGTAGCCAAATACGGCATTGATGGTCGATACTTCGGGGTGCATATCGCCCACCCACACCAGCCGGTCACGCTTAATGCCGTCCCATAGGTAATCCTGCATGTTGAGGTGAACCGTATAAGCGCCTGTTGCCCAGATTTTGTTTAACAACGTATCGCTGCTGTGAAACGACCCGAGGTAGGGAATATCACGGAAGGTAAAAATGGCGCGTACTTCTTTGAGTAACAACTCCGTATCGACATCCACCAGATCAATCCGAACGAACCGGAAGCCGGTATTGCCGATTTCCAGCTTACCCAGCCAGGGCACCTGAATCGTCATGTCGCGGATAGCATGATCGTTGGTGGCGTTCTGCTTTGGTTCAATATCGGCCATTGCTTCGCTGGCTGATTCGCCAAAGCGAATACGAACGGTAATGGGTTTACTGACTTTCCATTGTCCCGTTACGATCTGTAGCCCACCATGTAACTCTTTTCCAAAATCCAGCAATACGGAAGGTTTCCCCGTTCCGTCACTTTTGAGCGAACAAACTCCTTTACCCGATAAATCGGCCTGACCATTTCCTGGTTTAAGCAGCTGTTCCGCATTGGCAATTGTTCCACTTTTCCAAAGAATTTTGACGGGCGACAGAAACCGACGTACCGTGGCTTCTGATTGCGCCATCTGGGCTCGATACTGCTCAAAAACAGGCGGTAGCTGGGCAAATACTCTATTGGTAATGCTCAGTATACAGAAGAAAAACAGGGTCAATTTCATGGGAAGAGGATTCAGTCAGGAGGACGTAACGATACTAGTTTATTTATTTAGCCAGCCATTGGCCTGTAGCCAGCTTTTACATAAGTTCATCCACTCGTCGCGGGTGGGTGTGTTCAGAAAACCGTGATCTCCGGCAGGGTAGATGTGCATTCCGGCCGGAACCTCATGGCGATGCAACGCTTCATAGAAAGCCAGGCTGTTTTCAACAGACACTATTCTGTCGTCGCCAGCGTGTAATAAAAAGGCTGGAGGTGTTTGTTTGGTCACCTGCAACTCGTTGGAATAGAGCTTGATTTGGTCCGCACTGGGTGATTCGCCAAGCAGGTTTTTACGTGATCCGCTATGGCCAAGGCTATCGGTGAAGCTAATGACCGGATACACCAGAATCATGAAATCAGGTCGGAGGTTAACATTTTCGGAATTATCAATCATAGCTCGTTCACTATGCGTTCCTGCCGTTGCGGCCAGATGCCCGCCTGCTGAAAAGCCCACAATCCCAATTTTAGCTACATCCACGTGCCATTCAGCCGCCCGCTGCCGGACGAGTTTAATGGCCTGCTGAGCGTCCTGTAGGGGGCCAATCGATTTGTCGACCATGGTTTTGTCGTTTGGGAGCCGATACTTCAGTACGAAAGCGGTTATCCCCATTTTGTTAAAGGCTTCGGCCACTTCGTATCCTTCCCGTTTAATCACCAGGGCACCATAACCACCACCGGGGCAGATGATAACCGCAGTGCCGTTCGGGGTAGGTGGTGTATAGACGGTTAGGGTAGGCGTCGATACGTTTAAAACGACCTGCCCGGCATTGTTTACCTCCTGGTCAGGCACCGCTCTGGCATTCGGTACGCCATTCAGATAGAGTGGAATAACGCGCTGGGCCGCGGCCAAGTGTATAATCAGAAAAAAAACGGGTAGCAGAATAGCTCGCACAGTAGGTATAAATGATTGGTTCAGAATAAAAGTACAAAGGCCGGATAATCTGTTGATCGGCTATAAACAAAAATGCTTTCCGGCAGCGCGTGGAAAGCATTCTTTTGTCAACCTATGATGAAAACAATAAGCGTCTACAGGACCCTCCATTATTCACTGCATAAAATAAGTATAATGAAAGCCCGGAACTTTCCTATAGTTACCCATTATAAAGGAATGTTCGTGCTGAAATTACCGGTTTTTGCTTTTAGGATTTTCCTGTATACACATTTAAGAAAGCGTATACAGTCGTAAAAATACTTTATGAATCTGCTCCGTTCGGGCACTGACCGCTTATGGAGAAAATCGACCATTCATCTGAATATGGGAAGCTGAGCAAACGCGGACTTGTCTTTTGATTGAGCCAGTAAGCGCTAACCAAACCAAATACTACTATGAAAACCCTTATCACTTCTCTCTTTCTGATCGCCAGCTTATCGACGTTTGCTACACCAAATCCAGGTAACAAAAAAGACCGTCCCACCAAGTTAGTTCAATACCAGATGGGGGCCTTTATAACCGCTGACGGAGAAAAACTACGTGTCAATATCGACAAACAGTTAGGCGGGCAGGTGTTCGTCCAGCTCGTTGATACGAAGGGCCGGTTGTATTATACGCAAACGCTTGAATCGGCCGAAGATAAAGCACGGCTTAGCCTGGATATAACCGCACTGCCAGACGGTGAGTACGTGCTTAAAGTTTCCAACGGACTTGAGGTGGAGATACGTAACGTAACGATTGCTACGCCCAAACCGACTCCTTCAACCCGAACAATTACAGCAACGTCAAAAGAATAATCGCGCAACTTGCTCCCTGAAGTGCGGTACAAAAAAGCCCGCTGTTTTCTCATGAAAACAGCGGGCTGGGAGGGGATTGTGTGGTGGGTCGGGCTTGTCCGAAAAGACCGGCCTGGTAAAGTTGAGAATGTGTAATTGAATCAGCCGAGGCTAAAGCAATTCTTAAGTAGTGCGTGACTTAATGACGAATGTCGACGCGCGTAATGAACTGCTTCTGACTTGGGCCAACCACGAAGGTATAGGCACCATCTGGTAAGCCAGACAGGTCGAACCGGCGGGTTGAACCTTTGAACGAATCCGTTTGCACCAGTACGTTCTGTGCATCATAAATCGCTATGTTCGCATCATCTACGTTCTTAGCGGGCAATACTACTTCGATTTTATTCTTTTCGTAAGCCGTAAGCGTAGGCTCAGCAACTTGTTTCATCGTCCGTGGATCGACGTTTACCGAGTTCGACTTGATCGTCAGACCCTGCGACATCCACCAGGCGTTATTGCCAGCCGTCAGATAATACTGGCCATCGGGCAAATTGCTCAGATTGAATGAAGTGGCACCTTTCGCGTGTTTTGAGATAAGACCCCGGTAGAGTACGTTACCGTCGGCATCAATAATGGCCACGTCAACGGAAGCTCCTGGTTGTGTATAGATACGTACTTTCTTTTGCTCGGACTTCTCAACTTTCACACCACCCATTCCCGATCCATTGTCGGCTTTGGCATATCCCATGCCTGCCAGACCCCATGCTGACAGCAGTACAGCAATTGTTAAACGGAATTGTTTCATTGGTTTGAAATTTTTGTTATTACCGATACAAAGGTGGGTTGCCAACTAGGTATAATGCAATAGGTTAAGCGCTTAGGAGAGCCTAATCGATGAATATTCTTTAAAAAAGACAACTTGCTATTGGTAGAATGGGCTATTTGTGGGAAAAGTACAATAAGTCCCTATAAATGGCGTATATTTTGTATTTTTCTAATATTAGTAAATAGTAGGATTCTTTACGTGTACGTACCTAATTTACATCCTAATAATCCTATTTCGGAAAAAGTGTAGTCCTCGTGACGCAGGTGGCCTGATCATCGTCACAAGCTTTTCGGGAAATTAACATGCCATTAAGGCCTTGTTTTGATACGTGGCAGGCTCTAGTTTGCACGGATAATCAGGGTACGTCTGACTGCTAACAGGTTTTAAACAAAGTCCCGAAAATCGGCTTACACTAAAAAACGATTTAGAAACATTCATGGATCAAGTATTGAAGGGTCAAATAGCCGTGATCACCGGCGCTAGTAGCGGCATTGGTGCCGGCGTGGCAAAATCATTAGCCGCTGCCGGAGCTACCGTGGTTGTAAACTATCCAACGCCGTCTTCGCTACCTGCTGCCGAATCGGTCTTGAAGGAGATTACCAATGCTGGTGGCGCAGGTATGACTGCCCAATGCGATGTAAGTAAGGAAGAAGAGGTAGTCAACCTGTTTGCCGAGGTTGTGGCCAACTATGGTACAGTCGATATTCTGATTAATAACGCGGGACTCCAGCGGGACGCGAAGTTCGACGAGATGACGCTTGAGCAGTGGAATACCGTTATCAGCGTCAATTTAACCGGTCAGTTTCTGTGCGCCCGTGAGGCTATCCGCGAGTTCCTTCGCCGGGGTCCCCGACCTGACGTATCTGTAGCGACGGGAAAAATCATCTGCATGAGTTCTGTTCATGAACTGATTCCCTGGGGTGGTCATGCCAATTACGCGACGTCGAAAGGGGGAATTAAAATGCTTATGCAGTCGCTGGCGCAGGAATATGGCGACCGAAAAATTCGGGTTAACAGCATTTGCCCGGGGGCCATTCAAACACCAATCAACCGGGCCGCCTGGGAAACACCACAGGCATTGAATAGCCTCATGACCCTCATTCCCTATAATCGGATCGGGCAGCCATCCGACATTGGCAATCTGGCCGTATTTCTATGTTCTGATCAATCGGACTACATTACAGGGGCAAGTATCTTCATCGACGGTGGTATGACGGTTTTTGAGGGTTTTGCCACCAATGGGTAATAAAAGTGGGGAAAAGGCAGGAGGGAGTAATGGGAAAATGATCTTTAGTTTTTAGAAACAATTCGTCCCGTTCCTCCTTCCCCCCTTTTCTTCCCGAATCTCTATGACCACCGAACAAAAACGTTTAGAAGACCCCCTTTGGCGGCAGTGGGGACCCTACGTATCCGACCGGCAATGGGGAACCGTACGTGAAGATTATAGTGCTAATGGAGATGCCTGGCGCTATACAACCCACGACATGGCACGTAGTTATACGTACCGCTGGGGCGAAGAAGGAATTGGCGGCTTCTGCGACGATAAACAACAACTTTGTCTGGCTCTGGGACTCTGGAACGGGAAAGATCCGATTCTGAAAGAACGCTACTTCGGGTTGACGAATGGCGAGGGCAACCATGGCGAGGATGTAAAGGAGATTTATTATTACCTCGACAATACGCCCTCGCATTCGTATCAGCGGATGCTGTATAAGTACCCTCAGGAAGCATACCCCTACGAATGGCTGGTCGAAGAAAATCGCCGTCGGTCGCGGCTGGACCCGGAATTCGAATTACTGGAAACGGGCATTTTCGACGACGACCGTTATTTTGACGTTTTTATTGAATACGCGAAAGCTGGCCCCCATGATATACTCATGCAGGTAACGGCCTATAACCGTGGCCCCGAACCGGCAGAACTGCACCTGCTTCCGACACTCTGGTTTCGAAATACCTGGGTTTGGGGCGACGATTCGGATGGTGTACCCAACAGTAAACCCGCCCTCGTATTGCTGCCTACAGATACCGTAACGGTAGAAGATTCGGACCTCGGACGGTACGTTCTGCATGCAGATGGTCAGCCAGAATGGTTATTTTGTGACAATGAAAGCAACCTGGCCCGACTTTATGATACGCATACCGGTTCGCGCTATCCAAAAGATGGCATCAACGATTATGTGTTGCAGGGAACAGCAACAGTAAACCCCGCTCATTGCGGTACAAAAGCCGCAGCGCACTACGTCCGGAATATAGAGCCAGGTAAGTCGGCTACAATTCGTTTACGACTGGAAAAATCCAGCAGCGCGAAACCTTTTGCTGACTTCGACACGGTTTTCGCCAGACGGAAGGCAGAAGCCGATGAGTTTTACCGGGCCATTCAGCCTGGTAAAGCCACCGACGACGAAAA
Source organism: Spirosoma sp. KNUC1025 (assembly GCF_045160025.1). Taxonomy (GTDB): domain Bacteria; phylum Bacteroidota; class Bacteroidia; order Cytophagales; family Spirosomataceae; genus Spirosoma. Next base: position 3,890,698 of record NZ_CP087139.1, read on the forward strand.
AATGGTGCAGCGTCAGGCGTTTGCCGGGATGCTCTGGAGTAAGCAGTATTATTATTACGACGTATCGCGCTGGCTTTCCGGTGATCCGAACAGTCCACCACCGCCACCCGAACGGCAAAAAGGCCGAAATCATACGTGGTTGCAGTTGATCAACGCCAGCGTCATTTCGATGCCCGACAAATGGGAATACCCGTGGTACGCAGCCTGGGACTGGTCGTTTCATTGTGTTACTCTATCACTTGTCGATCCGGGTTTTGCCAAGCAGCAGCTCATGCTCCTCACCAATGAGTGGTACATGCACCCCAACGGGCAGTTACCGGCGTATGAATGGAATTTCTCGGATGTAAATCCGCCTGTTCAGGCTTGGGCTGCGTGGCGCATTTTTTACCTGGAGCAGCAACGTAAGCCCGGCGAAGAAGATTTGCCGTTTTTGCGGGGGATTTTTCATAAACTGATGCTCAATTTCACCTGGTGGGTGAATCGCAAAGACGATACCGGAAATAACATCTTTGAAGGCGGCTTTTTAGGGCTTGATAACATTGGTCCTTTCGACAGGAATACCGTTTTTCCTGATGGGAGCCATCTGGAGCAAGCCGACGGTACGAGCTGGATGGCGATGTATGCCCTGAATATGATGCGTATCGCGCTGGAACTGGCCCGCCACGATTGCGTTTACGATGAACTGGCTACGAAATTTTTCGATCACTTTTTATACATAGCCGGAGCCATAACCAATATTGGCCAGAGCAATATGGGGCTGTGGGACGAAGGGGATTCGTTTTTCTACGATCAACTACGTATGAGTGATGGAAGCGTTCACCGATTGCGCGTCCGAACGCTGGTGGGCCTGATACCGATGTTTGCCGTAGAGATTTTGGACAATGATCTGCTGAAAGCTAATCCGGCATTTCTCCAACGAATGGTCTGGTTTCAGGGGCACCGCCCCGATCTCTATCACCAGGTGTCGCGGTATACTGAAAAAGGGGTCGACCAGAAGCGATTGCTCAGTTTGCTACGTGGTTTCCGATTGAAAGCACTGCTCAATAAAATGCTAGACGAAAATGAGTTTCTAAGCCCACATGGCATTCGGGCCGTTTCGAAAGTCTATCGTGATCATCCCTATGAATTTACGCTGGATGGCACAGTTTTCCAACTAACGTATACACCTGCTGAGAGTGACAGCGGTATGTTTGGCGGTAATAGTAACTGGCGTGGCCCGGTCTGGATGCCTACAAACTACCTGCTGATTGAAAGTCTGGAACGTTTCTACGATTATTTCGGCAACGAGTTTACGGTCGAATATCCCATTGGATCGCAGCATCAAATTACGCTGATAGCAGTCGCCCGCGAACTTACCAATCGACTTATCAGCCTGTTTACATTGGATGAGTCGGGTAATCGGCCTGCTTTCGGACAGCACCGCAAATACCGAGACCCGAATTTTCGCGATTACGTTTTGTTCTATGAATATTTTGACGGGGATAATGGGCGAGGTGTCGGGGCCAGCCACCAGACGGGCTGGACAGGATTAGTAGCTGAATTAATAAACCGGAAGTACGGCAGCCTGGTGTGATCGTTCGGGTACGTACAAATAATACCTCTTACTCCAAACCCCGGATGGGGCTCACCTTGCGAATGGTTAAAGAGTGCCCCATCCGGGGGAGTAATGCGTAAAATGGATACTAATCTGTAGGTCGCATTAACTCCGAGCTGGACGTAACGTAGTAAAGCGTTGCTGAAGCAGGTAATAGCCGCCAAAAAGTACAGCGCTGAAAAACAGATCACCGAGCAGGCCATTCACAAAGAAAGACGTACCGTTATAAAACGCAAGTCCGGCAGCGTAGCAGCCCATCAGTCCTGCCATCGTTTGCGGGTAAAAGGAACTGCCGTACCAAACCGCAAAATTTGTGATAAGAAAAAACAGAATTGAGGAAGCAATGGAAGCTCCGGCAATGCGGACGGCTGTTGGCTGCTTCAATGCCCAAAGGCCAAGCAGCCATGTTAGGGCAAAACTGACGTAAACAGCGCCCATACTACCGTGAAAGCCAATCAAGGAATCGCTCAGGAGCATGGCTGCCATAGGAACGGCCAATCCCAGCCATTTCCGTTCAAAGGTTGCTGCGCCAAACAGCGCCAGGGCAGCAACAGGGGTGAAATTGTACCAGTGGGGCACTAGCCGAAACAAGGCAGTAGCGAGAACAACCGCAGTAAGTGTGGTCAGGCGAATCTGAAGCGGCTTCATAAGTATAGCATCAACGGTTAATGTATTGAATCGTGTAAGACGATTTAGTCAGGGTGAGCCTGGAAACAGCCCCATAGTCGAGGTTGATTCGGTAAGCGTTCGGCAAAGGTAACTCCATAAACAGACAGAGCAAAGCCCGGATCACTCCCCCGTGCGAAACAATGAACACCGGTTGCGGTAAATCAGTGTCAGCCAATGGTAAAATACGTTCCTGCCATAACTGACATACCCGGTCAAACACATCCTGAAAATTTTCTCCATTGGGGGTTCGGGTATGTACGAAGTTCGCTCGCCAGGAACTAAGTTGATCGGAGTTGATATCGGCCCAGGGAACCATCTCCCAATCGCCAAAGAAAAATTCTTTCAGGCGGTCATCAAACAGCACCTGCGGACTTTGTGAATCAACAACCGCTGTTTGCCCCGGTGCTACTTCAATCTGACTACCCTTTGTTAAGTGTGCTGCCAGATCTTCGGCCAGTCGACGACAACGACGTAACGGCGATGAAAAAATAAGCCCCGGCGATGGCAGAAGCTGGTGGTCGGGCAGATGCGTGATAATCCGGTCAAACTGCTCCGCATACGTATCGGCCAGATCGACATCGGTTTGTCCATAGGCAATCTGTCGAGTAACGGTCACTTCTGTATGTCGAATTAGGTAGATGTCCATGCTGGGTTGGGCTTTAAGGCCAAACTCCCCAGCCTGAAATAGGTTTTATTGGCACACTTAACCATACACTACATGAAAGCTGTATTGCTGATTGAAATTGATTGGGAAAAAATGTTTGTGCCAGGCCTGTCATTGCTGGAAATCGTGATCCGGGGCTCGCTGACATACTGGTTTTGCTTTCTGTACATCCGGTTCTTCAGGCGCGGAGCCGGACAACTTGGCATTGCGGATCTGCTGTTGATTACCCTGATTTCCGACGCATCGCAAAACGCCATGGCGGGTGAGTACCATACGATTACTGAAGGTTGCCTGCTGGTGGGCGTACTGGTGTTTTGGGATTATGCGATCAACTGGCTGGGTTTTCGGTCGGTCTTTTTCAGCAAAATAGGCGAACCCGAACCCGTCTTGCTGATTAAAAACGGAGTGATGCTACGGCAAAATATGAAAAAGGAATTAATTACATCCTCCGAATTAATGGGTATGCTTCGGGAGCAGGGCGTTGACGACGTAACGGACGTGAAAACCTGCTATATCGAAGGAAGTGGCAATATCAGCGTAATAAAACGCTAGTATACAATGAGTAAGTCACTGGCCGAAAACTTAATTCGCGGAATAATAGTGTTGCAAATAAACGATCAGCCGTTCAAAATAAACCTGTTCGTATGGGTTCTGCGTCTGGTGAATGAGCAAATGCCGGTAACGGTCAATCAGGCCATCGAAATGGGGATTATGATTCAGCTGGGCAGCAATTAGCCCTTTGTAGCAGCGATGCGTCTGATTGTACACGTACTGACAAGGCTCACCAGGTGATTCGTTTAACAACTGATCCAGGGTAGATAACGTAGAGGCCGTAGTCAGAAAGTCGAACCCCTGTTTATCGAAAAACTGCGCAATCTGCTCACAGATTTCGGGTAACTCTTCCTCGGAATGAATTTTATACCGAAAGTATTTTGCTCCGCTAAACCGGCCCATCGACACAATCAGCGTGTTGGCGTCAGAGCGAAGGTCGGGTTGGTTATTCAGAAATTGCTGGGCAATCTGCTCAACCTGTTCATTCCGGCAGCCAAAATTTACGTCGACCATTGTATCGTCGGGATAAAAAACCGACGATAGGATGATGTTCTGAAAACCAGCGGTTGTCGTTCGGCGAAACTGCTTTTTCTCACTAAGCAGTTTATAATCATGATCCGTAAAAAACGGGACCAGATGCTGATAGAGGTGCGTTTCAAAGGGGGTGATAGTCATTGCTTAAGCCATGCCAATCGATAGAGATTGTCGCACTAACACAAAACTACAGAATGGTTAATAATGTTATTACGATTTTGTGAAAAAAATGAATTATAACACTAAGACGAACCAAATGCATCACGCCTGAGTTAAGCTTGTACACGCCCCGCCTGGGGTGTCAATCTGGGGACGACCGGAATTGACAGCTTGCAGAGGTCGCGTGTAAGCATGCCGGGAGTTGACGGAATTTCCCGACCCGAACAAATCGTCAAAACAATAACTGGCGAGTATAACTACGCCATGGCTGCCTAATCCGGAGGATTAAGCAATAGCCATTGTCTCCCCGGCCTACGTGCTGCTGGCTGGATCAGGAGGCATCGACTCGCAGCGCTGGCTCAGTTTATGGTGTTAACGGCTGAGTAAGACACAAGCACCTACGGATGAGGTTTGGTATGGTACACACCGGACTGATTCCCGACAATCCCAAGCGTACCTAAGCATGTAGAAAGCACGACGAGTTCCTTGACTGGACGAGGGTTCAAATCCCTCCGTCTCCACTACGTAAAAGCCTGTAAACCAAAAGTTTATAGGCTTTTTTGTTGCTACTAATAAGCGGTAAGAAGGCTTATAATGGCAGTTTGAGGTTCAGCCAGACAAAAACTGGCTCGAACGGGATTAGGAGAAACACTATAAACCGCATCACCTTAAACGACCGAGATAGTTGGACAAACAGTCACTTTAGTATTTTAATCAATCTGGGTTTTGGAATTCACTAACTCAGTGTTTAGTCATACAGTGTGGCGTTTTAATGGTCGTTACTTACTTTTGGGCACTATGCGTTGGATATACATTGCCTTGATAATCGGTGTCGGTTTAGTTTTGTACCTTAGTTGGGAGCCTGACCCAAGCATGAAACATATTCGGTTTATACCTGCCTGGATTGGCCGTTGGGCGGACGCTAAACCTAACTGGGAACTTAGAACTGCCGTTCCGTTTGTGTTTTTAGGCATACTAATGAGTATACTTCCCAGCCGCTGGCCATTTTATAAACATTGGGTAAATTCATGGTTAATGCTGGTGGGCATAGTGATTCTGGCTGAAACAGGGCAGTTGTTTATACCCGAACGTTATTTTCAATGGGAAGATATTGGTTGGGGGGCACTAGGGGGTGCTATTGGTTTATGTATAGGGGCCATTTTATTGTTTATCACCCGCAAACTCATTGGCACAAAACGCGGATAGGCATCATCATTTACCGAGTAAATACGAATTATCTTAAAATCTTGGCGTTCTCCTGTCAAGTCTGTAACGGCATTTACGTGTCTGACCTATAGATTTGCCTGCAACCTGGTTAAACAATACGCGCGATGACTTCATTAAAAAGCTTTCTTAAAAGACTCACAATGAAGTTGCTTCCTTACACGAGCGAACCATTGGCTGCCCTGGATGTGGAAGATCGAAAGCTGATCGTAAAGCTTCGCCAGAACTTCCTGACCTATTTATCGGACAGCAAGATGGTTCGGATTCTTGATGTTGTCCGTCAAATAGAGGACAAAAAACTGGCGGGTTTATTTATTGAAGCGGGATGTGCGCTCGGTGGATCAACTATATTGATTTCATCGGTTAAAGACCCGAAGCGACCCATGAAGGTGTATGATGTTTTCCAGACGATCCCTGCGCCAACCCAGGAGGATGGCGAAGAAATACATAAGCGCTATGAAATAATCACAGAGGGAAATGCGAAAGGACTTGGTGGCGATACGTACTATGGCTACGAAAAAAATCTGTATGAGAAAGTGAAGTCAAATCTTAAAAAATTTGGCATCACCCAGGAACACAACCACGTATTCTTGATAAAGGGCCTTGTACAGGATACGCTGGAAATAAATGAGCCCGTGGTCTTTGCGCATATTGATGTTGACTGGTATGAGCCCGTAAAAATCTGCCTCGAACGTATTACACCCAGGCTAGTTGTTGGCGGAAGTATAATTCTTGATGATTACTACGATTGGGAAGGATGTGGAAAGGCCATTGACGAATATTTTCAAGAAAAAATGGATCAGTTCCACATGGATGACTCGGGCGAGTCCCTATTAATCAGCCGAATCAAGTATTGAAAAAAAGAACTCTTAATAATAGGCGGCTACCGGCTAAAAGTCAGGAAATAGATGGCTGCACAGGGGACGTATTGTCGAACAGTTATTTCTGTAATTACGGCAGTAGCGAAAAAATAAAATTTAGAAGCCAAAGAAGAAGGCCAAGGATACTAAACAGCAGTAGCCAGGGGGCGAGTAAGAACGGTTGCTTTTTAGTTTGCATGTCGATGACTTACGTTCAATTGGAACATTACCTCCTATAAAGCGCAGAATTAAATCCGAACGGATCGTAAATATACTAGTACCAACTAGTATAAAGCAACTATTAACTGAGCGTACCCACTAACTTTTAAGTTAATAGGTACGTTCCTGCATTAGGCACGACAAGCGCTTTGAATGGCCCTGCTTTGGCTATTTTTAGGCATATTGTCCAAAATTGCGTTTAATTAATACTATTTGTAATAGTTACGTAGTACGCTGATTTTTAGATTTATGGCGTAATGGTTTGTGTATGCATGCTTAGCATTCATCCAGCCATTATTCGTCGGTCAACTCCGGGTCAGGCTCTGTTCCATCATTATTACCTAACGTATCGCCATTGCCATAATGGGTTTGATCGGGTTCCATAGAGGGACTGCCTGATGGAATTCCGATGCCGTCCGGTCCACTGTCAACGTTACCTACCAGGTCCGTTGGGTTGTAATCTTCATTGAGCATAATGCTCTCGTCGGGCGTTTGAGCGGGGCCATCCGTGTCGGGCCGGAAAGTCTGTGACTGCTCATTGAGCATGGCGTCCTGATTTACATTTTCCATAAAAGTTTAGAATAAACGTGACTGGTTACGGATCGTTTTGTGCAGATAAACTGCGGTTATTATTTGCTTCTATTAAACGAACGAGGCCAGATTGATGTTCGACTGCCTACACATAAATCATTTTGCGGGTCATGCCACCGTCTACGATAAAATTTTGTCCGGTAATGAAATTGTTTTCTGGGGCTATCAAAAAAGAATCATGCGGGCAATATCATCAGCCTGGCCTACGCGACCGGCCGGGTGCTGCGCGTGATCTTCAGGGCGAAGATCGTCACTTTTGGCTTTTGCCTTTTTCTTCAGCGCCGATACGTCGATCCAGCCGGGGCTGATGGCGTTTACCCGAATATCGGGGCCCAGACTAATCGCCAGCGAGTGGGTTAACGCAATAATACCGCCCTTGCTGGCTGAGTAAGCAAACGTATCGGGTTCCGACTGAATGGCCCGAGTCGACCCTACATTGATGATGCACCCTTTTTGAGCGGCCAGATACGGAACAGTATGTTTAGCACATAGAAAAGCGCCCGTCAGGTTCGTACCGATTACGCGGTTCCATTCGTCGAGGGTAAGTTTGTCAAGCGGTTTTTCAATCATGATGGCTGCGTTATTGATCAGCGCATCAATCTGCCCAAAATGAGAAGCTGTTTGTTCGGCCGCCTTCCGGATATTGGTTTCACTCGATACGTCGCAGGAAACAAAAAGAATCTGAGCGGACGAGGCTTTGAAGGCTTCCCGAAGCTCGGCCAAGGCTTCTGTATCGGCTTCCCAGATGGCTACCCGATAACCATGCGTGAGTAAATATTGGGTAACAACGCGACCAATGCCCTGGCCACCTCCGGTAATAATAGCTGTTTTCATACTAGTTGGATCGAAATTGAACGGGAGGAACCCAAACAACGACCAAAGTACACGCATTGGTAACACAATTAAAGAAAGATGGGTTAACGAGGGTGTAACTTTATCCAACGGGACAGCCTAATGGCATTGATGATTGCGGGTTTTAGGAGGCTGATTGGCGCTTCAATTCACCTCTGAATCAGCAATCAAAAACCAGAAATTGACTTCATGCTTCAGATTGCGTTTTCGCCGGTGTATCGGCTACGGTTGCCCGAAGGTCACCGGTTTCCAATGCTCAAATATGAGCTGATTCATGAGCAGCTACTCTACGAAGGAACATGTACCGATGCCAATTTTTTCGCCCCCACACCCGCTGATGATCGCTGGGTATTGGGTGTTCACACGGAGCAGTACGTTCATTCGCTTAAAACTGGAACGGTTGACCCGAAAATGATACGTCGAATCGGTTTTCCGCTTACTCCCGAACTGATTGAACGTGAGTGGATCATCACTCAGGGAACGATAGATTGTACGCAAATCGCTCAACGAGACGGTATTGCCATGAATATAGCAGGAGGTACGCATCATGCCTATCCTGACCGGGGAGAGGGTTTCTGTCTGCTCAATGATGTTGGTGTGGCATCTCATTACCTGCTTCAAACCAATCAGATGAAGAAAATTCTGATTGTGGATTTAGATGTTCATCAGGGCAACGGCACAGCGGTTATGTTTCAGCAGGAACCGCGTGTGTTTACGTTCAGTATGCACGGGAAGGATAATTACCCGCTAAAAAAAGAGCAGTCTGATCTGGATATTGAGTTGCCAACGGGCACCACCGATGAAGCTTACCTGAATCGGTTATACGATTCGTTGCCCGGCCTGATTCGGCGTGAACAACCTCAGTTTCTGTTTTATATTTCAGGCGTGGATATTCTGGCGTCGGATCGACTTGGCAAGCTAAGCGTCAGTCGGGAAGGGTGTCGGCAGCGGGATATTTTTGTCTTTGAACAGGCCATTCGAAACAATTTGCCCATTACGGTCTCCATGGGGGCGGATATTCGCCACGCCTTACAGACATCGTTGAAGCGCATTGCAATACGTTTCGAGAGGCTGTTAACCTGTTTGAGAATACGTAGTATAAATGATCTTATCTACCTGAATCTACCACCTGAACCAATGAACCAACGAGCCAACTGATTACCTTCGCAGCATGAAGCAAAACATTGTAAAAACCCGCCTTAAAAATAACCTGCCCGTACTGGGCGTCCTTGCCAATAGCTCTGATCCAACCATAGCCGAACTCTGTGGATTTTCGGGACTTGACTTTTATATGATTGATGGAGAGCATAGTCCCGTCACGACGGCTCAGGTACAGGACATTGTGCGAGCCTGCGAAGTGAGCGGGATTACGCCCCTGGCGCGTGTGCGGAGTAATGATCCCAAATTGATTCTACAGTATTTAGATGTGGGTGTCATGGGCATTATGTTGCCGGGTGTCGGCACGGTAATGGAACTGGAAGCGCTCGTGCAGGCTGTTAAATACCCACCGCTTGGTATGCGTGGTTTTGGGTTTGTACGAGCTTGTGATTATTTGCAGGGCACCATGAATCAGGGTGAATACGTAACGTTTTCGAACGAACAAACGCTTGTGTTACCCATGATTGAATCCAGAGAAGCCATTGATAATCTGGATGATTTATTGACCGTTGAGGGCATCGACGGCTTTGTTATCGGGCCACGGGACTTAGCCATGTCCATGGGCTATTATGACGGTCCCGGTCATGATGAAGTGAAGCGAGCCATTGCTGGTGTTGTTGAGAAGATTAGGAAAGCGGGCCTTGTGGTGGGAACTGTGGCTACGTCTGGCGATCAGGCTAAAGCCCTGATAGATCGGGGCGTACTGTTCTGTCTCAATACGTTTGCAGGTTTGCTGAAGTCAGCTGCCGGAGATTTTATGAAAGGGAGAGGGAATGATGAATGATGAATGATGAATGATGAATGATGAATGATATTCCTAGGGGCAAATAATGTTTTTGGGCATTTAAAATAATTCATCACTCATCATTCATCATTCATCATTTTTTGCTTACCTTTGCACCCTCATTTTCAATTTCATACACAACTCATGTACGCAATCGTAGAGATCGCAGGGCAGCAATTCAAGATCCAGAAGGGTCGCTCCATCTATACCCACCGGTTAGAGGGCGATGTGGACGCTGCACTTGCCTCCGACAAGGTGAAAATTCTCCTTGTTGACAACGAAGGAAGCATCACCGTCGGTGCTCCAACTGTCGCTGGAGCGGCAGTATCGGCTAAAATCGTCGAACATTTGAAAGGCGAAAAAGTAATCGTCTTCAAAAAGAAACGTCGGAAAGGTTATAAAAAGAAAAATGGCCACCGTCAGTACTTGACGAAGGTTTTTATCGAAGACATCACACTGTAACCCGTTGTAAAGTTGTATAGTCGTGAAGTTATAAAGTGATTTTCAATCCAAACTTTACCGCTGTATAACCCTATAACTTTAGAACGCTTAAAAAAATGGCACACAAGAAAGGTGTAGGTAGTTCCAAAAACGGCCGCGACTCGATAAGCAAACGCCTTGGCGTGAAGTTGTTCGGCGGTCAGTCGGCTATTGCCGGTAATATTATTGTCCGTCAGCGTGGCACAAAGCATCATCCTGGCAAAAACGTTGGTCTGGGCAAAGACTTTACGTTGTTTGCTTTAGTTGATGGTACCGTGAAATTCCGTCCTGGTCGGGATAGCCGGTCATACGTAGATATCATTCCAGCTGGGCCGTCAGCTGTAGAAACAGCGCCGATTGCTGAAGCACCGGCAGCTGCTACAGCAGAAGCTTAAAGCATGACAACTTATTGAAGAACCCGCCTGATAGAATTCGGCGGGTTTTTTTATGGCAAAAAACTAAAAAAATAATTGGGGTGTTAACCTGTCATTGTATCCGGTGTAAACCGAAAACCATCGATTTGTTATGAACGCTGCATTGAGCCGTCCTGTCTCCATATTTACCGAAGGAAGTCCTAATCCGAACTCGATGAAGTTCGTCGTCAACTTCGAACTTGTACCTTCCGGCCTTTCCTTCGACTACGCTACGCCGGGTGATGCCCTTCTCGAAGGGAAAGCCTCGCCACTGGCCATCGCTCTTTTTGGGTTTGAGTTCGTTCGTCGGGTGTTTATCTCCGGCAACTTCGTTACGCTAACCAAAGACGATGAGACCGATTGGGACGACGTACTGTTTGAGGTCAAGCTTTTTCTGAAAGAGTATTTCGGTGAGCAGAAGCCTGTTTTCGCACAACGGACAATGGATGCCAATACCACCAAGCTGGATATGGATTCGGAAACGGTGCAAAAAATTAAAGCTGTGCTGGATCAATACATTCGCCCGGCGGTTGAATCGGATGGAGGGGCTATTAGCTTCTACTCATTTGATGAACCAAGCGGTACCGTAAAAGTGCTTTTGCAAGGCTCCTGCAGCGGTTGCCCATCCTCGACCCTGACGCTTAAAGCGGGGATTGAGAACTTACTGACCCGTTTGGTGCCCGAAGTAAAAACGGTAGAAGCTGAGGGGGTATAAATGCTGGGCGCAGGGTGCCAGGAGCATGGTTTTAGTGACTAGTTTCTCCTTGCACCCTGCACTACGCTCCTTGCTAGTTTTTAAAAATAAGTCCGTCATTGGCAACCCCAGTGGCGGATTTGCGTTTGTATAGGGGAACGCTGTTCCATTCATCTATTCACTGCATGAAATACTGGCTCACTTTAGGAGGATTTTTACTTTTTTCAACCATTAGTTTATCCCAGAATCTGCTGGGAATTTCGACCAGTCGGTATGGGGGAACCAACCGGCTTTACATCAATCCAGCTCTGGCAGCCGACTCGCCCAGCCGCTTTTTTCTGAATGCTGCGGTAGGTAACATTCATGCTGATAATAATTACGTTCGCTACCAAGCGCCTTTTTCGTTATTGCGGTTTGTTACAGGGAATGTGCCCGGCCAGTATAAAAATCCAGATGGGTCGATTCATTTCGATGTTGACTATACCCGCGAGAATCTGGATGGCAAGCCTAAGAACGGTACATTAACGGGTGAAATTCGTGGCCCTGCTATATTGATTCGAACGAGTGACTACTCGGCTTTTGCCATTACAACTCGCTTTCGGGGAATAGGTCAGGTTCTGGGGGCGTCACAATCATTACTGTCTGCCTTACGAGCAGGTCTGGGGGATAAAGCACTGTACAGCATTCCAACCGATAACAATCAGTTCAATCTGAATACCAATACGTATTCTGAGCTGGCTTTTACCTATGCGGGCACCCTTTCAGAAGGAGATGGACAGAAATTGCTGTTGGGCGTAACGGCGAAAGTGCTGATCGGGTACAACGCGCAGCATTTTATCAACCGGGGCGCTAACTACCAGATTGTGGCCGACCCCAATAATCTGAACAATGCCTTTCTGGAACTGAATCAGTTGGATGCTACTCTGGGATACACCACATTTCTTAAGAATCGATCCATTACGCCCCGAACCCTGTTTAGTACCGATTCGCCTGGTCGCGGTTTTGGCTTCGATGTTGGCATGACGTATATTAATCAGTATGATACAGATAGTCCGGCTTTGCAACTCGGCGTAGCGCTTACGGATGTGGGAGGGTTGACGTATAAGGGCCAGCAGTATAATTACGCCGATATTGGCCAAAACCCGGTACGTTTCACCAGCAGCGATTTTACTCGAATTACGGGCAGTATCGATGCGCTGCAAAGTGTTCAGGATAAGCTGAATATCGGGCGTACACCCGATAAAACCAGCTTTCGGGCTGGATTGCCGACCTCACTCAACCTTACTTTCGACTATCAGACTCCAGCAGGGTTTGGCGTAAACGTAACGTACTTCCAGGACGTCCGGCCGAAACAGGCGCTTGCCGTCCACCAGCCCACTATGTTTGCCGTAACTCCTCGCTACGATACGCGCTGGGTGAGTTTAGCGTTACCGATTGCGTACCTCAATCACGGACTGACAGCGGGGGCATCGGTTCGGGTAGGGCCCGCCTGGCTCGGTACGGATAATTTTCTGGGACTAGTCGGGAATACATCCAATGGTATTCGGCCACGAGGTTTAGATATTTACGCTGGTGTTGCGTTTGGCATTGGGCGGATGAATGAGGAGTAAATTGCCCTTTTTTTGTATTTTTGGTCAAATCCTGTCAATAAGCCGGATTTTATGGGTCTGTTATGACCGAGCGAACTACTTATTTCGATACACCGCTTCTTTACCTGAAAGGCTTGGGCCCGCAGCGGACAGAATTGCTCAACAAAGAGCTGAATCTGTTTACCTATGGTGACCTGATTCAGTATTATCCCTTTCGCTACGACGACCGGACCCGTTATTATACGATCAGTGAATTGATGGAGTCGATGCCGTCGGCGCAGGTACGCGGGCGGATTCGCGAGTGGTACATGGAAGGTGAAGGACCCAAAAAACGTCTGGTCGCTACGTTTACCGATGGCACAGGTACAATGAGTCTAGTCTGGTTTCAGGGTATTACGTACATCGAGAAAACACTACGTCGGGATGGAGATTATATAGCGTATGGGAAACCGCAGTCGTTTAATGGGCAGTTCAGTATTGTTCACCCGGAGCTGGAAAACGCCAATACCGCTCAGGAGCAGGAAGCCGGTTTTTTCCCGGTTTATAACCTGACCGAAAAACTTCGTAAACGCCATCTCGATAGTAAGGTTCTGGGCAAAGCCATGCGTTTGTTGCTGGAACAATCCTGGCCGCATATCCACGAAACGCTGCCCGACGAACTTATCCAGAAGTACCGGCTGATTGGCAAGCGGGAAGCCATGTGGAATATTCACCTACCACAAAATCAAGGGTGGCTCAAACAGGCGCAACGTCGGCTTAAGTTTGAAGAGCTGTTCTACAATCAGTTACGGTTGATCAAAAACAAGCTGATTCAGAAAGAAGAGTTTCCGGGGCAGATTTTCCGGGATACCTCACTGGTGAAGCATTTTTACAATGAACTCCTGCCGTTTGAACTCACGGGTGCTCAACAGCGGGTTATCAAGGAAATCTATGCCGATTTGCTGACCGGCAAGCAAATGAACCGGCTGTTGCAGGGCGACGTAGGTAGTGGTAAAACCATCGTTGCGTTTATTGCCTGCCTCATGGCAATTGGCAACGGCGCACAGGCCTGCCTGATGGCCCCCACCGAAATCCTGGCTGACCAGCATTACAACGGACTCAAGCCGTTTGCCGACGCAATGGGGTTAAACCTCGGTATCCTGACCGGCTCGACTAACAAAAAACGTCGGACAGTTCTGCACGAGGAACTGCAATCGGGCAAAATGCATATTCTGGTTGGGACGCATGCACTGCTCGAAGACGTAGTCCAGTATAAAAATCTTGGCCTGTGTATCATCGATGAACAGCACCGGTTTGGCGTAGCACAGCGGGCTAAACTCTGGCGTAAAAACGAGGTTGTTCCCCCGCATATTCTGGTGATGACCGCTACGCCAATTCCCCGTACGCTGGCCATGACACTTTACGGTAATCTGGACGTATCGGTCATTGATGAACTTCCCAAAGGGCGTAAACCGATTAAAACCGTTCATAAATTCGATAAACACCGCTCGGAAGTATTTGGCTTTATGCGGCAGCAGATTGAACTGGGGCGGCAGGTGTATGTCGTGTATCCATTGATTGAGGAGTCCGAAAAACTGGATTACAAAGATCTGATGGACGGTTACGAAAGTATGCAGCGGGCTTTCCCCCGTCCGAAATATGAGATAGGCATCTTGCATGGAAAAATGCTTCCGTACGAAAAAGACGACGAGATGAAGCGGTTTCTGAAAAATGAAACCCAGATACTTGTTGCCACTACTGTCATTGAAGTGGGTGTGAACGTACCGAATGCCAGTGTGATGGTTATTGAGAGTGCTGAACGCTTTGGCCTGTCGCAGCTGCACCAACTGCGGGGACGGGTAGGGAGGGGGGCCGACCAGTCGTACTGCGTCATGATGACCGGATATAAACTCAGCAGCGACACCCGTACCCGGCTTGAAACGATGGTACGTACCAACAACGGATTCGAAATAGCTGACGTTGACTTGCAACTCCGTGGGCCCGGCGATCTGACCGGTACCCAGCAAAGTGGTGTGATGGATTTGATGATTGCCGACCTAGCCAAAGATGCCGCCATTCTTACCGCTGCCCGCGACTCGGCACAAGCCATATTGATGGAAGATCCTGAACTTCTTCTACCTCAGCATACTCCCATCCGAAACCACGTTGACAGCCTCAAACAGACCGAAAATAACTGGGGCCGAATCTCCTGACAAGTAACTTCTGTTGGTTTAATAAGACTTTAAACTAATGGAAAAATGTTTAATTTTATATTGATATTGTTAAAAAACAGTTAATTGTAGATAAAAATAGCTAAGTAAATCTCTGTGAGTATTAGGCTTTATACGAATGTTACGCTTACTAAACCGTATCAAGCTTATGCAAAAACAATTTACTTATCCGAAGGTCCGTAACATACGAGAGGATACCTTCCCAAACGATGCGAATTGGTCCCGGCGAAATGTGTTCTATTTCATGTTTCTCCTTGGCCTGTTCTCTTCACTTGGCGCTTACGCTCAAACGAAAGTTTCGGGTAAAGTGCTTGACGCTCAGGGTATAGCTTTGCCAGGGGTAAGCATTGTCGTGAAGGGGACAACGACCGGTACCGTTTCCGCAGCCGATGGTGGCTATAATCTGAACGTACCGTCCCGAACATCAACACTGGTGTTTTCCTACATTGGGTTCCTCTCGCAGGAAGTACCCGTTAACAACCGTAACGAGATTAATATCACTCTGGCTTCAGACGACAAAATGTTGAATGAAGTCGTTGTTGTAGGGTATGGTGAACAGAAAAAAGAAACCGTAACGGGTTCCGTAGCAACCGTAAAAGGTACTGACCTGGTAAAATCGCCAGCTGTCAACTTAACCAACTCCATTGCCGGCCGGATGCCGGGTGTTATTGCTACCAATTCAAGTGGCGAGCCAGGTTATGATGGTTCTGCCATTCGTATTCGTGGATCAAACACACTGGGTAACAACGATGCGCTTATCGTTATTGATGGAGTACCTGCCCGGGCCGGGGGGATTGACCGGTTGAATCCAGCGGATATTGAAAGCATTTCGGTCCTGAAAGATGCATCGGCGGCTATCTATGGTTCGCGGGCGGCTAACGGTGTAATCCTGGTAACCACCAAGCGGGGAAAAACGGGTAAGCCTGAACTGAGCTACAACTACAATCAGGGTTGGTCGCAGCCAACGGTCATTCCGAAAATGGCGTCAGCCGCTGAATATGCGCAGCTAAACAATGAGATCAACGTTTACAACTTGAAGCCTCAGTACTGGAAAGCCGCTTCGGATGCGTTTGCTACGTCGGGTAGCTATACACTACCTGATGGAAGTATTGCCAAAGCTGCTTACACGCCTGATGAAATCAAGAAGTTTCAGGACGGATCAGATCCCTGGAAATATCCGAACACGGATTGGTTTAAAGCCGCACTGAAGGATTGGTCGCCCCAGTCGCGTCATACACTGCAATTAGTAGGTGGAAGCGAAAACGTTAAGTATCTGGTCTCGGCTAACTATCAGAATCAGGATGCTTACTACAAAAATTCAGCAACAGGCTACAAACAGTATGACTTCCGCCTGAATCTGGACGCCAAGATCAGCAAGCACATAAATCTGGTAACGGGCGTAGTTGGTCGTCAGGAAAACCGCTTTTTCCCAACAGTAGGCGCAGGTGCTATCTTCCGGATGCTAATGCGGGGGTATCCAAACAAACCAGCCTTTTGGCCAAATGGATTGCCTGCTCCCGACATCGAAAATGGTCAGCAACCTGTTCTGGTTACAACAAGTGCAACGGGTTATGACAGAGACACGCGCTATTATCTGCAAAGTAATGCCAGCGTAAACATCACCAACCCCTGGATTCCGGGTCTTAAACTGACGGGTAGCATAGCGCTGGATAAATACATTCAACAGGGTAAAACCTGGCAGACGCCCTGGTACGTGTATAGCTGGGATTACACATCCTACGATTCGAACAAGCAGCCTATTCTGCAACGGGTTAAAAAAGGACCGGATCAGGCAACACTGAACCAGTATACCAATGACCAGTTCAACTCACTGCTTTCGGGTATTCTGACCTACGACCATGTATTCGGTGGCAACCACGCTATAACCATTCTGGCAGGTATTACCAAAGAACAGTCGAACTCGAACGGATTTTCGGGATACAGAAAGTATTTTGCGTCGACAGCCATCGACCAACTGTTTGCTGGTGGTAGTGCTGAAAAGAACAGCAACACAACGGCTGCCTGGGAACGGGCTCGTATGAGTTACTTCGGTCGGGCTGCTTATAACTACAAAGAGAAGTATCTGGCTGAATTCCTGTGGCGGTACGACGGTTCGTATATGTTCCCCGCTAGTAGCCGCTGGGGCTTCTTCCCCGGTGTAACGGCCGGTTGGCGTATCTCAGAAGAAAACTTCTTCAAGAAAGGTCTGCCCGCTATCAGCTCACTCAAACTGCGGGCATCGTGGGGTCAGCTGGGTAACGACCAGGTGTATTTCAACAATACCCTGCGTGAATATGACTACCTGCCAACCTATGCGTATGGCGACGTAGTAAACTCGAACTGGGGTTATGTAATTGGTAATCAGGTTGCACAGACCCTGTACGAAAACGGTGTTCCCAACACAACCCTGACCTGGGAAGTAGCCAACAATGCTGATATTGGCCTGGAAGGGTCGGCGCTGAACGGAAAGATTTTCTTCGAATTCGACGTATTCCAGAACAAGCGGTCGAACATTTTGTGGCGGAAGAGCGCTTCCATTCCCCAGACAACGGGCGCTACGCTGCCTGCTACGAACATCGGTAAAATAACCAACAAAGGATATGAATTCCGTGTCGGTTATAATGGTCAGGCGGGTGAAGTAAAATATAGCGTGAGCGTAAACGGTGGCTACGCCAAAAATACCATTACGTTCTGGGACGAAACTCCCGGTGCTCCTGAGTGGCAGCGCTCGACAGGCAAACCAATGCCAACGAACGTAAACGACCCCAATCAGGCTAACGGTACGCTGCTTTATCAGTACGATGGAATCTTCTCTACCCAGTCTGAAATCGATGCCAATAAAATCGATTATAGCGGTGTAGGGGCCAGCACGCTGCGTCCGGGTGACATGCGCTTGAAAGACATCGACGGTAATGGTAAAATTGACGCAAACGACCGCGTTCGCGCCGATAAAAACAATCAGCCTCGCTTCCAGGGTGGTTTGAATGCCAGTGTTCGGTGGAAAAACTTCGACTTCAGCGTATTGTTCCAGGCATCGACTGGCGGGCAGATCTTCCTGCAAACGGAGTCGGGTACGATTGGTAACTTCCTGAAATGGAGCTACGATCACCGGTGGACGGTTGACAACCCAAGCACGACAGACCCCCGGATCGTTGACCGGAGCAACCAGTATTTCTCGAACGGTACGAGCTACTGGCTGAAAAGCACCGATTACGTGCGCCTGAAGAACGTAGAACTAGGGTATACGCTGCCTGCTACGATTGCTGGCAAAATTGGCCTGAGCAACCTTCGTGTTTACGTGAATGGCCTGAACCTGGCTACCTATGCACCACAAATGAAAGGTTTGTTTGATCCGGAGTCAACAAATAGTAGTGCACAGTACTATCCGCAGGCACGTATTATCAACACAGGTTTGTCACTCAGTTTCTAAACGATTAATCTGAACAGTATGAATTATATGATAAAATGCCTGGCGTTCGGCCTTTCTCTGGGCGTAGCGCTGGTTGGTTGCAATAGCGATTTCCTGAACACTAAACCGCTCGACAAGGTGGCTGGTGATGCCGTCTGGGCGGATGCTGCTCTGGCAGATGCCTTTGTGACGGATGTCTACAATGGTCTTCGGGATGGTATTCTGGACCAGATGAGCTTCGACTGTCAGACCGATAACGCTCTATATAGCTTCGGTAAGCAGGATGTCAACGAAGCCAACGTAAGCCCTTCCAATCTGGGAACTATCAAGAACACGATGGAATGGAGCCAGATGTATCAGCGAATTCGGGCTGCCAATATTGCGCTGGCCAATCTGGCCAAACCGAAGTTTGATAACACGGGTGGCATTGCTGATCGCATGAAAGGCGAAATGTATTTCCTGCGGGGTTATTACTATAACCAGTTGTTACGTTACTACGGAGGTGTACCGCTCATTAAAAAGCCATATACACTGAACGAAGGCGATTTTACGATTCCCCGGAATACATACGAAGAGTGCGTCAACTCCATCGTGAGTGATCTGGATTCGGCCGCTATTCTGCTGAAGGGCAAAACCCTGGCTGCTGGACGGGCCACCATGGGAGCGGCTTTGGCCATGAAAGCACGTGTGCTGCTTTATGCTGCCAGTGACCTGCATGATATTCCGACAGCCAAGGCCAAGTCGAGCGTAATTGCGTCGTTTACCAACCCGGAGTTGCTGGGTTACGTGAGTGGCGATCAGAAAGCACGCTGGCAGAAAGCTAAAGATGCGGCAAAGGCGGTTATGGATCTGAACCAGTACGGGTATAAACTGAATCTGACGGCACCTGTTACACCCGCCGAAGGTCAGCAGAATTACCTCAACCTGTCGCTGTCGCGTAATGGTGGTGAAGCTGATGGTATTTTCCTGAAATACTACATCCGGGCTTCATTTGACGACTGGGGATCATGGTATCCACGTAACAATATGCCGAATGGTTATCATGGCTGGACATCCAGCGAACCAACTCAGCAACTGGTTGATAGCTATGAGATGATGGACGGCACGAAGTTCGACTGGAAAAACCCAACCCACGCTGCTACCCCCTACGAAAACCGCGATCCTCGTTTCTACACGTCGATTCTGTATGATGGTGCGCAATGGAAACCCCGTACGCCCGATGGCGCTGGTATCGACCCGGCCGGTCAGATTCAGACAGGCTTTTACGAAACAGGAACCGGTGGAAGCACGGTAACGCCATACGCAGGACTTGACACGCGTAACAGTACCATCGAAAACTGGAACGGTACCTGGACAGGCTATGCTATCCGTAAGTTTATGGACCCCGATCCAACGCTGGTCGATATGAGCATTCGTCAGGAAGTGCCATCCATTCAGATTCGGTTTACCGAAGTCGTGCTGAATTATGCAGAAGCCTGTATGGCCTTGGGCCAGGATGAGGAAGCCAAAACCTGGATCAACCGGGTGCGTTTCCGGGCGGGTATGCCAGCCATGACCGAAACGGGTGCTGCACTGATGGCCCGCTACCAGAATGAACGGAACATTGAAATGCTGTTCGAAGATCAGCGCTTCTACGATGTTCGGCGCTGGATGATTGCCCCAACGGTATTGGGCCAGCAGGCAAAGATTATCGTGATCTCGGGCAAGCTCAAGCCGGGTAAAACGGTGACAACCTATAAGTATAGCAAAGACAATTACAACTATTCTTATAGCGTACAGGACCTGGGAACTGGTAAAGAGAATCGGAAGTGGAATGATAAAATTTACTTCCTGCCGATTAGCCGGGATGAAATCAACCGGAACAATAAATTAATCCAGAATCCGGGTTATTAGGTTAATCATTTACGTAGTGAGGGAACTAGTGCCAGCGCATATTTGCGTTGGCACTAGTTTTTTGATAACACTTGATTCCGTTTGCCATGAAAGCACCGTTGTTTATCCTTTGCTTCGAGTTGATTGCACGGGGGGCCTGTCTGGCACAATCCCCTGATGTGATTCGGATAAAAGGGGGCGCTGTTAACGATAAAGCCGTTCCGGTTAGCAGCCGCTATCGATATGGTCAGTTTACGGAGGGGAAGATCTTGTATGGAAACGGAGCTACAGCCGTAGCGAGACTTAATTTTAATGTGTTGCTGGGGGAAGTTCATTTCATCGACCCGAATGGCGATACGTTGAGTTTAGCCAGCGAGCCCGTCGTTCGGATGGTTAGCATGGGTCCAAGCGTATTCTGGTTCGACCAGCGGAAAGATTACCTGGAGATTCTGACCGATTACGGGCCCGTTAAACTGGCCGTGAAACATGGACTCAGAATGGCAAAAAATGAAAAGCTGTCGGGTTACGACCAATCGACCGGTACGTCAGCTGTGACAACGTATCAGTTTTATGCGTCGGGTAGTACATCTCTGCGTAAACTCGCCGAGAAAGGGGATCTGGTACTGGTAAAAAGCCGGACTTTTTTTCTAATTGATCAGAATAACCGCGCTTATCCACTCAACAAGACAAATCTGCTAAAATCATTTGCTAAACATCGTGACCAGATATCGGCCTACCTGACAGCCAATGCTGTGGATTTTAGCAAAGAGGAGGATCTGAAAAAACTGCTTCAATACTGCAGTGAATTATTGTAAATTACCCCGTTATTTTCTTTTATCAGTGCGTAGTTTTATGAAGTTGTCTTCGCGTTTTGTTGGTTGTTTTACATGGATTGCAACGGGCTGGCTTTTAGTGAACTGTCAGGGAAACTCCTCCAGCGAGCAGGGTACGTCGGATAGTGGCCCGGCACTTTTTACGTCACTAACACCCGAGCAGACAGGCATTACGTTTGCCAATAACCTGACCGAAGGACTGAACACCAACGTACTGATGTACGAGTATTTTTACAACGGTGGGGGCGTTGCGGTGGGCGATCTGAACGGTGATGGGCTGGAAGATATTTACTTCAGCGGCAACATGGTTCCCAACCAGTTATACCTGAATAAGGGCAACATGAAGTTCATCGACGTAACGGCTCAGGCGGGAGTAGCCGGACGTGAAGGCCCCTGGCGAACGGGTGTGTCGATGGCCGATGTCAATGGCGATGGTCGGCTTGATATGCTAGTCAGTTATTCGGGAAGCCTGCCCCCACAAAAACGAGTTCCTCAACTGTTTATCAATGATGGCCCCGATGCACAGGGCGTTCCGCATTTCTCCGATCAAACAGTACAGTGGGGGCTCGATAAACCCGGTCAAACTACACAGGGCTCCTTTTTTGATTATGACCGCGATGGTGATCTGGATTTGTTTCTGCTGAACCACAATCCGCGCTTGTTGCCCGTACTCGACCCCGGCCCTACGGCTTCGTTGATGAAAGAAGGCAACCCCGAAATTGGCGTCCGCTTGCTCCGTAATATGGGTAATCGGTTTGAAGACGTAACGGAGCGGGCGGGTTTGAGCAGTTCGGTGCTTAGTTATGGACTTGGGCTGGGCATCTCTGACCTGAACAACGACGGCTGGCCTGACTTTTATATTTCCAATGACTACACCATCCCCGACTATCTGTACCTCAACAATCACGATGACCGGGGCAACGGACCTACGTTCACGAATCAATTGCAAACCAGCGTTCGCCATACATCCCATTTTTCGATGGGAAACGACGTAGCGGATGTGAATAACGACGCCCTGCCCGACATTCTGACCCTCGACATGCTGCCGGAAGATAACCGGCGTCAGAAACTGCTCATGGCTCCTGACAACTACGAAAAGTTTAACCTCGCCATCGAGTCAGGGTTTTATTATCAGCACATGCGAAATATGCTGCAATTGAATCAAGGCACGGCGCGTGGAGCTGGGAGCATGGCGCAGGGTAGTTACGGCCCCTCGCCCCATTCTCCCAGCTCCATCCCCCTCTTTTCCGAAACCGGTCAGCTGTCAGGTGTTTCCAATACGGACTGGAGCTGGTCACCCTTACTGGCCGATTACGACAACGATGGCTGGAAAGATTTGTACATAACAAACGGCTACGTTCGTGATTACACGAACCAGGATTTTCTGAAATTCATGACCGATTACATGCAGAATCGACCGACCAATTTCAGTCGGCAGGACGTACTGGACCTCGTGCATAAAATTCCCTCATCGAACGTCATGAACTATATGTTTCGCAATCGGGGAGGAGACTCGGCGGGTGAGGTTACGTTTGCCAATGTGGGTTCGGCCTGGGGGCTTACCCAGGCCTCGAACAGTACGGGTGCAGCCTATGCCGATCTGGATAATGATGGCGATCTGGACCTGATCGTGAATAACACCAATCAGCCTGCTTTTATTTTTCAAAACGAAGCCAGCAAAGAACTCAAGCATCATTACCTGTCGGTTCGGCTTGTGGGTAATGGCCCAAACACACAGGGGGTAGGCGCTAAGGTTACACTTTATAGTGCTGGAAAACAGCAGTTCGTTGAGCAGATGCCGACCCGTGGCTATCAATCGAGCATGTCGCAACGGCTGCATTTTGGCTTAGGTACAAAAGCGGGTATTGATTCGCTACGTATCGTTTGGCCAACCGGCAAAGAACAGCTACTCACCAACGTAAAAGCCGATCAACTTCTGGCCGTTCAGGAAAAAGACGCCCGCTCAACGTACCGGGCTCCGATGGCTGCTAAACCCTTTTTTGAAGAAATTAAAACGCCTGTTTCGTTCACTGATCCAGTCAACAAAACCAACGATTTTAAGCGACAGACCTTGTTGGTGAATGCACAGTCGTTCGTTGGCCCCTGTCTGGCAAAGGCGGATGTCAACGGCGATGGCCGTGAGGATGTGTATGCTGGTGGCGGAAATGGCCAGGCTGGGACGTTGTTTATACAGCAAACCGGTAATCAGTTCAGTAAACGGACTCAGGCTGCTTTCGATACGGACAAAGCCAGTACAGATGCCGACGCGATTTTCTTTGATGCTAACGCCGATGGCTTCCCGGATCTTTACGTTTGCAGTGGCGGTTATAACGATTTTCAGCCGGATGATGCCCGCTTGCAGGACCGCCTGTACCTAAATGACGGGAAAGGTAATTTTACCAAAAGCCCGGATGCCTTACCTGCCATGCGTAGCAGCAAAAGTTGCGTTCGGGTAAACGATGTCAATGGCGATGGTAAGCCCGATCTGTTTGTTGGTGGCCGGGTTATACCAGGTCGTTACCCGGAAACACCCCAAAGCTATCTGCTGGTAAATGACGGTAAAGGTCATTTCACAGACCAGACAAGCCGGTTGGCTCCTATGCTGGCGCGAATAGGTATGGTAACCGATGCCGCCTGGGTAGACCTTAATGCCGACCGAAAAGCGGAATTGGTTATCGTTGGGGAGTGGATGCCGGTTACCGTCCTGAGTCTGACAAATGGCAGCCTGACCGATCAGACAAAAACGTATTTCGAGAAAGAGTACCGGGGCTGGTGGAACAAATTACTGGTGGATGACCTGAACGGCGATGGTCGGCCTGATCTGCTCGTGGGCAATCAAGGCTTAAATACACAGTGCCGCGCCAACGACAAAGAACCCGCTGAGTTGATTTACAAGGACTTCGATAAGAACGGCAAAATCGACCCGATTCTTTGCCTTTATGTACAAGGCAAGAGCTACCCCCACGCCACCCGCGATGAGATACTCGAACAGGTGGGTATGTTACGGCATCGGTTCATTAATTATGACAGTTATTCCAACGCTACGCTGACCGACGTATTCAAAGAGGAGGAATTAGCCGACGCGTCGAAACTGACGGCCAATGAACTGAAAACAATGTACTTTGCCAACTCCACTTCGGGTAAATTCATTGACAAACCCTTGCCAACGGCCGCCCAGATTTCACCTGTTTTCACCATTACGTCTCTTGATTTCAACAAGGATGGCCATAAAGATCTGTTACTTTGTGGCAATACGTCGCAGGTTCGCCTGCGCTTTGGCCGGGCAGATGCCAATTACGGGGTATTGTTACGGGGCGATGGAAAAGGAAATTTTGAGGCAGTACGTCAGCAACAATCCGGTTTCCAACTCGTCGGCGACGTTCGCAGTGTTTTACCCATTGGCAATACGTTATTATTTGGTATCAACCAGCAGCCTATAAGAGCGTATCAACCTAAAGATTAGTCAGTAGTCATTGGTGATTTCGCTTCGCTGTCATTGGTCATCAGTACCAGCAGTCAATGACTAATGACCAATGACTAACCTCCAATGACTACTGACTATTGACCGTTTATGACGTATTCTGTTTCGGAAAATGGCCTGATTGGTAGTGATCAGCAGTGGCCCGAACCACCGGCAGACGGTATTCTTGTGCCGGATGAGGTGTTTCAGCAGTTGCGCCGGTTTGCGTTTGAATACGAGCAGGCCGATGTGTTGTTGACGTATACGGTGCAAAAAGGACGGGAGCTGATTCGGATTCGAAACTACGTCGGGTTGTTGCCGCTTTCGGGGCGGACGTATTTTGAAATTCTACCTAAAATCGAACCTCCCACCAACCCCCGGTCCCTGTTGCTTACCATGCTCCGGCACGTACGGAACAGCCCATTCCGAACCCTTACGACAGCCCATACAAGTGCCACACCATTGCCACTGTGGGACGTTTTTGTACGAGCGTTTCTGGATACAGTAGAGCCGCTGATTCAACAGGGGATTCAACGGGCTTACGTATCGGTTGAGAAGAACGAACAGTTCTGGAAAGGGAAGTTTCAGGTAGCTCGTCAACAACGTGAAAACGCCTGCCATGCCGAGCGTTTGGCCGTCGTTTACGATAGTTTGACGGCTAACGTACCGCCTAATCGTATCCTGAAAACAACGCTGGTCTCGCTGACCCGACAAACGAAAAACGTATCAAATCAACGTCGATTGCAGCAGTTTCTGGCCGTGCTGGACGAGGTACCTGTTTCTGAATCCGTACCGAATGATCTGCAGGCCAGTCGTCGGACCAGCCGTTTATTCGCTCGGTATGAACCAGCCCTGCGTTGGGCTGAAGCCTTGCTGAACGGGCAAAGCCTGGGCGTAAAGGATGGGGCCGTTGCGAGTTTGTCCCTATTGTTTCTGATGGAGCGAGTCTTTGAGGAGTACGTAGCAACTGGTATACGGACGTACTGGCCCGAAGCTGGTGAGGTAACCATTCAGGAGTCGTCAGCGCATTTGGTAGACGAGCACGTTGGTTCGCCAAAGTTTAAGCTCCGACCGGATATTCTGATTCGGCATGAAGACAAAATGCTCGTTCTGGATACGAAGTGGAAGCAGGTCAACGGTCAGGACAAAACGGGTAATTATGGCATCGAGCAAGCCGACCTGTATCAGCTTTATGCTTACGGTAAAAAGTATGCGGCCAATGACCTGTTTTTGGTCTATCCGGCCAATAAAACGTTCCGTCAGCCACTGGATGTATTTGGGTATGACGCGACTACCCGGCTGCACGTAGTGCCGTTTGACTTGTCCAATTCACTGGCGAAGGAAGTAGAAAAATTGGCGACCTACGCTTTCTCGTTTTAAACGTAGCGAAAATCGGGAAAACGTATCGTACGAAAAAGACTGTCTCGGGTGTATATTATTTCGCCGAATTTCATTACGTTTCCTTCTTTAATTCGTTTACCGTACCACCATGCCCCTTGTACTGACCCTGATTGGCATTCTGACGCTTGTCGTTTTAGTCGCTTTTGTTCGTTTAGATACCTTTATTTCATTCGTTATCGTTTCGCTCGGCATTGGATTGGCGTCGGGAATGGATATTGTCGCGGTTGGAAAATCAATTCAGGCGGGTATTGGTGGAACCCTCGGTGACCTGGTACTCATCATTGGCTTTGGGGCCATGCTCGGTCGATTAGTGGCCGAAAGCGGGGCTGCCCGCCGTGTCACCAACGTACTGATCGGTTGGTTCGGAATCAAAAACATTCGATGGGGACTGGCGCTGGCGGGCTTTGTCATTGGCATACCGCTGTTTTACAATGCTGCTTTTATCATCGTTGTTCCGCTAATTTTCACTATTGCCGCTTCGTCTGGTTTGCCCCTGATGTCGGTGGCGGTTCCGATGCTGTCGGCTTTGTCGGTCGCACACGGGTACTTGCCTCCGCATCCATCGCCCTCGGCCGTAGCGGGCCAGCTTAATGCCGATATTGGTCAGACATTGCTCTATGGCATCATCGTAGCTATTCCGGCGATTATCATTGCTGGTCCGGTTTTTGGCCGAACGCTTACAAACATCAAGGCAACGCCCAACCGCGAATTATTCAACATTCGGCAGGTGCCCGACGAAAATTTGCCGGGTGCGGGCATCAGCTTTTTTGTGGCGCTACTCCCGGTGCTGCTCCTGACAACCTTCGGCCCTCTTAAAAATGCGATGGTAGGCGAGTCACCGCTAAAAACGATTGTTACGTTACTGGCTGAACCTTATATCGGCATGTTGCTGTCGGTGCTGGTAGCCATGTATACGCTGGGAATCCGGCAGGGACAGACCATGAAAGCCATTACCAAAGATCTTGAAGAGGCTGTAAAAGCTGTAGCGCCGATCCTGCTGGTCATTGCCGGTGCGGGGGCTCTCAAGCAGGTTTTCAGCGATAGTGGCACCAGTAAATACATCGGCAGTTTGCTGGCCGATGCCGCCATTCCACCTTTGTTGTTAGGGTGGGGTATTGCCGCTTTTATACGGGTTTGCGTAGGTTCCGCTACTGTAGCTGGTCTGACAACGGTGGGTATTATCATGCCCCTCTTGCAATCGCAGGCCATCAAGCCCGAACTGATGGTGCTGGCCATTGGCTCAGGCAGCCTGATGTTTTCCCACATCAACGATGGCGGCTTCTGGCTCTTCAAAGAATATTTCAACCTAAGCATCGGACAAACCATTCGGACCTGGTCGCTGATGGAAACGATTGTGTCGATAGTTGGCCTGTTTGGTGTACTGGCGCTGAATTTAGTCGTCTAGCGAACAGAATGCCGGGTTCTATTTTATCTTCTTTGGCTGTTCCCGATTTTGCTGAACTCGGTATTCAACGATTCGACTCACCAGGTCCAGAGGAAGTGGTTTATCCAGCGGAAACTGTACTGACCCTTTGGCTCCTTTGTACAACGATAATTCGTTCTCGAAAGCCGCGATACCTGATGGCGTCGGGTACAGACCGATGTGGTTTTTGAAAGCCGCAAAATGAATCAGATTGCCGTTTAGCGTAAAGGTTGGCATTTGGTATTTAATGGCTTCCTTCGCGTCAGGGGCAGCCTTTTTTATCGTTGCTCTCAAGCCTTCCAGCATGTCCTGTATTAGTTTCGGAAACGCGGCAATGTATTCATCGATCGTGGCTGGTTTACTGATGTCGGATGTCATAAAGAGTTTCGGGTTTAAGGGTGTTTGTCTACAGTCAAAACGGTGCTGACCGAATTTTATACTTTTTTGTCATCCAGAAATTCGTCCGTAAAATGTTTCTTTGACCTGGGCTGGGCAAATTTGTCGTCGTTGTAGGTTTTTGACGTTCCTCTGGGAATGGAGAGGGATACCCAGGTATCATCACAAATCATTTTTCCGAGAAAGACGATCTGACCGACATGGTACGGATAGTGCGCCAACTGCCGGTTAATGGCTTCGGTTACGGTATGGCCCATATTTCGGATGTAAATCAACGTACCGAGGTCAGCTTCCGTCAATGTGTCTAAAGCCGAAAACAGACAGGTCCAGCCTTCATTCCATTTATCAAGAAGCTCCTGCCGTGTCTGTATATCGTTGTCAAATTCAGCTTCCCGATCGCGCCATTCTTTCTCACCATCGGAGGTTAAAAAATCTGTCCAGCGGGATAACATATTGCCCCACAGGTGTTTTACGATAGCCGCGATACTGTTGCTTTCGGGGTTGTATTGCCAGAAAAGTTTTTCGTCAGGTACCTGATCGAACGTTTTTTCGCCAAGCATTTTATAATACTCGAATTGTTTGCGGGCACTCGCCAAATAATCAGTTGCCATTGCCGTACATATTTATTGGATTATGTGATGAAATTTTAGCCGGAGGGTCAGGCTAGTGAGCGTTTCAACAAACTAACTTTGAGCGTTCCAACAAAGTTGACCGCTGGAATACTGCCGAATTTTGTCAAAAATAAATGTACAAAAAATGGCAAAGGTTTGGTTTATCACAGGAAGTTCACGCGGGCTTGGAAGGAGCCTGACGGAAGCGGTTCTTGCAACCGGCGACAACGTAGCAGCTACCGCTCGTACCCCCGACCAATTAAACGATCTGGTTGAACGATACCCGGATCAGTTGTATCCTCTGCAACTGGACGTAACACACATAGCGCAGATAAAATCGGCAGTTTCACTGGCCATTGAGCGATTTGGCCGGATCGACGTACTGGTAAACAATGCGGGATTTGGTATTACGGGCGCTGCAGAAGCGTACACGGATGAGCAGGTGCGGAGCCAGCTGGAAACGAACCTGTATGCTCCTATCGAAGTAACTCGGGTGGTGCTGCCTTACATGCGTAAACAACGTTCGGGCCGTATTTTACAGATCAGTTCAATTGGCGGTCGGGTAGGAAATCCGGGTTTATCCATTTATCAGGCTGCCAAATTTGGTCTGGGCGGATTTTCCGAAGCTTTGGCCAAAGAAGTGGCGCCATTAGGCATACGCGTTACGTCAGTCGAGCCGGGTGGTTTCCGTACGGATTGGGCAGGATCATCCATGACCTACGCGCCTGAAGTAGACGGGTACGAATCGACTGTTGATTGGGTTATCAACCATTTGAAAGGCGACAATTTTGTTCCGGTGGGCGATCCGGCCAAAGCTGCAAAGGCAATGATCGAGCTGGTTAATCATCCAGAACCACCCGTACATCTGGTACTCGGTAGCGAAGCGGTTGGTTTACTGAAACAGGCGAATGCAATACGGCAGGCGGAGTTTGATAAATGGTTGCCGGTAAGTACGTCGACAGATCATGATGAAGCGACCAACTTCCTTGATTCAGAAATTGGAAAAACCCTCGCCAACATGTAAATCAATTCGGTTTGGCCCGGATTCAGCTAACGGCTGTCAAGTTGATCGTTTTCGTTGGCAGTATGGTTGTATACTTTTAATACCAGCCCTGCTGTTGACTTTTATATAGTTGTGTTATGACGCTGCTTCAGGAAGAGAAAAAGTTGCCGCAGATAGCGTACTCCTGCTATTACGCCCGTAGCCGGGAAGGCGAACAATTTGTACCGGAACACATTCTAACGTATCAGATTGCGGGTACCTTCATCATGAATGATGGGAACAAAGAATACATGTTCAAGGAAGGGGACATTCGATTTTATAAGCGAAACCATCTGGTCAAGTTTACGAAAATACCCCCCGAACATGGCGAATTTGAATCCCTGAGCATTTACCTAGATCAGTCAACGCTACGTGATTTTAGTCTGGAATACGGTTATAAAGCGGAAAAACATCAGGAAGGGGATACCATCATCTCGCTAAAGCCCGACCCGCTTTATAAAAGCTACATGGATTCGTTGAAGCCTTATCAGCAACTGATGCAGCCAGGCAACGAACAGCTTCTATCCCTGAAATTGCGGGAAGCCATTCTGATCCTCCTGAAAGTAAATCCTGAACTGAAGGACGTACTGTTTGATTTTTCGGAACCCGGAAAAATTGATCTGGAAGCGTTTATGAATAAACACTTTCACTTCAACGTCGAACTCAAGCGCTTTGCGTATTTAACCGGCCGAAGTCTCGCTACGTTCAAGCGAGACTTCGAGAAGATATTCCATCGGTCACCGAGTCGTTGGTTACAACAAAGACGCTTGCAGGAAGCTTATTATCTGATCAAAGAGCGGGGAAAAGCTCCTTCGGATGTATATCTGGAATTAGGGTTTGAAGACCTGTCGCATTTCTCGTTTGCGTTTAAGAAAGCCTACGGCGTAGCGCCTTCAAAAATTTAATCAAATAGTAAAGTTAATGGCGATAAATAGTGGGGGCAGGTTTGAGAACCTGCCCCCACTATTTATCGCCAGCTTTGAATCTGATACGTTCTGCGGGGCCAAATTGCCTAAATTTACCTGCCTGACAACACCTGCTTTGGGTAAATTCATTCTAAGCGCTTCTTTACCGATTTATGAAAACAATTGTCCGACTCTCAGTTCTTGTTCTACTGGCCGGTATGCTGGCTATGTCGGCTGCCAAGCCCACTCGCGTAATATTCTTCGGGGATTCAATCACACAGGCAGGGGTTAATCCCGGCGGCTATATCGACCGTTTGAAGAAAGTGCTCCCTGCCGACCATTTCGAACTTATCGGGGCTGGCATTGGGGGAAACAAAATCTACGATTTGTTCCTGCGCATGGACGAGGACGTACTGGCCAAACAACCCGACGTTGTGGTTATCTGGGTGGGCGTCAATGACGTATGGCACAAAGCCACGTCTGGTACGGGTACTGATCCCGATAAGTTTATTAAATTTTATAACGCCGTTATCAAGAAGCTACAGGCGGCTAATATTAAAGTAGTTCTGTGTACACCAGCTGCCATTGGCGAAAAAACTGATATGACCAACCAGCAGGATGGCGACCTGAATCAGTACAGTAAATTTATCCGGGATATTGCCCAAACCCAGAACCTGCCATTGGTGGATTTGCGAAAAGCGTTTCTGGAGTATGATCTTCAAAACAATGCCGAAAACAAAGATCGTGGCGTACTAACAACCGACCGGGTTCACCTGAATGATGCGGGGAATCAGTTTGTCGCTGATCAGATGCAGAAAGTGCTCACAACGGCGAAATAACCGATACGTAACAGACGTCAACTGATCAACATCCCGAAAGGACAAACCTTTCGGGATGTACTGTTAGAAGGCTACAGTAGAGCCGCACCAAACACCCCGGCGCTGTCACCCAGTTTTGGTTTTAGAAACAGCGTACTAAGCCGTCCATTGTTGAATACGTATTTTTTGGCTCGTTCTACGCCTTCTGTATACAGCAGATCGACATTGCCTACACCGCCACCCAACACAATAGCATCCGGATCAAGCATGTTCACGATAGTGGATACTGCCCGTCCGAAATTCTCCAGCAATCGCTCAACCGTAGTGGAAGCATACGGGTCGATGCCCTGATGATAACGGTCCAGGATTTCTTTCAGATTCCGACTTTCGCCACTTTGTTCGTGATAGAATCGTTGCAGAGCCGGGCCAGAAATCACCTGTTCGTTGCAGCCGCGGTTACCGCAATAGCAGGGGTAGCCGTTTTCTTCCAGAATATTATGGCCCCATTCGCCACCAACGCCCTGACGTCCGGCCTGCACAACGGGTACACCATCGTTGCCGCGAAAAATGACGCCACCTCCCACACCCGTCCCCATGATGACCCCAAAAATCATACGGTAGTCGGGAATAATGTCCTGAACAATGCCCATGGTCGCTTCTGACAGGGCAAAACAGTTCGCATCGTTCGTGGTCGTAACGGGCACACCAAGTGTGCGGGCGAGATCATCGCGAAACGGTCTTCCGTTGATGCACACAATGTTTGAGTTTTTCATCGTACCCGTTTCCGGATCGAGTGTGCCGGGTGTACAAAATCCGATTTTTGCAGGCTGAATCCCCGTTTCGGCTTTAAGCTGTTCAATGAGTTTATGAATCTGGTTTACGATATGCTCATAGCCAAACTGCGACTCCGTATCAATACGTTTGCGAATAATGACCGCATCGGGCGAGGGGGCGCTCAACACAACGCCTTCAATCTTGGTGCCGCCTAAATCGACACCCCAATAGGTTTGCATTCAGTAAGGGTTGATGATTAAAGTTTAACGATCGAGTTGGATAGAGTTAGTGGTGTCCGTGGTGTCAGGTTCGAAAACCTGACACCACGGACACCACTAACTCTATCCAACAATATAAAACGTACTTGGTTAACGCAGCTCCGTAATGGGGCAAAAATCCATATCGCTATAGTCGAGGTTTTCGCCCGCCATACCCCAGATGAACGTGTAGTTCGACGTACCGACTCCCGAGTGAATCGACCAGTTTGGCGAAATGACCGCCTGTTCGTTCTGCATCCAGATATGGCGGGTCTCCTGCGGTTGACCCATAAAATGACACACACTCTGGCCCTGCGGCACTTCAAAATAAAAGTACACCTCCATGCGACGGTCATGAGTGTGGGCAGGCATGGTATTCCAGACACTCCCCGCTTTCAGCTCGGTCATGCCCATCTGCAACTGGCAGGTTGGCAATACGCTGTTGACCAGTAATTTGTTGATAGTCCGGTGGTTGGCGGTTTCCAGGCTCCCCAGTTCCACAACTTCGGCATCGGCCCGCGCTACTTTCCGGCTTGGATAGCTGTGCGTAGCTGGGGTGGAATTCAGGTAAAACTTGGCTGGATTTCCTTCGTCGTGTGAGCTAAACTGAACGTCCTGAGTTCCCTGACCAACGTAAAGGGCTTCCTTGTATTCAAGATCGTAAGAAATTCCGCCTGCCGTAACTCGACCCGGTCCGCCAACATTAATAATGCCTAGCTCGCGACGTTCGAGAAAATAAGCCGCTTTTAGCTGGTCAGGCGCTTGTAACGTAATAGGCCCGGCTATTGGCACAGCCCCTCCGGTTAAATAGCGGTCGAAGAAGGAGAGTACCCAGCGGACCTGATCGGCAACGAATAATTTTTCGATGAGAAAATTTTGGCGAAGCTGGTCGGTAGTCATGCCTTTCACTTCCGTGGGTGACGTAGCATAACGACTCTCAAAGGCCATTTTCTGATCGGTAAGGCCGGTCGCGGGCGTAGTAAGTTCAGTTTGCATATGCGTATTGATAGACGGCTCCTGGTTTTAAGCTCATTTCAGGCGGAAAGATAGCCATCAAATAGGAGCAAAGATGACTTTGATAACCGTAAATTCTTTTCAGAAAGTGTAGTTTCAGTTGGAAATGAGAGTGAAAGAACGGGTAGTACTCGTAATAATATAGATTATTTTTTGCCCATGCTGCGCTGGCTCAACGAGGGAAACTCATGCAGCAGATGTTCAAGCAAAAATTCAAAAAGAACGCAGCCCCAACGACGGGGCCATCATCAGATTACAGCTACCTAAACTATCGGGTAGCGTCGCCCTATAAGCCTGATCTATCCGACAGTATACCCGCCTTCCTGAGAACGAAGAAACGGTATACAACCGCCAATGTGTTTTTTCGACTATGTTCGCAACGGTCATTCATATGGAAGCAGACGTAATAGCCCCAGCCGAGACGCCCTAACGAAACCCGCTATCGATAAACCCCCTTTGCCGGGTTTAAGGGATTCGCTTTCTGTTAGCCGCACAGTCTGACAAAATTCAATACTATTTTTCAACGCATGAATTAGTGAATTAAATAGCTGAAATTGAGAAAACTGCATTCCGTTACATATGCCATATCGTTTCCCGATACGTACCGGGAGGAATCCCAAACCGACGTTTGAACAGGCGGGAAAAATAGTAGATACTCGGAATGCCTACCGTTTCGGCCACCTTCTTGAGCGGCATAGAGGAGGTCATCATCAGCAACTGCGCCCGCTCCAGACGTTTGTTGATGATATAGTCCATTGGTCGGATTCCGACAATACTCAGAAACAGCCGGGAAAAATAATCTGGATTTAAGTGAATACTGCCTGCCAGTTGTTCAACCGTTAATTTTTCATGCAGGTGACGGTCAATGTGTTGCAGAACCGAGGCCAGTTGATGAAACCCTCGTGCCCGTTGCTGGTCCAGATCGCTTTCGGCGCTTAAGAAACGGGAAAAGAGTTGGAGCAGCATTCCCTGTGTTTCGACGTACTGACTTACGGACTGATTGACTCTCGACTGGTTAAAGCTTAGCACTTCGGGCCGGTTGTCGTAGGTTTTAGGGTCTATTTCGGTAATCGTACGCCCTGGATTCTGCGCTAAAAGACGCTCCATCAGGCTGTAATCAAGTGTCTGGGCTTCTGTCTCGTACACCATTGACTTTAGGTCGTACACGGACAAGCCCTCCTGCATTTCGTCGAAGAAACTAATGTAATACTGTTCCAGAAACTGGTCGCAGTGGTAACGGCTGTATGTAAAACTTGGGATCAGGTACAGATAGCCGGGTTTTAACAGGAACTTTTGCCCATTGTGAAAAACCCAGCCTTCGCCAGCCGTAATCAGGTACAAACGCGAGAATGGGCTAATTACCTTGTCGAATTGCCAGCGCGCATCGAGCTGTATGAAGCCAATGTGCAATAAACTCAGTCGCAGACTTTTGATAATATCGAACATGACTACCGGCGTTTATGGAAGTCGGATTATTACAAAAGGATCGGCTGAGCATTTACTAATGAACATGTTTACTCGACGCGGTTAGGCCAGAATACCCTTTACAAGTTTCCCCTCTACGTCGGTCAGCCGGAAGCGCCGTCCCTGAAAATCGAAAGTTAGCTTTTCGTGATCAATGCCCATCAGGTGCAATAAGGTGGCCTGAAAATCATGAACATGCACAGGGTTGTGGGCAATGTTGTAGCCAAACTCATCGGTCTCGCCATACGTAATACCGGGTTTAATACCTCCTCCAGCCATCCACATGGTAAAGCAGCGTGGATGATGATCTCGCCCGTAGTTGTCTTTCGTAAGTTTACCCTGGGAGTAGTTTGTCCGGCCAAATTCACCCCCCAGATCACCACTGTATCATCGAGCAGGCCGCGCTGTTTGAGATCCTGCACCAAAGCCGCTGAGGGTTGATCAGTGGCTTTACATTGGCGGGCTAGGCCTTTAGGAAGGTCGCCGTGCTGGTCCCATCCCTGATGATAAAGTTGAACGAATTTTACGTCGCGTTCCAGCAAGCGCCGGGCCATCAGGCAGTTAGCTGCAAACGTACCGGGGTTACGTGCTTCAGGGCCGTATAAATCAAAAACCCAGTCTGGCTCGTCGGATAGGTCGTTGACTTCGGGTACGGAAGTTTGCATGCGAAACGCCATTTCATACTGGGCAATATGGTTTGCTACCTCCGGATCACCGTAAATTTCTTCCTGAGCCTGATTCAGTTCGTTCAGCGCATCGAGCATAGATCGTCGGTCTGCGCTAGAATAGCCCGAAGGGTTGTTAAGGTACAGAACCGGGTCGGCGCCGGAGCGAAACTGCACGCCCTGATGCCGGGAAGGCAGGAATCCATTTCCCCACAGCCGGGCATAAAGAGGCTGATCCTGTGGCGCATTTTTTGAAACCAGTACGATAAACGCCGGTAAATTCTCGTTGGCCGTACCAAGTCCATAACTGATCCAGGAGCCAATACTGGGGCGTCCGGCCAGTTGGTTTCCCGTCTGAAAAAACGTGAGCGCCGGGTCGTGGTTGATTTGCTCCGTAAACATGGATTTAATGAAGCACAATTCATCGGCTACCTTACTCGTATAGGGCATCAGTTCACTCACCCAGGCACCGCTTTTTCCATACTGTGCAAACTGATAGGGTGACCGAACCAGCGGCAGCGACGATTGCTGGGCGCTCATGCTGGTCAAACGTTGCCCTTTCCGAACGGATTCGGGTAAGTCTTTCCCGTGCATCTTATCCAGAAAGGGTTTATAATCGAACAGTTCCAATTGAGAAGGCCCCCCGCTTTGACATAAATACACAATCCGCTTGGCTTTGGGCGCCCGATTGGGCGCCTGCAGGGTAGGCGCTGGGGCCGGGTTCGAGAAGAGGTTTTGCGGCAAGAGCGATCCCAGCGCCAGCGACCCCAAACCGATGGATGCTTTTGTCAGAAACGACCGCCGGTTAAACGTATCGGCAAGGTGTTGCTTGAGTTTGTCGTTCATAGTAACCGTTGTCTGGCGAGTAGAGCCTCGCCCTGTTTTCTATCGATGAGTTTTCTCCTTACCACTCAATGCTTTGTTACAAATGCTTCCGAGTTCATAACCGTACTGGCTACAATGGCTCCGGCCGACAGGGCAGCCCTATCTGTCTGGGTTCTTATCTGATACTCGCCCGCAGAAAGCCAGCCCTTCATTTTTGTGGGATTTTTACGGAATTTCTGGTACTCCTGATCATATAGCCTACTCAATATAGCGAGCTCTTTCGAACTGGGTTTTCGACTGGTCAACAGACGAAAGACCTGTATTAATCGGCTCTGTAGATCTGGAAACTGAGCAAACGATCGCTCAGCAACGACTTTAGCGGCTTCAACAAATTGCGGATCGTTGAGCAGAATCAGTGCCTGCAGGGGCGTACTGGTTTTTTGTCGCTGCACCACGCAATAGCTACGAGAGGGCGCATCGAACGTATTCATCGATGGGGGAGGATTCGTCCGGCGCCAGAACGTATACAGGCTCCGTCTGTAGAGACTTTCGCCTTTATCCTGCTCATAAACCGTGTTATTAACGGCCCATAAACCCTCAGGCTGATAGGGCTTTACGCTCGGTCCGCCCAATCTGGGTGATAGCAAACCGCTGGCGGCAAGGGCATTATCCCGAATCATCTCCGCCGTAAGCCGAACCATTGGTCCCCGCGAAAGCCACGTGTTTTCCGGGTCTTTTTGTAGCCCTGCTTTCGTTACGTGGGATGACTGGCGATACGTTGCCGACATCACAATCAGCTTTTGCATGGCCTTAACGTTCCAGCCTGATTCTCTGAAATTGACGGCCAGCCAGTCGAGCAGTTCGGGGTGGGAAGGAATACTGCCCTGGTTGCCAAAGTTGTTGGATGACTTTTGAAGACCCGTGCCAAAATAGGTTTGCCAATACCGATTGACCGCAACACGAGCCGTCAGTGGATTGTCGGGGTGAAGTAGCCACCTGGCTAAGCCCAACCGGTTACGCGGAAATTCGGGGTAGAATGGTAAAATGGTGGCCGGTACGTCAGGGCGGACCCGTTCGCCGTGGGCATCATACACCCCCCGCTTGAGCAGGTACGCAGGACGGGGCGTTTTCATTTCTTCCATCACCATTATTTCCGGAATATCCTCGGCGATGCGGTTTCGTTCTGTCCGCAGCTTCTCCAGTTCACTGAGCTGTTGCTGGTAAGGCGCCGAAACCGACGCCAGATAATACGAAAACAGCGTTTTTGCGTCGATCAACGTATTAACGACTGGCTTGTTATTTTTCTCTGAAACAGCCAATTCCGTTACCTCGGGCGGGGTTAACTCACGATTGTAAACGACCAGTTCGTCGACCAGCCCGTTTTTGAATCCTGCGCCCCGCATGTCGGCACCAACCTGCAATCCCGGCTGATCTTTACCTATATGTTTTCCCTGTGGCCAGATAATGTCTTTGTAGAGATTATCTTTTTCGGTAACCATCGCTACCGGTTTGCCGTCCAGATACAGTTTTAATCCATTAGCCTTACTCGACCCGTCGTAGGTCATGGTCAGTTGAATCCATTGCTGGGTGGGGAGCAATTGCTGACTTAGCCTGACGATACTGTTGTAAGGCCAGGTGTGGGCCATGAGCAATTCTGCTTTGCCATCCCGAATAGTCAGAAAATAGCCGCGGAAATTGTACAGAATGTCGCCCTGCCCTTTATGTAGAATAACTCCCTTCTTAAAATCTTTGGGAATGTTTACCCAAACGCCAATAGAGAAAGGCTGAGCCCGGTGGAAAATTCCAACCTTGCCCAGATTCAGAATGTCGTCGCCATTGGAGCGAAACGCCTGCCCGAATTTTCCGGGTGCCAGTATTGGGTCCACCACCGTCCCTTTATCACTGGCTGACACATCGCTGATAAACTGCCCATTAACGAGCTTGTCGAACGTAAAACGCGCCTGAAGTCCTTTTTTTGCGTCAAACGTTACGTTATTTCCCTGGTGGACTTGCCATTCGCGAAACGATTTCTGTTCCGCCAATTTGATTTGATTCAGCGAACGCTCTACCTTTTTGATGCGGGTATCGATAAAAGCCAGCAGGCTGTCCTGCTTCTTTTCCGAGAGCAACATGGTCGGCACAGGCATGGCATCGTCCCAGGAGATTTGCCCAACTTCATCAACATTATTGAAAAAGGCGAACAGGCTATAGTAATCCTTTTGTGAAATCGGATCGAATTTGTGGTCATGACATCGGGCGCATTCTACCGTCATGCCGAGCATAGCCGTACCAAGCGTATTTGTCCGGTCGGCAACGTATTCTACCCGAAACTCTTCGTTGATTATACCCCCTTCCATGTTCTGCGAGTGATTCCGGTTGAACCCCGTAGCTAGTCGTTGTTCACGAGAGGCTGGGTCGTTGTTACGGGGGGAGTAGGTCACCCGCCAGTTGCCAGGTAAGAAACTGGCTAAATGGTTGATTTCGGTTGAAGGCGCGGATAACCCAGTCGCGCCAGGGCCACATGGGCCGATAGCGGTCCACAGTGTACCCGTGTGTATCGGCGTAACGAGCTAGATCCAGCCAGTCGACCGCCATTTTTTCTCCATAATGGGGCGATTGTAACAAGCGATTAACTACCTTCTCATACGCACCAGGCGACATATCGGCCAGAAAGGCATCTGTTTCGGCAAGTGTGGGTGGTAAGCCCGTCAGATCGAGCGATACCCGACGTAACAGCGTTTCTTTACCGGCTTCCGGCGATGGCTTTAATCCTTTCTCCTCCAGTTTTTGAAGCACGTAATAATCGATCGGATTTCTGGCCCAGTGGGTGTCATGTACCGCAGGGAGGGACGATTTTTTGGGTTTAATCAGCGCCCAATGGGGTTTGTATTCTGCGCCCTGCTCTATCCACTTGATGAGAACGGCTTTTTCGTAATTCGACAGCACACGATTGGATGCCTTGGGCGGCATCATGTCATGCTCGTCGGTGGTAATGATCCGGTGGTATACCTCACTGCCGGCCAAATCGCCCGGAACAATAGCGTGTTTGCCTTTCGCTTTTTTCAGCGCAGCCAGGGCACCCTCGCGCGTCGCCAGTTCCAGCCCGGCTTTCTGACTGTTTTTGTCGGGGCCATGACAGAAAAAACATTTATCGGACAGAATGGGCTTTACGTGCAGGTTGTAATCGACCGTTTCAGGAAGCTGGTCGGCCAGTTGAGCAATGGCTGCCGGTTTTTCTACACGCCTGCAGCTTTGCAGCAGAAGAAAGGCAAACAAAAATAGGACGCTAGTCAGCCGAAAGCCCAATCGGCCTGTTTTCAATCCTGTTAGTTCCAAAGAGGACTTCATCAATTGTTAATCAATTGTCTGATAGAGAGCAAAAGTAGGATTTAAACAAGCGAATCGAAATACACAAATAAGAGGTTGTTTTGCACAAATCCGACTATATGCCTAAGCGGTAAATCGACAATTGCAGAAACCCCCTTTTTATTAGTAACTAATAAAATGGTAAGTCACTGCTTGTCAAATTTTTCTTATCTGGCAAAAACGTTTGTAAAATCTTTCAGCAGCTATATACGTTTAATAAATTGATTGCCAACTCAATAGATTTAGTAGTATTTATTGCGTTTAATTTCGTTTAAGCAATTGGCGAATAAACTATCCACCCATGTCGAAGAAACAGATACGCCTTGGACCCTGGACTATAATCTTAGCAACAGCGTTCTTACTTACACTGTTACTTATCGGTTTCCTACTTGGCCTGCTCTAATGTATGAGCTTGTCAACTGATCGTTAAGTCAGCGTGTAAAGTCTAAGTCATAGCGTACATTCAATCGAAATCCATGATTGATCTCAAAAACAGGCTTACCGGTTGGCTGGTCTATTTCGGGATGCTGTGAGATTTGATTGAGGTAATTGAGTTCAAGGGAAAATGAGTCCCGAATTTGATACCCGAAGCCAGCCGAAATTCTATTTTGATTAAATACGTTCTGTTCAACGTTTCGGCCAAAGCCGATAAACAGCTCGTCGAAAAAGTTAAGATAAACTTCTCCGTCGTCAATAGTTGGCCCTTTCAGGGGAATTTCGCCAGAAACCTGGTAACGGACCCGATGCTGGTATTCCCAATCGACAATCTGCCGGGGATTGCCGTCGGCGCCAGTTCCAAGCCACCGCTGTTCGAGCCTGACCCGATGCGTCAATTTCAGGATTCCAATTTTGTCACTTAGCTGAATATCTTCGTAAATTCTGCTTTCAATTGTGGGTACGCCAGCATCTGCAACCGGGTAATCACCGTAGGGGTACGTTGTGAAAAACGTATAACCACCACCGAACTTAACCCGGTCTGATAATGTATAAACGGCCCCGAGCCTTGCCAATGACTGTTGCCAGGAACGTATCAAATCGACTCGTCGCCATTGGTATTCGGTATGAACAGCCCAGTGATGGCTTAATTTATGATCACCCGTATAGACGTACCAGCCAATTGCGTTTCGGTCGATGATTCGGTTTTGCTGGGCGAAGCCAGTAGCTGAAAGCAGCAGAAAAAAAATCAGGAAGCGAAACGGCATCGGCGCGTTGAGAACGTATACATCAATAAGCCGTTTGCCGCCCGATTGGTTTGAAATCAGTACCCTCCGCTTCCGGAATAAACCCACTGCCTATTACACCCGAATTTCTGATACGTCGAAAATTTACCAGATTATGACTTTGGTTAGTACGTTCATACGTTCGCTGTCTCAAAGGATGAGAACCCTACCAGGAGAGATTCCTCAAACTCAGGGAAGCGCAAACGCTACGTATTGATTTCCCTTTTTTACGCCTAGTTTGCCGCCACCACAGGCAATCACGACGTACTGTTTGCCGCCGATCTGATACGTAGCAGGGGTAGCAAAACCGGCTGCCGGCAGATCCGTTTCCCAAAGTAGCGTTCCGGTTTTCTTGTCGAATGCCCGAAATTTCTCGTCGCGGGAACCGCCAATAAACAGCAGGCCGCTGGCCGTTACAACAGGGCCACCGTAGTTTTCTGTACCCGTATTGGTAATGCCTTTGGCTTTCAGGGCTTTTTCTTCGCCCAATGGAATTTTCCAGAGGTAGTCGCCTGTATTCAGATTGATCGCATTCAATGTTCCCCAGGGCGGCTTAATAGCTGGATATCCTCTGCTATCCTGAAACTTGATATACCCGGTTATTTTATAAGGTAAATAAGGCCGTTTCGTTTTCGGCTTAGCGGCTGCACTACCCGGTGCTTCCTGCTTTTCATCGTCAAAGAGGAAAGCGAGAAGCGCATTTTTTTCGTCGGCAGAAAGTGCCGTAAAACCGGGCATCATCCCACGTCCATTGCTAACCGTTTGCATGACGTACTGGCGATCGCGTCGTTGGCCGATGTTTATCAAGGAAGGGTAGCCGCTACGTGGATTGCCTTTGCGCTCGGGGCCGTGGCAGCTGATGCAATTTTGCGTATA
The DNA here is from genome assembly GCF_045160025.1 of Spirosoma sp. KNUC1025. Lineage (GTDB taxonomy): Bacteria > Bacteroidota > Bacteroidia > Cytophagales > Spirosomataceae > Spirosoma. Next base: position 3,932,575 of record NZ_CP087139.1, read on the forward strand.
AACCCGCTGACCGGGGCTTAAATGGGCGAGTTCATCCTGTTTGGGCGTATCGACCAGTTTATACATCCAGGGAATGTCGTTGGCATTAACGTACAGAATCCCATCCGGGTCAGCGGCTGCACCACCCCATTCGGCTCCCCCATCGGTTCCCGGAATCATCAGCGCCCAGCCCTTATCGGTCATTGGTTCGTATGGCCGTGTACCCGCCTTACGGAACATGGCCTGCAGCGAGTCCCGGTCAACGGAATTTGGGTTGATGTCAGCCTCGGTCATACTCTGCCGAACGAAAGGCGCAGGCTTTTGCGGAACCGGTTGGGTAGGCCAGGTGGCTTCGCCCGGCATGGTTGATTTAGGTATAGCTACTTCCTTAACTGGGAACAGTGGTTTACCGGTAACGCGATCAAAAACAAATACGTAGCCGGTTTTGGTAACCTGGGCGACAGCGTCAATTTTTTTGCCGTTTTGGGTAACGGTCACCAGATTGGGTGGTGCTGGAAAATCGCGATCCCAGAGGTCGTGGTGAACGGCCTGGAAATGCCAAAGCCGCTTGCCGGTTCGGACGTTGAGAGCCAGTAAACAATTGGCAAACAGGTTCTGGCCCTTGCGATTGCCGCCATAGAAATCGTAGGAGGGTGAACCCGTTGGTACGTATAGAATGCCACGCGCCCGGTCGACTGACATTCCTGACCAGTTATTAGCGCCACCCACATCGAAATTTTTGTAGGCTTCTTTGGGCCAGGTTTCGTAGCCGTACTCACCCGGATGCGGAATGGTATGGAACGTCCAGATCAGCTTGCCCGTCCGAACGTTGAAAGCGCGAATGTATCCCGGTGCCGCATCGGCTTCCTCCGACAGACGAACGGGCATAATAATCAAATCCTCAAATATTGTACCGGGTGTATTAGAAATCACGAACTTATCTTTTGCCTGTACGCCCAGCCCCTCGTGCAGGTCGATGTGCCCATCTTGCCCAAAATCAGGAATTGGCTTTCCGGTTTTAGCATCCAGAGCGTACAAATGGGGCCCCACCGAGTGTAGAATCCGGGGAGCATCCGTTGTGTTTTCACCGGGTTTAGGAGCCCAGTAAGTTACGCCCCGGCTCGTGTTGGCGCCTGCTTTACGGGATTCACCAAATCGCCAGATTTCCTTACCGGTTGCGGCATCAAGCGCAAACGCCTGTACGGCCGGTGTAACCCCGTAAAGAACACCATCGATAATAATGGGGCTCGTCTGAATCTGACCGCTGTCGGGTGTTGAGTAGCGCCAGGCGACTTGCAGGTTCTTTACGTTGCCGGGGTTAATCAGCGTCAGTGCCGAGTAGTGATTCCGGTCGGGACCGCCCAGATATTCGCCCCAGTTTGTATTGTCATTGGGCTTGTCATCTGTCTGATTCTGGCTCAGCCGCGACCAGCCAAAGGTCAGGATCGCCAATGCCATAACTGGCAAAAGAATACGTTTCATGAGGTAAGGGGTAGTATAGCAAATCTACTGCAAAAGTCGGAAGGATACCTATTGGCAACGGTCAGCCTAAAGTAGCGGATTGATTCGATGAAAAAGAGAAACATATCTGTGTCAGTTCACTAGTTGAGGAGTTGCATTCTGCCATTTTACTTCGCGGTTGGATAGAAACCAGCTTTTTCCTTTATCATTATTCCCCTGATAGAACAGATACGTTTTGCTGGTTGGCGTTGTAAATAGGTGCGGATGTCCAGACTCACTGGCATTCCAGCTTCCCGGATCACCGTTTTTGAGAAATGGCTTGGTTTGCTGGCGTTCCCAGTGAAGACCATCTGTGCTGCGGGCCACGCCGATTTGCTGTGGCCAATTATTGTAGGCTCCTGCGTAAAACATAACCAGTTCATTGCCCCGCTGAATGACGGAAGGAGCCTCGATGCATTCGCCTTCCCAAGGATAGTCGGGCTTCAGAATTGGTCCGTTGGTTGAAAGGAGCTTCCAGTCCTGCCGTTCGAAGTTGGTATTGGCCGGTGCTACAGCTACGCCTAGCTGCTGGATCCTGTAAGCAGGATCGCGGGTGGCGAAATAAAGGAAGTATTGATTGTTGAACTTGACTACGTCGGCGTCAATAGCTCGTCCACACGACCATTGACTGATTTCCGGGTGGAAAATCGGATTGGTGGGGTTACGCTCAAAATGGATACCATCCGTCGAACTGGCGTGGCAAATTGCGTCGCTACGTCCATTGCCATACGTCTGATAAAACAGGTGAACTTTGCCATCACGTACCAACGCGCCCGGTGCGCAAAAACCCTTACGCTCATAATCGGCAACCGGTGGAATCTCCGCTACTTTACGCCAGGTGGATAAATCCTGGCTTTCGGCAATACCAATACCCCAGCGATCAGCCCCGGTCGAGTCTTTACCGGTTGGGACGGAATAGTACAGTAAGTAGCGTTTCTCAAACCAGACCACGTGCGGATCTTTGGCAAAAGCAGGTTTACGATGGGTCGAATCCCCAAACATCATGCTGGGACGTAACATCTGCGCCGTAACCCGCGTAAATGATAACCCACTACTCAATGTAAGCGTAACGAACAGGCCAGAAAAAATACGAAGCATAGTCAGCACCATTTGTAGTTCTCAAATACGTAACGGGCGGCTTACCTACTCATCGGATGGGTTCTTCCGGTCCTAAAATCAAAAAGTCCCAGATTTCTCCGGGACTTTTTCGCTTAATAATTTTTATCTGAAGTCAAATCAATGTAGCGACTGTTGCCGGTACCTCGCGCCGGGCGCTGTTCGCGATTGCCGCCGGGAGATGGCCGTTTCGTGTCGTTGAGTTGTTGCTGGGCATTACGTCCGTCGTTACGTACCTGATTGCGGTTGCCGTCAGATCGGGGCGCATCGCTACTCGTCCGGCGGTCGTTGTTCCGGTTCGGATTGCCCGGTTGCGACGAACCATTTCTGCGGTCGTTGCCCTGTTGCTGACGTGGTCCACCATTGCGATTACCACCCTGGTTGCGTCCCTGCCGTTGTGCTGGCCCAGGCGTTACTGTAGCTGTCGTAATATTGAGCACATACGGATGTTCTGTAACAACCGGTACGTTCTTTCCAATCAGCTTATGAATGTCTCTTAGGTATGCGGTTTCTTCGGCGTCACAAAATGACAATGCAATACCATCGTTTCCAGCGCGACCTGTCCGACCAATGCGGTGAACATACGTTTCGGGAATGTTTGGCAGCTCGTAGTTTATGACGTGCGACAGCTCGTCAACGTCGATACCGCGGGCAGCAATATCCGTCGCTACCAATACCCGCGTTTCCCGGCTTTTGAAATTCGATAATGCACGCTGGCGGGCATTCTGCGATTTGTTGCCGTGAATGGCTTCAGCACCGATTCCCGCTTTAAGTAGATCCTTAACCACTTTATCCGCACCGTGTTTTGTACGGGCAAAAACCAGCGCCGACCGAATCTTCGTATCGTTCAGGATATGCACGAGCAACCTGCGTTTGTCATCTTTGCTGACAAAATACATCGCCTGTTGAATCGTTTCGGCGGTTGACGATACGGGAGTTACCTCCACTTTTGCCGGATTCTGCAAAATTGTGTCGGCAAGTTTTGCTACGTCTGGCGGCATGGTCGCTGAGAAAAACAGCGATTGACGACGTTCGGGTAAACGAACGATGACTTTCTTAACATCGTGAATAAAACCCATATCGAGCATGCGGTCGGCTTCGTCAAGCACAAAGAATTGCACATCACGGAGCGAAACATGCCCCTGAGTCATCAGGTCGAGTAATCGGCCGGGTGTGGCAATGAGTACATCAACACCAGCTTTAAGTGCGTTCACCTGAGCGTGTTGCGAAACACCTCCAAAAATAACGGTGTGCCGGAGGTTCAGATAACGGCCGTAGGCGGCAAAACTTTCGTCAATCTGGATAGCGAGTTCGCGTGTTGGCGTCAGTATCAGCGTTTTAATGCGCCGGGGTGTTTTTGGGTTTTTGCTACGTTCTTCGTTCAGAAGTTGCAGAATCGGAATGGCGAAGGCTGCTGTTTTGCCGGTACCTGTCTGAGCGCAACCGAGCAAATCCCGGCGGCTTAACAGAATGGGTATAGCTTGTTGCTGAATGGGCGTAGGGGTGGAGTATCCTTCTTCGGCAAGGGCCTTCAGGATTGGGTCAATTAAATTTAAATCGGAAAATTGCATGTGTTGGTTGGACGTCGGCAGGCAAGGAAAAAAAGCTTTGATGTAAGGTTCGCATCCAACGTCTTCGTAAAGTTATATGGGCAGAACGCTAACAAGATAAATAAAGTGCCATTGGTTGGCTAAGTGCAAAAATGAATGCCATAACGGCAGGTCATGGCATTCATTTTTTGATAAACCCATCTTCGTAGAAGTGCATCGACCTAGTCGTAAATACTTCCGGCTGTTTTTTCAACCAAGCCTTTGGGCAGGAGCCAGGCCATCAGTTTTCCGGCTTTATTGAGTAACCCCGTTACCACTTCGATTTTGCCGGTCAGCATCGCTTCAACGGCCTGCCGGGCTACGTCTTCGGGGGTCATGTTCACTTTTTCGGCGGCTTTGCGACCCTTCTCGCCAATCTGCGCCCGATCAGCGAATCCCGTATCGGTAGAGCCCGGACAGACGCAGGTGACCGAAACCGACGATTTTCGTAGCTCCTGATGCAAGCCGCGGCTGAACTGAAGCACAAACGCTTTAGATGCTGAGTATAAGCTCAAACCCGGTACAGCCTGGTAAGCTGCTGAGCTACTGATGTTCAGGACGTACGCTTTGGACTGTTGACGAAGCTGCGGCAAAAAGAGATACGTCAGTTCAACAAGAGCCGTCATGTTGACGGCCATCATATTGGTATGCTCAGCCAGCATATGTTTCTCGAATGGGCCACTGAGGCCATAACCTGCGTTGTTCACCAGCGCCTGAACAGTGTAATTCTTTTTCTGACACCAGTCAAAAACCTGTTGAGCGGCACCCGGCTCGGCCAGATCAATTGCGAATGTGTCGGTCTTGACGCTGTATTGTGAGGCTAATTGCTGAGCTACCTGCTTCAGAAGCGCAGCAGAACGGGCTACCAGCAGCAGGTCGAACTTTTGGCGGGCCAGCTCACTGGCTATTGCCAGACCAATGCCTTTGCTGGCGCCTGTGATGAGGGCGTAGGCCATAGGAGGAGAAAGGAGAAGGGAGAAAGGATTTAGGGAAGATTGCACAGGCCACCTTTTCCCTAAATCCTTTCTCCCTTCTCCTTTTTTAGATATTTACTTTTGAGATAAACCGGTGGTAGAACGGGGTTTTGCTATTCTCATGCTTCGGCATGTATTTGCCCGTTACAACAGGTACGTACATGACGCGCCGACGACTGGCTTCGCCTACATGCGGAGACTGCTGGGCGCGGTGCCACAAACGGCCGTCGTGTACTGACAGATCACCTGCGTTGATATCAAAGCCAATCTCGTGTTTATCGGGTTCGTTATCCACAAAATACTTTTTGCGGAACAGCATCTTCAGAATGCCTTGCTTGTGGGTGCCTGGAATGACGCGTAAGCCGCCGTTTTCGTAAGGCGTGGCATTCAGGTGGATACCGACGTTCAGCATGGGCATGATACGCTGCCCGAGGAAAATGTCGCGGGGGCTGTCGGTGTGCCAGCCCATCTGTGAGAACTTACTGTTGGGAGTGCGAACGTAGTGGTTTAGGATAAGCCCGTCTTTTTCAATTTCAGCAATGCGCCCTTCGTAGGGTTGAAGCAGGTCAACAACAGCTTGTAAGCGAGGGTCCTGTAAAAACTCGTGAAGTGATTTGCTGTGCTGCGACAGGAAACACATCCGCTGAATCATTGGGTTTCCGGCCTCATCCTGACCAAATTTTAGCGGAACACCATTGACTTTGTCACGACCTTCAGCGAGCCATTCTTTTTCGATTCGCTCTACTTCGCTGATGAATAATTTGACCGTTTCTGGATGAATGAAATTACGGAAAACGATAACGCCATATTTATTGAAAAACTGACGTTGTTCTGGGGTAATTGTTTCGCCCAGTGTGAAGGGCGGTAAATCGATTTTGCTCATATCGGTGGTTTACAGTTCGGACGTTCCGGGTTCAGTGCCAACCGTTGGCTGCCTTCCACGTGTGGGGTGCAACCATAATGGTTCCTTTAAGGTCCAAATCTACGAAATTTACAATTTTAGGATTACTTTTAATTGATTTAATTAATGTGACTTTAATTAACGGTTATTTTAGTGCCTGTTCGTCCGTTATGTGATCAGCGGTTAATTCTGCTGTTATTCAGTAGTTTATTGAGTTCTTTTAGTACTTTATCGGCCCAGCCGGATACTATCTCGTTGCCTCGTCAGCCCGTAAAAAAATTGGCTTATGAGAACCGTCATACTTTAATTTTACCATTAATAGCCCGTTCTATCGAAACCGACTGGTCGGTTGACCTGGCAGGTTCGTTTACGTTTCGCTTCAGCCGGTTCTATACAACCACTCGTACCTCTAACACATAGGCCCTGGCTTTATACTCACTTCGCAAACAATTTATTGCGGCAGTCGATGTAACAATCTACTTCCCCGGCAAACAATACATTCTAAACCATCAGATGTCGTACAGCTCATTTCCCGATAAATTTTGGGGGTTGGGTAAACACGCTCCTGAAAACACGAGGAATCCTATTCGTTTCGACAATATTACGTATACCTGAATTTTCAACGAAAAATTCAGGATCGTTTTTTTGCCGGATTACTCTACGAATACCAGCGTTTGCTGGCCATCGATTATCTGACAGGTGGACTTTTCGATCAGCTAAATATGCGGGGGCATAATCCGTATCATATTTCGGGAGCGGGGTTGAGCCTGACGTATGATTCGCGTAACAATGCGTTCGCTCCTGACCGGGGTGGCTTTTTGCAGCTTTACTTTGATCACTTTGCACCCGTTTTAGGCTTTGATTTTCAATACACAAATTACGTAGTCGACTTTCGTCGGTTCATACGCCTGTACCGGCAACAAGTGCTGGCTATTCAAGCCTATGGTTTTTTCAATTCGGGCGAAACGCCGTTACGTAGTCTGGCCAGCTTTGGCGGCTCCAATAGCATGCGTGGGTTTTACGATGGTCGTTATCGGAGTAAGAATCAGGTAGTTTTTCAGGCAGAATACCGGGTTCCCATATTCTGGCGGATTGGCGCTGTCGGCTTTTTTGGAGCAGGCAACGTTGGTAGCCAATTACGGGAGCTGAATTTCGAAGACCTTAAATACTCGATTGGTTGCGGAGTCAGAGTCGCGCTGAATCGCAGGGAACGGTTAAATCTACGTATCGGCTTGGGAATTGGCCAGAGCGTATCAAATGATCTGTATTTTCAATTGGGAGAAGCATTCTAGCGGTAAACAAATGATAGCCCTACAGGAGCAACACATTCCAGCTTATTCGTCCTGCAACTCCCGATTATTCCAGCCACTTAGGCCTAACCATTTGCCAAGCCGATAAAAAGGGTATGTGAACACAAAAGCGCCCATTACGTCGATGGTATAATGTACGTGTTGTACCAGTAACAGTGCCCCTACAATCAGCGAGCCAATCAGTACTAACAGGCGATCCGTGCGCTGACGCAGGCAGAGGAAAATCAGGAAAATGGTAGAGGTATGGCCGGAATAAAATAAATCTTTGGTGATGTAAACCTTACCGTAGAAGGCATTGGTGATCGGATCGACCATCGGTATTAGTCCGGGAGGGGGGTTGAGTGGAAACAGATTTATGCTGATCATCCGCGACAGGCTAATGAGAAAATAGCTGTAAACGAACATCATGAAGATGGCCGGGCTACGTCGGACACGTACCACCAGGAGGATCGCCGACGCCCAGATAACCCCAAAAATGATCAGTGATACATCCCGTGGGACCAGTGTTGCCAGCACCCAATCGTTCAAAACGGGGCCGCTATGTCGTTCAATAATTTGAAAGAAAATTGGAAAGGCGCCCAGCAAAGCCAGAAAGCTTAGTACGCCAGCAATAAATTTTCGTCTGAAAATGGGTGAACGCCAGGCGGCATTCCAGATAAGATCGTCTACTGGATCGGGAGAAAGAATGGACATAAGCAATGGAAAAGGCCGCAAATTTACGAACATATGCGGTATACTGCTTAAACCGTACGAATTGGAATCCTGTTATAAATGGTCCATCAACTCAACTTCTTGAGCCGTTGCCTATTCAGACGATCAGACAGATTTTCCAGGAACCAAAGTTTTACAAATGAGAGCCGCAGTATTTGCAAAAGACGGCATCGGGATCATGGCCCTGACGGCTGCAATTAGGACACGCCTGGGTTGAAATTTCCTGCTTCTTGGTGGCTGCCGTCAGACTAACGGCCACAATACCCGTGGGTACGGCAATTATTACATAGCCCAGCAGCATAATAATCGTCGCGATGAATTTGCCCATGGGTGTACTGGGCACAATATCCCCATAGCCGACGGTCGTGATGGTGATGACTGCCCAGTAAATACTTAATGGAATACTCTCAAATCCGTTAGATCGCCCTTCAACGACGTACATCATGGCTCCGAGCGTAATGACCAGGGTGAAAATAGCCACGAAAAATACTGTAATCTTAGCCCGGCTTTCCCGCAACGAATAAGCGAGCAGCGTAGCGGCTGCTGTGTATTCACCCAATTTCAGAATTCGGAAAATACGTAACAGGCGCAGTATCCGCACAGCAGCTAATTCATGAGCGCCAAACAGAAACAAGCCGAGATAACTTGGTAAAATGGCCAATAGGTCAACAAGACCGAAAAAGCTGAAAATGTAACGTAGCGGTTGCCGGATACTGATAATTCTGAGGATGTATTCAAGGGTAAACAGGATTGTGAACACCCATTCGATTCGGTCGAAGAAAAGACCGTATGGTTTTGTTAGGGCCGGTATGCTTTCCAGAATGACGGCCAGTACACTCAGAACGATGAGAAAGAGCAACGTAACGTCGAATACCCGGCCAGCCAGTGTATCAGATTCAAAAATGATTTCGTGAAGTCGGTGCTGAAAACGCTGCCATCGGGAGTTCATTTTGCGTAGTTTTTTAAAGCCAGATGTAAGCAATGTCCTAATCGCACAAACGATTCTTAGATCATCAGCAACCGCCAGATGCCTGAGATAAGCAGCAGGACCAGCGCGCTAGGCGTCAGAACTTTCCAGCACAGGTGCATCATCTGGTCGACGCGGATGCGCGGGAGCGTCCAGCGCACCCACATCTGAACAAGCACGGCCAGAAAAACCTTCGAGAGCAGCCAGAAACCACCACTGAGATTTCCCCAGAGGGTACCCGGTTCGCCACTCGTCCAGTCGGCCAGATGAACGGGTCCAATGTTAGGGAAAGGTGTGTTCCAGCTACCTAAAAACAACACAGCTCCTAAAAAAGACACCAGCAACATCATGGCGTACTCCGACAGATAAAGCAAGGCAAAGCGCATCCCTGAATATTCGGTATGGAATCCACCCACAATTTCAGACTCGCCTTCGGGCAGGTCGAACGGTGCCCGATTGCTTTCAGCGAGGGTACAAATGAAAAAGATAACGTAGGCAATCAATAAAAACGGGTTGCGCAGGATGTTCCAGGCGAAAATACCGCCCCATCCTGTTACGTTAACGCCCAATGCTTTCAGCCCAAACAGGTAATTTGTTTCGGTTGTGTAGATACCCTGCTGAAAACTAAGGGTTTGCAAATTGAGGGTTTGGCAAATCATAACCACGCACAAAATGGTCAGACCCAGCGGAATCTCGTAAGAGATGATCTGAGCAACTGACCGCATGGCTCCAAACAGCGAGTATTTGTTGTTCGACCCCCAACCGGCCATCAGAATACCCACTACGTCGAACGAAACGATAGCCATCAGATAAAAAACCCCGACGGCTGCCCCTGACCCCTGTAAATCAGGCGTTAGAGGCAGCACGGCAAAGCCCGCGAATACCGACGCGAAAATGATGGATGGAGCAAGCAGAAACAAGCGTCGGTCAGCGGCCGTAGGTACAATATCTTCCTTCTGCAGGAGTTTCAATAGATCGGCGAATAGCTGCAATAACCCCCATTTCCCCGTTTCCATAGGGCCAAGGCGATCCTGCATAAAGGCCGAAACCTTACGTTCTGTGTACACCCCGACGACAACAAAGCCGGAGGCCATCAGCAGGAAAATGGGTAAAGCAAGCATTTCGTAGTGCCGGACTTCTGGTCCGGCTGAGAAAGTATAGTTACAACCGGATCTCTGATCCGGTGTTACGTTAAAACTCGGCTGATTTCGGTGCTCTTGGGAAAGGGATAACGTCGCGGATGTTACCCATGCCTGTTACAAACAACACCAACCGCTCAAAGCCTAAACCAAAGCCTGCGTGTGGCGCCGAACCAAACCGGCGGGTATCCAGATACCACCAGAGTGCTTCTGGCTCAATACCAACTTCCTGCATACGGGCAACTAATTTATCCAGATCATCCTCCCGCTGCGAGCCGCCGATGATTTCACCAATTCCAGGAAACAGTACGTCCATGGCCCGGACCGTTGGTCCAAAGACATCACCCCGCGAGTTGGTCGCTGGAGCATCGTCCTGTTTCATGTAGAACGCTTTGATTTCGCGGGGGTAGTTGGTCAGAATAACCGGTTTTTTAAAGTGCTTCTCGACCAGATACCGCTCGTGTTCCGACTGCAAATCAACCCCCCATTTCACTTCGTACTGGAACTGCCCTTTTTTGGCAGGCTTTGAGTTGACGAGAATGTCGATTGCTTCGGTATAGGTTAGCCGTACAAATTCATTACTGATGACAAACTGAAGTTTTTCGAGCAGACCAAGTTCGCTTTGTTCTTCTTTTTTCTTGGTCTTCTCTTCCTCTTTCAGTCGGTTATCCAGAAAGGCCAGATCGTCGGCACAGTGCTGTAGCGCATACCGAATAACCGTTTTGACGAAATCTTCGGCCAGGTTCATGTTATCTTCCAGTTCGAAGAACGCCATTTCGGGCTCAATCATCCAGAACTCGGCAAGGTGGCGGGTTGTGTTCGAGTTTTCAGCCCGGAATGTGGGACCGAAGGTGTAAATTTTCCCTAAGGCCATTGCACCTAACTCGCCCTCCAGCTGACCCGATACGGTCAGGTTCGTTTCGCGACCAAAAAAATCCAGGCTGTAATCGACCTTTCCGTCTTCATTGAGAGGAGGTTTGATGGCGTCTAGCGTCGTGACACGAAACATTTCTCCGGCTCCCTCAGCGTCGGAGGCCGTAATGATGGGCGTGTTGAGGTAGTAAAAGCCGTTGTCGTTGAAATACTTATGGATGGCAAACGCCAGTGCATGCCGTATGCGTAACACTGCGCTGAACGTATTGGTACGTGGACGCAGGTGGGCAATCTCACGCAAAAATTCCAGCGAGTGCCGCTTAGGTTGCAGCGGATATTTTTCAGGATCGGCAGTGCCGTAGATCGTTACGTCACTGATTTTTAGTTCGACGGCCTGCCCGGCTCCCTGCGACTCAACCAACTGACCTGTAATTGCTAAGCAGGCACCCGTCGTAATTAGTTTAAGCGTTTCCTCGGCGAGTTGACCGGTTTCAGCGACAGCCTGAATATTATTAATGGTTGACCCGTCGTTGAGGGCAATAAAAACGGCATTTTTACTTTCTCGCTTGGTACGGACCCACCCCTTCACGGTTATGGTAGCGCCAACAGGAGCAGCTTTTAATAATTGCTGAATAGGGAAATAACTCATACAGAAACAACAATCGAAGGATAGTTATGGCCGCAAAAGTACGGATTGTCGGCTGAATCGTCCATAGATTTTAACGTTCATCCACATCCTACATGCAATCCGTGCCAATTGCCGTTCTATTTTTGCATTCATTAACCGACGCTAACCCTACCTGTATGTCTATTACGCTTTATATTGTCCGTCATGCAAAAGCTGAAGATCGGGCCATATTCATGTCCGATTTTGATCGAAAATTAACGTCCGACGGCATTATGGCTGCCGCCCGAATGGGCCGTTATCTAAAAGGAAAGGGTGTTTTGCCGCATGTGATACTGAGCAGTATGGCCCCCCGTGCCAGCGAAACGGCAACAGGTATTGCTGAACAGATCGGATTCGATTTAGATCAAATTGCGTTTAATGAAACACTGTATGAAGGTGGTCCAAAAGCTTATCTGGCTGCAATCAATGCGGTTTCGGATTCGGCTCAATCGGCCATGATTGTTGGACACAATCCCGACGTATCGTATCTGGCTGAATTTCTGACTCATCAGAATATTGGCTCAATGGGTAAAGGAGCTGTAGTAGCCGTTTCGTTCGACAACCTGTCGTGGGCAGCCATTTCAGGACGGACGGGCAGCGTAGCGTTTAAAATTGCCCCGAAACAACTGTCAACTAATGATGAATGAGTAATGATGAATGATGAATGCGGTGACTTGCCAATTTACATATTCATCATTCATCATTACTCATTCACAATTCATCATTTACTAGCGTGAACCGTAACCGTCGTATTTTCATCGTCGTTTTTGTTGTTTTCACTACCATCGTGGCTTTGCTGGCTATCGATATGGCGAGTCGCACGACGGCTCCCTGGAACAAGCACAAAGAATTGGAGCGGGCACTACCGGCTAAGGACGGAACCGTTGTAGATACAGCGGCTGCCGACACATTGCTCGAACCCTAACGTATTGACCATGTTGAAGTTAACCTCTGTACACCATATAGCTATCATCTGCTCGGATTATCAGATCTCGAAGCATTTTTACACCGAAATTCTGGGATTATCGGTTTTAGGTGAATATTTCCGGGCCGAACGCCAATCGTACAAACTGGATCTGGCGCTGAATGACCACTACGTTATTGAGCTATTCTCGTTTCCGAACCCGCCCAAACGCCCGTCCCGGCCCGAAGCGCTTGGCCTGCGTCATCTGGCGTTTGCCGTGGCCGATATAGATGCCGCTGTATCACATCTGACTGAACAGGGCGTTATGACTGAACCAATCCGTGTGGATGAACATACCGGCCGACGCTTTACGTTCTTCGCTGACCCCGACGATTTACCGCTGGAACTATATGAAGCTTAGTCTAGCGATATAAATCGAATTTGTTGGCAAGGGGCCAAATCGAACAAGAGTATTTGCTTGGTGTTTTTATAAAGTACGTAGCGGAAGTAATGGCTCCTACAAAAAATCAGTAGTGCCTTTGCTTCCGTTACGTATTGCACAATTAGGCTAAAACCGTTTTCAGTACGTTGACCAATGCCTCAACATCATCGCTGGTGTTGTATAAATGAGGGGCAATACGCAGGACACGTGCTCGTGCGGATACCGATACATTACTGGCCAGCAATGATTGTTGAACCGTCATGGGATCAGCCTGGGCGGGTAACCATAAGCCAACGAGGTGATGGCTACGTCCCTGACTGCCATTTTCCGGCTCGATAGTACAGCCCAGCTTTTCGAGAGCAGGCCAGGCATCGGTCATGAGCTGCTGTGTGTAATCCTGAATACGTGCTGGTTGCCAGTCGATGAGCTGGCCTAAAGATGTTTCAAGCATGGGCATCTGGAGAAAGTGCGAATGCTCGCCAACGTTGTACCGATACGCTTTCGGGCGATACGCGGGTTGATAATCCATCAGCCGATGAAACTGATTGCTGTCGAGTCGGTTCATCCAGCTTTCTTCAAGCGGTATTCCTTCGTCGAAAGCAGGGCCGTAATAGGCCAGACCCAGCGAATAGGGGCCCATGAGCCACTTATAGCCCGCACAAATAACGGCATCAGGCTGAACCGCTTCGAGATCGAATGGTAAAGCGCCAATTGCCTGCGTACCATCTATGACCAACCAGGCGCCTACATCGCGGGCGCGCTGACCAATGGCTTCGAGATCAAAACGAATGCCGTACATCCAGTGAACGGGCGGCACTACCACTACGGTCGTGTCGGGGCCGATGGCTTCCAGCAGCCGTTCATTCCAGACCTGTCCCTTCGGAAACCCGTCCGGTACGTCGACGATGGTTGTAGTCAGTCCAAGTTCGTCACATACTCGTCCCCAGGCGTACACATCACTTGGAAATTCATCCCCGATCAATACAATACGTTTCCCTTTCTGGAAGCCAGGTTTTAGGGGCAGGTTACGGGCTACGACGCCCATCCCGTATGAAACGGCAGGTATAACGGCAATACGGTCAGGATCAGGATTGTTGATGAGCTGGGAGAACAGTTCGCGAACGTGGATGGCTCCATTGAAAAAATCGTCGGGGCGAAGGCCAAAGGGGTTAGCCTGGCGGGTAAGGGTGTCATGACCAGCCTGTTCGACGGACCGGCTAAGTGGGCCGCGCGTGGCACAGTTTAAATAATGAATACCTTCAGGCAGACTAAAAAGATGTTTTTGTGATGGAAGTGTGTTCGTCATCTGGTTGAGATTTAGAGGTCAGGTTGAATATTGTCTGCTACGTAAATTATTCCCGGCGACCAGCTCGACCCGTTCCCCGTAGTCCGCTACCGGCTCTTGGGTGAAATTCGCGTAGCGTTTGTTGTAAATAATCGCGGTCGAGGTGGGTATAGATTTCGGTTGTCGTGATGGATTCATGGCCAAGCATTTGCTGCACCGCCCGCAGGTCGGCTCCGCCTTCGATCAGGTGCGTAGCAAACGAATGTCGGAAGGTATGCGGACTGATTGTTTTTTTGATCCCCACTTCCGAAGCCAGTTTCTTGATGGTGGTGAAGACCGAAATTCGCGAGAGCTGCTTTCCGCGCAGATTTAGAAAAATAGTGTCTTCATCGCCTTTTTGCACATCCAGCCGGCTACGTACATGCTCAACATAGATGCGGGTGTAATGCATGGCATCCTCGCCAATCGGCACCAGTCGGACTTTATCGCCTTTGCCAATAACCCGAACGAAACCCGCATCGAAAAAACAGTTGGTCAGCCTCAGGTTCAGCAACTCAGAAACACGTAGCCCCGAACTATACAGCACTTCAAGCATAGCCCGGTCGCGGGTACCGCCCGGCGTCGACAGATCAATAGCGGCCAGGATGTCTTCTATTTCCGGAAAACTCAGGGTGTCGGGCAGTTTACGGCCAAGTTTAGGCGCTTCCAGCATCTGAGTCGGGTCGTGCTGAATCAGATTTTCGAGCACCAGGTATTTAAAAAATGATTTCATTCCCGATAACATCCGCGCCTGGCTATGCGCCGACAAACCCAACTCGCCCAGGTATTTCAGGAAATTTATCAACTCTTTTTCCGTAACCTGCATGGGGTTCAGGTCGGGGTTAGTAAGCAGTACGTACTCGTATAGTTTTTCGGCGTCGTGCAGATACGCTTCGACCGAATTTTCGGCCAGCGACCGTTCGAGTTTAAGGTAGTTCTTGAAGGCGTTTATATAACTTTGCCACATAAGACGGTGAATGAATAATGGAAAATGTAAAATAAATAATGGGTGTCTGCTGAGATTCCCATCCATCATTGTCCATCACTCAGTATCCATGATTCAATTAGTATGAAACAGATTCTCATTATTAACGGCCCGAACCTCAACCTGTTAGGCAAGCGCGAACCGACTATTTATGGCAATCGCTCGTTTGTCGACTACCTCAAAACCATCGAAGACATGTTTCCTAACGTGCAACTTCGGTATTTTCAGTCGAATCACGAAGGAGAACTGATCGATAAAATCCACGAGCTGGGCTTCGACATCGATGGGATTGTGATTAATGCCGGAGCGTACACGCACACGTCCATTGCCATTGCGGATGCACTCTCGGCCGTAACAGCTCCGGCAATAGAAGTGCATATTTCGAACGTACATGCCCGAGAGTCGTTTCGGCACCACAGCTATCTGTCAGCCAAATGCAAAGGCGTTGTGGTCGGCCTCGGGCTGATGGGATATGAGCTGGCAATCCGATACTTATTGACGAATGATAAATGATAAATTATTTGTTGTAGAATCATTCATCATTCATCATTCATCATTCATCATTCATCATTCATCATTCATCATTCATCATTCATCATTTAGTTATGATCACTTTCTACCCCGGTCCTTCCAAAGTTTACCCGCAGGTAGCTGATTATGCGGCTGATGCGGTGAGGGAGGGAATTGTCAGTCTTAACCACCGGAGCGGTGGGTTTATGGATATCGTGAAAGAAACCATTGAGTTGCTTCACGAAAAACTCGCTATTCCGGCTGATTATCACATTGCGTTTGTTTCGTCAGCTACCGAGTGCTGGGAGATCGTGGCCCAGTCATTGACGGCAGAAGCCAGTTTGCATCCGCACAGTGGAGCGTTCGGAAAAAAGTGGGCTGAATATGCGTACCGAATCAAGCCGCCGATAAATCTGAGCGAAGCCGACGTACTGTGCATCGTTCAGAACGAAACCTCGAATGGTACGCAGGTGAACCGGGACACAATGGCGCAGTTCCGGCGTGATTTCTCCGGACTGATTGCTGTAGATGCTGTTTCTTCCATGGCCGGTATTACGTTCGACTGGGCACTGGCCGATGTCTGGTTCGCTTCGGTGCAAAAATGTTTTGGTTTGCCCGCGGGATTGGCCGTGCTGATTTATTCGCCTGCTGCGCTAAAACGGGCCGAGGAGATCGGGGAGAATACTCATTACAACAGTCTGCTGTTTATCCACGAAAACTTCTCAAAATTTCAAACGCCCTACACGCCAAATGGCCTGGGTATTTATCTGCTGATGCGGGTTATGCAGCAGGTGTCGCCTATCGCCAGTGTAAGCGCTTTGACCAAAAAACGGGCCACCGACTGGTACACTTTTTTTGAACGAGAATTGCCCGATTCGCCCGATCGGTTCAGACTTCTTATTCCTGATCCCGCTATCCGGTCTGATACAGTAATTGCCGTTGAAGGCTCCGAATCTGCAATAAAGGCTATTAAAACAGCGGCCCAGCAAGCGGGCATTACATTGGGTAATGGGTATGGCGATTGGAAAAATACTACCTTTCGAATTGCCAATTTTCCCGCTATCACCGATGAAGATATAGGAACTTTGCGGCAGTTTTTGCGGTCGTTTACGTAACGCGGGCACTTTACCCGCACAGTCGAGATATGTTCAACCTGAAAGAAGTCATTTCCGTTACGCTTATTCTGTTTTCAGTAATCGACGTAGTCGGTTCATTGCCAGTCATTATCGATCTACGGAAAAAGACCGGTAAAATCGAGTCGGAACGGGCAACGTTTGCGTCAGGTGCACTGATGATTTCTTTTCTGTTTGTGGGTGAACGAATACTGAAGTTATTTGGGGTTGACGTAGCATCGTTTGCGGTGGCTGGTGCGCTCATCATTTTCCTGATCGGGCTCGAAATGATTCTGGGCCGCACCATTTTCAAATCGGAAGTAAGTTCCGGAGGGGCTACACATATCGTACCTATTGCTTTTCCGCTAATTGCCGGAGCCGGTACGTTAACGACGATTATTTCGCTTCGGGCGGAGTACCAGATTGTCAATATCATCATCGGTATTATTCTCAATCTGATCCTGATTTATGTTGTGCTACGTTCGTCGGGCTGGTTCGAAACCCGGCTCGGTTCAGGCGGACTGGAAGTACTGCGCAAAATATTCGGTATTATCCTGCTGGCGATAGCCATTAAGTTGTTCAAGACGAATCTGATTGCCGACTTCTGATTTTACACCGGCAATCCATACCCAAAAACTTATTTCAGTTACTGTTCGATGCAACAGTGTTAAGTACGTAGTAAGTTTATACTATGTGATAACCTGTTTTTGCTAAAATTGACTAGTTTTCATTGATAACTAGCCCCTATTCATAGTTATACCGTACTGATTTGCTGGGTTTTGCTGCTAAGTGGGTAAAATTAGAATGTAATAAAATTTGGCGCTAAATATGGTATTTTACTGTACCAAACGAATTTTAATTATAATATTTCCGCAAAAACAGTAAAAAATATGGTTGAAGGCTTTATCGGCAATTATAATTTATTGTAATGACGCATTATATTTGCTGAAAGTCTTGTTACAAATCCCTATTCAATTCAATTCCACTGTAATCATGGCAAAGTCGAAGTTAGAGTACATTTGGCTCGATGGCTACAAGCCCACCCAAAGCCTGCGTTCAAAAACCAAAATTGAAGGCGATTTCTCGGGCAAACTGGAAGACTGCCCAATGTGGTCGTTTGATGGTTCTTCGACCGAGCAGGCTCCCGGCGGCTCGTCGGACTGTCTGCTGAAACCCGTTTTCATCTGCCCAGACCCACAACGTAAGAATGGTTACCTCGTTATGTGCGAAGTATTAAACGCTGATGGCACTGCCCATGAGTCGAATGGTCGCGCAACGATTGAAGACGATGACAACGATTTCTGGTTTGGTTTCGAGCAGGAGTACTTCCTGTGGGATGAATCAATTGATAAGCCACTTGGATTCCCGGCTGAAGGTTTTCCGAAGCGTGGTCAGGGGCCTTATTACTGCTCAGTAGGAGCTAAAAATGCCTATGGACGGTATATTGTCGAAGAGCATCTGGATGCTTGCCTGGATGCCGGTCTGAACGTAGAAGGTATCAATGCCGAAGTAGCAACAGGTCAGTGGGAATTCCAGATTTTTGCCAAAGGCGCTAAAGAAGCCGGTGATCAGATCTGGGTTGCCCGCTATATTCTGGAGCGAATCGGTGAGAAATACGGTATTTCGATCAACTGGCACTGCAAGCCGCTGGGCGCTACCGACTGGAACGGCTCAGGGATGCACGCCAACTTCTCGAACACAACACTCCGCACAGCTGGCAGCAAAGAAGTGTATTCGAAAATTTGCGAAGCCTTCTCGCCTGCTGATGTTATCAAAGAACACATCGCGGTATATGGTGCTGACAACGAGCAACGCCTAACGGGTAAGCACGAAACGCAGTCGATCGATCAATTCTCCTACGGTGTTTCTGACCGGGGCGCTTCGATCCGTATCCCAATTGCTACGGTAGAGCGCGGCTGGAAAGGCTGGCTGGAAGATCGTCGTCCAAACTCGGCGGCTGATCCTTACAAAGTTGCAGCAGTGATCATCAAAACTGTTAAGTCGGCTGACGTGCTGGAAACGGCATAAGCTTCCTTATATAATTTTCAAAAGCCCGGCCGCGTAAGTGGCCGGGCTTTTTTTGCGCGTTTTATTAACAAATATTTTTACTTGATATTGGGGTTCAATACGTACTTTTAGACCCCTTTAACTACCTTATTTTCTGAATTTTAACAAGAAATGTCATGGACGCAAAAGACTATGATTTCGAAGAAAAGTGGAAACAGTTCGAAGAAACCGGTAAAGCTGTATCAGGCACCATCGGTGCAGTAGCCGGAGCAATCGTAGGCATTTCCATAATGAGTTTGGGAGCTCCTGTTATGTATATGAACAGGAAAGCTGCTGGGAAAGACACTTCAGAAGCCCTCAAAGACACTGGAGAAAAGATTCTGGAGAAAGCTAAATGGATGAGCGAGTTTGGCCGGTTTACCGGGAAAAAATTCGGCCCCAAAATTTTAGGAACGATGCTTTTCGGTGTAACAGGTTTGCTCTCCAGCGAAGAATAGCGATCATCAGGAAAGGTTTGTTAACTGAGCCGTTAACTTGAGTAAGTAATCGGCCGTTTCCGGCGAATGGCGCCCAAGTCCGCATGAGCTGGCTACATCAACGTACTGACCACGCGCCGATTCTATGCTTTTTAGAATGTCGATGTTTTCGGCTACGCTACGTTTCTCATGCACAAAACCGGCAACAAATCGCGTTGCCGCCGGGAGCTGTATGTTTTTAAGCGGAGCGTAATACGTTGCGTTCGTTGATGGGGGCGTTCCGGCTTCTGCAAATGGATAATGGATGTAGGCCAATGTATGCTGCGAAGGCCACTCGTCAACCAAACGATTCGAGAAGCTAACCATTTTAGTCAGCGTTTTCGGATGAACGAGCGCTTCATTGTGAAAATCGCCCAGGCATAAATGCATACCGATCTGTGCACCCGGATTGATTTTCGACAATAAGTCTTTTATAGGAATCAACGCTAAACTCATCAGTGGCGAGGGCAGCATGTAAGCAGCATATAACTCTGGTGGCACTTCAATCTGGATAAGTACATCGTGGCCAATTTCGGCCAATACGGCATTTACTTCGCGGGCGATAATTGTGTTAAACGCTTTGGTGTAACGTAGCCACTGTATCTGACTCGCAAAAGCAAATCCCATGGCGAAACCTGTCGGAACGCCCATTTGAAATTTCAGGCCAGGCAGATTGTGTTGGTCTCGTAACCGCCGGAAAATTGGATAACTCTGCCGGGCAAACGCATCGTACCCTAGTTGAACATGGTGAGGCATATTGGCCGGAGAATGTTTAGGCTTGAGCTTTTGAAACTGGTTATAGTCAATCGCCATACCATCCTCTCCCCGAACAGGTTGTTTAATAATTTCCCAGCTGTCGGTGTCGCCTGTCAATTTTTCGATGGCGTATACTACCCAGGCAATGCGATTTCCTTTCGGGAAGGCAGGCGTTTTGTCGCCTATTTCGCCGTCGGGTAAGCTAAACAAAGCAGGACCCAGTACGTCTAAAGCCCGACTCATACAGGTTGTTTCATCATCGAACGGCATACTGCCAACTAGTAGCGCTGAACGTTTGGATTTCTGGTTTTCCGTCGGTAGGGTGGGGCCGGATTCCGGTTGTAGAACCATATTCGGATTGAGTTAAGGTTTAGGGAGGAACTTGATCATTGCATAGTTACAAAAACTTGTTCTTACTCTCTGATTGACAGTACTTTTTTTGCAATGGAGCAAGCCGCCTTGTGTCTTTATGTATCGACCTGATCCTTTGCGGACGGTCTTGTACAATACGGCATGTTTCGTTTTAAGACTTTATGTCGAACTCCCTGGCTGGCCAATTCAGTAGGCAGAATCAAAAAATAGAAAGGGAGTATTCTCTTACTGAAAGAAGGGGCGTATGTTTGGCGAAAATTAATCCTAAACACCCCGAACCGTATCAATGTCAAATTTTCGGTTTAAAGCCCTTGAAATAGCTCAGAATCGCCAGGCTATGCCCGTAGCTGCTCCAACTGAGCGTGTCGGCGATTTTTTTGGTAGTTACACCTTTAGCAATGAAGTTATGCGGTCGCTGCTCTCGCCGGAAGCGTACCTAAAAGTTACCGAAGCCATCAACACAAACGGTCAGATAGACCGCGCCATCGCCGACGAAGTAGCAGGCGCCATGAAATCGTGGGCTACATCGAAAGGGGCGACACACTACACCCACTGGTTTCAGCCGTTAACCGGTGAAACTGCCGAAAAACACGACGCATTTTTTGATGTTGGGGCCGATGGCAAAGCCATGGAGAAATTCAAAGGGAGTGCGCTGGTGCAGCAGGAACCCGATGCATCGTCGTTTCCCAGCGGAGGACTACGCAATACGTTCGAGGCTCGCGGCTATACGGGTTGGGACCCCAGTTCACCCGCCTTTCTGATGGACAACGGCGCGGGGGGCAAAACGCTCTGCATTCCATCGGTCTTTATTTCATACACCGGTGAGGCTCTGGATTACAAAACTCCCTTGCTGAAAGCACTTAATACGTTAGATAAAGCGGCTACAGCCGTTTGTCAATACTTCGACCGGAACATTACCAAAGTAATTCCTACCCTCGGACCCGAACAGGAATATTTTGTGGTTGACCGCGCCCTGTTTTACGCCCGGCCTGATCTGGTACTGGCCGGCCGGACCGTGTTCGGCCATCAACCCGCCCGTGGGCAACAACTAGAAGATCACTATTTTGGGTCGATTCCGCCCCGTGTCAATGCGTTCATGGTCGATTTCGAGTTTGAGTCGATGAAATTGGGCATGCCCGTTCGTACGCGCCATAATGAGGTAGCCCCCGGACAGTTTGAGGTTGCTCCCACTTTCGAAGAGGTGAATTTATCCATCGATCATAATGCGTTGCTCATGGACCTGATGGAGAAAATAGCCGAAAAGCATAACCTGAAGGTGCTCTTTCACGAAAAACCATTTGCGGGTATAAACGGAAGCGGTAAGCATAACAACTGGTCGATGGGAACAAATACGGGCGTTAACTTACTCGCTCCCAGTTCAAAACCCAAAGAGACGTTACGCTTTCTTACCTTTCTGGTCAACGTAATCAAGGCTGTTCACGATAATGCCGATCTCCTCAGAGCCAGCATTGCCTCGGCCGGTAATGAACATCGGCTCGGAGCCAATGAAGCCCCACCCGCTATCATGTCGGTGTTTCTGGGAGAAACGCTAACCCAGGCGTTGACGGATCTGGAAACCAAATCCGAAGTAACGGTCAATAAGGGCGATAATGTGTATTACAAATTGGGGCTCAATCGCATTCCGAGCTTGATGCGTGACAATACCGACCGCAACCGAACCTCGCCTTTTGCCTTTACCGGGAATAAATTTGAGTTTCGGGCCGTAGGCAGTTCCGCCAACTCCGCATCGACCATGACCGTGCTTAATGCCATTGTCGCCGATCAGCTCAACCGGTTTAAAACAGATCTTGATGGACGATTGGCGCGCGGAGAAAAGAAAGAACTGGCCATCGTCGATATCCTGAAAGAGTACTACGCTAATTCCAAACGGATTCTGTTTGAGGGCAATGGCTATTCTGACGATTGGGTTGAAGAAGCAACTCGACGGGGGTTATCCAATATCAAGTCATCACCCGAAGCACTCACTGTGTATGTGCAGCCGGAATCGCTTGCACTTTTCGAGCGGACCGGCGTTATGAATCATGCTGAAGTAGAATCCCGCTATGAAATAGAACTTGAGAAATACATCAAAAACGTCCAGATTGAATCGCGGGTGATGGGCGATTTAGCCCTGAACCACGTAGTGTCGACAGCGCTGAAGTATCAGCATAAATTAGCGGAAACGGCACGGCATTTGGTTGAGTTGGGAATGGTTGCCGAAGCCGAACCGATCAAAGATATTCTGCGCGAAATTTCGACCCGCGTTATCGTGATCAAGAAAGGGGTTGAATCCATGATTGAGTCCCGTAAAAAGGCCAATAACGTAACGGATACCGCCGAACGCGCCCGCCTATACGCTACAGAAGTAAAAGACCATTTCGACATCATCCGGTATGAAGTTGACAAGCTGGAAGAGGTTGTCGATGACGAAGACTGGCCGCTGGTGAAATACAGGGAACTGTTGTTCGTGAAGTAATCAGAACCGGGATTTTTGTGATTTTTCTGACCGACTATGATTTGCTTTCAGCTTTTTGTGAAAGCCAAAAATCAGGGTAATCAGAATAATCGCAAGAATCCCGGTTCTGATTTTTACAGCAGTATGTCTTCGACAGGATTGAGTTTTTCCGGAATCTTAGCATCACCCAGAAACTCGCGAATTTCGATCTCGATGTTTCGGCAGATAGTAGAAATGGGGATGTCGTTGACGCTGTTGTCGAACGGGTTTTCGCTGAATTCGCCGATCTGCTCCATCGTGAAAAAGACCCAGCTAATGAGCATACTGAAAGGAATGGTAAGCCATACGCCATAAGTGCCTAGTTTGTCCATTTCTTTCAGCAAACCGAAGGGCAGCAGAAAAATAAACAGAATGACAAACACCCGGCTGAAAATACTGTACTGACGGAAAAGTGGCGTGGTTTTGATGCGTTCGCAGCCTCCCTGATGATTGAATAGTTCACCAATTTGCTTTACATAATCCGAGTGTTCATAGTCGTCGATAATACCCGCTTTTTTGAGCCGTCCGAACTCGTGTATCTGCTTTTTTAAGACATGAATGGCCGTATTACTTCGCCCGGCCATTACCTCGTAGTAGTCCATACGGCCCATGTCCCGGAAAATATTTTTCAGACCTTCGTCAAACTTTTCCAGCTCATTGGCTTCTGACAGGTAATCCTGATGCAGGCTTTCTTTACTGGTTGCCCAGGGAATATTTTTCCGGAGCTGAAGCCGTAGAATATTAACCCATGCAATATGACGGTACATAAACTCCCGCTGTGTTTCCTTGTCGGGAATGATGGCAATAACCATAGCCGCCAGCGTACGGCTGGTGTTGGTAATACTGCCCCAAAGTCGACGCGCTTCCCATAAGCGATCGTACGCCTGATTGTTTTTAAAGCCTACATAAAAGGCAACGGCTGTACCGATGGTAGCGATTGGCAGAAAGGAAATGGCGACAAAGTCCCAGCCAGCAACCTTGTATAAAAGACAGGCTACGATACTCACCAGCATAGTACGTAGCAGATTCCTGCGCGCAAAATGCCAGAGAAGTTTCAATTTGAAATCTTTGCCTACATACATAAATGTTTAGAATTAATGGGTTTATCGTTTTACCACCTTAAAAGCCATGTTACGTCCATAGCCCTGAAAAAGGGCGAGTGTTATCCAGCTTAAGGCGAGTTGCTCCAGCAGACCAAAGTTGTTGTTGCCACCCATATCGTAGCACTCGGCAAACCCAATATCTTTGGCTAACTGGGCGGCTATGGCTTTTCCGCGCTGGCTACTGCCCGCCATGAACATATCAATGCCTTCGCCCTGATAAATTGGATTGAGCATATTTTCGAAGCCGGTCGTATTGAAGCACTTTACTACATCGGTTGTAGCCGTATGAGCCAGAATAGCATCGGATGTATTCGTGAAGCCGGCCGGCCCCATGCCACGTACCGTATTCATCGTATCAATAATCACTTTGCCTGCCGTGTCGCCTAACTGCTGCGTTACGTCAATGGCCTTCATCGCCGGAGTGGCTAGTACAACTACTTCACACTGAGCAACCGCCGACCGCACGTTGGTAAAACGGTCTTCGCCAATTTTGGTCGCTAGTTTGATTGATTTTTCGGAAAGCGGGACGTTAGCACCCACGATCACCGTATGGCCTGCCCGAATCAAAGCCTGCGCCAAGGCTCCTCCGACGTTGCCAGCACCAATAATTGCGATATTCATATGTTTGTCGTATACGATAGATAACAGGAAGGCTGGCTGATACCGAAGAATACCTGTATCGACCAGCCCTGGCGAATACAGAAAACCTAATAAAAGAACTGCTCCTGAACGATTTTCCCGTCCTGGACGGTGTACACAGCAATTTCGTTCATGTTCATGCGATTGCCGTCTTTGAACGTAGCGTCGAGACTGATAGTCAGCGCAATTTGATTTCCTGCCACAAGCGGTCCATCAACGCTGCCACCGTGTAATTCCTGAATCATGGCCTGAAACTGATTACCTTTTTCAATAATAGCATCCAGCCCCTGAACGGTTTGCATCCCCGGATTGCCGGCGGGTTCAATACTTTTAGCCTCCTGGCTGTAAAGCTCCCGTTGAGCCTGTTCGTATTTGCCTTCCCGGCAAAGGGCCACCAAACGGTCGGCTATCTCTTGAGTTGTCATGTTTGTGAATAATGGTTTTGATAAAAAAATGCTCGCTTAAACAGAGCCTAAGTTAGACTTTCATTTGGGAAAGGAGTAACATTCCCTGGTGCTCTTCGCCAGTCTTCAGCCCTTGTATAACCGGGTGTTACTCTCCTAAAGCTTCGATGATGGCTTTCGCTGTTTCTGCCCCACTAAAATTTTGTTGGCCCGTAATGAGGTTGCCGTGGCGGATGGCGAATCCCCGCCATAAACCAGCCTGTACGAAATTTGCGCCCATTTTCTTTAATTCATCTTCAATCCGCCAGGGCATTACGTGTTTATCGCGTGATAGCAGGCCATACTCCCAAACGGCGTTATCCGCAAAATCTTCTTCAACATTTGCAAATCCGGTAACGGTCTTTCCCTTAACGAGATACTCGCCGGTCGATCCTTTAACGTAACGCAGGATGGCTACCCCATGACAGAGCGCGGCCGTGATTTTCCCTGATTCGTAGAATGCAACAAACTTATCTTGCAGAGCTGTCGCATGCTCGAACGAGAACATAGGTGCCTGACCGCCCGCCACGACCAGGGCATCGAATTCATCGATGTTCAAATCCGCAATGGGTTTGGTGTTATCAACCAGCGACCGCAGTTTCTCAGTGTGAATAAATCCTTGTGAAATAAGATCGCTGGACGAGTAGCCACTGGCATCGTTGGGATCGCTCATAGCATCGGCTTCGCACTTGCCGCCGTCGGGGCTGAAAATCTCTACCTGATACCCTTTTTCCGTAAACTCATAATACGGATGAGTAAGCTCACTCCACCAGAAGCCAACGGGCCAGCCAGTGGTGGTTGATAACGTAGAGTTAGCAATAACAATGGCAACGCGCTTAATGCGTTTGACGATGTTAGGATCTTTTAAGCTCATGGTATTTGTAGTTGGGTTTGATTGTTCGCAAAAGCGTAGTACAAATGTGATCGCTTATAATACATTTGTATTCAAATACACTTTTTTGTAGGATACTATCATTTTAGAGAGTAACTGATAATCAGCTTGTTGCTAACTATCCTGATTATCCGATGATACGTTGCTACGATCATCTACAGATGAATTATTACGCGAGCCCAAAAAACTGACACTAATTATGCCTGACTTCACCGATAATGGCCGTGTATTTTATAATCCTGTCGAATACGCCATGCACCATATTGGCGGTACCTGGAAAATGCCCATTTTATGGCGGCTCGAAAAGAAGACCGTATTGAGGTACAGCGAACTAAAAAAATATTTGCCCCACATTTCGCATAAAATGCTCTCCACTCAACTCCGCGAGCTGGAAGCAAATGGGTTTGTTACGCGAACCGTCTATCCGGTAGTGCCACCCAAAGTAGAATACACATTGACTGAAAAAGGTAAACGGGTAATTCCTGTTATTGCCACGATCCGGCTGTACGGCATGGAACTAATGCGGGAAGCCAACCTTGATCCTGAGATAATCTTTAAAAAACCTGAGCCGTGAGCAATGATGTCTAGTAGTTATTGATTACTCACGGTTAGAGTCACTTCACCTGAACTTCTGGTTTCTTTGCTAATACAATACTTTCCATTGGTAAACTACAGGGCTAGTATACTACCGCTTAGTTGATTTCCGCTACCAATTAGCCGTTTTTCGTGACATAAGTGCGAACTAGGGGTCTAAATTGATGAATTAGCCAATTCTCTGTTGTAACCCAACTGGTTAGTGGCCTACCATCAGTTCAGATTACTTGCCTCATATCCTTGATAGACTCATGTTGGAAAACGTCTTCTTTCGACGTCATGCCTGTGGTTTGCTGGCCGCACAACTGCTGGCATGTACCTGGCTGTTACCCAGTGTACACGCTCAGGCTCAATCTCTTGATTTTGGTGATGCACCGGATAGTTATGGTACCTTACTGAGTAGCAACGGTGCCCGCCATACACCTTTTACCCGTGTGTATTTGGGTGGTGGATTTGGGAGTTATTATGATTCCGAATCTGATGGCCGACCCGGCTCTATGGCCAACGGAGACGATACGTATGACCAGGATGGAAATGTTACTACGTATCAAAATGATGAGGATGGCCTGGTCAATGGATTTCCGGCTGTTTGCCTTTCCAAAGCGACGTATACCCTGAAAATAAGTGTTTACAACAATTCAGGTTCCGATGCTACCGTAAGTGCCTGGATCGATTTCAACCGGAATGGTGTGTTCGACCCGAATGAGCGAACCCAGACTGTTGTTCCGACGACCCCCAATCTGGCTCATTATAACGGTACGGTTGTGTCATTGACCTGGAGCAACTTGAACGGACTAACCGAGGGATGGACGTTTGCACGTGTTCGGGTAGCTAACAATTCGGCCGAAGTAGCCAGCCCAACCGGATTCGCCAATACCGGCGAAGTGGAAGATTACAGAATGCAGCTGAAAGATGAGTATGATTTTGGCGATGCTCCGGCTAGTTATGGAACCTTATTAGCTGCCAACGGGGCTCGCCATCTGATCAATAACAATCAGGTGCTGTTAGGTCCTTTGGATTGCAGTGCCGACGCCGATGGGCAGCCATCCGTTCTTGCGGATGCGGATGCCGGCGAAACGGCCGTGAGTTTTCCGTATAGGTTAACAACCGCAAAAACAGCTTACAGTGTCCGGGTGAATGTACTGAACACCTCGGGAGCCAATGCGATGTTAAGCGGCTGGATTGATTTTAATCGAAACGGGATTTTCGAATCCAGTGAGCGCGCACAGTCTGTAATCGCGGCTGATGACAGGAATCTGATTCTTTCCTGGAGCGGATTGAGTGGATTGACCGAAGGACGTACCTATGCCCGCTTCCGGGTAGCTACAACTGCCGCTGAGGTAGCAAATCCGACCGGTTTAGCCAACGATGGCTCGGTAGATGATTATAGCCTGATGATCGAAGCTCCGCAATATGATTATGGCGATGCACCGGCTAGTTATGGCACCTCAGTAAGCGGTAATGGTGCCCGTCATGTATATAATGACGTTGTAACTAAGTTGACGTTAGGGAATTATATGGATGCTGAAGCTAATGGACAACCATCTGAACTGGCTGACGGTGATGATGCATCTGATTTTTCGGGGCCAATGTTTGATGATGAAGAAGGATTGGTTAACCCGCCAGATGTGGCCACGAACAGTACGTCCTGTACGGCTACGCTGGCTGTGAAAAATCAAACCGGAGCCGACGCGACCTTGAGCGGCTGGATCGATTTCAATCGAAATGGTACGTTCGAATCCAGTGAGCGGGCACAGGTTATCGTTCCATCCTCTCAAGGCAGTGGACTTGTGCAGGTCAAGCTGAATTGGACGGATTTGAGCGGTCTGACAGACGGACAAACCTACATGCGTTTCCGAATTGGCACAAACGCAGCTGAGGTAGCCGAGCCAACCGGAGCAGCCAGCGATGGAGAAGTTGAAGATTATAATCTGGTTATCGCATCGGTATTACGTAGCCCGTTGCCAGTAAATCTGGTGTCATTCGAGGGGAAATGGATTGCGAACAAAGGAAATGAACTGAGCTGGATAACCTCATGGGAGAAAGAGAATGACCATTTCGAAATCCAGCGTAGCAGTGTTGCCAAAAGCTTTGAGACTATAGGCCGGGTAAACGGAAAAGGCACCACTTCCGCCGTACAGACTTATGGTTTTGTCGATGAGATTGGCGCACAATCGGAGTTGATGTATTACCGCCTGAAGCAGGTAGATGTTGATGGCCGCACTAGTTATTCCCGCATTATCTCGGTATGGCATGAGGTTTCAACTTCCCTTTCCGTGGTGGTGTATCCCAATCCGGTAGTCGAGCAGCTGACGCTAAAATTGTCAGCTAACCAGTCGATTGATCAGTTGCGGGTTTACAACGCAGGTGGTGTACAGGTCATGAGTCAGGAAGGTAAAAGTGAGTGGCTGGATGTCCGGTCGCTGCCTGCTGGGGTGTACATTATAGACGTAACAACGGTTTCGGGTCAGGCAGTACGTCAGCGATTCGTGAAGCGATAATTACTAAGGTTTATTATAAAAAACGCTGCGATACTACGTGTCGCAGCGTTTTTTATGACATTTGCTGACTGATAGCCCTTTTCGTTATGGTTGATACCCTTCTTCGTGCTCTTTCCGCCTTACCGCATCGGGGGCAGCCACTCCGCAGGGAGCCGAAGCGGCCCGGCTTCTGCAAACGTATCTGACCGATATAGGGGCAAAAACCCGAATGGAGTCGTTTCAAACGCCCAAATCCTACGTAACGATTGTATACTGGCTCCTTGGCGGATTGCTGGTTAGTTTGGCACTGGTGCCGGTTTCGGGCGTGGCAATTGGTCTGGTGGGTTATTTTACGTTGCTGGCCTGGCGCTATTTTAACTGGCAGTATTCCTTTATCACTAAGTTTCCGGCTCAGCATACAGCTCATAACGTGATTGGCCGCTGGCCGGGGCGTCAGGAAGGCGGCAAAAACCGAAAACTGATTCTGATGGCACACTATGATACGGCGCCGGTGTCGTTGCTGTACAGCCCGAAACAACAGGCAAATTTTCGTTTATCGCTGATCATTTCATTAGGATTTATGGTACTTGCCGCCTTAACTGCACTTTTGGAAGTAGCGGGAGTTGGCCAGCCCTACATTACGTATCTGCGGTACGGATTCATGATCTATTTCGCGGGGCAGGCTTTTGTCGGCACTATGGGTTACTGGCGTAAAGGGTATACCAACGGAGCCAGCGATAATGCAACCGGCGTAGCAGCCGCCCTGGCCACAGCCGACCGTCTTCGGCAGGCAAATTTGGCTGATACAGACATAGAAGTCGTACTGACCAGTGCTGAAGAAGTCGGGATGATCGGGGCGTATTATTACGTTCAGGCTCACAAAAAAGAGTGGAATCGCGCCCAAACATTAGTCATTAATTTCGATACACTCGGCGCTGGCAAACTCACCATCATTGAACAAACCGGAACGCTTGAGCCAATTCGTTACAACAATGTGGCAACCCAAATAGCTCGCCAACTTATTGAGAAAGAGGCATTCCGGGGGCGAACGCAAGTTGGCCAATGGCATACCGCCGACTTCGATAGCGTATGGTTCGTGCGGAATCGGATTCCGGTTCTGGCCCTTTGTGCGTTGGACGCCAACGGTCAAATGCCGCGGATTCATCAACCCGACGATACGTTTGGAAATCTGGATCTTCGGCCTATGGAAACGGCCGTTGATTTGGCCGAAGCCGTTGTGCACGAATGGCTGAGCGCAAACTGAATCGGTAGTAAGCCAGAAGCTGCTCCTGTTGATTATCCATTGTGCATTCTGCATTATCCATTAGCTTTGCCTCATGGCAAACTACAAAAATGAAGGGTACGACCCTGAGGAAATCAATGCACTCAAAGAAGAGTGCCGCCAGGAGGGCAAATCGTTTGTGTATGTTGAAGACGACGATCTGGATACGCTCGAAGAAGGCGAATGTGTACACATTCAGTTTCCCGGACAGTATCAGTCGCAGGAAGTAATATTCGATGCGCTGGTCTATACACTTCGACTTCACCACAGCAGTTTAGTATATGAAATGGCGCTGGAACAGGTACGTAAAACCTACCCTGAATACGTACCACCCGAAGAGCGTCAGCTAAGCTATAAAATTACTCCCGAGCTGGAAGAAGAGGCCGAAACAGCCCTAACCGAAATTATTGAAGAAATCGAGGAAACGGAAGCCATAAAGGTACAGGAACATGTCGAGGTCGACATGGAAACCGACTACGGCATTGCGCTGGACGTTTGCCTGCACGTTGACGAAATTACGGACGAGATCATCGAAAATTTCATCCGCAATTTCAAAGCCAATACCCTGTCGCTGGATACCACCCTTTATTCATTTACTAGTGAAGAAGAAAATTAAGGAGTGAAATAGCGGAAGAGTGGGTAGTGCGTCTTTTTGCCTTGTCACTCTTTCGCCTTTTCATTCGTTCACTCATTGAAATTATGTTCCAACCGGATTCGCTTAACCAGGTCGCGGAATTTCACCGCACCTTTCATGCCCCTGTTTTAGAAACTCCCCAAATTCCATCCGAAGCCCGTTGTCAATTGCGGGTTGCTCTCCTTGCTGAAGAACTCGACGAACTGCGCGATGCAATTGCCGACAACGATATTGTCGCCGTTGCCGATGCGCTCTGCGATTTGCAGTACGTACTGTCGGGGGCAGTGCTTGAATTCGGACTGGGCGACAAGTTCAAGGCGTTATTTGATGAAGTACAACGCTCCAACATGAGCAAAGCCTGCCTGACAGTTGCTGAGGCCGAGGCCACCGTAGCGGAGTATCAGGGTAAAGGTGTTCCCTGCCATTTTATCGAATCAGACGGCAAATTTTTAGTGTATCGCGATGCCGATCACAAGACGCTCAAAAGCGTCAATTACTCACCCGCTGATTTACACAGCCTTCTAAAATAATTCGTTCAGTAAACGTACTGCCTTGAAACAGCAACTCGCCCAAATTGCTTTAGTGGTCAGAGACTATGATGAAGCCATTGAGTTTTATACCAAAAAACTCCACTTTACGCTTGTTGAAGATACACTAATGAGTGATACCAAACGGTGGGTTGTTGTTGCGCCTGCCGGATCGGATGGTTGTCGGTTGCTACTGGCTAAAGCGGCTACGGGTGAGCAGAAAAGCCGGATTGGAAATCAGACCGGCGGGCGTGTATTTCTGTTTCTATATACTGATAACTTTGCACGCGACTACCAGAATCTGCTGGATCAGAGCATTACCATTGTTAGAAGGCCAACGGTCGAACCTTACGGAACCGTAGCCGTTTTTGAAGATTTATACGGGAATCTGTGGGACCTGATAGAACCCGCAAACAAATAAACGAATTGGCAGAACCAGGGATGAACGATTATCAATATACAGCCGTCGAGCGTTTTCTCCGTTACGTACAGATCGATACGCAGTCGGACCCGCAATCGACAGCGAATCCGAGCACCGAGAAGCAGAAAAACTTAAGTCGGGTGTTGGTACAGGAGCTACTTGATATGGGTATAGCCGATGCTGAACTCGATGAGTGGGGATATGTGTATGCTACCATTCCGGCAAATACTGACAAAGAGAACGTTCCAACACTTTGTTTTTGCTCACACGTCGATACGTCGCCCGACGTAACAGGGGAAGGGGTAAAGCCAATTATTCACCAGAATTGGAATGGCACAGATATTATTCTTCCTGACGATACGAATCAGATTATCCGCGTGGCTGATCATCCTGACCTAAACCAGCAGATCGGGAATGACATTATTACGGCAAGCGGTACTACGTTGCTGGGAGCCGATAATAAAGCGGGTGTGGCCGAAATAATGGATGCGGCCAACTATCTCCTGACACATCCGGACGTAAAGCATGGCCGAATCCGCCTGCTGTTTACCCCCGACGAAGAAGTAGGGCGTGGCACCGAAAAAGTTGATATTGCAAAACTAGGCGCCGATTTCGGCTACACCATCGACGGAGAAGCCTTGGGTACGCTCGAAGATGAAACCTTCTCGGCCGATGCCGTAAAAATCACTATTCAGGGCGTCAGTACACATCCCGGTTTTGCCAAAGGGAAGTTGGAAAATGCACTGAAAATAGCCGCTGATTTGTTAGCAGCCCTCCCCAAAGACGCCCTTTCGCCCGAAACGACGGCAGAAAAGGAAGGGTTCGTGCATCCCACGCGGATGGAGGGCAATCAGGATACGGCCGTGCTTGAGTTCATTATCCGTGATTTTACTGAAGTGGGCCTGCAGGAAAAAGAAACGTATCTGCAAAACCTGCTGAACGACGTATTAGCAACGTATCCGGGCTCGTCGGCACAATTCGTTGTGAAAGAGCAGTACCGCAACATGAAAGACATACTGGATCAGTACCCCGCCGTTGTCGAGAATGCACTGGAAGCAATTCGGCAGGCTGGTTTGTCGGCCGAACGACGTAGCATTCGGGGCGGGACAGATGGCTCCCGATTGTCGTTTATGGGGTTGCCGTGCCCCAATATTTTTGCGGGCGAACATGCCTTTCATTCCCGGCTGGAGTGGGTTTCGGTGCAGGACATGCAAAAAGCTGTAGAGGTCATTGTCAACGTAGCGAAGGTCTGGGAAGAACGTAGTTAAATACAGCGGCCGTTCGCAAAGTATGCCGAACAATCTATCAAGTCCGTAGGTTGAGCAGTAAATAAACTCAACGTATATGGAAAGCATACTTGATGAACCCGATATTATACCTAACAAACTTCAATCGCCTTACGACGTAACGGATGATGTTGCCGGGCTGAAAACATTGTTTGTCAATGTTTTTTTGTCGGCAAACCCGGCGAAGGTAACCCCTGGGTGCTGGTAGATGCTGGTATTACTGGCTATGCAAGTGCTATCAAGCAGAAAGCAGAACAATTATTTGGGGTAAATACACCGCCACAAGCCATTGTACTGACGCACGGACATGCCGACCATACCGGCTCGCTGAAGACTTTACTGGACGATTGGGATGTGCCAGTTTATGCCCATCGGCTTGAGTTGCCGTATTTACAGGGTAAGTCAAGTTATCCACCACCCGACCCAGCCATTGGCGGTGGGGCCATGGCGTATATGTCGTGGATATTCCCGATTGGACCAAGTGATTTTGGCGACCGTATCAAAGCTATTAGTGAGGACGGAAAAATTCCCGAAATACCCGACTGGCGAGCTATTCATACACCGGGGCACGCGCCGGGCCATATTTCCCTGTTCCGCGACAAAGACCGAACTCTTATTGCCGGTGATGCCTTTGTCACGACGAATCAAAATGCCATTACCGCCGTAGCCACCCAACGCGAAGAATTTCACGGACCGCCCGCTTATTTTACCTGCGATTGGGAAGCTGCCAAGCAGTCTGTGTTGAAACTAAATAACCTTAACCCCTCAGCCGCTGGTACTGGACATGGCATATCGGTTCGGGGGCTGGATCTGGAACTGGGGTTGAATCGGCTGGCTCATGATTTCGAAAATCGATCCATACCTTCTCAAAATGGTCGCTACGTTAAGCAGGCGGCCGTAACCGATGAGAATGGGGTTGTGGAAATGCCTCCGCCAGTTTCTTTTCACGTAGCGCGTGCGTTAGGGTTAGGCGTAGTGGCTGGCCTTACGTTGTACCTGATCTGGGCGGGTGTGCGCGACGATAATTAACTAGTAATGTATGACTTTTTCAAAAGGCCCTGGCACCATTTCCAGGGCCTTTTGTATTGGTAGATGAGCTAAAGGTCGTAAACGTATGTTTTGCCGAAGCGAAGGGTCTGGTGAGACAATTTAAAAAAGAAACGTGTTACTTTGGCAGTTAATCAGCCAGTACGAACCGATTATGGACGCTTTGATCGTAAAAAAATACGAGGCTTTGCCAGATGATTTGCAGAAAGAAGTGAGTGATTTTATCGACTTCCTCAGCTATAAATACCAACAGCAGGCGACGGATTCCGAAGAGCTTTCTCAGAAACGGGCTTCACTTTTCGGAAATGCAAAAGGAATGATTACGATCCTTCCGGGCTTTGATGATATACCAGAAGGATTCGAAGAATACAACTGATGGATTACATTATCGATACACAGGCTTTCATCTGGCATGCAACCGGTGATAATAAATTAAGTGTTAGAGCAAGGAAAATTATTGAATCTGATGATAATTGCTGGGTCAGTATAGCCAGTATTTGGGAGATGGCTATCAAACATAATTTGGGAAGCCTGGTATTTACAAAACCTTTTGATGAATTGATTCGCGAACAGATTGCTTTGTATAGCTACCAGATTTACCCGATTGAACTTGGCCATACATTTCTGCTCAGCCAACTAGAGCAGCATCACAAAGACCCGTTTGACCGATTGATTATTGCGCAGTCAATCGTTGATGCAGTTCCGGTGATAAGCGTCGATTCTGCGTTTGATCTTTACTCTGTTGATCGAATCTGGTAAAATAATGTCGCAGAAAAAGCCGAAGTATTACGTTGTGTGGCAAGGCCGAAAACCAGGTGTATATGACAGTTGGGACGAAGCTAAAATTCAGACCGATGGGTTTGCCAAGCCGTTGTTTAAATCGTTTGACAGCAAACCGGCCGCGCTGAAAGCGTTTAAAGAAAAACCACATCTTCATATCGGTCAGGCAGTCAAGCCCGCCGGGAAACAAAGTAAACTTGAGGGACTTGTCGGATTGCCGATTCAGGACAGCCTGGTTGTAGATGCGGCCTGGAATACGGCCACTGGCGACATGGAGTATCAGGGGATTTATCTGGCTACCAAACAGCGGCTGTTTCTGAAGGGACCATATGCCGATGGTACGAACAATATCGGTGAATTTCTGGCCATTGTTCATGCGCTGGCTCTGCTGCATCAGAAGGGAAGTAATATTCCGGTGTATTCCGACTCCCGAACGGCGATTGGCTGGGTGAAAAAAAGAAAGCCAATACCAAACTGGAGGAAACAGCCCGTAACTCCGAACTCTTCGACCTGATCGACCGGGCAGAAACCTGGCTTCAAACGCACCGTTACGGTAATCCTGTACTGAAATGGGAAACGACGGTATGGGGTGAAAATCCGGCGGATTTCGGGCGGAAGTAGATCGGCAAAACCATTCTATTCAGCACAATACAAAACGAGTCTCAGCTTGCTCAGTTTATTCCAGCGATCCACTCTTGAAAAACTGCTCAGGTTTTCAAGTAACAGCTACTTTCAGCTATCACACAAGAGTAGAAAAACGGGCCATTCAGATTATTAGGTAGAATCTGAACACCAATTTCTAGTCAACCGCGCTGGCTGTATGAAGTTTACTGTACTACTTGCTGCAACTCTCATCACTGTTTTAACGAAAGCCCAGGGTCAGCAGATTGCTGCTACCAAAGAGGCTATTATGGCGTATTCGCAGGAATGGAAAGGCGAACGCTATCCGGATGGCCGCCCGAAGGTATCGGATGACCTGGTCAAGCGGCTGCGCGACGTATCCATTGAAGAGGCCTGGGGGGTAATGCGCAATGAAGGGTATACCAGCCAGTTTGAAGCAGGCTGGCAGATTATTCATCCGGGTCAGGTGCTGGCGGGGCGCGTCGTAACGGCGCAGTATATGCCATCCCGGCCCGATATGGAAAAGCCAATTAAAGAGAAAGGCAAAACGGAAAAACGCTCTGGCGCCCCCAATTCCTGGCCTATCGACGTACTGCAGGAGAATGACGTTTACGTAGCCGACGGCTATGGTAAAATCATTGATGGTACGCTCATTGGCGATAATCTGGGTAATTCCATTTACGCCAAATCAAAGACGGGTGTGGTTTTCGATGCCGGTGTCCGCGATCTGGAAGGGCTGGAAGAAATTCAGGGCTTTGTGGGTTTCGTCCGTGGCGTTGATCCGTCGTTTATCAAAGATATGCTGATGACGGGAATCAACTATCCGATACGTATCGGTCGAACAACTGTGCTGCCTGGCGATCTGATATTAGGAAAGAAAGAGGGTGTCATCTTTATTCCGGCGCACCTGGCCGAAAAGGTGATTACCACCGCGGAATGGATTGCCTTACAGGATGATTTTGGCCATCAGATGCTACGTGACGGTAAATACACGCCCGGCGAAATTGATATGAAATGGAGTGCCGCTATCATCAGTACGTTCCGGGACTGGATCAAAAAGCACCCCGAAAAAGTAAAGATGTCGCCCCAGGAACTGGAGAAAAAAATTGCTACCCTATAATACTAAATACGAAGCAGGGTGTATACGATGGTATAGGGTTGCTCATCGCTGTAGACAGGCCAACCTGCATCATGCTTCTTTATCTTTTAACAATCTCAGTATTAATCGAACTTCTGTTAATCCTTTACCCGTAATCACATGAAAAATATTCTCGACCGTTTACGATACAACGGACCCGCACAGCCAGCGTCGCAACCAGCCAATGAGCCGCTGAATCAGGCCGCTGACCGACGGGGCTTTCTGAAAAAATCGGCCTTGGGTGGACTGTCGCTTGGCATGATGTTCAATCACAATACAGAGGCTGAAATGGAGTTCATCACCCAGAAAGTGAGCCGCGACTCTAAACCATCGGAGCTAAAGATTACGGACATGCGTGTGGCTGTTTTGCAGGGCGTACCGTTTAGCAGCCCGATTATTCGGATTGATACCAACCAGGGGCTTGTCGGCTGGGGTGAGGTACGCGATGGGGCCAGCGCCAATTACGCACTCATGCTGAAAAGCAGGATTCTGGGTAAGAACCCGTGTAATGTCGAACAGATTTTCAAACAGATCAAACAGTTTGGTAACCACAGCCGCGCGGCCGGTGGAGTTTGTGGCGTAGAAATGGCGCTGTGGGATCTGGCCGGTAAAGCGTACAACGTACCGGCCTATCAGTTGCTCGGAGGCAAATACCGCGATTTCATTCGTCTGTATGCCGACACGCCCGAAGCCGATACGTATGAAGGCTTCGCGCAGAACATGAAAAAACGGAAGGAGCAGGGCTATACCTTCCTGAAAATGGATTTTGGTATCGGTATGCTGGCTGGGCAGCCGGGCTTGTTGGTCAATGCAGACAACTGGAGTGTGAAGCAGCAGTGGAATGACCGGGAGTCTGGCAAGTTGGGCAATTACGCCAACACAAAACACCCCTTTACCCGCATTCAGGTCACCAAAAAAGGATTGGATAAACTGGTAGAACACGTTGGGAAGGTGCGTGATATTGTCGGGTACGATACGCCATTAGCCGCCGATCACTTTGGCCATTTTGACGTAAACACCGCCATTCAGATCGGGAAAGCCATGGAGCAGTTCCGCCTTGCCTGGCTCGAAGACCTGGTGCCCTGGTTTTATACCGATCAGTGGAAACAAATTACGGATGCCATTGATACGCCCACGCTGACAGGCGAGGATATCTTCCTGAAAGAAGAATTTATCAAACTGATTGATGCTAAAGCCATCGACATGATTCACCCTGATCTGGCTTCGTCGGGTGGTTTGCTGGAAACGAAAAAGATTGGGGATTATGCCGAAGAAAAAGGCATTCCGATGGCTATGCACTTTGCTGGCTCCCCAATCTGCATGATGGCCAACGTACATTGTGCCGCTGCTACCGAAAACTTTGTTGCGCTCGAACACCACGGTGTCGACGTAGCGGGTTGGGAAGATCTCATAACGGGTATGAAACCGATTACCGATAAAGGTTTTGTAAAAGTACCCGATAGACCGGGCCTCGGGGTTGATCTGAATGAGGAAGTGGCCAAGAAATACCTGAAGAAAGGGTCCACCTGGTTTGCGCCAACCGATACCTGGAACGCCCGCGATTCAGCCGACCGGGAGTGGAGCTAAAAATTGTCTGAACCGGGATTTATCGGATTTTTGTGAATACGTTGATTTTGTTCGCCGTTTACGATACAGGCAAAATCTGGCCAATCACAAAAATCTGATAAATCCCGGTTCCGGTTTATGTTTCGTTTTAAGCAATTTACCATCCGGCAGGACCGTGCGGCTATGAAAGTTTGTACGGATGCCTGCGTGTTGGGCGCCTATGCCAACGTAACGGGCGCGCAGCAGACAGCAGATCGGGTGGAGCGTATTCTCGATATAGGGACTGGTACCGGGTTATTGGCACTTATGGCCGCGCAGCGCAACGTAACGGCAATTGTCGATGCTGTTGAGGTAGACGACTCCGCAGTTGAGCAGGCGATAGAGAACGTATCCGACAGCCCATTTGCCAGCCGGATACACGTAATACACACCCGCATTCAGGAGTTTGTTAATCAGGCCGCTTACGACCGCATCCTGACAAATCCTCCTTTTTACACGAACCATCTACGTTCGCCCGATGCCGCCGTCAACAGAGCATTGCATACTGACGAATTGCCTTTTGAAGAACTTCTGGCTGCTGTTGTTCGATTCCTGAAACCAGCCGGGCAGTGGTGGGTGCTGCTGCCACCATACGAATCCCAAAAAATAAGCGAATTAGCGGCTACATCAGGTTTGAAGCCCTTCCAGCGGCTGATGCTACGTCATCATGCCGAAAAACCTTTTTTTCGGGTAATAACAGGCTTTTGTTTTGATAATCTGCCGGTTACAGATCAAGTAATGACCATTCATGAACACGATGGTCGAACCTACACTGCAGAATTTCGCGCTTTGCTACGTGATTTTTATCTGATTTTCTAATTCTCTTCCGACCTTTACGGCCAAAGAATTAATGGTGTTCAGTTAACGTTATACGTTCAAACTGAATATCATCAATCAGTACATGACCGAATTACTGCAACTGACTATTCTGATTCCGCTTTATAATGAAGATGAATCGCTGCCCGAACTACACGACTGGATCGTACGGGTAGTGACGGCAAATCAGTTTACGTACGAAATCCTGTTTGTCGACGATGGTAGTTCCGATGACTCATGGAACGTCATTGAACGGCTCGCCGGTGTGAATCCAAATGTTCGGGGCATCCGGTTTAATCGGAATTACGGCAAAACAATGGCATTGCAAACGGGCTTTCAGGCCGCTCGGGGGCAAGTTGTCATTACGATGGATGCCGACTTACAGGATAGCCCCGATGAGATTCCGGAGCTTTACCGGATGATTACCCAGGAAAATTATGATCTGGTATCGGGCTGGAAACAGAAACGCTACGACCCGATTACCAAAACCCTGCCGACTAAACTTTTCAATGCCGTTTCGCGCTGGATTTCGGGCGTAAAGCTTCATGACTTCAACTGTGGATTAAAAGCGTATCGCCAGAAAGTGGTGAAAGTTATAGCACCTTCACTTTATGGAGACATGCACCGGAACCTGCCCATTGTTGCCAACTGGAATGGTTTTCGTCGAATCGGCGAGAAGGTAGTTCAGCACCGGGCTCGTAAATACGGAACGACAAAATTTGGCCTGGAGCGATTTGTCAATGGATTCCTGGACGTACTTGTTATTGGTTTCGTTCATCGGTTCAGCAAGCGCCCGATGCACTTTTTTGGTACGTTCGGTACGTTGTCGTTTTTTATTGGTTCGATACTGGCCATATGGCTCATTGTCGAAAAATTAATCAACATTTCCCGGGGTATTAAATACCGAAACGTAACCGATAACCCCTTGTTTTTCTTTGGATTAGTAGCTATTATACTTGGCGTGCAGTTATTTCTGGCCGGTTTTCTGGGCGAAATGCTGGTGCGACAGAACTTAAATCGAATGAGTGATCAAATCGTAGCCGAAAAAATAGGATTTTTAGAGAAAAATAGCCCAATACAGCAACCTGTTTCCTAGGTTTGCAACTTATTAATTAATATTTTACTACAACCAGTTACGAAAAAAGCGAATGAAGAGTAATTTTAAAGCCCACCCATGGCACGGTATTTCTATCGGCAGTGCAGCCCCCCAACAAGTAACGGCTTTTATTGAGATCGTGCCTACCGACACGATGAAGTACGAGATTGATAAGACGACGGGCTATCTGAAAATCGACCGCCCTCAACAATATTCCAACGTATTGCCCGCCCTTTACGGCTTTGTTCCGCAAACGTACTGTGGTGAGCAGATTGCCCGCCTGGCCACGGAGAAATCAGGGAAACATATTGAGAAAGGCGATGGTGACCCGCTCGACATCTGCGTATTGACCGAACGGGAAATTACCCACGGCGATATCATTTTACAGGCGATTCCCATTGGTGGTTTCCGGCTCATCGATAAAGGAGAAGCCGACGATAAAATTATTGCCGTACTCAAAGGTGATGCTATGTATGGCCAGTTTACCGAGCTGGGTCAACTCCCCGAAGCGGTTGTAAAACGGCTTCGCCACTATTTCCTTACCTACAAAACCCTGCCCGATGAGCCCGCCGTGATGGAACTGGCCAGCATTTATGGACAAGCCGAAGCCTGGGACGTCATTCAGGCGTCTATCAACGATTATAAGTTGATGTAGTGAAAAAAGCGGGGTGCGGGGTGCACGGAGCAGGGCATAATAATAACCACCTAGCGCCGTGCACCCCGCACCCCGCTTTTCAAACCATTCGTCCGTTATTTTCACGCAATTAACACTTTTATAACCTGGGGCACTGCTTCCGGGTTATATTTGTATATGGCCTGTTGTGAGCGGTCTTTTTCTCGATTTTATTCATGCGACAGTTTCTTAAGTACGTTTTGGCTACTATAGTTGGCCTGATTCTTTTCTCGTTCGTTGGGTTTCTTCTTTTACTGGGTGTCGGTGCTGCGATTTCCTCCTCAGACAGCAAGCCGGTGATCAGTGCT
Source organism: Spirosoma sp. KNUC1025 (assembly GCF_045160025.1). Lineage (GTDB taxonomy): Bacteria > Bacteroidota > Bacteroidia > Cytophagales > Spirosomataceae > Spirosoma. The sequence continues at coordinate 3,974,107 of NZ_CP087139.1, forward strand.
AACTCGGTGTTAAAGCTGGATCTGGATAAACCCATTGAAGAACGTAGCAGTGAAAATCCGTTCAGCGATTTCGGTCCCATCAGAACCTCCGGCGACGCCATTGGGCTGATCGAACTCAAACAGACGCTGAAGAGTGCAAAAGAGGATGACAACATCCAGGGTATTTATTTACAAACCGAAGACCCATCGGCGGGTTGGGCGTCTCTGGAAGAAATTCGCAATGCCCTGATCGATTTTAAGCAGTCGAAGAAATTCGTATATGCCTATGCTGAGTCGATGAATGAAAAAGGGTATTATCTGGCTTCTGTAGCTGATAAAATCTATCTGAATCCCGCCGGAGAACTGGAGTGGAACGGCCTGAACGCCGAGCTGTCGTTCTTCAAAGGCACGCTCGATAAGTTAGGCGTTAAACCCGAAATTTTCCGGGTAGGGGAGTTTAAAAGTGCTATTGAGCCGTTCGTTCGCGAAAATATGAGTGAGCCGAACAAACGTCAGGTAACATCATTCCTGAATTCGATCAATGACCACATGCTGGTACGGGTCGCACAAAGCCGAAACTTGCGGGTTGATTCGCTCAAGCGTTACGCCGATAACCTGGTTATCCAGACGCCTAAAGACGCGCTTCGTACGAAAATGATCACCAACGTCGGCTATCAGGACGAGCTGGAAGGCATAATTCGCAAGCAGCTTGGCGTTGAAGAAAAAAGAAAATCAATTACGTTTCGCTGAGCAAATACGAAGATTCTGAAAAAACCGACGAAGGCAGCGGCTCCAACAGAATTGCCGTAATCGTGGCTTCAGGCGATATTCACTCAGGTAAAAACGGCGACAATAGCATCGGTTCGGAAACCATTGCCGAAGAATTACGTAAGGCTCGTCTGGATGACAAGGTAAAAGCGATTGTATTGCGGGTTAACTCGGGTGGTGGCAGTGCGCTGGCATCGGACGTGATGTATCGCGAAGTGGAGCTTGCTAAAAAAGCGAAGCCCGTCATTGGATCGATGTCCGACTACGCGGCTTCGGGTGGTTATTACATGCTGATGAGTTGCAACAAAATCGTTGCGGAGCCGAATACCATCACCGGATCGATTGGCGTATTCTCGTTAATGTTCAATACCGAAACATTCTTTAAAGACAAACTCGGCGTGACATATGACCGGGTAAAAACGAACGAAAATGCTGATTTTCCGAGCGCTACTCACGAAATGACGCCCTTTCAAAAACAAGCCATACAGCGGTCAACCGAACGTATTTATGCCGACTTCACCAGTAAAGCGGCTGCAGGACGTAACATTCCGGTGGATAGCATTCGGGCTATTGCTGGTGGTCGTGTCTGGACTGGAAGTCAGGGTAAAGCCATTGGCCTTGTCGATCAGTTGGGTGGGCTGGATGACGCTATTAAACTAGCGGCACAGTCGGCCAAACTGAAAGAGGGCGATTACAAACTAAAATACCAACCCCGGAAAAAGCCATTCTTCGAGCAACTGATGAGCTCATTTTCGGGTGATGAAGAAAGCCGGATTCAGGCTCAGCTTGGAGAGTTGGCTCCTTACGTAAAATACCTGAAAAAACTCAAAACCATGGAAGGTATGCAGATGCGGATGCCTTTTGAGATTGAGATTCGGTAAGTATTCCAAGTGATCTGATTGTTCCCTAAAAATTGAACAATCAATTGCCAACCGGCCTAAGTAAGTTAGGTTTGCCAGTAGTTAGACCCATGCGATTCATGAACCGTATGGGTCTTTTTTTTATCTTTCGCTACGTAATGCGGTATTGATGCAAACACTTCCTGTACACCTCGATTTATTCGCGCTGATCATGCTGTTGGGCGTTGCTCAGGGTTTGTTTCTGGGCGTTTTTTTCCTAACGGGCGAGCGCAGCCGTAACGTAGCGAACCGATGCCTGGGGTTTTTCATGCTGGGTATTTCGACCATCATAACCGAAATTTTACTGTGTTATACGAACTATATGTTTCAGGTTCTATGGCTCATTGATTTTTCGGAACCCGCTAATTTTACGGTAGGGCCGTTGTATTTCTTTTATGTTTTCGCCCGGATACACCGTCGGCTTCCCCGTGGCTGGCGCTGGCATCTGGTTCCGTTTGGCATCTGGCTACTTAACTCGATAACCTGGTTCTATCAGCCAATTGAACACAAATACAATGCCTATATCCACGCGTATCATCCAGAGCTTTCGTACGTTCGATCACTGGATTATATGCCCACCGATTTTACCCACCTACGTGACTACGTCTCTGAAATTACGTTGTTGAGTTGTCTGATCTATGGCATATGGGCGTGTGTGGTTGTCTGGAAAGCTTACCGACGGGCGGGCGATACGTTCGTTGGCAAGTCGTCAGTTCAACTGAATCAGCTGCGCAATCTTACACTGCTGAACATATCGCTTTCATGGCTCATCATTATCATAAAACCTCAGTTTTATGAAGACCTTGGCGATTATATTCTGGCCTGTTACATAACGGGAATCATTTACATCACCAGTTATCTGGTGATGCGCGGATCGAATTTTTATCGGGACGAAATCCTGCCGGAGCCATTAGTGGTTGATCCGGAAACCCTTGGCGAGCCAAAGAAGAAATATGAGAAATCAGCCCTTTCGGAAGAACTGGAAGATGCCGTGCTGACTAAATTGACCCAACTTCTCAAAACCGAAAAGCCGTACCTCGATAGCGACCTGTCGTTGCCAAAGCTAGCTAACCGGTTGAGCACATCCCCGCACCACCTGTCTCAGTTGCTTAATGATCGACTTGGACAGAACTTCTTCGACTGGTTGGCTACGCACCGTATTGCGGAGGCAAAATTCCTGCTGTGCGACCCGGCAACGGCTTACCTTAAAATCGATGAAATTGCGGAACGGGTCGGCTATAACTCTACGTCGGCCTTCCATACGGCCTTTAAGCGACTGACGAATCAGACGCCCGCTCAATATCGGGCAAAAGGCATGGGGCAGGGAGCCTAAATTGGCCTTCGGGGTTCATCCCGGTCGGCGCGAACTTCATACCTGTCGGCAAATAGAGCTTTCTGCTTATTTATGGGCCACTTTTGGGGTGTCAACTCAAACGAACATGATTATGCAACCTATGACAGCCGTTGCTCAACCCCAAGCCCCGGACTCTTCGCAACCGACTCATGCCGCAAGACGATACGACCTCGACTGGCTGCGCATCATCGCTATTCTTACACTGCTGTTTTACCATACCGGCATGATTTACGTCTCCTGGAACTGGCATATAAAAAGCGCTGAGCATAGCCTTCCCATGGAGACGATTATGCGTTGGCTGCACCGCTGGCGGATGCCGCTCCTGTTTTTTATCTCTGGCGCTGGTACGTATTTCGCCCTGCGCAAACGGACGTATGGTTCGTATGCAGGTGAGCGTGTGCGTCGTTTATTTATTCCGCTGGTGTTTGGTATGTTCGTCATTGTGCCACCACAGGTTTATACCGAGTGGGTGTTTCGGGGGCGGTTTTCCGGAAGTTACACCGATTTCTATCCCGAAGTATTCAACTTTCAGCCGTATCAGGATGGGGGAACGGGTGGCGCGTTCAGCTGGCATCACCTTTGGTTTGTCGCCTACCTGTTTGTGTATTCGTTGGTGAGCATTCCGGTGTTTCGCTGGCTGAAAAAGGAGTCGGGTCAGCGCTTCGTCGACCGTATCGGAAACCTGATTGCCCGGCGCGGTGGTGCACTTTGGCTAGTCGGTTTTCTGCTGCTTAACGACGTAGCGTTAGGCGGATTTTTTCCCAACGAAACTCACGGACTGGTCGATGATTGGGCGTATTTTATGAAAAACCTGATCCTGTTCTGGTTAGGGTATATACTCATCAGCCGTCGGTCGTTCTGGCAAACGATTGCTGATCAGCGACGCTATTTTTTGCTGGCAACTCTTGTTTGCACGCTGATACTTTATATAGCGCCGTCATTTGCAGGCGGGTTCGATGTTATCGAAAATTCGAGGCTGCTAACCACACTGTATAGCTTTAACAGCCTCGGGCTCACCTGGTTTTCTGTATTGGCAACGATTGGGTACGGATACCGCTATCTGAACAACAACCACCCGATTTTACCGTACCTGAACGAAGCTGTTTATCCCTTCTACATTTTGCACCAAACGGTTATCGTACTGATCGGCTACTACGTACTGACGCAAACCAATTTCGGGGTTTATGACGGGTTTTTATTGATAAGCCTTTCATCATTAGTGGTTTGCGTTATTCTTTATACCGTACTGATACGTCCGTTTAAGCTGACGCGGTTTTTATTTGGCTTAAAGATGTAGGAGTAGGAAGGTTGCTCAAAAAAATGCGCATTCGGTTAATTCGATGGTCTATTCTGGCTTGTTTGATCTATGAAATTTGTCATTCTTTTTCTGTTACTTGGCTTGTATTGGCCGCTAAATGCTCAACAATCCGCCCAATCGGTGGAGTGGCCTGCCTATGGTAATGATGCGGGCGGAATGCGGTTTTCTCCACTTACTCAAATCAATTCCAGCAACGTAAAGCAGCTGATACTGGCCTGGACGTTCCGGACGGGTGAACTTGAGCAATACAAAGGCACGAACGCACACGAAAAAGCTGCCTTCGAAGCGACTCCGGTTATGGTCGATGGGACACTTTTTTTCAGTACGCCCACCTCACGGGTTTTTGCCATCGACGCAGCGACCGGACAGAAAAAATGGGCCTACGATCCCGATGTTTATCTGCGTCAGGAGTTGTCCGAAATTACGTCGAGGGGCGTTTCGATCTGGCCCGCACCCGGTGATAAACGGGCATCATCTACCGCACCTAAACGTGTGTTTGTTGCTACAATCGACGGACGATTGATTGCCCTGGATGCGCTAACTGGAAAGCCCGTTGCTACGTTCGGCAAAGCGGGTAGTGTGGATTTGCGGCAGGGAGTCGGTCAGATCAGCGTTACGTCGCCACCGGCTATTATCGGCAATACAGTTGTCGTTGGCTCGTCGATGGGCGATAATCAGCGTTTTAATTATGAACGGGGCGTTGTTCGTGCTTACGATGCCCTGAACAGGGGCTTTGCGCTGGGCCTGGGACCCCATCCCCCGTACGAAAACGGATGCAGGTTTTGAGACCTGGAAAGGCAAAAATGCCAGTCTGACCGGTGCCGCCAACGCCTGGTCGATAATTTCGGCCGATGCCGAGCGGGATCTGGTCTTTATTCCCACAACAAGCCCAAGCCCCGATTACTACGGTGGGGAGCGGCTTGGGAAAAACCTGTACGCCAGTTCCATAGTGGCTATTCGCGCGTCGACGGGTAAAGTTGTCTGGCATTTTCAGACGGTCCACCATGATGTGTGGGATTACGACAATGCCGCTCAACCTCTGTTATTGCCCTTTGTGCAGGGTGGGAAAACCGTGCCGGCCGTAGCGGTTGGCACTAAAATGGGACACATCTTTATCCTGCATCGCGAAACGGGCGTGCCCTTGCTACCGGTAGAGGAGCGGGCTGTGCCAAAATCCAGCGTAGCGGGCGAAGAGACCAATCCGACCCAGCCTTTTCCGAAAACGCTGCCAGCGCTGGGGTTGCAGAAGCTGGAGGCATGGGGACCAACACCGGCCGATAAAGCTGTTGCCCAGCAGCGGATCGATGCATTTCATTATGAAGGAATTTTTACGCCCCCTTCACTTCAGGGGAGCCTTATGGTGCCGGGCAATGTGGGGGGTATTCATTGGGGAGGAATGTGTTACGATCCGAAATCGGGCCTGTTGATTACTAATGTCAATCGGATGGCAGCAATTATCCGGCTATTACCCCGTGAGCAACTGGCTGGAACGAACAGGACTGATGAAGAGTTGCTACGTGCCGAAACGGGGATGCAGGCAGGTACGCCGTATGTAGTAAAACGAAGCTATTTATTTAAAGAGTCGAAGGATGGTATACTGATGCAAACGCCCCCGCCCTGGGGAACACTGGCGGCTGTGAATCTGCAAACAGGTACGCTGGCCTGGGAAACTCCCCTAGGGTATATGCTGAATCCTGCCAACTACCCTCAGGCCAAACAATGGGGGTCTTTGAATTTGGGCGGAGCCATCGTAACGGCGGGTGGGCTGGTGTTTGTAGCGGCCACACTGGATGGGCATTTTCGGGCTTTCAGCACTCAGGATGGCAGCCTCCAATGGGAAATTCCGCTTCCTGCCAACGGGCACGCTACGCCTATGACCTACCAGGTAAGTGGACAGCAGTACGTAGTGATTGCGGCAGGCGGTCATGGGAAATTAAATACGAAACTGGGGGATTACGTAGTCGCATACCGCCTGCCCTAGCTGAGAAGCCATTACGTGACTGGCTTCACTCTATGGCTTATTTTAACATCTGACGGATTCAATAGCTTCGAATGTTTTGAGCTATCTAGCCTGTCAGATAGCTTACTCATTCATTATAATTAATCCACTAATTTTCAACTGGTTATTGAGCTGAGACAAAATATAGAAATTTACTTCTTTTGCGATTTCATCTCCCTCTTTGGAATAATTTGTCCACTGCACTTTACTCGTCAATATAGTTTTGGTCAGTTTCTCTTCGGCTAAAATCTCAGGCACCGCTTTATCGATGGCCATTGATTGGTAGGGCTTAATGCCTTCCAGCCAAAAAGATACAACCTCATCCATGGAAGTAACGAGTTGAATACCGTTGTCGGAATAAACTGCCAAAGGTGTTTGGTAACAGTCTGCGATTTTTTCAGCTGAAAGAGAAACTAATGCGGCTGCATAGGTGTCGAAGAAGGTTTGAACAGACGTTGTCATCGGAATACGTAATGGTGATTAGTCTCTGGTATTACACAAACAATCAATTCCTAATAAGCACAGGGCGTCTACGGGGGTGATGGCGGAGTGTGGGTTAATTGTAGGGTGTATAACAGAAAAAACTCATTTTCGAACCCGGCTGTTTTCGATCATTTATACACTCTACCCGGTATTGCCACTATCTGCTAACGTATTAATCGATTGATTAAGGAGTCAATTAAGGATTAGTTACGAAATAGTTATTTTATGAACAGTCAGTGGTTACTGGCTGGAATATTAACCATCCAGGTAATACCAAACTGGTCGGTCACCATGCCGAACGTATCACCCCAGAACTGTTTCACCAGCGGTGCCGTTATCTGCCCCTTTTCTGACAGTTTTTCAAAATAACTGGTTAAGGTGACTTCATCTGCTCCGTCAAGCGATAGCCCAAACTGCCCTGTATTTTTGTCGTCGGTATTATGCGGGTTATCGCTGGCCATTAGAGATATGTCGCCACTTAATTTGGCATACATAATTTTTGCCTTCATCTCCTCACTGTTGGCTTTCGGGTCTTTATGAGCATCCGCAGGCCCTTCGCTGTAGGGGGCCAGGGTTAACTCTCCGCCGAAAACTTGCTTATAGAATTCCATGGCTTCGCGACAATTGCCGCCAAAGAAAAGATGTGGGGTAAGGTTTACGGTTACTTCTGTCATGGTCGTTTGTTTTTCTGCAGGGTGTAAAAATAGGCTAATCAGGGTTTAGTACGTTACATGGTTTTCGATAAACGTTGCCCGTGTCAGAATTTTCGTGGGGCAGCGAAGTCAGCAACCCAATAGTAATGATACGTTCCGCTGTTCGTGTATGTAAACCCTATTCCGACTTCCTTGACAGCAGGGTCCATCAGATTTTTGCAGTGTCCGGGCGATTGAATCCAGGCGTCGACAACCTCACGGGCGGTAGGTTGACCAGCAGCAACATTTTCTGCCACAACAGACCACTGGTAACCTGCCTGGGTCAGCCGTTTTCCCGCATTAGCCAATTCCCGTTGCGGCTCAGAATGGGTTAATTTCAGGCTGGAAGCCATCCAACTGGCATGTTTTTGGGCTGCATTCGCCAGTTTTTCATTATAAACGAGTGGAGATGCCGCTGAATACCGTTTTGTGCCGCATTTACAGGATTTCGAACGAACCTGATTGAAGTAGGCAAAAACCTCCTGAACCATCGTTTCTGGAGGCATAGTACGTGCATGGATGGAGGTTGTTACTGGAGTTTGTGGTTCTGTGACTACTACAGATGGCGGATAATAAACCGATCCAAGCAGGGTAATAACAAGGCCAACGCTATTTTTCATTCTCGTTCGTGAATTTCTTTAAAAATAAACGAATAAACCCTGGCCAAATCGTATGAATACCGCCAGGCGTTTAAACCGAGGACGTAATCTTAGCTATCGGCAATCGAATGTGCGAGCGAATACTGAGAAAGAGATGGATTCGGTAGTCTTACAGCCTATCTATGCTGTAAGCATCAGCTTGATAGGATACGTAAGAAAAACGCCCGACTCAATTCGACCGGGCGTTTTGGTAATACATGATATATAAACGTGAGGCTATGAGAATAATTTCTTATGGTTTCTTGTGACATTTTCTAATAACAGCACAAAGGTCCGACTTGTAGGTTTGGGCATCTATCATTTTTGAGTCAATCCCTGTCACTTTTGAGTAACAATGACTCAAATGGGTAGTATCATGCAACCGTGTAGGCGTTTATCGTGGCTGTTGGGCTATATTCAGTCTGTTACGTTGGTTGAAAAACGCATAAAAAAACGCCCGGTCTCCTGACGGACCGGACGTTGTACGCGCACATTTATAAAAAATAATCTCTATGTCAGGCTACAGATACGTAGCGTAAATAAGCTTGATCGTCTTCTGCAAAGCAGTGTCTGTCAGCGTGTAATGCAGTTCATTATCCTGTTGTTGGCTGCTCAGGAGACGTTGATCGGTTAAATGAGTCAGGTGACTGGATAAAACCGGTGGACTAAGCTGTACCTGTTGTTGCAGAGCCGAAAAGGGGAGGGAATACCTTTGAGCCAGGGCAATTAATATCTGTAAACGCGATGGATGAGCAATTGCTTGAATCGTCTTAACAACCTGGTCAATTTTTGGATCAGTCATCAGTTTGAATATTTAGTAACGGTGATGTACAGGACAATATGTTTTTGCCGAAAAATGGTCTGGTTTATTCCTGATTAGCTAGTCGAAGTTAACAGCAAAAAAACTCCCAGGCTTTCTTATTCGATAAATGGTAGAAATTACGACTTTTTAGGAGTAAAACGACAGAAAATTGGATAGAATCGGCAAATTAATTCCTCGGCGGATAAAACATTAAAATCTTCAGCCGGCTAATTTCGCCTATGTTCGGTCATTTTCCGTCTAAAGTTGCCTAGTAATATTAGGATGTGGCCAACTGAAAAAGAGTAGCCGACCAGTCCGCAAAGAGCGTTGAGGTCGGCTAATCTTAATCACGTTAAAACTTTTCTAGGCGGATGAGCCCTAAATCCGCTTTTCCGGATCGGATTTAAACGGCTGATTATACTGCCGTTTGCCGGTGGTTTTGTATAACGCATTGGCCACTGCACCAAACACGGGTGGGAAAGGAGGTTCACCCAGGCCGGTTGGATCAATGTCATTTTCGACAAAATGAACCTCAATTTTCCTCGGAGCCTCATTATGCCGAATCATCCGATAGTTGTGGAAGTTGTTTTGCTCAGCAGCGCCGTTTTTATGCGTCAAGGCACCGTAAAACGCATTGCCGATCCCATCGACCACTGCGCCCTGCACCATATTGGTGGCCGCATCGGGGTTCACCACAATCCCACAATCCATGGCGCTAAAGACCCGCTCAACATAGGGCACACCGTCCCGAGTCACCATGTCGACTACGTGGGCTGCGTAGGAGTTATGACAGAAATAAGCCGCTACACCCCGATGATATTTTTCGTTACCCGGCTTATTCCAGCCCGACTTGTCACGTACCAGTGTAAGTACACTTGCATACCGGTCGGCGTCATATTCATTGTTTTTACCCACCGGATTTTCTTTGGCCCGTTTCAATAGCTCCAGCCGAAACGCGATGGGGTCTTTCCCCATGGCCTCAGCTACTTCATCCAGGAAGGATTGTTCGGCAGCAGCGTTGAAGTTGGAGCGCGGAGCCCGGAACGCCCCCACGGTGATGTTGGAGGGAATCTCCCAGCCTTCGGCCAAATAATTCTCCACCGCTCCGGCCGGGAACCGATTGGCATGGATGGCATGCTCGGGTATGCCGCCCCCTTTTACATGAAATCCAATCAGATTTTTATTAGCATCCAGAGCCGCCCGGTACGTAGCGGTGTACATCGGACGGTAGATGCCATAAGTCATGTCATCTTCACGGGTATACATCAGCTTGACCGGAGCTTTCGCTTTTTTGGAGACCAGCGCTGTTTCGTAGAGATATTGGCCATAGGCCCGACGGCCGAAACCCCCGCCCATGCGGGTCATCTGAATCTCAATCTTGTCGGCAGGCAGGTTCAACAATTTCGACAGCGTCGGTTCTACCCAACCCGGAGCCTGTAGTGGGCCTGCCAACAGGGCTTTTTCATCCGTGACATGGGCGAAGAAATTCATAGGCTCCATGCAGTTGTGCGCCAGAAACGGCGCATTATAGGTGCGTTCGATGATCTGAGCCGCGTTTTTGAAAGCCGTTTCGGGATCGCCGTCTTTCCGCAACTGTTGAGCCGGTTTTTTGGCGTATTCCGTCATTTTTTCCAACTGGGCGGTGGTAGTTTCAAGCCCACCCGGCACCACAACCTCCTGTTTGCCGCCCCGGCCCGCCATGGTATCTTTGGTATCGCCAGCCGGCTCCCATTCCACTTTTAGCTTTTTGCGGGCATTCATGACCTCCCAGGTTGATTTACCCACCACGACCAGCAGATCGTTGAACGTACGGATATCGAAATACCCCTGCTCGAAGCCATCCGGATACAGTTTCATGCTAAACACCTCCTTGATCCCCGGCATTTTTAGGGCCTGCGAGGCATCGAATGACTTCAGTTTCATACCAAAGGCGGGCGGATGCTGAATCATGGCGATGAGCATACCTTCAGTCCGATAGTCTAATCCGAACAGTGGTTTGCCGGTAACTATCTTTTTACCTTCAACGTTTTTCTTCGATTTTCTGACAATGGTAAACTCCTTAGGAGCTTTGAGTTTCATGCCTTTGGGCACCGGGAGGGTGGCGGCTTTAGTGGCCATTTCGCCATATTTGGCCGTCTTCCCGCTCGAGTGACTCAGCACACCCGATATGGTCGTAACCTCATCGACCGGTACGCTCCAGGTCTGGGAGGCTGCTTCGCGGAGCATTTGGCGAGCGGCTGCCCCGGCTTCGCGGAGGGGTTTCCAATACATGCGGACAGAATTACTGCCTCCCGTAAACTGGGGACCTAATTTGGCGTTGTCGTGCGGCCCCATTTCAACGACCACATTTTTCCAGTCGGCATCCAGTTCTTCGGCCATCATCATCGGCAGCGACGTCATTACGTTCTGACCAAACTCCGGGTTAGGGCAAATGAGTTTGATTACGTTATCGGGTGTAATCTGGATGTAGCCGTTCAATTGGACCCACTGCTCCGGCAGATTCAGTGCTTCCAGTTTGCCGGCGGCTTTCACGCTCGATAACCAGCTAACGCTGAGCATCATCCCCCCGCCCGAAAGTAGCGAGGTCTTTAAGAAGGAACGCCGACTATACGTATTTTTTATAGTTTCCATGGTAGAGAGGGGTAATGAGTAGTGTATACTTCATAATGAATACTGGACGATCAGGAGCGAACAGCAGGGAATGGTTCATTAACCTGATTATTTCTTAGCTGCTGAATGGATCGCTTCCTTGATGCGCAGGTACGTTCCACACCGGCAGATGTTGCCACTCATGGCGGCATCGATGTCGGCATCGCTCGGATTGGGATTTGTCTTCAGCAGCGAAGCCGCACTCATGATTTGCCCCGCCTGGCAGTAGCCGCACTGTGCTACGTCGTGTTCGAGCCATGCCTTCTGTACCGGATGGTCGCCATTGGCCGACAAACCTTCAATCGTGGTGATTGCCTGCTTGCCAACAACCGAAACCGGAAGTTGGCAGGAACGTACGGCCGTTCCGTCCAGATGTACTGTGCAGGCTCCACACTGAGCAATTCCGCAACCGTACTTGGTGCCGGGCATGTCCAGATGATCCCGTAATACCCAAAGCATGGGCGTCGATGGGTCGACGTTAACCTGCCTGATTTTTTCGTTAATTTTTAGATTGTAAGTAGCCACAGTGATAGGGTTTAATGGTTTCGTTACGTGTTCGATAAGCAAGCTAACTAAGCGGTCGATCAGACCAGAACGGCGTTCTGTCTGGGAGTCGCCCGTTCATGAATAGGGCCCGGTTTGCTGGTGAGAAAGCCGCCGGTCCGCTGACTGAAAAAGGCTTTGATTTCGCTCAGAATGGAAAGGGCGATCTCGTCAGGCGTTTCGGCGCCCAAATCCAGGCCAATTGGTGAATGCACTCGTTTTAGGCTAAGGGGTGAAAACATTTTCCCCGTTTTATCCAGTCGGCCTGCATCTTTTCGTAGCGTTTGCGGGGACCTAAAACGACGATGTACGGTACGTCTGTGGTCAGCAACCTGGTCAGCACGGCCAGATCATATTTGTAATTGTGCGACATCAGGACGGCCGCCGTTCGGTCAGTAAACTGAATTTTGTCCGTTACGGCTTCGGCGTCTGCGTGTAGCACGCAGGCGGCAGGCGGGAAACGTTTGGGCGACAGATGCGCGATGCAGTCCTCCGTAACCGTTACGGTCCTGCCGATTTCCGTTGCCAGCCGGGTGAGAGGAATCGTGTCGTAGCCCGCGCCGAAAATCACCAGTTCAATTCCGGGATCGATACGTTCGATAAAGACATCGACACTGCCATCGTTTACCGGAATCGTGGTTGTCAAGGGTTTGCCAGTTTGAAAGACAAGCTCCACGTTCTGCTGAATCCAGTCTGGAATCGAATCCGTTGGCTGATTCGTAAGCACAAAGCGACTGCCTTCCCGTATATCGGTAGTGGGCGTTGCCTGGCAGACCGTAGCGATCACCCGGCGGTCACGATGCTGACTAAATTCGTGCAGTAAGGTAATTGGATTTCTCAGGTTAGTGGGGTCGATTGGTTCTATAAATACATCGATAATGCCGTTACAGCCCAGGCCAATCCCCAAACTGTTGGCATCGTCGTCCATGGTATAGTAGCGGACCACACATGGTTTGCCATCCATCATTATCTGGCGAGCCTTTCGCAGAGCATCTCCCTCCAGGCAGCCGCCACTAATGGCTCCTTCCCAGCGGCCGTCGTCAGTAACCAGCATTCGGGCACCGGGTCGTCGGTAGGCTGACCCTTCTACAAACACTACCGTAGCCAGCGCTACCTTGCGTTGTGACAAGTCAATCTGATCATAAACAGTTAGAATACGGTTGATTTCTTTCATGCCCTTACCCGTTCGATGGAACAGTAGCGAGATAATCAGGAAAATGGGATTCAGTCGGGCCCTTCAGTTAGTTTAAGCCGAATGGTTGCCGTACAAAGGTCTCATTTAAGATGGAAGCTACGGGTATACAGATTACGGATGTTACTACCATTATTACTGATTTAACAGCGATGGGCTACAAGGCCATACCCGGAAAAGCTGTCCTGATTTTTGAAGATAAGTTATAATTTTATTGATAAAAAATTGACAGGGCTATTATACATGCACATCCGGTATACCCTTCTGGCAGGTCTTTTTGTTACGTCCATCCCTGTTGCACACACAGCCTAGCAAATGAGCGCCCAGATTCTGAAATAACCCTTGAAAGCGTAACAGGATAAGCACTTACCAACTGCTTATTTTTTATAGTGAAGGTTGGCAAATTTTATGAAATTGATCCAGTCGTAGGCTGTCAGGTTATGCTCACCTTCCCGAATATGATAGCCTAATGGCGAGTTAATAATTGGCTGGTTAATTGCCGGTGGATTGGCGGGGAGATTCGACTTAAAACCGTATAAGGCATATACACGGCTGGCATTTTTTAACGACAGAAAGGTTCCGCTGGGATCGGCCCACAAATCCTTCGATGCATTGGTTACGTACAGCGGCCTTGGTGCAATAGCTGCAAGCAACATATGCTGGTCTACAGGTAACGCGTCTTCATTATTGTTGAATCTTTTGTAGTTTTTAGCAAACCAGTGAGGGAAAACGGTATTGATTCGGCTGATTGTCTCACCAAATCGCCTGCGGGATAAGGCTGCCCCCGTATTGCCCGAACAGTTAGAAAAACACATCGCAAACCGCTGATCCTCGGCAGCCGCCCATAAGGCCGCTTTCCCGCCCCTGGAATGCCCAACGATGGCTACCTTTCTGGCGTTTATCGCTGAATCTTTTTCAAAATAATCCAGTACCCGGCTAGCGCCCCACGCCCAGGCTCCAATGGCCCGCATGCCGTTACTGGCGATTAATTGCTCCGGATAAAGCTGAAGCGCACCGTTGACATAGCTGACCGTATCATCAGGAGCCAGATCGCTCACATGAAAAGCGGCAATGGCATATCCACTGTCGATCACCATTTCGGCAGGCCAGAAATCACTTTTATGCGCTCGGGTAGGGTCTGTATTCTCTTTGCCCCGATTGTTAATCAGCAGGAAAACCGACGCGGGTCCCTTCCGCTTGGCAGGTATAAAAAGAACAAGATTTATCTGCACCACTTTTTGATTACGGACAACCTCAATCAAGACTTCTTTCAGGGTAGCTTTGCCAGCCATAGCACTGACATTACGTTTGATTGAGTAGGTCAGGCGATCAAACGTTTTGGGCAGTTGTCCATAAACGTTTTCTTCAAACAGTTTAACGATTTCTGGCCGCCTTACCCGTTCCCAGGTTTTTTTAGTGCGAACGTCCAGATTCCTGGTAGTTTTTAAAACGTCTGGTAAGGTGTAGGGCGGCACTTTTGATTCATCATAATTTGCCTCCGTCGGGCTTTGGGCATGAAGTCTGACGAGTACCACTAAAAAGAAGAAACAAAAAATTCGTACGTACTGCATGAGGATGACTCAGGGATGAAAATTACAAACGCTTGCTGGTATACAATGAATTGATGCCGAGAGGGAGAGAGATTTTTGATCCAGCGACTAGTGAACGAAGGCAAGCGCAAAGGCTTATTACTCTCCAGTAAACTTTATTGGTCGTTTTATTCTCAAACTAGCGCGGATTGCCGGATCGTAGCAAACCCCTAACTAAGTCGCCAAGCTAATAACCGTAAATAGTATAAATAGCTGATTTTCAATTGGTTAATTGGTGATTTATTTGCCCCTCATGGGAGCTAATCAGGGTATAACGTTGTTATAAAATAGCAAGGGAAACGGGCCGTTCTGCTCGCTATTTACCTGCTTTCTTACTCCGTTATGACGCCTGAAGCCATATCTCCTTTATCAGCTAAACCGGCTATTCAGCCTCTGATTAAATCCCCCCGACTGTGGATGCCCAAGCGGGTTATTTTTACGGCCGATGCGCTCAAAGAGACCTATGGTCAGGCTATCTATGGACGTATATCGGCCCTGGGTTTACCCATTGAAATTGCCAAAAATAACCGGATCACCGGCCTACGCGGGGCCGATGAGCGCGAGACGTATCGCCTTGCCAAAAACACGTTAGCCATTGTAAACGCTCCGCCAAGCGCCTTCAGGCTCCAGCCCATTCCTCCTTCGGCCGATTGGCAAATGAATCTGGCTGAAGGCTGTCCGGCTCACTGTCAGTACTGCTACCTGGCGGGTAGCTTGTCGGGGCCACCCGTTGTACGGGCCTACGCCAATTTGCCGAAGATGCTCGAACACACGGCTACTTACGAAGGGACTTATCCACCCAACCGGAGCTGGCAGGGCAATGAATCGAACCGCCCCACTACGTTCGAGGTAAGCTGCTATACCGATGTGCTGGGCATCGAACACCTGACGGGTGGTTTAGCCGAATGTATCCGGTACTTTGGAGCGCGGCCCGAGGACAGCCGTGGACACGGGCAGTTGCGGTTTGTGTCCAAGTACGATCAGGTGGACAGTCTGCTCGAATTGCCTCACAACGGGCAAACACGCGCCCGTATGAGCCTTAATACCGACAGCATAGCCCGGCGTCTGGAAGGTGGTACAGCTTCGGTAGAGGCCAGGCTGCAGGGACTTCGCAAGCTGGCTCTGCCGAAAGAACTGGGTGGCGGTGGCTATCCCATCGGTGTGGTCATTGCACCCATCATGCCCATTCCCGATTGGCGCGAGCACTACGCAGCCCTGCTCGACCGTATCGCTGAGGTGATCGACTTCCCCTGTGATATGAACGCCGAGTTTATCAGCCATCGGTTTACACCCGGCTCGAAAAACATCTTAATGAGTTGGTATCCGAATACTTCTCTGGAAATGGATGAAACCCAGCGTGCCGAGAAACGTAATAAATTCGGCGGCACCAAATACGTGTATCGGCCTGAGGAGATGAAACAGATGAAAGCTTTTTTCTATGCCGAGTGGCAGAAGCGTTTCCCTGATGCTCCCGTACTTTACTGGACATGATGCAGCCAATTCAGGAATCGCGGGCGATCTTAATCCAGGCGGGTGCATGGTCGCTGGTTTTCTCCCAGCCTCGCACGTGTCGGTCAACGCTGGCCTCAACCAACTGCTCAGAAAGCTCCCTGCTTACTAATAAATGATCGATACGTAACCCCGCATTACGTTGATAAGCGTTACCGAAATAATCCCAGTACGTATAAATTCGTTGGGTAGGGGATAGTTTTCGTATGGAATCGATCCAGCCTGATTCAATGAGTTTCGTAAAAGCTGCTCGTGATTCGGGGCGAAACAGCGCATCATTGACCCATCGTTCCGGGTGAGAAGCATCCAGATTTGTCGGAATGACATTAAAATCACCCGCTAGCACAGTTGGTGTTTTGGTCTCCAGCAGACTCGCTGCATGATTTATAAATTGTTCGAACCACCGTAGTTTGTACTCAAATTTTGGTCCGGGAGCCGGATTGCCATTTGGTAGATACAGGCAACCGATCAGGACTCCGTGAACACTGGCTTCGATATAACGGCTTTGCTCATCCTGATCATTGTCCGGTAGAGCGTTACGGGTTTCCTGTAACTCAACGCCCCGCCCAAGAATGGCCACCCCATTCCAGCTTTTCTGGCCTTTCCAGACAGCGCTGTATCCGGCATCCCAGAGAGCATCCTGTGGGAATTTTTCCTGGGGCGCTTTCAATTCCTGCAGACAAACAATGTCGGGTGTTGTTTCGGCTAACCACCGCAAAAGCACGGGTAATCGGGCGTTTATGCCATTCACATTGTAGGTGGCTATTTTCATCGGTTCAGTCTGTGTTTACAGGGTCAAACTATCAGCAGGGTGCCATGTTTACCGATTAGGTTTACGGCCTGAAAACCGGATCGGCCCACCAGCTAGCCAAATGATTTATGATCGGTGAATTTTTTACTTTCTTCGGGCAGGCGCATTGCCCAGATGACAACAGCAACCATACTTCAGGGAGCAAAAGATAAAAGGAGCGACTATACTCAACCCAGCTAATAAACTATTGATCAGCGCCGTTACAAAGCTGGCCAAGCCGCCCAGTGCCTGAATGTTGCCGAACATTTCGCCTTGCCCACCGCCTTCTTTGACCATGATCGAGAGCAAACTACCCGTCAGGCCGGTCATGATAGAAACCGTCAGCGCATCCACCCCAGCCACTACGTAGAACAGCGTTACCGACGAATCGGAAAACGAATAGAGCGCCTGTAAGGCAATGCTCAGCAGAGCTAAACATAGAATCACCTTCCGCTTATTGACGTGTTTGGCGATGTAAGTAAAGAAAATCACGTTTGCTGCGAGCGCCAGACTACCAAAATATAGAAAGAACCAGGCAGTTTCTCTGGGCGTCATGATTAAATGGCTTTCCGTCAGGAAGGCTACGAAAAAGGAATAGTAGCCCATACCAAGTGTGGCCAGCAGATTCATAATGAAGACCGGCTTAAGACCCGGCAACTGTTTGTCAGCCTCGGCCAG
This sequence comes from Spirosoma sp. KNUC1025, assembly GCF_045160025.1. Lineage (GTDB taxonomy): Bacteria > Bacteroidota > Bacteroidia > Cytophagales > Spirosomataceae > Spirosoma. The sequence goes on from NZ_CP087139.1 coordinate 3,991,989, forward strand.
CTGCTTCCACAAGGCTGTAACTTTTAGAGCGTTCGTCGCTTTTTCAGTAATCTTTTTAAGGTCGACGGGCTCATTCTTGTCGTTGGTTTCTTTGAACAGAAACGACAGCCCAATGTTAAGTGCGCCCAATCCCAGCAAAAACAGTACCGTTGGCATGGGGCTGACTCGCCCTTCGCTAAACACCAGCATAACCCAACCGGCGCCCATTGGCCCAATCACCGGTCCCGCCCCAACGATAAAGCTAAGTATGCCGGAATACTGGAGCAGTTCATCTTTTTCGGTTAGGTCGGCCACAGACGACCTCATTACCGAATACAAACCGTTCGTAGCCCCCTTAAAACAACGATTGGCGACGTACCCCCAGGTTTGGATGGGTAACAAAAGCAGCGACGACAGGAGGGAGGCTATCGTTGTTGCGAAGGTGGCCGGTTTACGGCCACGCTGATCCGACCAGTAACCGATAGCGGGCGAAAAAGCTAACTGGACACTGAGCATCAGCGCCGTACCTGCCGTTAGCAAAACAGGTTTAGCCGGTAGATTGATAACGTAATCCGAAATTAAGGCACCTAGCCCATTGGCGGCAATAATATCGAGTAGCGCAATAGTGAAAATCAGAATTAATGGATGTTTTTTGAACATTACGTTGAGCGATCAGGTGTATTCAGTTGGCAGCCCAGGCGCTAGGGCCCTAAAGCAAAAAAGGACTTGGGGATGTGTGTAATACGGCAAGCCAGATCGCATTCGCCTGAGGCTACAACGTAGTGATCTCCGGAGTCGACAAGTCCTGTGGTAAAGACTACGTCGGTCAGATACAGCTGGTCTTTAAACGGTTCAGTCAGCGATGGATTCGCTTCAAGTACGGACTTTGTATCCTCCAGATGCAGAATTTGGGTGGGGTCATTCGTTTCCAGCAGGGCCCAAAATGTCCGGTAAATACCAACCAATCCCTGTAATTCAACCCCGTGATAAAGCATCAGCCAGCCCTGATCGGTCAGAACTGGTTGTGTGCCTCCTCCCAGTTTCATAGTAGAGGCCGACCCCTTCCTGGCGCGGATAAAAGGCTCGTCGCGGGGTTTCCAGTGCAGTCCGTCGGGCGATTGGGCGATGTTGATGGTTGGTCCCGGATAATATAGGCTACCCGGTGGCGTGGCAAAATACAGATCACCCAGGGGCCGGGTAAGAGCAAAAAAACGATTGTCGATTTTACCTTCGAAAAACACCATATCCTTGTTCTGATGATCCAGAATGATGCCCTCTAGTTGGTAGGTGAGTCCGTCGGTTGAGGTATAGAGCGTTGTTGAGTGGCGCTCTGAGCTGACCGAACAGGTAGTCATGTAATACGTACCGTCAATCTTGCTAATGCGGGCATCTTCCACACCGTACTCCTGATAGGTCCGTTGCGGAGCGATAATTTTGTCGTAGTGAATCTGAATCACGCTTGTCCCGTCGGGAGTTAGTTCCACGGGCAGCAGCCACGACAGCGAGGTAAGCGCCATCACTTTATAGGGATTTCCCAGCAACTGAAATTTGCGTGGATCAGCCGCATTTACATTACTGAGCGGATACGTATCGAGCTGGTAGCCTGCATTTGCATCCCAGCGAATGGCATGAATGATCTCGCCAATAATGGGCTGGTTGAGTGCTTCGGCTACACGGATCATGATTAACAGATTTCCGTTGGGTAAGCGGGTCAGTCCCGGATTGAAAGCGCCGAGCACATACGTATCAACCTGAATAGTCTGACGTAACGGCGAATAGCTTAGATCAATATCCTTCGGCGAAAAAATAAGCTGATCGACAGAAAAAGCCATGTCATTAATTGTTTGACGTGGTGTCAGGTTCTCAAACCTGACACCACGTGAACCTACCTGATGATCCGTTTAAATGAGTTGTAAATGCGGCCGGATCTGTACGGACACAACATCGCAGCGCTGAGGCTGAGTCAGAATATAATGTACACAAACCGCGATGTCTTCGGCACGTAGCATGTCGCCTTTTTGCTGCCGTTCCCGCTCTTCGTCAGGCGTGGTCTTTTGCATATCTGACCCCACTGCTCCCGGCTCAACCAGGCTAATTTTGATTCCGAGTGGGTTAACTTCTTTGCGTAAGCTTTCGGCAAATCCCTGAATGGCCGATTTGGTAGCTACGTAAACGGAACTGCCTTCTTCCCGCACATCGGCACTCATCGAGCCAACCAGAATGATATGGCCGCGCTGGTTAGGTTTCATGCGATTCAGAGCCTCTTTAGTTGTGGCCAGATACCCGACCAGGTTGGTTTCGATGACGTAACGCCAGTCGGCATCGGCCATTTTATCGATCGACTCGCCACCAACAGCAGCACTATTAATGAGCACATCCAACCCGCCCAGCGTTTGATCGACCAGGTGAAATACACGCTGAATATCATCGGCGCTGGCAATATCAGCCACGCAGCCCTCCGCCCGGCTACCCGTTTGCCGAACGGCATCGAGGACTTCATCCAGTTCCTCCTGGTGCCGCCCGAACGTAACGATGCTAGCGCCATAGGAACCCAATAGTAGCGCAATAGCCCGGCCAATACCGGTAGTGCCGCCTGTAATCAGGATTCGTTTGTCGACGAGCGATTCGACGGCGGTGTGGGAGTTTGATTGTATCATAACGTTGGGTATTAGCTTTTATTCTGGTATTCACTTATGACTTTTTTGTCCACTCTATCCGTAGCCGGAGATGGCCTTTAACTACATATTCCTGATGCTGTTTGTCCTGCTCTCTAGGCTTAAAAGGCGCTTTGGTATTATCATCTTCATCCAGAAGCTGTACGTTGGGCAACTGCCGACCTTTAGCCACAAGGCGTAGGTTGCAGGTATAATCGGCTGTTCCGCTCAGGCGCAAAACGGCATAACCACTATCTTTTCCCGTAATCTGGTATTCAGCCTGATAAATGGGGTAGTCGCAATAAATCAGTACGGGTACATGGTCAAACCGTTTATAGGCGTAGGTAGCCAGAATATAGGCTAACGCGCCACCGTATACTTCCTGTCCAACCGCGCCGGCCTGCTTCCAGCCCGTTGGCATATCTTCCAGAGGAATGGGCAAATCCTGGATGATGCGGCCCTCTTTGGGGGATTGGCAAACAGAATCGGGGGCTAGCTCCGCCGGAAAATAATAGCGGCCCCGGTGCAGCAGGTATTTCATGTATTCCGAGAAAAACATCCGGATGGAAACAGGAACATCCCGCCCGACTTCCCTGAGGTAGTTGACCATCGTAGCCACTATTTCACCCTCTTCATAAGCGGCCAGATACGGGGCATCCCGGAGCGGGGCTACCCCCATAAACGTGCTACGTTTCTGGCCAAAGCCGAACTGGCAGTCCCAGATCCATAACCGGGCAATCACGTTGGCAACGCCCAGCCGACTCTGATCGAAGTACAGCCGGTTGCCCGTAATTTTCCAGAGTTTGGCTAAGGTCAGCGCACTCATAATGGTGATATTACTCTGGTAGAGAAGTTCAAAGCCTTTTCCCCGGAGCCGTTCAGCAGACGCTATCGCTTCATCCAGATAGCGTTGTTCTCTGGTAAATTCATACGCCTGAATCATTACATGAGTGTATAGGCCTGCCACATCCAGTTCGCCCCCTTTTCCGGAATCGGTTTCAGCCTTAACAACTTCGAGCGTCCCTACGTTGTAAAATACGGGCCAGTCATAGGTAAAATGGTGAGCCGCTTTAATGACAAATTCCAGCGAATCAACTAATAATTCTTTGGCCTGGGTATTGCCCTGGGTGGCTAGTCGGCCTAAATTCATCAGCGTATGGAGCAAGTACCAGGAATCGATTTTGTCGGGGTCCTGTTCTTCGCTGCGGCTTTCCTTATCCTCGATAAACGTACCGGCGGGTAACCAGCGCATGAGCGTCTGCTGCTTCGCGTTGTAAAAAGTAGGCAGGTTCTTTTGCAGCCTCTCAACCAGCGGCACCACCTGTTCGACCCAGCGCTGATACTCCCAGAGCGGAACCAGAATCGCCAGTTGCACCATGCTTTCGGGTGGTTTCTGCGTAGCATCGACATACGCATTAAGGTAATACTGCTTCCGGATCATACGTCCGCAACCGTCCGAATCGGACAAAGCCCGGATCGTTCGTTCGGCCGCTCTGGGCCAATCATAATACTGGGTCTCGGGCCTGGGCAACTGGTGGTAGATGTCAGCCATTGCCTCCAGAAACTGATCGGCAGCCTCAAATTCGCTTTGCGGGATTACGTCACTAAAAAAAGAAAGGCATCTGACAGTGTCAGTTCTTTCCCCGCCGGCAGGGGCTCCTGAGTGGTTGGTAAGGCAAAGCCTATTTCTGGCCACTTGACGCTTACTGACCCCGACGGGTCGGTTTGGGTTGCCTGGCAGAAGTCGTTGAGGGCCGTCAGGTTTTGGAAGTAGAGTAAAGATCCTGCCAGTGGTTTGGTTACGGACAGATAAATCAGTCCGGCCGTTGGTCCGCTTTGGGTCACGTAAACCATACCCTCCGTTGCGGCCGGTTTAAAGCCTTTGTCCAGCACATACACGTCTCGTGGAAATGCCTGAATGGTGAAAGGCTGCCTGGCTACCAGCGTAGTTGTATAGCGAAGCAGGGAAGATTTCTTCTTTGGTAGTTCGATGGTTACGGTGTACTGGCCCAATGCCCCTTCGACCTGATACTCGACTTTGTTCTCACTCGATCTGCCAACTTTATAACTTTTGATCGACTGAGGATCGAAGCAGGTTCGAATGGCCAGACAACCCTCCCTCTCAAAAGAATAGATCAGCCAGAACGAGGTATCCGTTAGGCAAATAGTAAGGTGTCCTTTTTCGGGTTGCAGGGGGAATTTAGCGCGGTGCGTAGCGTGTTTTAGTTGTTCGTCAAGGCCAGCCACCCACTGGGATGTTTCGTCGGTTTTAGTGAACGATTGCCAATAAGTTGGGCTATTGTAGGATTTACTTCGCATCGGTCATTATGTGAAATTGCCAGTTTATTCTTTCGTTTATCGCATCAGAAATACCGCTACGTTGCTAGGTCAAATAAGGGCTAATGGATGAAAAGCCAACTGACCTTCAAGTGTATACGCTGAATTTAGGGGTAATTCAGATAATTGAATTGGAGTTTTTCCTGAATCTTGATGAATTTGTGCGTTTCCATTCTTTCGCATACAATTCTTATAAAGAGGTACGTATTTATAACAACTAAGCCAATCATCTGACTATCCACATATAGGCCCTGAGAAATAAGGAAACGGTACGTTAATAGACTGTAAACCTATTTCGGGGTGTAGGTTAGCTGTACAACCACCGCCTGGTTGCCATCACTGTTGGATCGGCGCCAGCCAATAGCCAGAGGCAGATGCTTGTGCAGATACACTTCAAGGCCAAGTACCAGCTGGCCATATTCATGGGTACCCGTTGCCCAGTCGCCCAGAACGTGAAGTTTCTCATACCAGATGCCGGCATCAAATCCCAGGTGCATTCCTACTGTAGCGCCATCCGCCAGATAGCGATGGGTACCCGCGTATGTACCGATTACCGTCTGGTAATGTTCATCGAAAAAGCTGCCCCCCAGATTCAGATAACCCCAGCCCACCCATGAGCTTTTTTCGGTTGGGTATAGATTTATACCTGTTTGGCCGCCTATGCCCAGGTGCAGGTTTTCGGTTAACTTAATTGTTTTTTGAGCATTCAGAAGCAGCAGAGGTGCATAAGGCATCTGCGTGGTGGTATCGTTACGCTGCCAGGTGTGCTGCTGAGGGAGATAGTCCAGATTATACAGATTTACCCCGATTTCCCAGTCGTGTCCCAGCCCATAATCAATGGTGGTCGATGAGCGTAGTTCTTCGTTGTTGACGTCTACCTGCTGTTGTGCCAGTATTTTACCGGGTAGGGTTATATCGGAGGAGGGTACACTAAAAATGGTCTGCTGGGCCTGAGCACTCAGGTTCCAGCAGACTAATGCAATCAGAAACGAAAGTTTTTTCACTTGACCATCACAGAATAGTACGCAGGACCTCTTGTTATTCACCCGTTTCAGCATGGGGGGCATCCACTGGTTTGGATTCAGGGGAGCCCTTTTGACGTAAATAAATTGACAGCACCACGATGGAGAGGACCGATAAAAATTCACTTTGCCAGTTTTGCAGCGATTGAAACCAGAACTCCGATGTTCCCAGAAACTGCCAAAACGTTAGCTGTTCGCTTTTCCCTTTCAGGAGCTGTTCTGCATTATATTGTTTAACGCCCCCAAGCGCGTGTAGCCAGAACGAAAGGCCAAACAGCAGAAAATAAGCGATACTAAGCGAATTCTGATACAGTTTCAGCACCCATCCGCCCCGCCGAACGGGCCAGGGGGCACCCTTTCGCATTGGTGATGGCTCGCGATCCACTTCTTCTGGTTCCGACAGACTTTTGGATTCGGAAGAACCTTTCTGGTACAGAGAAACGGTCAGAATGACGTAGAGACCCATCTGCAGAAATTCACTTTCCCAGTTTTCAAAGACAGCTTCAATACAATGACCACTGGTTAAGTAAGCGGGAAGCGTAAGAGCAGGCTGCCTGTAATCGATCAGTTCGTTGTTAAATTCATGCCAGCCCACGATGATCTGGCCGGCCAGAGTTGCTATCGTCAGGAAAATAAAGACAAGCGAAAGACTGTTCTCACGCAGAAATTTTTTCATTAGAATTGAAAAATTCAATGGCTCAGCCCTGAGCTACATCGTGGAGCGATTCTGCCCCGACGAGTTTCTTGTATAGCGTTAATGCCTGTGCCACGACCTGGTCCATATTATAATAGCGGTACGTACCTAACCGCCCCACGAAATGTACATTCGGCGTGGAATCACCCAATTGTTTGTATTGCCGATAAAGAACTGCATTCTCGGGGCGAGGGACCGGGTAGTAGGGGTCACCCTCGTCCTGTGGGTACTCGAAGGTAAGGCTGGTTTTAGGATGCTTCTGCCCGGTCAATTTCTTGTACTCCGTAATACGAGTATACGCATGATCGTTGGGGTAGTTTACTACGGCAACCGGCTGATAATCGGTTACGTCCAGCGTTTGGTGGTCGAACCGGAGCGACCGGTAAGGGAGCTTGCCATAACAGTAATCAAAGTATTCATCGATTGGCCCGGTGTAAATCAGTTCAGTAAACGAAAGCTGATCCTTTATCTGCTTAAAATCAGTGCCAAGCATTTGATGGATATTCGGATGGTCGACCATGTTTTCGAACATCTTCGTATAGCCGTGAAGGGGCATGTACTGAAACTCATCGGTAAAATAACGGTCATCCCGATTGGTACGGGTAGGAATCCGGGAAGTCACCATTTTATCCAGTTCCGATGGGTCAACACCCCACTGCTTGCGGGTATAACCGCGGAAGAATTTTTCGTACAGATCACGGCCAACCTGACTGACGACTACGTCTTCCGAAGTACGGATGTCATCGACCGGTTCGCCAACCGACCTGAAGTATTTCGCCAGTTCTTCCGACGTAAAGGAATATCCATAGAGCTTGTTGACTGTATCCAGGTTGATCGGTATGGGGAGCAACTGGTCATCTACGGCTGCCAGCACCCGGTGTTCATAGGGACGCCACTGGGTAAATTGCGACAGATAAGCAAAAACATCAGCTGAATTGGTGTGAAAGATATGGGGGCCATATTGATGAATCAGTATCCCGTCTTCATTCGGGCAATCATACGCATTACCACCGATATGGGGGCGTTTGTCAATCAGAAGAACTGTTTTTCCTGCCTGGCTAGCTAAACGCTCGGCTAATACACTTCCGGCAAAACCGGCACCCACAATGGCAAAATCGTACGTCATAAAGAGAAATAAGGCTATAAATTAACTTTGTCGTTCAAGTTTAACGTAACGAATCGACAAACGGACTTTCCCGGCTACGTTCCTGTGAGGCAACGGCCCAAACAGCCCTAAAGCGGATCTGAATCAACAGTAGATACAGACGTATTGGGTATACTTAGCAGGCTCTACAGGCAAGAGCTGATATGGCGTATACGAGTCCTGTTGGTTACTGGTGCAGCTGTGCAGCAACTCCAGGCACTCCTCCAAATATAATGGACTCTCCAATTTATTTGGAGTGATTTCCTAAAATTATTTTCTTTGTAAGTAATTGATTATAAGCTAATTGTCTTAATGGATAATCTTTTTGGATGTACTTTTTCAAGTTGGCATTTTATTGGTAAAGTTGTTCGTAGTGGTTGATTTAACATACATCATCCTGAACACGTCTTAGTATGAAACGCAGCATCCAGCATGAACCCTTTACGGTTCAATTAGTTGAGACGAGCCAATGGTCTTCTCCAATTCATAGTCACAATCACTTTGAACTAATTCTGATTCGAACCGGCAGTGGGCAACACGTAATTAACGGGAATCGATTTGCCTATCAGGCGGGTGATGTGTTTTTTCTGGGGCCTTTAGACAGCTATTATTTTGTGGTGGATAAAATGACCTGTTTTTGCTGTATCTCCTTCACAGAGCTTTATATGAGCGGGTTGACAACATCGGGGATTCACGACTGGTCGCAGATTAGAGAACGGGGACGGACGGCTAGTCAGTCACTTGTGAGCAGTATCGTGACGGACCGTATCGAGCAGCAAAATCTGAATGCCCTTGTCGAAATAATTTTAACGGAACAATACAATTACCACCAACTGGTTTCGAACCAAATCGTTGATGCACTGATGAAAACGATTCTGAGTCTGGTCGATCGTCAGCTCAGTCAGACTCAGGGATTAGGTTCCTCAACCGTTAGTTCTTCCTCACTCATGGAGCGGATTGGTACGTATATCTGCCACCATATTACCATGCCGGATCACCTGCGTATGGAAAAAATCGCGGATGTGTTCAATTATTCACCAAGTCACCTGGTGGCTCTGTTTAAACAGCAAACGGGCGAGTCCATCAATCAGTACATTATCCGGTATAAGCTGCAGCTTGTAGAAACAAGGCTCCGGTTGAGTACGATGACCATCTCGCAGATAGCGGATGAATTCGGATTTACGGATATATGCCATCTGAACAAGCTTTTTAAGCGGTATTACCTAACAACGCCCACGGCGTATCGACGGCGCTCGCTTGCTCCCAGCCGCGTTCGAACTGCGTATTTGCAGCCCTCATTCAGTTAGTCAACGGTGTTCACCTATGCCTGACGTTAGAGTCTGCTTATTTGACTATCAGCTACTCATCCTGAGTTGAAGCCCTCATTTCGCCATCCGTTGGCGTAAACATACGGATTCACTTCATGCTTACGTGTATGGACTCTTTCAACAAAATGTCTGTTTCAAACAGCCCTGTTGCGGGTGCGGTAGAACTTGTTGAATTCGGGGATGCTTTATGCCACAGAAGCCAGCACGTTCGAAAAGCTATCAGCGCAATACTTGACCAATTCAACGGTCAACCGCTTACGTATGCCTACCGCCATTACCCCGACCCAGCGAATACTCAATCGATACTAGCTGCCGTGGCTGCCGAAGCGGCAAGTCGGCAAGGGAAATTATGGCCAATGTATACCGCTCTCTGTACGCAACCGCTGATTAATTGCGCTACGCTGGGGGCACTGGCTCTGACCCTGGAACTGGATCAATCCCGGTTTTTCCATGATTTGCTGGATGACCATGTATACAGCCGGGTCACAATGGATTGGCGAGCCGGACATTTGTTCAGGGGTTCGCTGCCCATCGACGCTCTTTATTGACGGTCAGCAATTTCATGGCAAACCAACGCAGGCTCGTCTGGCACCTGTTATTCAGGCTCATCTAAGTCGTTTCAGGGCATCTGTTTTCAATATAGTCGATCAGACGAGCGGGGTTGTACACTGGAGTCGCGATGAATTTGGTTAATGGTTTATTCTTACGTATTGAAAGGCCGCTAAGTGGAAACAACCAGGCTCTTCCTACGCATTGACCCCATCGGGCAACCCTACTTTTTCTTCGCTAAATGTCAGGCTGATCTGCACGCCATTGACCTGATGGATGTCGAGCTTCCCCCAAGTTGTTTGCTGAGTCCCCGAATCAGGCTCATGCCCAGCGTGCGACTTCGATTCGGGTTCAAATCGGGAGGGAAACCAACGCCATCATCACGGATGGAAAGTCGATACGTTTGTGGGGCTACTTCTGTAAGGTCAATACTGATGCTCCCAATCTGATTGGCGGGGAAAGCATACTTCAGGGAGTTAGTAACGACTTCATTGAGAATGAGCCCCAGCGGAACCGCCAGAATAACATCCAGATGTACGGGCGCAAGGGACATTCGCTTGCTAACGGAATGTTGCCGGGCAAACGTAACCAGCAGATAATCGACAATTTCATCAATATACTCAGCTATTGGAATTGTCGATAACCGGTCCGACTGGTAGAGTTTCTGATGAATCAGCGCCATAACATGGACCCGGTTCTGGCTCTCGCGGATCGCCGAAAGAGCTGCTTTGTCTTTTAAATAAACCCCTTGTGAGTGGAGCAGGCTGGTGATGATCTGAAGGTTGTTTTTGACCCGATGGTGGATTTCTTTCAGCATCCATTCTTTTTCTTCCAGCAGTCCCTGCTTTTCATCGAGCAGAATGTCTTTGTCCTGAATCAGTAGTTCCTTCTCATTCAGGATATGCTGAAGGGATTGATTTTTTTGATTGATCTCCCGTTGTTTAGCTTCCAGGAGCTGGTTGCTACGTTGCTTCAAGCGGTATTGATTATAGCTTACACCCAGTAAGCCTACCAGGAGAAACGTACCTGCCAATATGCCGTTGCGCGTTGTTTTTTCGTTTTCCAGTTCATTCTGCTGCCGCTGAATCTGCTGTACTTTTTGGGCGGTGGCATACTTAACTTCCAGCTCGGCAAACTGACGACTTTTGACTTCGTTAAAAATCGAATCATTCAGGGCTTTATGGTGCCGGAAATGGCTGATGGCTGATAAATAATTTCCTTCGGCAGAGTCCACCTTGAAAAGCATAAAGTGAATATCCTTTACGGTTGACGGGGCATTTTTTTGTGGCGAAAAATTGAGGGCTTTACGTAAATAAAAGCCCGCTTTTTGGAAATCGTTGCGTTTCAGGTAAAATTCGCCGACTTCTTTTGGTGCTTTTTGGGCCATTTCAAAGTCATTGCCCGACAAGCTGTACCAGGCAATTGCCTGCAGATAGTATTTCTCGGCCTGTGGGTAATTAGGCAAGTCATTGTAGCAATATGCAAATGTTTGGGCAATGCAGCCCTTCTGAATGTTCGTTACGGGCGGAATTTCGTTAACGAGGTTTTTGATTAAACGCAGGGCCTCCTGTGTCTTTCCCTGCCCGATTAAATCCTGCACAATAAAACTGGCGGCATAATACAATGAATAATTCGGTAGCTTTTCCTGCCGCCATTGCTGAAGCGTCTTTTTGAACCAGTAAAGGCTTTGATCCCGTTTGCCCAGTTCCATATATATTTCAGCCGTGTTTCCATAGAAATTGGCGGCAGACAGCGTATCCTGAGTTCTGCTCATACTTTCCAGGCATTGTAAAGCATAGTAGAGGCCTTTCTCGAAGTTGCCTTTTAACCGGCTAACACTAGCCAGCCAGCTATAGGTGTAATGGAGCTTATCGTACTTGATCGCTTTATATCGTTTCAGAACATCCAGAAACTCGTTTTCTGCTAAATCCAGCTCACCCAGATCTGCGTGGAGACCCGCAATCTGCTGGTACATCTGGATTTCTTGTTCTGGGTTCCTGAGTTCTTTATACAGTGCCGCTGCCTGTTGATAGCTGGAAAAAGCTTTGGGGTAATTTCGGGTGATGTACCGCTGAGCGGTGGCGAATCTGTACTGGGCATCGGCTTCGGTGTTTTTATCGCCCGTTCGGCGGCAATCCGTAATAAGTTTTGAAAAATTTAATTCGCCAGTTTGCACATCGCCCAGCTCCATATAGGCAATCACCAGTATGCTTTCTGCCTGATGCTTCTCGTTTGACAGATGCAGCCGGGTGCTTAGCGCCGTTGCCTGATGTAGGTAGTGCATCGCACTGTCCAAATCAGTTTTAACCTCTCCTGCTTTATAGACGTGAAATTTCCCTAACTCAATCAACGTAGCAAGTCGGGACGTATCGGGTTCACTACGCTGTAATTTGATGATTAATTGATTGACCATTTTACGGGTAATGTTCTGGCCGCTGGAAGGCACAAGCGCCAACATTTGGAACGTAGCAATCAATGCGCTCAACCGGGCAATTCGTGATGAATACCAGCCGACCGATATAGTCAATCGTTTGAAAAGAAGCATCCAGTTAGGCATCGATTGTAGTCGGTCAAAATTTATCAGTATTCTGTGCATTCTTATTTGCGTGGCAATCGACAAAAAGTCAGGCGCTTACCAGCGCTGGCTGTCCTACTTTTTCTTCGCTAAATATCAGGCTAATCTGCACGCCATTGACCTGATGGATGTCGAGCTTCCCCCAAGTTGTTTGCTGAGTCCTCGAATCAAACTCATGCCCAGTGTACGACTCCGGTTGGGATTTAAATCGGTGGGTAAGCCGATACCGTCATCGCTAATTAAAAGCCAGTAACTTTGGTAATCTAGTCGTTTGAGCTCGATGTTTATCAGACCACTTCGACCTACCGGAAACGCATATTTCAGTGTGTTCGTGATGGCTTCATTGATAATCAGGCCAAGCGGAACGGCCAGCGTAACGTCCAGATCGACTGGTGCTACGTCGATCTGCTTTTTGATGCTGGCATGAAGATCAAACGTACCCATCAGGTATTCAACTATTTCATTGATGTATTCGGCCATAGGAATGCTGGACAGCCGGTTGGACTGGTATAATTTCTGATGGATGAGGGCCATGGCATGTACCCGATTCTGACTCTCACGGATCGCAGCCAGGGCGGCCTGATCTTTAAGATACGTAGATTGAGAATGGAGCAGGCTGGTAATGATCTGGAGGTTGTTTTTGACCCGGTGGTGAATCTCCCGAAGCATCCATTCGCGTTCACGTAGTAAGTGCTCCTGATCGTGTACCGCTTTTTGAAGGGATTCATTCTGGTGGTTAATCTCACGCTGTTTGGCTTCCAGAAGTTTATTACTACGTTGTTTTAGATGATAGCGATTGTAACTTAAGCCCAGTAATAAAATCAGCATGATGGTGCCGGCAATAATACCATTTCGAATCGTATGGGCCTGCTGCAACTGATTCTGCTGCAACAGGCTTTGTCGGGTTAGCGACTGAATGTTCTGCTGACTCAGCTTTAAATTCTGATCTTTCTTTTCGCTTTCAAACTCAATTTCCAACTGCGCGATCTGGCGGCTTTTGGTGGTATTTAATAAAGAATCCTGCAGTACTTTATAGCGTTGGTAATGCTGGATAGCGGAGAAGTAATGGGTTTGTATCGAATCCAGCCTGAACCATTGTAAATGATTTTTGGCTAGCGCCATGATCGATCCATTCAATCGGCACCGCGATTCATTGAGAGCCAGGTAGCGACGTGCCTGCTCAAACTGCCTGCTTTTGATATAAAAGTTGATAACTGCCTGATAAATCCGGGCGCGTCCTAAACTTCCAATTCCCCCTTTTGCCAGCAACCCCAATGCCCGATCACAATAAACCTGGGCCTGTTTAAACTGATTTAACTCGGTATAAATCGTAACAAAACGAAAATCAACCAGAAGATGACTCTCCGATGTCGTTGGTGGATACTGTCTGGATTTTTGCTGTAAAAAGCGAAGGGCCTGCCAGGGTTTACGTTGCTGGACCAGTAAGTCAGAAAGGTTGCCCACCAGATGCAGGATGTAAGCGTTGTTGGCATGTTTTAAGGCGATGGCCAGCGATTTCTGAAAATATAATTTTGCCTGTTTGAACTGACCTAGTCCGTAATACGTAAGGCCAACCCGGTTGTAGATGGTACAGAGTGTCAGTGAACGATCTTTGTTCGCTTCTGCGGCTCTAACTGCCATTAAGCCAAAGGCAAGACCTTCTTTATAATCGCCCAGCTTTGCTGAAACGAAGCCAAGCAGATCATAGACCGTTGCTAAATCGGTGTGGCCGATGGTACGGAATAGAGTTAGTGCACTTTGCAACTCGTTCAGAGCCAGGGCATAATTTTCCTGTATTTGATGGAGGTCCGACAATTCCTTGTACATATCGGCCTGTTTAACTTTGTCGTTAGCCTGTATAAAATAGCCGAGTGCTTTTTCGTAGAAGTAAATCTTTTTGGGCAGTTCATCCCCCTCAAGCGTGTACAAACGGGCCTGATTCATGTACACATACCCCAGCTTATCCCATTGATTATGTTGTAAAAAAAAACTAATGGCCTGTTGGGCATATTTCCTGGCCCTGGGAGCGTCTCCTTTTTCCAGCCAGATCAGGAACGATGTATAAGAAGCCTCCCCTTTATACGTCTGATACTGCAATGACCGGCCTAATACGTTGGCTTGCTGACTTAGCTGTAGAGCTGTATCCAGATCATGAGCCTCCTCACCTGGTTTAAGCACGTAACATTGACTCAGTTTGAGCAATAAATCGACCCGGTTAGTGTCCGTTTTACTGACACTCAGCAAGCGTTGAAAACTGTCAATCTGAGACGGCGACCATTGGGCGTAAGCAGATCTGGTTACGAGCGCCCATATTATCAGGAAAATATATTGCTTCATGGTATTCGAGAAGCTGCTTGCTGTTTTCAATTGCCTTCTGCTTCACCTGCGTATACGTAGCAATACAAAAATGAGTCCTGACTGGCTTGCCGTTATAAAACCTGATCTGTGGCTGTTAACTCCATTTTTTTTGTTAATCGACTCTAAAAAAAATGGAGTTGTACAACTTCCTACTAAGTATTTGGAGGAGAGTACGTGCTGGCAAAGAGCCGGTAGTACCTTAAACTTCGCTTTCAGCGTTTGTGCAACCAATTTGATCTTTATTCGTCGATGATGGCACGCAAGTTGACAGGTTTTTAACCATAATCGATTGGCTCACCCGGTAAAGCAAGAGCTATGAGTGCGTAATGTCCTGTTCAGGTTTCTGGTTTCCGGCGCTTACCCAGTTATGGTCTTTAAATGCTTATTCAAACTTTAGTCGCCTGGTCGCTGATGATATTCTTTTTTTATTGCAGAACCACCGGTTTATACTGCTTTCGTCAGCGCCATAATCCGTAGGTTTGTTTCAGCAATCGTGGATACGTCATGGACAGCTACATAAATTTGATTGATCAGGTTAACCTGTAGATGCTACCGCAATCGGAGCGTGTAGCCGAGCTATAGCTATGCATTCCAAAATTCATTCCTCTTTTTTTATTATCAACAATTAATCTCAAAAAACATGAACAAGATCACAGTAAGTGACGGGACCGAAATTTTCTACAAAGATTGGGGAACAGGCCAACCCCTGGTTTTTCATCACGGCTGGCCTTTATCCAGCGATGATTGGGACACACAACTGATGTTTTTTGTAAGTAAAGGTTTTCGGGTCATTGCCCATGATCGTCGGGGGCATGGGCGTTCGTCTCATGCTGCCGATGGTCATAATATGGACACGTATGCTGCCGATGTAGCAGAGCTTATGACTTTTCTTGATGTGAAAAATGCGGTGCACATTGGCCACTCAACCGGGGGCGGAGAAGTGATTCACTACGCAGCCAAACATGGGCAGGGCCGGGTAGCCAAAGCCGTATTAATTAGTGCGGTTACACCGCTTATGGTACAAACGGAATCGAATCCAGATGGAATTCCAATAGCTGTTTTCGATGAAATCCGTAAAGGGACGGCTACCCAACGACCGCAATACTTCCAGGATTTTACGATTCCTTTTTACGGGTACAATCGGGAAGGGGCCAAAGTTTCGCAAGGCATCCGGGATAACTGGTGGCGCCAGGGGATGATGGGAAGTATAAAGGCCCATCACGATGGTATTAAAGCATTTTCAGAAACCGATTTTACGGAAGACCTCAAAAGTGTGGATGTGCCCGTGCTGGTTTTGCATGGCGAGGATGACCAGATTGTTCCGTTCCCCATTTCCGGTGCCAAGGCGGTAAAACTATTAAAACACGGCAAACTGATTTCATATCCAGGATTTCCGCATGGCATGCCTACAACCGAAGCGGACACCATCAACGCTGACCTATTGGCATTTATTAATTCATGATGAATCTATTGCTGCTGGTCTAACGAAACCCAAAAAAGCTGTCACCGAAGGTTGACAGCTTTTTTTATGAGCTGCTATCTGAAAAACAGAGCGTTAGGCCGTGAATTGGTAGTCGAGGCTAGATGGCACACTTTACATTTAACTGACAAACGAGCCAAATAGCGTGCCTTTCGAGTCGTGCAACCTGTCACCGGTAACCCGCCTTGAACTCCCATATTGGAACCGCACCCAACGACCCAAAGGGCTGATGGATGAGCAAAATACTTGACACAACAAATGTACTTTCAACCTTTACACCCTTTGCTGGTTGGGCTGCAAAGCCTCACCTTGGGACGAGCAACCTGTCGCCAGACAGGCCCGCTTAGAGCGAAATCAAATACCAAAAAACTTAGTTTCCTTAAACTGAAGCTGATTATTGGAACAGTTAAAAATGTATCGAATATGCCAACTTCCTCCATTTTCGTAAAAAAGGTGATTCTTTTTACTTTTAACGCCAAAAGGAACAATTCCAACTCTGAAATATTCACCATCGAAACTCATTGGGAAAAGTTTGTAAACAACAATTGACTTGTTTCTCTTGGTCATATCAATCATATCTTTTTGGGAAAGAAGTTTCACCGAACAACTGAAAGGCAGTTTATCGAAAAATGAATTTAGTACATAATCATATTCAACATAAACCGTCTGGTTATTTCTCTTACTAATAACTTCTCTAAGAGCATGATAATAGATGTTTGTCGAATCTTGCTTCATGCCTAAATTTTGGCAAAAGCATCCGACCGTCAAGGAAAGCGAAAAAATAAGGAATAAAATAATCTTCATATGGCTTCACAGGCGTTCACTTTGTCGCAAGTAGTTCAGAAATGGAAGCCCGAATTTGCCTAATTCATGAGCTTAATTTGTCAACCGGAAACCAGCAATGCAGCCCTAAAGTCGCCCACCTGGGGCGTTTCTGGTGTCAACTGAAGCCCGGCTAACGAGCCAAAGTCACCCTGTCGCGAGCCGTGCGGCTTGTCGACTGAACCCCGAACGCTACGTTGTTTTCAGACTTTACGCACCACCCAACACCCGCGAGGGCTGATGGATGAGCACACAACTCAAGACAACAAACGGGGCGTCAACCTTTACACCCTCGTTTGGTTGGGCTGAAAGAGCTCCCTCGGGACGTGCTGCCTGTCACCAGACAGCCTCCTATGCAAAGCCAATTATTGCAAACCTACTCTTAACATACCCTCATTCTTCTCATAATTTATCTTCCATTTGCTCAAAGACTCCCAAATTATCACATCGATATTGTCTTTATCAGCACCTTTCCAATACCATTGATTATCGGAGTAGGATAAATCGTCTTTGGCAAAATAGAGCAAATAAAAATCATACAAATAGTCTTCGTAATCAAGTTCAATACAAAGGTCCTTTAACGAACCTAATACTTTGATTATGGCAATACAACCATTCAATCCTTCGCATACGAGGTAGTAAACGTAATTCTTAATCGTTTTTTCTTTGTCTGAATAGTCAAAATGTAGTTCGACAAAAACTTTGTCCGTCAACTTTTGCAGTTCAAATTGGTTGAACGGTTGGCTTTCTCCTGCAAGTATTATTAAATTTTCAGTATCAAATCCAGCTACGAGCATATCAACTGCCCAATCAACCCAATACTTATCAATATTTCTATTGAGAGCTTTGAAGGCTAATACTGCTGCTGTAGATTTCACCGGTTTCATATTTGCTTTACAAGTTTCTACCGCTTCCTGTCGAGACGTTCACTCTGTCAGCCGAGACCCGGAAATGCAAGCCCAAACCTACCACGCGGGGCGTTCAACTTGTCGCACGGAACCCGCCCCGCAAGCACTACTTTTTGGCTTCGCACCCAACACCCATGAGTGCTGATGGTGTGTGAAGTACTCAACTGAACAAACGTACCTGAACCTTTACACCCTCATTTGGTTGGGCTGCCAAGCCACTTTCGGGACGGGCTTCCTGTCGACGGGAAGTTACCCTGCGCAGAGCGAATAATAATTCAGGATTTACGATACACCTTCTGATTGCAATAAGTCTTTGTATTCTTCTTGACTTACCCCTTGGTTGACAAATCGTACTTCAACAAGGGAATATTGGGTTTTGATAAATTCCACTGCGTCTTCAATCGAATCCAACTCCAAAACCTGGTAAGTATCCTTTTCCTCTACTTCTGAAAACGAATAAATATCGAGATAATCTAAACCACCCTCGTCAAAGCACTGGTAATGATAAATTCCAATCTTCTCGTTTTGCTTCCGCAATACAAGAAAGCTAATGATATTTTTGTCTTCGTTGTCTCTGCCTAAGAAGACCTCAACTTCTTTTCCGAAGTTTAACTTAGCTTGTAGAGCTTGCTTATCTAAATAGCGGGCCATATAAAATTTACCTACTGAACCTAATAAACTGTCCGCCGGTACCTGCCTAATGAGCTAAAAACGGCCCTGTTAGGACGTTCACTCTGTCAACCGAAATCCGACTAACAAGCCGAAAGCTTACCTTTTGAGTCGTGCGACCTGTCGTCCGTAACCCGCCTTGAACTCCCATTTTGGACCCGCACCCAACACCCCTAAGTGTTGATGGTGGGCGAACAAGCTCATGGAAACGAACGTACCTGATCCTTTACACACTCAGTCAGTTGGGCTGCAAACCGTCCTTCAGGGGCGTGCATCCTGTCGCCCGACAGCTGCCTCACTTATAATATTTTTGAGATCCTGCTAACGCAACGACAATACACAGCATGAATCCAATAATAAAGCCGATGAACGAATAAATTTCTGACTTAGAAGAAGGAAAAAGGTAATTTAGTGACGCAATAAAAAGAGCTAACAGACCGCTTATAACGGTACATTTCCCCATCCAATTTGCTAAGCCGACTCGATCTTTTATAGAGTTGGGATCAGAACCCGCAATTATATTGGCAATTTTGAACTTCCTAATAATAAATCCCATCAGTACAAACAATGCGCCAACGAATGCTAATATTATTGTAGCTACCATCCTTTTTTCTCAATGCTCAACTGTACTTTGTCAATTGAAAGCTGACTCACAAGATTGATTGTCTAGCTAAAGCGTTCACATTGCCACACATTACCCGCCTATAAGTAACAGCTTAACTTATTTATTGCTCCACTGTCGACGGTACCCACCCATGACTCCCATTTTGGACCCGCACCCAACGACCGCAAGGGCTGATGGTGGTCACAAGATAAGCCACGATCAGGTACGTGACACCTTTACACCATTGCCCGTGTTGGGCTGCCGCTCTGGCCTGCTCCGAGTGTTTCCTGTCCGAGGTAAGTGGACCCCGCAAAGCTGACCCAAAACGCACAAAACCAAACAAGCCGAGAGAGGCCGTAACCGATTAGGCTAGGCTGTCGATCGTGACCGTTCAGGTATGTAATCTTGTCGGCCGAAACGCTTTTTACACGTGCTGTCAAGCAGTGAGAAGCCTGTCGACAGGTACGTGGAAAACCAAATAAAACGTGCTGTCAACCGGGCACTAAACTGTCAATAGGCATTACTCCGGTCTTTTATCATACGTGATTTTTATAAGAGCACCTGTTTCGCTATACATTTTAAATTCACCTGTTGCTTTGTTTTGCATGAAATTTCCCTCATGTTTTAATTGTCCATTTGAATAGTAAAACCGCTCATACCCATTTAGTTTGCCGTCTTTATAATTTTGTTCATAATAAACAAGGCCATTATCATGATAAGAAATTAATTTCCCGTCGTACTTATCATTTTTGTAATTTATAATTCTTTTAGGCTTGTCAATAGAATAATATGCAAACAAGATATGTTCGCCTTCCCTTATTCCATTCCGGTAATTTATAATCTCCCATACTTTGTTCTGAAATAATCGTAAGTCTGGAGTTGAGTCATTGGGGATTTTATTATCATAACGTAATCTAGTAACAATACCGCTTGGATCAAGATATTTTGTCCACTTGCCATCATAGACACCATTTTTATAATTACCTTCTGATTCTAAATAACCATTCTCATAAAAATATTTCCAATAACCATATGGAATATTGTTCTTAATCTGCCCAATTGCTACTAGCTTACCAGCTTTGTTTTTCCATTCAGAAGTGGATGGATTTGATTTGAAGTATTCTAGTAATTCTAAATCAGGTTTAGATGCGTGTTTTATTTGTGTACTTCTTGTGCATAGATTTGTTAGAAGTGTATCGTTTTGTAAATAAGCCCAAATTACCCACTCTTCATTTTCCTTCACAAATAGTCCACAGGAAGCATCGCTCATTGATGTATGAATTGTGACTGTCTTTGAACTTGTTATGCCTTTGTAAACTTTATCAACGCGAAATTCGATTTTTCGCTGCTTATAGTATGGCTCATTGCTATCGGACGTTACTTTCAATGCTTGACCTGAAAGAATAAACTGACTACTATTATAGTCCTTGACCGTAAGAGGCTCACCGAAATTGGCACATGAACAAGCCAGACCATTTAGGGGCAAGGCTAATATGAAGATTAGTAACCGTAGCATCTGATTAATTGAAACTTAGGCGTAGTATTCAAATGTGAAATATACAGAGGTTTGATTTGACCAGTACCCGAACAAGACTAAGCGAAACTCAAGTACGTTGTCGTACTTCAGATTCGTTACTTCAGCGGAAATACGATCAAATAATGCTCATTATCAAGTTGTTACCCTGCCGCCGGTAACGTGAAACGCTCACTTGCATGGACGGGCCACCCAACGACCATGAGTGTTGATGGTGGGCGAACAACTCGCTAAAACCAACGTACCTGAACCTTTACACACTCATTCGGTTGGGCTGCCGACTTTCCTTCGGGACGCGCTGCTTGTCGCCCGCAACCCGCCCCATAAGCTATACTCCGCATTCAACTCCCAAGCCAGTACAGCCATACTTGGGTCATTTTTAAAATAAGCTATGTCAACTTCTTCGCCTGTCTGCAACGTGTCGTACATCTCCGTTCGGATGCCTGTTTTCAATATGTACGTTTTCCCCGCAACAAAGTACTCAATATCAGCTCCTTTCCCTTTATAGCTTCGTAGTTGAACAACTGTTCCTTTTGTGATAACCGGGTTCTTTTTGACGGTTGTCCGCTCATGTTCGTCATGTTTGACAACTAAAGGGAATAACGCGCCAAGGCAACCTAATCCAACAACTAAACCACAGACCAACCCAACTATTTTTTGTTTAGTAGTAGGCCCGCTCGGTCTGTAATAAAGGTGCATTTTAAGTGTTTGCCCTATCGGACGAGACCCGGAAATGGAAGCCAAACTTCCTAACTGGGGCGTTTCTCGTGTCAACCGGAACTGACCAACGAGCCAAAACCGCTCTGTTACGGGACGAGCCGCCTGTCGCTCGAAAGCCCGGATTTGAAGCACTAGCTATTGTGTCCACCCAACGCCCGCGAGGGCTGATGGAGCAGCACGCTACGTCACTAAACACAGACCGCTTGAACCTTTACACCCTCGTTTGTATGTACGCATGCTTTCTAACTATCTCATTATCAAGCCACCCCTAAGTTAGTGAAAAGACCTAAATCTGCGCCTGTGATGCCAAACTTGACCAGCTTTTTCTTCATCTGACGAATCTGTTGCTGCTTCACCTGAGCCACATCCCGCATCAATTTGGTTGGCTCATACGCTTCTTCCCTCGTCAGCATCTTGTAAACCACTACCGCCAACTTTCGAGCCGTTGCCGTGATCGCTTTGATCCGGCCAGCCCGGTAAGCAATTCGCTGGAAAAAAGCGGCCATTGGATTGGGCTTCTTCATGTTGCCCAGCGAGTTGGCCACCATCCGAAACGTGTTGGGTAACGTCGACTTGTTCTTCAACGTCTTGCGCGACAGTACCTTACCACCTGACGCTTTGTTATTAGGTGTGAAGCCTAACCACTTGGCAAACGCTTTGGCCGAGTGAAATTTAGTGATGGCTTCACCCACTTCGGCCATAAACGTCAGCAGCGCATCCCGACCAAAACCGGGAATATTGCTCAGGTCAACCCCCAACAGCTTGTGGGCATACTGCTCAATGGGCAGTCGTGGCGTGTTGCGCGACTGACGCAGTTTCTGACGACCCTTTGTCGGATCAGCTACGGTGGCTGGCTGGTCGAGTCCCTTTGTATGGTCCGTGAAGTGCTGATCGAGTTCCTTGTCTAACCCGGCGATTTCAGCCTGTAAATTGACATAAAGTCGGTAGTTGCTACGCACTTCAAAGCGCATAGCCCGGTTCCAGTTACCCCGCAGCAGCTCAATAATTTCAGTCGGCTTCTTTTTGCAACCGCTATCGACCAGAGCGGCCAGTTTAACCGGGTCTTCTTCCCCTTGACAGATGGCGGCAATCACCCGTAAGCCTGATACCGAATTGGTGTCGGTCAAGACCGTATCCAGCCGTACATTACCCGCCCGTAGTGCTTTCTGAATACGCCGAATATAATCGGCGGCATCTTCAACAAGACTTCGGCGTAGCCGCACCAAAGGCCTAATAAGAGTCGAAAACTCATCGGGCAGGAAGATCGGTGGCAGCAAGCCCAAACTGTGCAAAGTACGGATATGAATGGCATCCGACGTATCCGATTTAAACCGGCGGTAGTTTTTCGTATTCGCTCCTGAGGTTACAAGTACGTCAAATCCAGTTTCTTGAAGCACATTAACCAAGGCTCGTTCGTAGCCACCCGTAGCTTCCAGAGCCACATGTTTGACTTGATTATCGGTCAGCCACTGAGCTAATCGAAACAGCTCTTTGGTGGAGACCCCAAACTGTTGAACGTGTTGCTTAGGGTCGTCACCCACGGCCACTACGTGAAACTGGGAGCCGATGTCGATGCCCGCCACCTGCTGGTGGACGACGGGCATTGAGAGATAGTTGTCTTGCTTTTTCATGCTTGGAAGCGGGTAAGCAGGGAAAACAAAGGGCTATCAGCGGGCTATTTTAGATAGACGATAATCAGGATGTACGGAGTAAAAGCGGAGGCTTTTCTACCAGTTGGGTTCTCAAAGCATCAAGGAGCATACCCTTTGATGACGAATAGCCAAATCGAGCAGTTGGACGGGTTGATAAGCACCAACAAACAGAGACGACTTTCCCACGAGGGCTACTGACAGCCAGGTAAAGATAAGGTCAAAGAGAGGTCTGCTGTTCTCATGCGTTCTTCTGGGTTCGTTCGCCCGCGAACACGGTGGCTGTTGGGCTGCTTAGCTTCCTAACCGGCGAGCGTCCTGTCGCCCGAAAGGGTGACAGACAAAAAGTAAACTTACTCAAGTTCTATGTTCACGGGTAAATAATAATCCATAGCAATCACTTTACCCCCTATTTTTCCGGGTATCCATTTTCCAGAGGTAAGTTTTACTACCCGAATCATTTCTTCATCAGCACCGAAGCCTGGACTTTTTTCAACTCGAATTCTGTCAACCGTTCCTCGCTTGGTTATTCTAAATCTAAGCTTGAATGTGCCTGAAACAGGGGCGTTTTCGGGTGGCCGAGGATGATGATAATTTTGAGCGATAAAAGCCATGAGTTTACTGGTACCACCTACGAATTCGGGCAATTGTTTTATTTCAACCGAGTCTATGGGGCTCGGTTTCTGCCCAAAAGCGTACGATAACAGAAGCCAACCAAGTACGACAAGAGTTTTTATCATAATACCACCAAAGTTATTAATCAGAGTGTTTGTTGTGTCGCAGGAAACGTAGTAAACTCACCTTTCAACTACCCTAACCGGGACGCGACCTTTGTCAACCGAAGCTGCCGAACGAACCAAAAAACTGCCCTGTCACGGGACGTGCTCCCTGTCGCCTGAACGCTGGCAAACACGCATCTTTTTATGCTTATGCTACGCACCCAAAGCCCACGGGTGTTGATGGTGGGCGCGAAACTTAACTGAACAGACTTACCTACGACCTTTACACACCCGTTTGGTTGGGCTGCTCGGCTTTACTTCGGGGCGTGCGTCCTGTCGACAGAGAGCTACCCCACGCGGAGCGAACAGCGTTACAACTTATGGAAAAAACTTACTGCCCCATCTTTATAGGGTTTCAACAAAGTATAATCCTCCTCAACCAGATTGTTCACTGTAAAACTCCAGCCTTGAACTCGAAGCAAATACACAGAGAATAGATTTATATACATTCGTAGTCCAACAGTTAGTCGATTATCTGAACGCTTTTCAACTGTGGCTAACTCTGTTTGCATCAAACCACCATACGCTTTACCAATCCCTATACCTATCTCGGATTGAAGAAAATTAGTTGGTTCAGGGATAAACCAAAGCTGATTACTACTGTCTACATCAAATCGAAATTGGTTAAAATGGGGCTTACTGCCTAGAATGAACCAGTGCCATTGCGATTCAATTTGGTATGTCTGGGTTTGTTTCATCATTTAAAATCTGCCTCACAAGGTGTTTGGCCTGTCAACCCGAACCCGACCAACGAGCCCAACCGCCTGCCTGTCCAAGACGTGACCCCTGTCGCCCGCAAGCCCACAAACGAGTACTGCTTTTTGGCTTCCTCACCCAACGTAATATTGGGCGAAGACTTAATTAACGACAATCCGTTGACCGTCAGTTCGAAGTCGTTAATTGTGTCGTTTACTTTGCATGGCAACAATTTGTTACAATTTGACTACTTATTACGTCACAAGAATATAAATATCCTTGATTATTTACAATGATATGGCTGATAAAATTTTTAGTAGTACTCATATCGAACGCGTCTGGAATATTGACGGTTATCCTAACTATTTCTTTGCGGCCGACCACCAGTTATATCGCTTCGATTCACGTGGGCGCATTCGACGAAATAAACAGATTGTGATTGGCTACACCACGGGCTATGTCCTGAAGAGCAAATTCTTTAGCCTCGCCAAACTCCGGCCTATGCTACGTCGGCACGAACCTACAGATCATGTGTAAAGGCTCTGTGCCGTGCTGTTATATCAGCGTTTAGAATTGCATGTATGACACACAAGTTGGTTATTTGACGTATCGGACAATAGTGGCAGCCAGGGTAGGCAGTAATTAAGGTAGATTCCTGCCAAATAAAGTATGATTGGCATCCTATGTTCTTTAATTAATTGTTTTCGGAGTTCCTGGGTTGACTGGTCATCCAGTTATTTTGTCGTTTCTGTCTTCCTCCTCTAGCCCTAAACGTATGTACGCTACGGTAGCTATTCTGGTTGGTATCCTATTCAGTACCTGTGTGTATGGACAGGCGTCTGAATCCGACAGTTTATTCGTTCAAAGCGCCAGAAACCGGGCCATTAGTCTGTATGAGCAAACCCTGAAGCAGCAGGCTCATGTCTACGAAGGCGATCAATACGTGGGCCACGATCCGCGTATCAAAATACACCCATTTTACAGAACGGATAGCTTGCAGAATGGAACGGTTCTGTTCAATGGTGTGCAGTATCGGGACGTTAACATGCAGTACGATATTGTTTGGGATCAGCTTATCATTCAGCCGCTCGGCGGAGGGTATCGACTTCGGCTGCGCCCGGATAAAATTGCGGCCTTTTCGCTGGGAGCGCACCAGTTCGCCCGGATCGTTGGTGATAGCGTAGCGGGAGTTCGCACTGGATTTTATGAACTGATTTATAACGGGCGGGTAAAAGCATTGGCACGGCGGGCAAAAACGGTTCAGGAAGATATTTCCGGGGGCGTTTATAAGGCTGACTATCTGCCGAAGGACCGTTTTCTGATCGTAAAGGATGGCGCTTTTTATGAGGTAAAATCCAAACGGTCGGTACTAAACGTCTTTCCCGATCAGGCTAAAGAGCTTCGAAAATACTTACGTCAAAACAAACTCAAGTTCAACGAAGAAGTACGCGAACAAACGATTGCCAAACTCACTCAACGGTATGATGAATTAACGCATTGATTATGACTCAACTGTACCGATTAACGTTTCTTTTCGCAGGATTGCTTTGTATAATGACGGCTGGACTTGCCCAGACAAGCGCTGAAAAACCCATTAGCGGTGAATTTGTCAATCAACGCTTCGATCAATTCGTTCGAACCGTTGAAGCCAGTACGCCCTATCGTATTTTTTATAACCCTACCGATGTCGATAGCCTTGTGGTCGATCTGCGGGTAGACCGCCAGCCATTACGGGCTGTGCTTCGGCAGATTCTTGAAGGAAGTAAGTTTGCCTTTGCCATGGATAATCAACAGCGCGTTTATATTACGGTCAATCGCCTGATTCGTACGGAACTGCCCATTGGCTTCTTTTTAAGGGGCCCCTCCGATTCGGATATTGATTCAACGAGTGCTTCCTACCTGAGTGAGAATCAGAAAAAGCGCGCTGAACCCGAAGCGAAACTCTATGAAATTGGCAAACGGACAAATCCAATCCGACCCGGTCGGTCGACTATTGCCGGTCATGTCAGGAACGTAGCGTCGGGTGAGCCGATTGTGGGCGCAGCTGTGTATATCGAAAATCCGCGGCTGGGTACCGTAACGGATCAGTTCGGTTTTTACGCCATTACGTTGCCGAGAGGGCGGCATGATCTGAAACTTCGGAGCATTGGCCTGAAAGATACCCGCCGTCGGATCACGCTGTACGCCGACGGGAAGTTCGACATCGAGATGGAAGACGATGTGATTGCGCTGAAAGAGGTGGTGATCGAAGCCGAAAAAGATGCGAATATTTCGGGGCTTCAGATGGGGCAGGAGCGGGTCGATATCAAAAGCATTAAGCAGGTGCCAACTGCACTGGGTGAAGCCGATTTGCTGCGGGTGATCCAGACATTGCCAGGAGTAAAAACGGTTGGCGAAAGTTCCACCGGACTGAATGTTCGAGGGGGAGCGACTGACCAGAACCTGATTCTGTACAATGATGCGCCCATCTACAATTCATCGCACCTGTTCGGGTTTTTCTCGGCCTTCAATCCCGACATGATCAAAAGTGCCGAACTCTATAAAAGCGCGATTCCCTCGCGGTATGGCGGGCGGTTATCATCGGTGCTGGATGTGCAAACGCGCGATGGCAACAAGAAAAAATTTATTGGCTCCGGCGGAATTGGCTTGTTAACCGGACGACTAACGGTGGAAGGTCCCCTTATTAAAGACAAAACATCGTTCATCGCCGGCATACGGACTACGTATTCCGATTGGTTGCTTAGCCAGTTGAAAAACTCAACGTTTCAGAATAGCGAGGCTCAGTTTTACGATTTGAACCTGCACGTAACGCACGATTTCAACGAGAAAAACACGCTGTACCTGACGGGTTACCTGAGTCGTGACCGGTTTAAACTCGGTAGCGATACGTCGTATCGGTATCAGAATGAAGTCGCTACGTTGAAGTGGAAACACATTTTCAATAATAAGCTGTACAGCGTTTTTACGGGTAGCTACAGCGGCTACAACTACACCGTAACAAGTGAAAAAAATCCGGTCAATGCGTATCAGCTAGACTTTTCCATCAACCAGTCGCAGTTAAAAGCCGATTTCAATTATTATCCGACAAACCAGCATGCGGTTGATTTTGGCATTAGCAGTACGTATTATAAACTCCGGCCGGGAAATTTTCAGCCGGTGGGTAAGGCGTCGCTTATTGCACCCGACTTAGTCGATGCTGAGCAGGGACTGGAAAGTGCGGTGTACATTGGCGATCGTTTTGATGTAAACCCGAAGCTGTCGATCAGTGGGGGACTGCGGTATTCATTTTACAACTACCTGGGTCCGCATTCCGGGTTTCAGTATGCACCGGGTTTGCCCAAAACCGTAGCGAACATACTTGATACGGTGGCGTATGGCCGGAATCAATCCATCAAAACGTATGGCGGACCAGAATACCGGCTGTCGTTGCGGTACGCGCTTTCGTCAACAGCGTCCTTCAAAGCCAGTTTCAACCGGACGCGGCAGTACATTCAGATGCTGTCGAACACAACCGTCATTTCACCCACCGACATCTGGAAACTGAGCGATCCGAACATTAAACCGCAGATTGGTGATCAGTACGCAATCGGTTTTTACAAAAACAACCGCAACAACACCATCGAAATGTCGGTGGAAGCGTATTACAAAACCATGCAGAACATGCTGGATTATCGGAATGGCGCTACGTTGATCCTGAATCATCACATCGAAACCGATGTCGTGAGTGCCCAGGGCATGGCATACGGCGTTGAGTTTCTGGTGAAAAAGATGACAGGAAAGCTGAACGGCTGGATAAGCTACACTTACGCCCGGACGTTGCTACGGACCAATGGGCAAACGGGTTCGGACGTGATCAACAAGGGTGAGTTTTATCCGAGCAGCTACGATAAACCCCACGACGTTACGATGATCGGGAATTATAAAATAAACCGTCGGTTTAGCCTGTCGCTGAATTTTACGTATAGCACTGGCCGCCCCATTACGTTGCCGGTTGCCAAATACACGGTCGATAATGCGATGCGACTACTCTATTCGGAGCGGAACCAGTACCGCATTCCCGACTATTACCGGGCTGATTTCGCCATGAACATTGAGGGGAATCATAAGGTGAAAAAGCTGGCGCACAGTTCATGGACGATTGCGGTATATAATCTGACAGGTCGGCGGAATGCGTATTCGGTTTATTTCAAATCCGAAAACGGGGCTATTCACGGGTACAAGCTGTCCATTTTTGGGCAGCCGATACCGTCTATTACGTATAATTTCAGGTTTTGAGTTTTTGCCATGTACTCACGTATGAAAAATAGACTGGTTAAACAGGTCATAGGCTCGATGCTGGTTCTGCTGGTCGGAAGCTGCGTTGATCCGTATCAGCCAAAAGAAATTACGTCACCTGATACGTATCTGGTGGTTAATGGGTTTTTTAACAGTGAACCCGGCACCACGACTACCTTTCAGTTGTCGCGTAGTCAGAACCTGAGCGACACCAAAACGCCAACCGCCGAAACCCGAGCGACAATCACCATTGAAAGTGCGCATAACGCGGTTTATTCGCTCAAAGAAGGCAGTGCTGGTGTTTATTCGCTGTCGGGCGTTACGCCCCTGTCGAACGAAACCTACCGGCTTCATATCCGGACTTCGGGCGGGAAAGACTATGTCTCCGACTACGTGCCTGTGGTGGCGACACCGCCAATCGACAGCGTAAGCTGGCGGGTCGAGAATGAGGGTGTGGCTATTAACGTGAACACACACGACCCACAGAACAACACCCATTATTACCGCTGGGAGTTCGACGAAACCTGGGAATACAATGCGGCTTACTCATCGTCGTATGAGTACATAGCCGCCACCAAATCGATAATTAGCCGAACTGAAG
Source organism: Spirosoma sp. KNUC1025 (assembly GCF_045160025.1). Lineage (GTDB taxonomy): Bacteria > Bacteroidota > Bacteroidia > Cytophagales > Spirosomataceae > Spirosoma. The sequence goes on from NZ_CP087139.1 coordinate 4,021,366, forward strand.
ATATTTTCACCTGCTGGGGAAATTCCAATTCCCGCAATATTATGGTGAGTTCGACAGCCCGGCTTAGTCAGGATGTTGTCAGCCAGTATCCGTTAATCTCCATAGCCGGATCATCGGTTAAATTTCAGAATAAATACAGCATTCTGGTACGTCAGTATGCACTGAGTCAGGACGGCTACAATTACTATGATCAGCTGGCCAAAATAACGCAGAATATCGGGTCGCTCTTTGACCCGCAACCGTCGCAGATTACCGGAAATATTCATTCGAGCACCAACGCTACCGATCTGGTGCTCGGCTATTTCGGGTAGGCAGCGTAGCCAGTAAACGGATTTTTATTGCCCGATCGCAACTGCCTCCCTGGCGGACATTTACGGGCCTGGACTGCGTGATGGATACGCTGACGTTAGGTGATATTATCGAAACACCGACTGGAATCATTACGACATACGGCAGGTCTCAATATCTGACCAGCGATTTCCTGTGCATCGACTGCCGATTGCGGGGGGCGTCAACAAAAAACCGGATTTCTGGGAGTGATAACCTTCGGACGGGCGCTGTGGACATTATCCCGAACACAGCCGCCAGCCACTGAACACAAGCTGCTTATGTACTCATTTATAAAATACGTCTTCGCTGTTCTGCTTCTGGTAAGTAACGTATCGGCGTTTGGACAGGCATCATCGACAAGTGCGCTGGTGCAGCCGTTTGATACGTATCGGAGGCAGGTGTTGCAGGAAAAGCTGTTTGTGCATACCGATCAGGGCTTTTACCTCACGGGCGAAACCATGTGGTTTAAGGTGTATTACGTAGATGGCTCGCTTCACCGGCCGATTGATCTGAGCAAAGTAGCTTACCTCGAACTGCTCGACAAGGAAGGCAAACCGGTATTGCAAACGAAAGTGTCGCTCAGACTGAACGGCGGGGATGGTACGTTGTTTTTGCCCTCGTCGGTCAATTCCGGTACGTACCGACTGCGGGCTTATACCAACTGGATGAAGAATTTCAGTGCCGATTATTTCTTTGAAAAGAACGTAACGATTATCAATCCATTCAGGCGCCTGGGGTTACCGCTCCTGCGCGAAACGGCTACGTATTCGGTCGATATTTTCCCGGAAGGTGGTAATCTGGTGCAGGGCATTGCTAGTGACGTAGCGTTTAAGGTAGCCGATGAGACTGGGAGAGGAATTGCCGTTCGGGGATGGTTGCTGAATGCGCAGAATGATACACTTGCCCGATTTGCCTCCCATACATTTGGTATAGGTCGCTTTAGCTTTACGCCTGCCGCGAATGCTGTATACCGGGCGGTTGTGATGGACGAAAAAGGGCGGTCGGTCACTCGGCCGCTCCCAACGATCTACCCGCAGGGCTACGTAATGCATCTGGAAGAAGCGGGGCCTTCTCAACTGAAAGTTACCGTCAAAACGAATGTGCCAGCTCCTTCGGTTGTATACCTGTTCGCTCATACCCGTCAGGTTATCGATCTGGCGGAAGCACGTGCTATTCAACAGGAAACCACGTTCCTGATTGATCGGAAATTGCTAGGGGAAGGGGTTTCGCACCTTACGATCTTCGACGCCGGCCGGAAGCCGGTTTGCGAGCGACTGTATTTCAAACGGCCTGCTCAGCCGTTGGGGATAAGCCTGAAAACAGACCGAAACAGCTATGCTTCCCGAACAAAAGTGACGCTCTCGGCAAACGTACAGGCAGCCAAAACCAGTCAGGTATCGGTATCGATGGCTGTGTACCGGCTCGATTCGCTGGCTTCTGTTGATTCGGGTACCATTCTGAGTTCGTTGTGGATGACCTCCGATTTGCCCGGTTACATTGAGTCGCCCGAATACTACTGGCAGACTGAAACGCCGGAAGTGCGGGAAGCTACGGATAACCTGATGCTGACCCACGGCTGGCGTCGGTTTCGGTGGGAAGATGTGCTCAAACCGTCGGGATCGGCGCTGACGGGGCCTGGCTTTCAGTTTCTGCCCGAAGTGAACGGGCCAATTGTTGAGGGTCAGGTAACCGACCCCACCACTGGCAAACCCGTTCCGAACGTAATGACCTACCTGTCGTCTCCGGGAAAGCCCATTCGACTATATGTATCCCGAAGTGATGCGGCCGGGCGGGTTCGCTACGAAGTGCAGGACTTCTGGGGCACAAAAAGCCTGATAGCGCAAACAAATCCATCGGATAGTACAAACAAGCTGACCATTACAAACCCGTTTGTTGCCCGGTCGTCAAAAGTGCTTATGCCGGAGCTTTCCGTCAGCGAATCGCAGGGAGATCAACTTTTAAGCCGGTCAGTCGCCATGCAGGTACAGAGCACGTACTGGGGCGAACGGGCTATTCAGTATATGTATCCGACAGTCGATAGTACGGCTTTTTACGGGAAAGGAAATGAAAGTTACCTGCTGGACGCATACACTCGTTTTCCGCGGATGGAAGAGGTATTTCGGGAGTATGTACTGGGCGTCATGCCCAGGAAGAAGCAGGATCATTTTCAGTTATATGTGATAAACGAACCTTATCGGGAGATTTTTAATGATCTATCGCTGGTGATGATTGATGGCGTACCGGTGTTTGATATGGACAAAGTCATCGAGTTTAGCCCGCTGAAAATTCAAAAAATTGACGTGGTGACCAACCGATACGGTATCGGACCGGCAGTATTTAATGGCATCATCAGTCTAATGACCTACAAAGGCGATCTGGCGGGTTTTCCGCTCGACCCTAATCTGCTGAAGCTGGAATACGACGGGTTACAGCTTCAGCGCGAATTTTACAGCCCCCGCTACGATACGGCCAAACAACTCGAAAGCCGCCTGCCCGATGGCCGGACGCTGCTCTACTGGAACCCAAACCTACAAACGGATGCGAACGGTCATTGCCTTATTGAATTCTTTACCTCCGATCAGCCCGGTACGTACCTTATCGACGTAAACGCCCTCTCGAAAGATGGGGCTGCCGGGAGCCAGCGAATGATGTTTGACGTGAAAAACACGCCGAAGTAGGTAGATGTATGCGCTTTAGAATTGATGTGATTTTACATTACCTTTTTACCAATACCCACAAAAAGAACCAAGTCGCCTACTTCCGTTTGAGATCAGGCGACTTGGTTCTTTTATAACGTAATAGCACGTACTATTACGTTAAAGCGCTGTACAGATTCGTCGCTAAAAAGTCATTTCGGAACTTGCCTTTGGGGTCGAATTCTTTGACAAGCTGCTTAAAATCAGCCAGTTTTTCGTAGCGTGACTGTAACGTAGCGGGTGCCAGCGTAAATAGCTTTCCCCAGTGCGGGCGGGCATGAAACGGGGCCAGCTCTTTTTCGATCATGGGCAGTACTTTTTTACGGCGGGCCAGTCCTGCTTCCACGTAAAGTGAATGGCGAGGCTCGGTTGTTTGTAGCAGGGACTCATCCAGAAATTGTCGGCGTCGATGGTACGTAGCTCCGAGATAAACAGGTGCGGACTGATGTGATCGCGTAGCCGCTCAATCGCCAGAATTGCTTCTACTGCATTCCTGCGCGGCACAAAATACTCCGACTGCAATTCCTTGCCGCTGCTGGGCGTGAAACCCATGCGGAAGTGAGGGAGACGTTCGTACCACGGGCCTGCTACGCCCATTTGCTCAGTGCAGTTGACAGCCGACAGCTCGGCGATGGGATGCAGGTTTTTAGTGGCAAGCTTGGCGCCATAAAACTCGGGTTTCGCTTTCGCATCACCTTTTTCAACCAGGCTTTTTATCCAGACTTCGTTGATTCGTTTCTTCTGCCAGTCGGTAAACAGACTGACGCTGTAACCGCTCGAAGCAATCGCTTCGAAATGATCTTTCAGCTGGTCAAGCGGAAGATTTTCGTAGACGTATTGCCGCATTTGATACGTTGGCTGAACATCGAGCGTAACTTTTGTAATCGCTCCCAGCGCACCCAACCCCACGACAGCCCCCCGAAAGGTTTCGCCATCTTTTTCGCGGGAAAGGGTCCGGATCTCGCCATTGGCAGCAATGATTTCGAGCGCAGCTACGGCTGTAGACAAGTTCCCGTTTTTCACCCCCGACCCATGCGTAGCCGTGGTGCAGGCACCGGCAATGGAAATATGAGGCAAGGACGCCAGGTTGTGCAGGGCAAACCCTTTTTTGTCGAGGTAGGGCGCTAACTGACCATAGCTGATGCCAGCCTGTACGGTCACCTTACGCGCTTTTGGGTCCAGCGTTATTACGTCATCCATTTCCCGAAGCGAGATGAAATTATGCTTACTATCGGCAATGCCATTGAAGCAATGACGCGTACCCAGCACTTTTACTTTGTCGTATTTTTTGATCAGTTCCTGGGTGTCTTTTATCGAACTGGCTTTGTAAAGTTTGTCGGTACTGTATTCATAATTGCCCGCCCAATTCTTTAGCCGCTCAGCAGCAAACCATTCTGAAAGTGGCGAAAATAGAGGAGCTGCCATCAGGGTAGATGAGACTTTTAAAAACGTGCGTTTCTTCATGAGTTTAGGGTTTTTGCGAAACTAACTGGTTAATCCGAAAGTAAAGGATTATGCGTACATTTTTCTAGTCCGAACGGTAATTCCTCCAGACGTACCTTTGGCGCCGACAGGCGGAAAAATGACCAGATGCCCTCAGCAACAATATAGAGTCTGCGTAGTTAAAGTATTAATATTTAGTTGATTAGAAAGCTATTTTCGGGAATGGATCAGCCTTTCTTCATACCGCAATCCGCCAGTAAACGAATTAGTGAACTAGAGTCCGGACTTAACCGCATTGGTCAGAACTGGGTTGAAGGTATTTATTTGACAGGCTCTATTCCACTGGGCGATTTCTATCCCGCCAAAAGCGACATCGATTTTCTGATCCTTTGCAAAGAGTTTCCAGAAAATGCAGTGATTGCGGAACTGGATAAATTGCATAATGCTCTGGAGAAACGTAGTGGAAGTCCCAAACTAAATGGTACTTACATCACCCGTGAAAATTTACAGGCAGGCCACTTACCAACTGGTCAGGTACTTAATTATCACGAAGGGCGGCTGACAGAAGGGTTATTTGGGATGGGGGCAATCGCTTTGTATGAGTTAAAGACGATTGCCTATACCGTAATGGGAGTACCTTCAGGAAACTTGCCAGTTGATATTGAGCTACAACAGGTAAAGGACTTCATGCATGACAACATCAATTCATATTGGCAAAAGTGGATCAACAAACACTCCTCGTGTACCGGTCGTCGATGGCTGATGGTATTGATTCCGGTGTTAACAGAGTGGGCTGTTCTGGGAGTGGCGAGGCAATTCTACACGTTACAAACCGGGGAAATAGCTTCAAAAATGAAGGCAGGTCAGTACTGTTTGGAATACGTTCCTGCCAAGTACAGAGACATTATTCACCAGGCTATTCAAATTAGAAAAGGCGAGCCAGCTAGATTTTATCCAACGGTTAAAAAAATGTATTCTATTGTTCCGTCAATGAAACGCGTTACATTGACGATCGATTTCGTTAACTATTTGATCGAGAGGTTTAACCAGGTCTATAGTGTACAAACAAAGCTGCGTACTGTTCATGCGTTTCGGGGAGAATCTAATTTCTTATAGCCACTGCCAGTACGTACCGTCGTTGCTATTCCATCCGAAACTTCATTCCATTTTCACACCTGTCAGACACTGTAATGAGCATAGAAGAGCAAATAAAGATTATCCAGTTTGGACAGGGCATCTGCCCGGAAGCCGAGCTACTTGAGCAGCTCGACCAACTGGATGAGTCTGAAAAAGGAAAGCAGGTATTCGATCTATACGTGTTTGTTAGTCGCTTAAAACCCGCTGATGCCGATATCGGGCAGGCCATTGCCGATGCGGATATCGGGCCAGATTACTCACCCTGTATATCCCCAAAGTCAGGGACTCGAAAGGTATGGCGTAAGATGTTTTCAGAACACCCTGAAAAAGATTATATGTTTCTTCTGCGGTTGTTTAAAATCGATTATCAACGGCGCTACGCATTGAATAAAGATAACGCAACGAACTGGCAGTACAGGGATTTGTCGAACAGAGAAACCGTTGAAGCGATTCTGAAACAGTATGAAAACTTAGTCGAGGAGGTGTATCAAAATCCCAGTTTCCGTAGCGAATTCGTTTGCATTGCCAAACTCTGGCACGAGCGAAGTATGCAGCCTCCTACGCAGATTCGACAGGATCACTATACGTATCTTACCTATGATGAACTGCTCACCGAGTCGATTAAACTGCTGGGAAATCTACAGATTCATCCTATATCGATGCTTTGTCACAGTATCGAGCAGGCACTTTCGATAAAATACGGCTTAGATCACGGGCTGGCAAACAGGTTGACATTAGAGGTGATTGACCGGCACATGCGCGAGACGTACAACAGCAGTATTTATAAGTAATCAACTACATCCAGTACGTCACGCGCCGACAAGCCTAATGCTTTTTCGCCGATTAGGGCCATAAATCCTCGGTGATCTCATCCCAGGAAATATCGGAATTATCGCTGGTGATATCGAGTGAGTCAAACCAGCTGGTACGGAAATAAACCGTCGTTAACAATAGGGTCAGGAAGTAAATCAAGAGCGTTTTCATGAGTTGATGCAGGGTTATAAAAAGATGTTTTTCAATCGAGACGAAACGTAACAGGCAGCTCAACGAGCGTGCTAACGGCCACCCCAGACCGGTGTGCTGGATACCAGCGAGGCATCAGACTGACGGCCTTCACGGCAGCTTGGTCCAGCACTGCGTTTTTTGATTTGACCACCTGAATGTCTGTTAAAGTACCGCTCGGCTGTACCCGAAATTGTACGCGCACAGTGCCTTCACTAAGAACCATCCGAGCCTGATCAGGATAAAGGTCGAGCTTGCCCAGATACTTGACCAACGCCTGTTGACCACCCGGAAAGAAAGGTTCGTTGGTGAGTGGCGCAAAGTCGGAAGGAGATGGCAAGGGTAGTTCCTGTTCGTATGCACGTTGGGCAAATACGTCAGAGCGGCTGTCGACGACAAGTGCCTGATCAATGGCTTGAGCCGTAGCGAGTGCGCTGAACAGCGTTACGCTGGCTAAGGTTAAGAAAGTACGTTTCATGGGGTAAGAGGATTAAGGTGTGTATTTAATGAACATGCCAAAATTCCTATAACTTCCTCATAATGAATGGCTATTTTGGGTAAAAAATTAGCTTATTTGAGAACTGTAATAGGCTGACCCGGAAAATTTAACCCACGTATCGTATGCCTGCTACTGTAGCCATCGTCGATGATCATCGCCTGTTTTACGAAGCGCTGGTTGATTCGGTACGTAAGTTTGGCGGGTAGGTTCTGCTGTATATAGCACAAAACGGTCGGGACTTGCAGGCGCAGATGCGTAAGAAAAAAGAGGTTCCTGACCTGGCGCTGGTGGATCTGCACATGTCCGAGATGGATGGGTTCGAAACGACAGCTCAGCTATGAAAACTTTAGGGAATAATATATTTGCTTAACCCGTTTTCAAAAAATGTATATGCTCTTGTCTATTATGACGAACAAGCACAATTTTCGTGAGAAGCTAACGAATTCCATCCATTGCAATGACTTACGGTTTTTGTGGCTTCTAACAGTAGGACTACTCACTTTATTAAGCCCAGAACGAGCTTGCGCTCAACCTAAAACACAGATGGTAAGAATCGCCAAAATCGTAGTTGACCCAGCACAGTTGGAAGCTTATAAGGCTGCTGCTAAAGAAGAAATTGAAGCGTCAGTGCGACTAGAGCCGGGCGTCCTGACGCTGTACGCTGTTGCTGAAAAAGACAACCCCACGCACATTACCATTTTGGAAATTTACGCGGACACCAATGCTTATAAAGCGCACATACAAACACCGCATTTTTTAAAGTATAAAACAGGGACGAAGGACATGGTAAAGTCGCTGGAACTAGTAGAAGTTGATCCATTGGTTCCCGGCATGAAGATTAAAGAATAGTTGGGGTCAGCAAGCGTATCATGTCAAACTTTATCCCACAGTACGTATTCTCGCGATTTCTATTTCAGAGAGCATGGAGGGAATACAGCTTGCAGTACGTAACGGGGCAAGTGGGTACATGTTTAAAGGGTGCCGCCCCGACGAAATTAAGAAAGCAATGGACGATGTATTGGCCGGGGGTTAGTACGTATCGGAATCCCTTACGCTGGACCTGATTGGCCTGTCAAACGCATCGGGTGACAACGGCCGGGCTTTCCTGCTGACCGATCAGACTTACAAGTTTGTACAGGTAGCCTGTAATGGGGTAACCCATAAACAGATAGCTGCCAGTCTGGACGTAAGCTTGCCGGTTCTGGAACGTTATCGGGAGGCCGTATTTAAAAGCTGAACGTTCGGATACGGATCGACCTTATTGATCTGTAAATCCGACGATGTACGGCCTTTACTTGATCCGTTTATATTTTCGCAGTAAATCGATAACCAGCTTATGGGGTAGCCCGTACGCTTTATTGCCGTTGATGCCCTCCATGGTTTCGGCGGCAACCATTGCATTGATAATGGATTCTTCCACAGCCTGAACGGTGGCTTCAAACAGCGGATTTATCTGGTCATTGGGGAGCTGATCCAGTTTTGTGATCTTTTCCCGTTGAAAAGCCGTTGGATTGGCGGTTGAAAAAGCAATAAAAATATCCCCCGACCCATTGTTTCCTTTTCCGCCAACGATGCCTACGCCAAGCGAAACTCTGGTAGCTATACGTTTTAATTGATGGGGCAACAAAGGAGCATCGGTGGCCACCACAACGATGATGGACCCATCGCCTTCCTGCCTGTAGGATGGCGGCCCCTTCATTTCATAATTCAGCGTATCTTTCAGTTCCTCGCCAACGGGTACACCAGCAATGGTCAGGTGGCGTTTATTGCCGAAATTTGATTGTACCAATACCCCAACGGTGTAGGTTGAGTCCTTGATTTTTACGACCCTGGACGACGTACCGGTCCCTCCTTTAAAACCCAGACACATCATGCCGGTTCCGCCACCCACATTGCCTTCGGCCAGATAACCGGATTTGGCTTTATCGAGGGCTTCGAAAGCATGGCTTTCCTTGACATGGAATCCGTAAATATCATTCAGGCCACCATCGTATGTTTCAGCCACAATGGGATAGGTGTACCAGTAATCCTCGTTGTACCAGCCCGTTTTTACGAACCATTTCAGGACGGCATCCCGCACAACGCCCACACTGTTTGTATTGGTAATCATGATGGGCGTCTCCAGAAATCCGGATTCAGTTATCCACGTAGTGCCGGTCATTTCTCCGTTGCCGTTGAGCGAATACCAGTTTGAAAAAACGGGATTGTTTGTCCGGCCTCTTGGCAGAATGGCTGTAACGCCCGTTCTGACCGGGCCTTTTCCGCGTATGTTTTTCCCCTGACCAGCTATGAGGGTGCTATAGCCCACTTCCACACCGCGTACATCGGTGATGGCGTTGTATTTGCCGGGCGTCCCCGAAAACGGGATGCCAATATCGCGGGCTCGAGGTTTTTGCCCAAAGGCCGGAAGCTGACTTGTCAGGACTAAAAGCAGTGCCGTAACGTAGTTCATCATGCAGTACGTGGTAGTTAGAAATTTCCTGGATCAATTTCATGAATAAAGCTGAAACTGTGGCTAAGGCCAAGGATAAGTACGTGGTCTTACATCAATAGTTTTCGAAGGCCATAAAAAGCGTGTCAATCAGCTTTAAATACGACGTAACACTCCCTGAAAATCAACCGTATGATAGCATTTGTGTTCTTTTTGGCGGCTCATATCATTCGAGCTTTGCCATACCGTTTATGGTTCGGTACGGTGCTTTGAAAAAATCCCCGACTACCTGATTGAATAAATCTTTGTACATGATAAGTGTCGAATGGCCAGAGTTGGGCAAAATCCACAGGTACGATTTCGGAATGGCCTGCGCAATGGCCATTGTGTGCTCTGGCCGAATCACGTCGTTGTCGCCACCGATTACCAGCGTTGGACATTTCACTTTTTTCAGATCGTTTGTCGAAATGTGCGGATGGACGATCATCAGATTGAGTAGCTTCTTCTGCTCTTTTACCGCCGGTAATTGCGGTACCTTAGCCAGGCTGTCATTGGTGGCCACAATCCATTTGAAAAGGTCCGGCTCGATGGCCGTGGTATCGGGCCATAAGTTGGCGCCGGTAATAGCCAGTTTTTTCACCTTTTCGGGGTGCCGCATCGCCAGCAACAGCCCGTCGATGCCGCCGTCGCTCCAGCCAATGACGTAGCACGAATCCACATGCAGGGTGTTCAACAGCGCGTTGTAGTCATCAGCCATCATTTCATATGTGAGTGAGTCGCTGGGGTCTGCTGACTTTCCCTGTGCCCGGCTGTCGGCTATAATTACCTGGTAGTTTTTGGCGAAATACGGGATCTGGTTTTTGAAATTATTGATTGAGCCGCCATTGCCATGAATGAGGAGCAGTGGTTTTCCCGCGCCGTAAACTTCGTAGTACATCCTGAAACCCCGGATATTGGTATACTTCCCCGTTTTGGCATTGCTACCATATGCCGTGTTGCCAGACGTAGCGACGGGCAGGGTCGATTGAGCAAAAGAAGATAGCACACAAAACGAAGTAAGGAAGGAGAGGAGCAGCTTTTTGGCGGTTTTCATGGTTGGGGTTTTGCCTTTGTTTTATGATCGTCAATATACCTAACTCCGTGAGTTTTATGCGCTTCCATATCAATCTCTATCAATTGACCAGGCAGCGCCAACCCTTTGACTTCGAGCCACGTACCGGTGGGAAATGTTTTTTGTAGATGCTGTTTCGATAGCCTGCCTGATTGATAAACTCGGCCATGTTGGTGGTGTACACATTCTTGGATGCCCCCCACGACTGACGCAATGTACTGAATCTGGCGATTCTGTTATGTATCAGATAGATACAAAAACTATGTTGGCTACTTTTTTATCATTTCGAGAGCAGGGCGGAATGATAAAAAAGTAGCCAACATAGTAATAGATAAATTGGGGAGGTTTAAAAAACGCTGGTTAAAAACAACCGGCTATGCGGACTCACAACTCAACCGGCTCCTTAAGTTTGCTGTGAATGGTCAGTTGGTAAACACACCACAAGCCGCTCAGACCGGCTATTGCTACTAAAACCGGACGTTGATGCTGGGCCAGAAACGCGTACACATCTTCGCCGACCTGAGCCAGGTGGTTACCCGCAAACGCCACAATCAGCGCCCAGCCAATAGCCCCCAGTGCATTGTATACCGCAAACCGAATAGTCGGGAAGCTCGACAGGCCAATGGCGGCCGGAATAGCGCCACGCAGGCCATATAAGGCACGGAACCCCAGAACTAGGCCAGACCCGTAGCGGTTCATCAGCCGTTCAATCCGGTTGTAACGCGGTTGCCAGTGTGGTCGTTTGGTCAGAAACGTACGGCCATAGCGGTGCCCCAGAAAGAAACATACCTGGGTGATAACAAACGAAGAAAGGGCTGCCAACGCGATCACCATGGGAAGTGAAAAGTATCCTCGATGGGCTAAATAAACACCCACCAGCAGAAAAGCTTCACTTTCCAGCAGGACGCCTAAAAATAGCATTGGATAGCCATATGTGAGCATTAATTCCTGGAATGTCATAGGTCATGAGATGAAGGTAATCCAGAATATAAACTGATGAAAAGTCAAATGGTTATCAGACGCATACAAGCGGAATTGTAAATTATTTCGAGTGTAGGCATGAGAAACTGAGATGGTGTTAGGCTGTTATATCGCACCGGATAAGCAGGACATGCATTTTGGGCGGTTCGTTAGGCAGCTACCGTGATAAGTAGTTCGGGGCAAATCCCTGTTTTACTGCGTATCGCAGACGAATAATGCGAAGGAAAAGCACCTCTTACCCGATGATACGTATCAATAGGCAAGTACCGGCGTTGATGATTTTATCCCTTACGCTCTTTGCGGGCCAATCCCTGTCAGCCTCAGCAGACCTAAAGCCGGTTAACCTGCGAACAGAATACAAAATCAATCCGGTCACGGATGTCTCAACCCCCGGTTAAGCTGGGAACTTACGGCAACGGCCAGAGGACAGATTCAAACGGCTTACCAGATTCTTGTCGCTTCATCACCGGATTTACTTACGCCCGATAAGGCTGATCTCTGGAACTCAAACAAGGTCAATGGAAATGCCATCAACCAGATAGCCTATGCCGGTACGCCCTTGTCATCCAGAACGGCGTGTTACTGGAAAGTACGTAGCTGGGATAAAACCGGGCAACCCGGCTCCTGGAGTTCGACGGCCAGTTGGGAAATGGGCTTGCTCCATAAAACGGATTGGACAGCCGCCTGGATCGGTAATGACGTAACGAACCTGGGTAAGGGTAAACTGTACCATCTGCCCCCGGCGCCTTTTTTCAGGAAAGAAACTCAGTTGAAAGCGCCCGTTAAACGTGCCCGGCTGTACGTTACGTCGCTTGGGTTGTATGCGTTTCAGATCAATGGCCAGCGGATTGGTAACGATTACTTTACCCCCGGCTGGACGGATTACAACAAACGGGTTTATTATCAAACGTACGATGTTACCCGTCATCTAACCGTAGGGAAAAATGCGCTGGGCGCTATCGTAGCGGAGGGTTGGTACGCTGGTTATCTGGGCTATGCCTTGCTCGTGCAGAACCCCGTAGTGAAAAACTTCTATGGCGATGTGCCGTTGCTGAAAGCGCAGCTGGAGATCGAGTATGTCAATGGCGAAAAAGAAACGATAGCGACCGATCAGAGCTGGCGAACAAATCATGGGCCGATCCTCGAAGCCGATCTGTTGAACGGCGAAACGTACAATGCCAATCTCGAGTTTACCAACTGGAGCAAAGCCGGATATACGGATTCGGCCTGGAAGAACAGCCGCGTGTATCCCGACAAACCCGAGCGGAAGCTGGAAGCTTATCCCGGCAATCCGATTCAGATTTTTCAGGAGTTAAAAGCTCAAAAAGTAACACCACGACCAGGCGGAAAATACCTGTTTGACCTGGGCCAGAATTTTGCCGGTGTTGTGCGGCTCTCCGTAAAAGGACACAAAGGCGATACGATTCGTTTGAAGTTTGGCGAAGTGCTGTTCCCGAACGGGGATATCATGACCGAAAACCTCCGGAAAGCGCGGGCTACGGATACGTATATTCTCAAAGGAGATCCTAAGGGCGAAACCTGGACGCCACAATTTACCTATCATGGGTTTCAGTACGTAGAAGCTACTGGCTTTAAAACTGCGCCAACGACTCAGGCCATAACGGGCATTGTTTTAAGTTCGGCGACACCTGAAGCAGGTACGTTTGAGACAGACAATCCCATGGTGAATAAGCTGTATCAGAACATCGTCTGGACACAGCGCTCCAATTATGTTGACGTACCAACGGATTGCCCGCAGCGTGACGAGCGCCTGGGCTGGACGGGCGATGCCCAGGCTTATATCCAATCCGCTACGTTCAATTCGGATATAGTGGCCTTTTTCACCAAGTGGCTGGTCGATTTGAACGATGCCCAGCGCGCCGATCATACGTACCCAATCTATGCGCCCGCGCCCAATGTCCGTAAAACAGATACGTATTCACCCGGATGGTCGGAAGCGGGGATTATTTGCCCCTATACCATCTATAAAACCTATGGCGACACCCAGGTGATTCGGGAATTCTGGCCCAATATGGTGGCGTATCTGAAGTTCCTGGAGGATAAGAGCAAGGGCGAGTACGTGTACAAGGAAGCCAGTTTTGAGGATATTTCGCCCAAAGGCGGGTTTGGTGACTGGCTTTCTGTCGGTAAAAAAACGCCCCCCGATATGCTGGCCACCATGTATTTTGGCTATACCGCTTCCATGATGGCTGAAATGGCGAAGGTCATTGGCAAGGAGGCTGAATCAACGTATTATGCGCAACTGTTCACGAAAATCAAGCAGGCGTTTCTGGCACACTACGCCGACAAGAGCGGAAAGTTTAAAACAAACAGTGCTGCTTATGGGGATGGCGAAGGCTACGTAGATGGCAACATGGGTTTTGACGGCCACACCCAGACGGCTTATGCCAATGCGATTTACATGCAAATGCTGGCTCCTGAGCAGCGGGCAAAAGCCGGAAACTGGTTAGCCGAACTCATACAGGCCAACGACAATAAACTTTCAACGGGTTTTCTGGGTGTCAAGCCGTTACTGCCTGCGCTCTCCAGCACGGGGCATAGTGAGGAAGCCTACAGGCTATTATTGAGCACAGAGTATCCTTCCTGGGGCTTTGAGGTAGTGAATGGCGCCAATACAATCTGGGAGCGCTGGAATAGCTACATTAAAGGCAAAGGCTTTGAAAACAATGCCGGCATGAATTCATTTAACCATTACGCCTTTGGGGCGGTGAATGAATGGCTGTTTGGGAATGCCGCCGGAATCCGGGTTGGCGAAGCGGGGTATCGAACCTTCAGCATCAAACCGGAAATAGCCAGTCAGGGGCTGACATACGTAAAAGCCTCCTACAAATCGATCAATGGGCTTATCCGAACTTCCTGGAAAAAAGAAGGCAAAACGGTACGTTTACAGGTTACGGTTCCCGTGAATACAACAGCCACCGTATTCATCCCGACCCGTAATCCGGCGAGTGTGCTGGAAAATAACAAGGCGTTAAAAACAAATTCAGCAATTACCGTCCGGGAGGTTGAAGGAGGCTATTTGCCGGTAGAAATCGGTTCCGGGCAGTATGTCTTTACGTCACAACTATGAGCCGGACATACAACCCTACGCAGAAACATACGTAACGTTCGGGGTATGACTAACGCTCTGGAAGTCAGTTGTTTTAGCGGAGAATGTACACTTGGTTTCGGATTGTTACCGCTCGATAGATAGTTTTAATCTCGCATGGGCTATGGGTTTTTCTTTGACTACGTATCAACCCTTAGCCCGCCATGACCTCTATTCCTTTATCGAGTCGTATTCAACTTCAGATTGTGCTCGGCTTATTTCTGCTGGCCACCCTGCCCGCCTGCATGACTACCCGAGTCATGACGCAGGAAGATTGCCAGACGTTTGCCAATGATCCGACTACCGATACCGTCGTAACGGGCTACTGGTGGGGCATTGGGAAACAGCCCGTTGTGCGGCCCGCCTGCGATCCCGGCTATAACCACCTCAACGGGGTGACGGTACGTACCCGCTTTGACCATTACCTGCTGGCCACCATTACGTTGGGGATTGTTCAGAAAAAACAGGTGCGCTGGTGCTGCGCCCGCTGTGTTCCCAACCCACCCTGCTCCATCGATTCCACCTTCAACCAGTAACGACCCTTCACACCATGAACCTACCCGACGGCCTAGTTGCTATTGACAACATGCCGCAACTCCAGAACCGGCACCGTAATTTCACGCAGGACCTAACGCCGGGCGCTTCCTTCAGCCTGCGACGCCCAACGGGTCCGTCAACGCAGGCGGGCCGCTATCAGCAGACGACGGCTAATTTTCAGTTCCTGATCGATCATGCCATACGCCACTCGATTCGGTTGCGGGCGTTAGGCTCAAACTGGTCGTTTACCAAAGTGGGGATGGCCGGGGGCGGTATTGTTGACACGACGAAGCTGGAAGAAATCTCGAAAGTACTGACCAAAGCCATGACCTCACCCGATTACCTGGCCAAAGGCGGTCAGGCTGGCAATCTGGTGTTTACCCAATGCGGTACGGGAATTCTGGGATTGCATCAGCGGCTGGAACCCTTGGGGAAATCGTTGCGGGCGTCAGGTGCCAGTAACGGGCAGACCATCGTTGGCGCTTTTTCGACCGGCACGCACGGCTCGGCCTTCAAACTCGGCTCCGTACACGATACGGTCGTAGGCATTCATCTGATCTGTGGGGCCAACCGGCATATCTGGCTGGAACGGGCTTCGAACCCCGTTACGTCGCTGGCGTTTACGGACTGGCTGGGCGTAGCGCGGGAGAACGTCCGGCTCGACGATGATCTATTCAATGCGGTAGTGGTCGGGTTTGGCTCGTTTGGGTTTATTCATGGAGTGTTGCTGGAGGTTGAGAAATTATTTCTGCTCGAAGAATACAGCAACAAACGGGTCGCCTACAATGCCGATCTGAAACGCGCCATGCGTACCCAGGAGTTTGCGGGTACACTCGCTCAGGCCCTTCAACTGCCCGTAGCGCCCAACCCGCTGGCCGACGAAGCGTACCACTTTCAGATGATTGTGAACCCCTTTCAGTTCGACCCCGACTCCGAAGATCCGGCCAAAGGCGCTTATGTGCGTATTCTGTACAAAAAGCCTTATGCCGAACCTTACGTCCGTCGGCCGGGGGTAAGCAGTCAGATGAAGTTCAGCGAGGATACGCTGGGGCTGATTCAGCAACTGCTCAACAAGTTGCATGCCGGGCAGATTCCGGGAGCCAAGCGCCTGATCGTGAACCAGCTGTACGACAGTGCACTGGAAGATACCAACGGAACAGCGGGTAAAGTAAGCGAACTGTTTGGGGGAACCGACGTAGAGGGCGCTGCTGCCAGCATGGCCATTGGCGTATCGGCCACGCAGAGCCCCGACGTATTGAACGCAATCTGCCGACTGAACGCCCAGCAACCGTTTCTGGGCGTATTGGGTTTGCGCTGGGTAAAACAGACACCGGCTACGCTGGGCTTTACGCGCTTCCCCGTTACGTGCGTGCTTGAACTGGATGGCGTAGAGGCCGACGATACCCGTCAGTTTTATCAGCTCGTTTGGGATTGGCTGGAAAAGGAAGGGATTCCGTATACCCTGCATTGGGGAAAAATTAACTTCAGCCTGAACGCCGACCGGGTTCGGCAGATGTACACGCAGGAAAAGGTGAATAGCTGGTTACGTGCCAGACATGACTTATTAGACGCGCCGACGCGGGTTGTGTTTACCAATGAATTTATGGAGCAATGCGGACTGGCCGGAGCGCCTGAAACTAGCCCGTTAACGCCACCTGCGCCAATACTTGTTTAACGTGAGTAATGGCAATTCTAAAAAGCAAAAACCTATAAATCAATAAGTTAATTAAGCGGTTTTCTGTCATCCCTCCTGGCGTCGGGATGACAGAAACAGCGTTACGTTTTATCGTTCAATAGCCCAGTATTGACGTTTGTGTAAGGGTATCATGCGGACGGCGTACTGAAATCAACTACGTTTCTCCTGTTTTATTGACTCCTGAAAAGGCAGTAGAACAGAAATGGATCTGCGTTTTCATGGGCAGATAAACCAACTCATCGCTTATGAAAACGCTTCATTTCTCGATTGACCTACGTTCCTTTTTCTGGGTGGCCTTACCGTGATTGGTTTCCTGCTGCTCGCCAATTTCAAACCGACTACGCAACAACAGCCGGAGCCCGGCATCCTGGACACGCGTCGGTTTCAGGCCGTCACCAGTGAACGGGAATCGATTATCCTGGACACAAAAACGGGGCAGTTTGTTGTCATGCCAAGCTATCTCGGTCAACCCCGCCGACTCAAATACAACTTCGATGACGTTGAGCTAAAAGGCAAATAGCTGAATACGTTGAAAAGGGTTAAACCCTATTGAATACGCTGGACGGCCATTCGCTTATAGGACAACCTTGTTAATACGGAAGGTAAGGAATGGGTATTTATCAGTGAGGAAAACTAGACGTGTTTCGGCTTCTTCAAAACTTAATTGCTCGGCTGAGTCCGATACCGGCAGCAGCGCTCCCGTAGAGTCGTCGAATTCCTTAATAGTAATCCAATCCCCCTGAACGGGTGTCAGAAACTGAACTTCATGATAGACCATAAGCTTACATTTTTACCTGTTCAAAAATACAGATCACACTACGTATTACAAGGTTTTGACGGTGGTTCTTGGTTTGTTACACCCAATGTCAGAGATTATTTTTGATTATCGCAAATTGAGTACGACCTACGTATGACGTATTGAGCTGGAGTTGTTCAATAAATACGTTACAGTTGGAAAGAGGGAGGGGGACCTAAACTTGTTTTTACGAACTGCAGCAGAAGAACGATAGGAAGTTAGGCTAGAAATGACTGCGATTTACCTACGGGATTGGATATAAAAAAAGCCTCCATTTAGGTGGAGGCTGATCTTAAGTATATACTCTTTGCAGAGAGAGAGGCTCAAAGTAATAGTACTGTAAATCAGAGATTTAAAAAGTATAGCTTGTCTATATTGCTAAAAAGCTAAGCATAACTTCAATATTAATTGACATAAAATCTCATAAGTAATTGATTATAAGTCGATATTACTGTACCTATTTAGAATTCATTGTATCCTGTTTTGATGAAGCTTGTATGTCACTTGTGTTATTATGCTCAATTGTATCATTTTGTATCTGATCAGGTTTAGACAATAATGAGTCAATACTTGGAATTAAATCACTGCTTATATTTTTATACACTGAATAGAACTTGATTTCATTTTCGAGTATATTGAATACTGTATCAAAATACTCACCCTTAGTAAAGAGATTTTTAAATAAAGAAAACGCATCTTTATTGGTATCTGAAAGATAATTAACTAATAACTTCTGGAATATAAAATCTAAAGGGTTTGTTTCGCTCGTAACATCTGGCGAGGCTTCTTTATATTCAGTTTGTATTATTACTTTTTGCCTTAATTCTGCAAACTTATTTGTATATCTAAGACCAACTTCATTATTTGGGTTGATTATAGTTGAAATTGAATCTACTAGCAATTGTGTTCTCTCTTTAAATCCATAATCCTCTTCTAGCATCCATAATACATCGCTCGTTAAAGTGCCTTGCTTAACCTTGAATTTCATCATAGAATAATGATCAATTAATCTAGTAGGCGTATACATCAACCACTGAGTACAACTTGGAAATGCTTCAAAATATTTTCTTCTAACTCTTAGTAGCGATGAATCCCATGTGCAAAATATAGGATCAATCGGGTTTACCAGTACATCTTCTTCTCCCAACCTATTGAACATTATTGCGTCGTTATTAATTGCGAAGGAAGACTTACTTCTCTTATTTTCGTTTAGATCGCTAACTATTAAAGATTTTGCTGCTGAAAGATCATACAATGGTACATTTTCTATATTTATAAATAAAGAATCTAACAGGTACTTAACTTGCGAATATAAAATATGTTCATGCACATTTAGTGATGTTGATATTCCATATTGTTTTAAATATGATTCAAAATCTATTTTATTGTCTGATAGAGCATTAGCAGATTTAAGTTTTATGTAATGTTGATAAAAAATATTATTGCTACCACCTAATGCTTCAAAAACTGGTAATTTAGTAAAAGGAATAACTTCTATTGCCTCTTTAAATATATTCGACGCTTCTTCAATATAAACTTTTATAGTTTTTAAGTTTAAATTATTTTGCGTAGAAAATGATAGAAATTCCTTTGCTGCTTTGTAATGATAATCATCTAGTTCAAAATTAGGATCATAATAAACGCATATAAGATTAATTATTACATTTGTATCAAGAAATATGTTTTTATTGTTATTGTGTTGTATTATATACTCTTGAAGCCTGTCAGGATCACTAACTTTTGAATAGACTTGGCCGGCAGTTATACGTGATAATATTTCATTTTCGTCAGCGACCTTAAGTAGTTGCTTTGTTAAATTTTCTAAATTATCATCATTGGTTATCCTTTTAATAAATAAGTTAAAATGCTCAGTAGCAGTTCTTAAATCGTTTATTGTCGAGTTGCGCTTGGTAAACTCCCCTAGATTTATCGAATAATTGCTTTCATATAGATCGATTAAATGTTTAATAACTTCATCAACATATTCTTTTAAATTATATCTATCTAGTACTTCAATTAGGCCGCGCTTTAACAAAGCTTCCTCTATAGCAAAGTTATCTAATACACTATGTATTCTTTCTTTTTCGTTTTCTGTCAGACATATTTCTCTGTCAACAGCATATTGAATTTTACGCTCTGATCTTAATTTTCTACAAAAAGTATCAAAATAGGATTCAGTTATACTTGAAGTGAAATGATTATTTATTTTTCTAAGCAAATCGAGAGGGCTTGAATTTGAATTTGTATACAAGTAATTCAGAACAAATGACTTAATTATATTATATTTAATGTCATTTGAAGTACCAAAAGACATTAGATCATAAAATGTTTTTACTTTTTGGTCATTAAAGAAATCAGAACCTCCCCTATATTTATCCAAGTTAGATAATTCATAAATTTCATTTCTTATATTTGGGTATTCTGTAGCAATTCCAGCAATAGTATTTGCATCGACTATATCTACTATAATGTTATATTGCTTCTTAGCTTCTCTTTTTAAAGAAAATATAGTTGAGTTTGCTAAAGGATAAGAATAAAAATATCTTACCTTGTTAGGCAAATCATAATTGTCTACATTATTTTTTGCCTTAGCTATATCAGACCAAAATTTTGCTTCGAAACGATTTTCTTTAGTTGTGATTTGGTACTGAATTTCAATTTTAGAGATCGCCTCAGATCTTATGTCAATTCCAGAATCATGAGGACCGTTGCAATTAAATATATTAACAACACCTTCCACTTCATTTAAGTAGAGCTTAGTTAGCTTGTCAAACTCTGGGTCTGTTAAAGACTTTATTAGTTGTGTTAATAGCTTTTCTTGTGACATATAGCTAAAATAATTTATTTAACTTTTAACTCTAGCTTATTGACTCTGATTTTATGCTTCGTCTGTTGCAACGCTCCAATAAAGCATATCAGATATATTTTTCTGCTAATTTTATATTTAATCATAAAACAGAAATTCAAATATATCTTAGTACTTGTTGTCATTTACTCGACAATTATTTCTATATATGCTACATTTCTCATAATACAGTTACAATAATTGTTATAACCCATCAAGATTATACTCAACTTTGGTTTATTTGGTACTCTTATTTTGAGTTGAATAAGTTGGTTTTTCGATTATCTCTTTTAGAGCTGGAAAAGCCTTTTCAACATCAGATTTTTCTATAGTTCCTTCTGTAGCTTTTACTGCTAATTCCTCTGTTTTAGCAGGGTTACTCATCATAAATTCGACTAGTGTAATGACAGGTTGATATTTTTCTATAACCTGCTTTAGGGCCTTGTTTTCTTTTTCTAATTCTTGAATTGTTTGCTGTAGATGTTTTGCGTATGGCTGATCTAGAATCTCTATAGGAGAAACACCAAGTGCGCTGGCAATTTGCTCAATTCGTTCTAAGGTCAGCTTGTTTCCTTTCTTTTCGATCTTGGCATAATTAGAAACATCAACCCCTAAAGCGGCAGCCATTTCACTAAGTTTAATCCGCTTGGCTTCTCTTACAGACTTTATCCTTTTTGTTACTTCCATACCCAAATCTATACTATCATAATCAAATCCATAATAAAATTATTATGGAACATGTAATAGTTACATAGTTACACTATTTAATATTTATTTGATATAGGCAAATATTTGCCTTACTATTTGTTATTATGGTAAATATTTGCCACAATTGCGGCACGTATAAACCAATATTATGGCAACTACTACATATAATAAGACCCCTTTAAGTATTGTAATTGCTGATTATGAACAGCATAAGCATTTGAAGTTCATGCCTGAAAAATCATTTTATGATAGTACCGGCATTAATCGTATTCGATTTTGGCAGCTAGTTCGGGGCGAAAAAGCAATGCTTATAAATGAAGCGCAATCATTGGCTGAATATTTTGAAATACCTGTATCTAAGTTTTTTAGCTAACTCTGATACGAATGCTCATCCGTAACAAATCGCCTTGAAAAAATTGGTAAATAAATAGCCCGACTAAAGCGGTGGTACGCAAAGAGTCGGGCCTAAACCTATTTTCAAAATGCCTTGCTGGAACAAGGCAATAACTTAACAAAAGTAATGAGAAATTTTTTCAATAAGCGTTCAAACAAACGTTCATCAGTACAAGAAGCTTGCAAAGTAAAACAACCCCGGATATCACAATTATCCGTTTCATTTACAGCTAGATACAAACCTAATGGCGTAGATATAACTATCAATTGCCGGATGACGTATAAGGGTCAACGTTTGACTTTTTCAACAGGTATTACCTGTAAGCGTAAAGACTTCAATACGAAAACTATGGTGATTCAAGGGCAACCTGAACAAACGGCATTACTAGTAACGCTTAAAGCCAATGCATTAAGAGCCGATGCTCAATTGCGGACGTTTGGACAAACAATCGATTTGGATGTAATCAAACGACTGACTTTAGGTGATACCCTGCAAACGGAAAAAAAGCCAAATTTGGTAAAGGCATTTGCTTTGTTTTTGGAGCGTTCGGAAAAAGAGTACAGGACTAAGACAATTGACTTTGATACGTACAAGCAGCACGAACGATGGGCCAAACGGGTCGGAGAGTTCTTTATTGAACGTTACGGCAAAACCTGTGCCTTGTTCGATATAAAACCCGCTGATGCTAAAGAGCTACAGTTAGCCTTAAAACTAGAAAGCAATCACGGGCAAAACTATTCACTTAAGATCGTACAATTCACCAAACGCATATTCAACTTTGCAGTTGAAAACCTGTGGATTGAACGCAATCCTTTTATGAACTTCAAGGGCAACCGTAAGCCGGGGAAAATTGAATATTTGACTGAAAAAGAGTTAGATATACTAGCTACAACGAACAAGCTAGACCCTCGGTTGCAACGCATTTTGACTGTTTTCCTCTTTCAGTGTTATACGGGGTTAGCTTGGAAAGATGCTGAACAACTGACAATTGCGGATATTGGTACGCACGAAGAAACAGGCGTTCGTTTCATTATGAAAGATCGCCATAAATCGGGTGTTCCTCAAATTGTGCCGTTGATTCCTCAGGCTGAAAAGCTATTAGCGAAGTGGGCGAATCATCCTGAATGTAAGGCAAAAGGCCGTTTACTTCCTGTTCCACCGAATGCCACTATGAACAACTACTTAAAGGAAATAGCAGCTATTGTCGGTATCAATAAACGACTCACGACGCACATGGCCAGGCGCAGTTTCATTACGCTATTCTACGAAAAAGGCATCAGTCTAAAATCGGTTTCTGTAATGGCGGGTCATACCAATACGGCTATGACAGAACGCCACTATCTAGGCATCAATCCCGGAAAGATTATCAAGGAAATGCAAGATGTATTTCCAGATATGAAGGAACCCAATCAAAACTAGAACATAAGAAATCTAAACGAAATAGGCTCTGATGTTACCAGCATCAGAGCCTAACTTACTCTAAATGGCAAGTGTTTTGCCCAATTGCCTTATGAATAAAAATACAAATATTTTACCAGAAACGAAAATAAATGGCAACAAATATACTGATAATCAGGCTGTAAAAGACAGTAAGTCTGATGATCAGAAAGGGAGCTTTAATAAGTTTGTAGCCATTCGTAAATACGTTACAGAGAAATACGATATACGATTAAATAACGTAGCCTGTGACTATGAGTACTCATTAAAAGGTCTGAATCAGTGGAAAGAATTAATCATTGACGATCTAGTTTGTGAGCTTTTGGAATATGGGTTTAAGGGGCTAAAAGACACCTTAAACCCGTTTATCTCATCGTCGAACATACCACGTTATGACCCCATTGCTTATTACTTTGACACATTGCCAAAATGGGAAGAAACAGAGCCGGATTACATTCAGCAGTTGGCCAAATATGTAGAAACTAGCGATAACGCGTTTTTTCAACATCAATTCAAAATGATGTTAGTTAGAGTAGTGGCTCAGGCAATCGGTCACATTGCTTTCAATAAACATTGCTTTACCCTATACGGAAAGCAAAACGATGGTAAGACATCGTTTCTACGCTTTCTGTGTCCTCCCTCACTTCAGCACTACATCAAGGATGGGATTGATTTCAATGGAAATAGCAAAGATGCTAAACGGGCATTAGCTGAAAACCTATTCATCAATCTTGATGAGTTGGCCCAATTAGGTAAAGCAGATATGAACACAGTTAAAGATTTTATGACTACCAGTCAGGTAAAACTGCGCATACCCTACGACAAGAAAGATGCAGTTATGCGTCGTAGAGCATCCTTTGTTGGATCAACCAATAAGCAGGAAATTTTAACGGATGAAACAGGGAATGTACGCTGGTTAGTCTTTGAGATCAAATCCATCAATCACGACAAAGGGGGGCCGGGTGGCTATGCAGCCAACGTTGATATTGATAAAGTTTGGTCACAAGCAGTAACTCTGTTAAAGAGTGGATACCGCTATATCTTAAGTGAAGATGAGATTAAATACTCAGAGCGCAACAATCAGCAATACAGCTATCAAAGTGATGAAATGGCATTGATCTTAAAATACTTTGATCGCTCGACACCGGAGAAAGGCCGTTTTCTTACGGCTACTGATATTATGTTCGAACTGATAGAAAAGACAGGTAGCAGAGTGAGGCTTAATTCTATCAACATTGGTCGTGCTTGTAACGCACTAAAGTTTGACAAAGTTAAGGGAGGCACTTCACGCAATGCTGTTTATGGCTATTATTTGGAGGATCATATAGCAATGGAACCTGCGTCATTGTAGGCAAAATTTAAGACTTTTCACTTTTTTCTTACCAATCTTACCGAAAATTAATAAAGAGCTTAATAACAGTTAGTTAAGTGCGGTAAGGTTAAAGTTTATTATCCTACCGCTAGCTTACCGCACTCCTAAGAAAACTTATAACGGTAAGTTGAACGGTAAGATCAATAGGCGTATAATCTGCTAATAATGACGGGTTAACAATGCCTGGTAGCATTGGTAGGATGTTTTTGAAAAGTTTAGATTTTTTGCCCTTTCACTTTTCTTTTTAGCGGTATAAAGCAAATTGTATTATTCCGCTAAAAGAAAAAGAAATAACTGCTCATCACACCTCCATCAGCAATTGCATTTAAAGATGTTAAACTCCCAAAAAGAGAACACCATGTATTTTTCTAAAGAACAGATTTCTTCTCTCAAGCAAACACCAATAGCAAGCTACTTGGACAGCTTAGGTATCCAGCCAGTAAAAGAGGCAAACGGCCAATTGTTGTACCATTCACCTTTGACCAATGAAAATTCACCGTCTTTCTATGTACACCCTGCAAAGAATGTATTTAACTGCTTTAGCAGTGGTGAAAAGGGTGATGTAATCCGACTGATAACGCTTTTAGAAAAGTTAGCTTTTAACACGGCTTTGGAGCGTCTATCATCGTTCGACCCTGCATGTTCCAAATCCTTTACTTTCGGTGGCCGTAACGCTCCTAATTTGCCCCCTATGACCCCCAAATCATCAAAGCTGATCTTAGTTGATGACAAGGGTATGTTTGGCCCTATGCTAACGAATTACATTATCAGTCGGGCAATACCAATGGTAATAGCTAACCAATACTTACAGGCTATACGCTATCAGAATGGCAGATATGAATATCAGGCTGTAGGGTTAAGATCTGATAAGGGTAGTTACGCGCTAAGGGCAAAACGTTTTAAGGGCTGGTTAGGGCAAAGTGCAATCCGAACGATTACGATTGCTGGTAGTTCTGAGATTAATTTGTTTGAAGGCTTCTTTGACTTCTTATCTGCTCTGACATACTACAAGCGATTAAAGCCCACTTGTACAACAGTTGTCTTGAATTCAACATCGAACCTGACACAAGCCCTATCAATGCTCAAATCGGCCAAGTCCATCAATTGCTACTTAGACAATGATGCTGCCGGACATTCTACGCTAAACAAGCTTATCAAGTTAGAGCTACCTGTGACAGACCGATCAACGGTATACCGAGAGTATAAAGACTTTAACGAGATGATTCGGAATAGTACCGTGTAGGCTTTTTGGAGGCTTTCGGCTGGCTTTTTGGAGGCTTTTTGCCAAAAGTCGCAGGCTTATAGGAGGCTTAACTATATGCTTAAAGAGTGCTTATCGAGTCAAAACAATCAATTAATATATTCAACATGGAAACACAAGACAAACCTAAACCAGTACGAAATTTCGAGTACCAACGGGCAGAACGCGATTACAATGGATTACGCTATCAAAAGCTGTGCTTGCATTGTAACGGTCAGTATGAAAGTAGACGAATGGATGCAGCCTTCTGCTGTTATGGGTGTGCAAAGGCATCAAGAAGAAAAAGAAAAATGATATAGATTCATTAGCTGTGACGGTTAGGTAAATGAAGCCGTCATAGGTAAGCAATAAAATCTAAGAATGATCTTAGAAAATATTAACATGATACTTTGCTGTTAAAAATGAGACCTATTATAACACAACTGAATGCTATTAATCCGTGAATAATTTTGTAAAGAATTTAGTTTAAAATGTGACCTCTTAAAAGACGTGGCAACATATATACAGTGACATAGAGGATTAGTTCACGCATTAATAGAAAAATTATCAACTGAAATAATATCAATAATTAATGAAAGATAAGCTTCTAAAATAGATTCACGAGTTCTAGTTACATTATAATATGAAGAATTAGATAAAATAAAATTTATTAAGCTGTCAGGCAAAAGACGTAACAAATATTGGCTTCTAATATGGTCTTTTATTTCTAAGTTTTCCTCCGATTGCTTTACAGCTTTTATTTTTAAGATTAAATCATTTATCTGATTCGAGTTTTTAAATGGTGAAATTATATAATTATCATAGAACTGTTCGCGGAAATAGAATTCGTCAAATGGCACGTTAACAGCTAACTGTTTCCAATATTTTTCGATAGGAGGTAGGTAATCTCTGCGCTCAATGTCCTTAGGTAATTTGTTTATATTCTTTAAAATCTGATTATAAGCAGATTCATTAGTATGTAATGGAGTGTAGTCTTCCTTTAGCTCATATATACTAATAGAAACGGATCGCTCATTGGAAATATATTTAAAATAGTTTGTTTTCTTGAACATTAAAACAGTTAAATATGGAACGAAATAATCAAAGTCCCATAGCACCAAGTCAATAGCATATTCATGTGACTGATAAAGCTCTTTATATATATCATAGATAGATTCTGTATTAGAATCTGCTATTGCATGATTTTGTACAGAAATAGTCAATATTTTATTTGCTCTAAAAAAATTAATGAATTCTAAATCTGATAAATCTGGCTTAGTTGCAAAGGATTTTGGAAGTGTATAGTTTTGGTAAAATAAATCTGCTTTACTTACCTTTAATTTAACCATTAAGGAAGTTAAATGTATGTGAAAAAATTCAATGGCAACAGATTCCTCACCGGGTTCTATATTCTCTTCAAATAAGTTTACAACTATATGTAATGCTTTTGGTAATATATTGTCCAAGAAAATAACATCAAACTTTCTTTTAGTCTTATAAATGAATTTGCTTCTAGAGATATTTAATAGTTTGTCAGATTCTGGACTTTCAAAGTTCCATTGAATATGAAGGTATGATGTTTTATAATATGCCGGAAAGTTTTCTCTTACAGGTATATCACGGACAAATTGCTTACTAGCCGAACCTGTGCTATGTCTACGGTTTTGATTGTTTTCTACTAAAGTGTTAAAAAAAAATAAAGTAAAATCAGAGCCAACACCAAGGTTTTCAAATACTCTGTAAATATTTGTTTGATTATCTATAGTTTTTCTATATAAATAAGCAATAATTTCTTTTTCGCGTTTATGGATAACTCCATTTTGTAATTCTAAATAGTTGTCTACTAGAAATATTGATTTCATGATTTGTTTATTATTAATAAATACATTAAGTAATTCTATATTTTTAAATTCGTCTAGTATATATGAAATTAGTTTGTGGATATGAACATTTTTGTAATCATCATCAAACCAATCATAACTATTGATAATTTCAATAGAAAACTTGCTCTCAAAAATATCATCGAACTTATCTTTATTAATTGAAATAATAAGCTTAGTACCTCGCCGCATATTTATATTGTTCGGCGTTATCCTACAGTATTCACCATTTTTTGCAGAATAAAACTGTATTTCTTTAGGCTCTTCGTACTCACTTTTGGTTTGAATAGTAAAAGTATCCGAAACCATAAAAAGTGATTGTAGCCCAATCCCAAAAGCCCCAGTTGGCTTTAACCAAAAAGGCATATGCTCCTTAAGCTTCTGGAATTTTTCATCATAGTTTCTACTCTCGCCTACTTTCTTAGTCATTCTTATTAAATCATCCTCAGATATACCTGTACCGTTATCCTGTATACTAATTATCAGATCTACTTCATTCCAATCAAGTTTTAAGTCAATAATGAAGTTGCTCCATATTTCTAAAGGTAAATCAAAATAAAAATCAATACTTTTTATAATTTCATCATGAGTTGAACCTTGTGGCAACTTTAATTCCCTGCGTATTAAGTTATCGTAATAACCGTTATTGACTAACTTCCAAATTTGAATTTTTGATGCATCAATCGCATTTTGTACAATTTCCCTAATAAATACAAACCCCGCGTAATCGTAAATAGCAGACCCTTCAAACATTTCAAATACTTTTTTATTTGAAATTTCAAAGCGAAGGTTCATTAGGTCAATCTTGGGAGAAGAGCTTTTATACAATATTTTAATAGCTCCTCGTGAAATAGATGGCGGTAGACCAGTTAAATATTTAGGTGCAATGTTAGACCATTCTCTACTTTGATCTTTAACTTCTTCTTGTAGCCAATCAAACCAACCTCTTGCAACTCTATAAACCTCATCGCTCATGCAATCAACAGTAACTTCAATTGAGGCAGGAGAGATTAATAAATGTTTAACGGATGCATGTTTTTCTTTGTGGAGTTGTGAAGTATGTGGAAGAGAGTCTGCAAAAACCCTTTCATTAAATATACTAAACCTTTTATCATCGACATCAAGCAAATCGCCTAGTCGGAGAAGATATGCTATAAATCTTGGATGCATTTTGTCTCCTCCAAACCCGTCAGCAATATATTCTAAGCGGTCGAACACATTGTAAAATCCAATACCATGCCCATACGCTATTTCAGCTAATACAACAATAAATCGATTTGGTATTCCTGTTAAGCTAAAACCATGTAAATAATTATTGAATTCAGCATCGTTACCTAAAATAATTTCTTTGCTTCTAATATGGTGATTTACGCGAAAAAAATCAGCAGTTACTAAAATAACTGCTTTTCGTATTTTAAGGGCAACAGTTAAGTCCAATTCAAAATCTTGAATTTCTTGGCTGTTTAATTTGAAAAGTAACTGTGCTGCTTCCCTTAAATCCTTATCATTGGATTGTTTGCTAATACTTGTTAAATATTTTTGAAATTCATCTTCTTTCCACTTTGTTTCTAATGCATTGTTAAATATGACCATCCCTAAGTCATGTGTATGGGCGGCCATCAGAATTAGCCATGTATCAGTAGGAGTTAATTGTGCTATTCTTTCATCACCAAGAAGAGATTCAATATTTCTTATTATAGTATTAGAGTGACTACTCTCATGTAAACTATAATGTGGAAAATTGAATATTATAGCATTTTGAGCGTTCCTTATATATTTTTTGTTTAATACCCAAATTGATTTTAATAATTCAAAATCATTATTGTTGCTGATATTGTCTAAATGCCTCTCTAGTGTTAACATGTTTATTTCAAAAGGTTTTGGTGTGATAAAAAATTGAATCTTCTTGATGATAAAGTTTTATTGGGAAAGTAGATACATTTTTATAAGGTTTACGAATTATATTAATTAAAAAATTGTCATTTGTTAAATGGTTTGTTCTTCTAATATTTGTTATTAATTTACTTATCTGTATTAGTTGGCCGATTGGAAGCAGATCGCTAGGTTTGTTTCTCTACTGATGACTTGAAACATGTATTACCTCTTTTAATTAGTCTTAATCGTTTAAATAATTATTAATTAATATTTAGTAACTATTTAAATTATTTTAATGTTAAAAATTGAAATCGCCCTATGCTTGTCATATAACCTTCTTCTATGTAATAAAATGCTCTTTTGCTTCTTTAATTTGTACTCTTTGTCTGCATTGGAAACACTACATTGAAATAACCCGATAATGTAGAGATTAAAGATATTTAAACACTGGAAAGTAATTTTTTCAAGTAAATAGATTTTATTATAATTGATAAAACTTACTTTTTTTTACCTTTTCAAAATTATTTGTCATTTACTAAAGTAATTGAATTTTAACTTTTTATGAATAACAATGAAAACTCAATGTTTAGTTAATGAAATTTATCCAATTATTATCGAGATCAAATTGATTGAAGCCATTTATAGAGTTTCCCTCAAAGTGCCCGACGTATTCATTTTCTAAATTAAAAATTGCATATCCATCTTCAATATGTTTAACTCCAAACATAATGTTATCTAAATCAAAATTAAATATTTGTAATACTTCATCGTTAACTAACACGATAAATGCATTTATGTCTAATTCTAGGTCAAAGATGAATTTACCATGAAAGCCAGTATTTAAATTGGGATTTATAGAGCTGTTCAACTTAGGATTGATAGAACTATTATATCTGGGATTAATAGAACTATTATATCTGGGATTGATAGAACTATTAAACCTGGGATTGATAGAACTATTAAACCTGGGATTGATAGAACTATTAAACTTAGGATTAATAGAACTATTAAACTTAGGATTGATAGAACTATTAAACTTAGGATTGATAGAACTATTTAACCTGGGGTTGATAGAACTATTATATCTGGGATTTCTATGTGCAGGTAGTAACATTTGTAAAAAGGTTATTGACTTATTAATTCAAATATAGAGTTCATTGGGACACATACTGAGTAACCTGAATTCAAATATTCAGGATGAGTTACAGACGTTTCCCTATTATTTCTCCACTCGATTACGAAAGGAATATACCTTGATGCAATTCCAATGACTCTTAATTGATTATCTTCACATAATTCTAGCACAGGGGCACCACTATTTCCATAATATGTTGAGCAATCAATTATAAAGGTATTATCTTCTAAATTGATACCTCCAATAATACCTTTTCTTAAAAGCGGCTTTCCTGGATCAAAATGCTTAGAATTTTGAAAAATAAGAGAGGTAGGGAACCCAATAAGAAATACTTCATTTGCTATTCCAATTTCTTCTATTCTTCTTGTTGAGTTTTGGTCAATCGAAATTGTTTCTAAGGTTCCCGCTTGAATCAAATTAATATTACTATTCAAATTAGAATTTTCTATCACTCCAAAAGAAATGGCGGCAACATCATTTGTTTTAGAGTAAAGAACAGGAACTTGAGTCATATCAAGTTCAAACATTTTTGAATCTTCGTTTACACTACGAGGGTTTTGTGAAGAAACTGTTAGAGTTTTACACCTAAGAGTACTATCATTAAATAAAACATGCTTTGCAGTTATTAAAAAATCTTCGCCATTAAACTTTAAAAAAAAACCTGATCCAGATGATTTCCCGTAATCAAGACTTAATAACGTTGCATAGGTAAGATTATCCAATAAACTTCTATTCATACTTATATTAAATGATTTTGTCAATTTTAATGATGTTTGGTAAAACTTTTTTACTTAGAAAGTTAATGTGTGAATTACACTTAATAATATTCTGATTTTAATGAAAACTGAATAAAACATAATCAACTTACAATAATCATTAGATGAATATGTACCTTTACTTAAGCACATTATATATATGCTAAGCAATTTATAACTGATTTCTACTAGTTAAATGGGTTACAATATATTATCAAGGTTGCATTCTATTTGTTTGATTATTAGCTAATTAACCATAGATAATTTTTTATAAAAAAGAGGCAAAATTATAATTTCGAAAAACATACGTATAAAAAAAGCACTCAAAATATTGATTTTGAGTGCTTTAGCTTTTTTGTTGCAGAGAGAGGGATTCGAACCCCGGACCTGTTACAGTCTTCGGTTTTCAAGACCGACGCAATCGACCACTCTGCCATCTCTCTTTCTGGGTGCAAATATACGAGCCTTTTGAGATTTGTCAACTCACATCCGGGCTATTTGGCCCAAAACCTGTAATTTTGCCAATATTCTAATGATTGACTGATTGACTTGTTGAATGATTGAATAGGCATTCACAACTCTATCATTCAATCATTCAATCATTTAAAGATGGACGCTACCGAATCTCTTCCTACTGTTGAAACTGCCCGCAAACTGGGCCTGCTCCCTGACGAATTTGACAAGATTGCCCAGATTCTGGGGCGGAAACCGAATTTTACGGAACTGAGTATCTTCTCGGTGATGTGGTCGGAGCACTGTTCCTACAAAAATTCCATTGTCTGGCTCAAAACCCTGCCCCGCGACTCCGACCGTATGTTGGCCAAAGCCGGGGAAGAAAACGCGGGTCTGGTCGACATTGGGGACGGGCTGGCCTGCTCATTCAAGATCGAGTCGCACAACCACCCTTCGGCGCTGGAGCCTTACCAGGGGGCCGCTACGGGTGTCGGCGGTATCAACCGGGATATATTCACCATGGGCGCGCGGCCAATTGCCCAGCTGAACTCACTACGTTTCGGCGATCTGAGTCTGGCGAAAACAAAGCGGCTGTTGCGGGGCGTCGTAAAAGGGATTGGCGATTATGGCAATGCATTCGGCATACCAACCGTTGGCGGAGAACTGTATTTCGATGAGTGCTACAACACGAACCCGCTGGTGAATGCCTTCTCGGCCGGAATTGTCGAAGTGGGCAAATCAGCGAAAGCAACGTCATACGGCGTCGGTAATCCGGTGTTTATCGTTGGGTCAGCAACCGGAAAAGATGGTATCCACGGCGCTACGTTTGCTTCGGAAGATATTTCAGCGGCTTCGACCGACAAGCTGCCCGCCGTGCAGGTCGGTGATCCATTCATGGAAAAACTGCTGCTTGAAGCCACGCTCGAAATCATTGCAACGGGTTACGTGATCGGTATTCAGGATATGGGCGCGGCTGGTATTATCTGCTCGACGTCGGAGATGAGTGCCAAAGGCGAACACGGCATGGTTATCGACCTCGATAAAGTACCGACGCGTCAGGCAAACATGGCTCCCTTTGAAATTCTGCTGTCGGAATCGCAGGAGCGGATGCTGGTAGTAATTGAAAAAGGGAAAGAAGATGTCATTCAGGCTATTTTCGATAAATGGGATTTGAACTGCGCCCAGATTGGTGAAGTGACACCGCCGTCTCCTGATGGAGGGGGAAGGCTGCATTTCTACCGGTACGGAGAACGTGTTGCCGACGTACCCGCCTATGACCTCGTGCTTGGCGGTGGCGCTCCTCAGTATCACCGGGAATACAAAGAGCCGGCGTATATCCAGGAATACGCCAAGTTCGACATTGACGACGTAGACGATATTGATACCGACGAAATCAAAAAAGTAGCCGAACATCTGTTGTCGCACCCAAACATCTGCTCACGGAAGTGGGTGTATGAGCAATACGACTCGATGGTAGGAACCGCCAACCGCAGCACCAACGCCATTTCTGATGCGGCCGTGGTGCGGGTGAAAGGTCCCGGACTACCAGCTACCGATAAATCCATTGTGATTACGGTCGACTGCAACAGCCGGTACGTCAACGCGAATCCGCGTCAGGGCGCTATGATCGCCGTTGCTGAAGCATGCCGCAACATTGTTTGTTCGGGTGGCGAACCGCTTGCCGTGACCAACAACCTCAATTTCGGTAATCCGTACGTACCGGAAGTGTACTGGCAGTTTGTAGAAGCCGTACAGGGTATGGGCGAAGCCTGCCGTCGGTTCAGTACGCCCGTAACGGGGGGCAACGTAAGCTTTTATAACCAAAGCTCCGACGACGGTCCGGTATTTCCGACGCCAACGATTGGGATGCTCGGTTTGATGGAGCGCCCCGACCATCAGACAACGCTCAACTTCCGAAACGAGGGTGACCTGATTTATCTGGTTGGTCCATCGGAAGATGATATAGCTTCATCGGAATATCTGTATTCCTACAAAGGCATTAAGGCATCGCCCGCGCCAAGCTTCGATTTCGAGACGGAATGGCGGGTGCAGGAAGGCATCAAAACCATGATTCGTCACGGCTGGCTGCAGTCGGCGCACGACGTCTCGGATGGCGGTTTGTTTGTTACGCTGGCGGAATCAGCGATGGCCGGGAATACCGGCTTCCAGATTCACCCCGATACCCGGCATCGCACCGACGCCTTTCTGTTTGGCGAAAGTCAGAGCCGGGTTGTTATTTCGATTTCGCCCGAACAGCGTCAGCACGTAGAAGGCTATCTGGACGACAGCATCCTGCCTTTTCTATTGTTGGGGACCGTAACGACCAGTGAGTTTATCATTGATGAAACGCCCATAATGACCGTATTCGACGCCAAAAATCTGTACGATAATGCGTTGGGTGAGATCATGAAATAATGAATTACTCAGTCCTTCAAATGAATCGACCCCTGCTGAGTCTGGTAGTTGTCCTGTGTAAATCACACGATCACCAGTTGATTTGGCAGGGGTCGATGCGTATCTGAAGTGTTATAAATTTTCTCCGCAAATGTTCCACGATTTAGCCGAATTAACCCGCGAAATAAGCACCATAGCCATCGATGCCGGCGCGTTTCTACTTCAGGAGCGACGCCAGTTTCAACGGGAAGCCATCGAATACAAAGGTCTGAATAACCTGGTTTCCTACGTCGATAAAGAAACGGAAAAGCGGCTTGTCGAGCGACTGAATAAATTGCTCCCCGAAGCCGGTTTCATTACGGAAGAGGGGACCACCGGGCTGGAAGCCGATAAAACCGCGCTGAACTGGGTCATTGACCCGCTCGATGGCACGGCCAATTTTATCCATGACCTACCGGTTTTTTCGGTGAGCATCGGACTGGCCCAGGGCAAAACCCCCATTGCTGGCGTTGTGTACGATCCCAGTCGCAACGAGTGCTTTTCGGCCTGGCAGGGTGGAGGAGCTTACTGCAACGGAAACCGCCTGTCGGTGTCTCCGGCTACGCAACTGGGGGAGAGTTTGATAGCCACCGGCTTCCCGTACTCCCGATTCGAGCAGATGCAGCGGTACCTGCAAATTCTTGAAACGCTGATGCAGCAAACCCACGGCTTGCGCCGGATGGGTTCAGCGGCAATCGACCTGGCCTACGTAGCGTGCGGTCGGTTCGAAGCGTTCTACGAGTATAACCTCAATTCGTGGGATATGGCAGCGGGTATACTGCTCGTTCGCGAAGCGGGGGGCTCGTTACCGACTTCGATGGGGGCGACGAATTTCTGTTCCGGGGCGATGTGGTTGCCGCTTGCGGGATTCATCCTGAACTGATTCGGGTGATCCAGGAATACTGGCGCTAACCGGACTAGTGTTGTTCTGTAAATCGGACGAGTCTGTTTGACGAATAAACAGACATATTTGAGTCAGCACAAATACGTATCCAGGCTTCTGGCCTGAACGTACACAAAAACTATGGACGATCTCTATTCACTACGGTATCCGATCGGCGATTTCGAGTATGGCCAGTCTTTTACGTTTGCGGACTCCCGGCAACATATTCAAACCATTCAGGGGTTCCCGAAAAAATTTACGGAGCTGATCGGAAAATGGGGTGATGACCGACTCGATACGCCCTATCGGCCGGAAGGCTGGACAATTCGGCAACTGGCTCATCATGTGGTCGATAGTCACACCAACGCCTATGTCCGGACCAAGCTTGCTCTCACCGAACAGAATCCACGTATTACCCCTTATGAAGAAGCGGAATGGGCGAAACTGGCAGATTATCAGCTCGACGTAGCGCCATCGCTGGTTATCCTGAGCAACCTGCATCTGCGTTGGGTGACCGTACTGGAATCGCTTTCGGAAACTGAACTCCAGCGAACGTATTTTCATCCGGGTATGCAGCGGTCGTTTCAACTCACAGACATGGTAGGCTTGTATGCCTGGCACTGCGAACACCATTTTCAACATGCCTACCGCCTTGCCGAACGGAACGGTTGGGTCTGAAAAAATGTATAATGATTAGTAGATAATGAGTAATCCTGAACAGCTTCATAATTACCCATTACTCAATCTCTCGCCATGCAGGAAGTTATTATTGTTCTGGTTTTTCTGGCCGCATTGGGGTACCTGGGGCGCCGGGCGTATCGAAGCTTTTTTGCGAAAAAACAGGCCGGTTGCGGTAAGGGTTGTGGTTGTGCGGCCGACACGACAGTACGGGCTGTGGTAACCGAAAAATGAATATACGATTCGCTGGATAACATTTTTGAATCCGAACGGTTTTGTTGTACAATGATTAGGCAACGGACCATCGGATTTTTAGTTTTACTCGCTATCCTCATCGGGTTTGACGGTTGCAAGCGAGTTCGGCCCGACGCGCCTGTACAGGAAGAATATGAGCCTGCCATTACCGATCCGGTTTCCTATATGGCGGGAGATATTACGTTCAATATCCGCGATCTGGAGAAAAAAATCAACAAAGGACTTTCGACGACGCTCGTCACCGAAGAAGCCTTCGAAGGTAGAAAAGGTGAAGCCTGGCGACTACGTGTAGAACGTACCGGACCCGTTCAGATTCATTACACCAACCGGCGCGTCTATTTCTCAGCCCCTCTGCAAGTCTGGTACACGAATCCGGTTGGCTTACGAAAAAGCAAAAACCGCAAAAGCCGCCCGTTGTGTGCACTTGCCGTCAATTTTACCAGTCCCGTAGCGGTAGCGCCCAACTGGCGGCTGGTCACAAAGGTCAAGTTTGAAGATTACAAATGGACCCAAAAGCCTACGTTACGTATTCTGGGGATAAAAGTGGGGGTGAAGAACATCGCCGAAACCATTCTCGACAAACGAAAGGCCGATATCGAACAGGCCATAGACCGAGCTGTGTATAAAGGACTCCGGCTTGATAAGCAGATCAGCAAAATCTGGCGAGATATGCAGAAACCCCTGCGGGTAGCGAAATCGCCCGAAAATATCTGGCTATTGCCAAAACCATTCAGTATTGCTGCAGCCCCTGTGTATGGGAATGAAAAGCAGATTACGGTACCCATCCAGATTGCGTTTCGGGTCGATACCCGTATCGGTCCCCAACCCGTCGTTGATTCGCTGGAGCGACTGCCTAAACTCTTACGTCGTAAAACCGTGCCCGACTCCGCCCGACTGGCCGTACTGGCATTTATTCCCTACAATGACATCAATCAGGTGCTGGAGCGATCTCTCGAAAAAGAGAAGATTGATTTAGTGGGCGGGCGATTGAAAATCAAAACCGCAACCGTATCGGGAAACGGGCGACAACTGATTCTGAAAACCGACATAAGCGGAACGGTAAACGGTACGCTTTATCTGCACGGCAACCCAAGCTACGATACTCTCACCAATACGTTACGTATCAAAAATGTCGATTTTGATGTGGACACGAAAGAGAAGCTATTGGCTACGGCCGACTGGCTGCTTCACGACCACCTGCGCGATACGCTTCAATCGATGATGGTGGTGCCGCTTCGACAGCCCATTTCGTCCATTCCCTCCCGCATAGAAACCGCTTTCGCCAAGGCAAAAGTGGGACAGAAAACGGATCTTGATCTCGACTCATTTCAATTGATTCCGAAGCGGATCATCATCCGGCCCGACGGTGTACAGGTGCTGATCCGGGTCGAATCAAAAGTCGGGATAAAAGTTAAACGTCTGTAACCTTAGCCTGTACTCTTTGCCAGCAAAGTACGGATAGCTAGTACGTTTAATAGCCTTCGTCGGAGACCAGGTAATAGTTTTTCTGCAGGGTAGACTGGTCCTGGCTCTGAATCGTAACCGTAAGCAGCTCGACGTGGGTATAAGCGTTAAACAGGGTGATGTGTGTATCGGCTACCTCCTCATTGTCTACGGCCACCTGGTTTTGCACAAAGTTCACAGCCTCTTCCCGAGAGTCGAAACTACCAAGCAGATCACCCAGATCAAGGGCAGGTTCCTGATCGGGTAACTCGCCAGAGGTACTCGAAATAGGAGAATCCACAGCCTCGGAGGAATCCGTTGTGGGGGCGGCATACAGCTCAATTGTCATCTGACTAAGAAAGTTTGTTTAATCAAACAACTAGCTTCCGTCCATTTTGATAGTGAATTTTCGATAATCTTTCCAACACTCATCACTGCTGATGACCAAAGGTGCCATGTGCCTGAACACAAGATAGTGCCAACCTTTACACACTCAGTTTGTTGGGCTACGAAGCATCCGGCGGGACACACCCCCTGTCCACGACCCGACTAACGCTGTTTCTGCACTAGAAAGTGCTGTTCTCTGTTAATCTTTATTGCCTGAATGATTTTCAGCATTTTTCCATTCGTAAACATGCTAACTAAATAGCCATCACTAAATCTGTCCGCCCGGATAATGATCGTTAGGAGTTTGCAGAGCGTTTCAATAGTCAGGTTGTTATAATTAGTACGGTTGTCGTCAAGCAAACGATTTCCTTCTTGCCAGGAAGCCCAGTTGTAGATGGGTACCATATCTAAATCAGCTACCGTGTATAAAAACTTGTCTACTATTTTGGCTGAGTTCCAGTAAGGCATGGCAATTGAGCCGTCAGGGAGTTTATCCCCGCCCTTGATTTCACCAAACGTTTCGGTTGCTTCAATTTCAGGTATCAACGCGAATAGCTTGTTCCAGTCACTTGTTTTGATACTGGTTAAGTGTCCCGTCAATTGGTCAAGTTCGATCATAAAGTTAATAGCTGTATCTGTCGTGCGCTGTTCACAAGTACGCTTTAGTCCATTCGCCAAAAGGCTTTACCGTAGCAAAAACAGGCGTTCCATTCTCAGTTCGGCCAGGAACTGTACAGGACCAGCCATACCCGCTGCCGCTCGATGACGTGTCCTGAAAGTCAGCTTCAGTAAGGGGAACTTTCAGTCGGCCATTACACAGTGCTCCGGCCTGTCCGGCATAGCTGCCTATGTTAATGTAAACAAAGCGGGTTCCTGGAGTGCCCTGAACGAACGGACCCGTTAGCGAGGGGGCAGACTCGTTTGTTTGCTTTCGCTGCACAACAAAACGAAAGGTCAGCTCTTGACGATTTCCCATTTGCGCCTGCACAATCTCGTGATGAGCACCCTTGCCTTTCTGTAGTCCATATAGTACGCCCTCAACAGGGTTTTCCAGCAAGATTCTCAAGTTAATTTCGTCAAACATAGTTCATGATCACGGGGTGAACTTCGCCGGATAATGCCCGAAAGGTTGAAAGTTTATGAGTTACTTGTCTGAACACAAACAGCTTGCAACTTTTACATTCCTGTTTGGATGTAGTATTAAATTGCAACTGTTTGATAATCAAGTGCACTTCAAAGAGCAATTTAACAGTTCTTCTAGGTTCGTTCGCTTGCGAACACGGTGGTGGTTGGGCTGCTCCGCTCTCCTACGGGACGAGCGTCCTGTCACATGGAATCGACCCTGCGCGGAGCGGGCAACAATGCACAATCCGTTGAAAACTATGGACCGTCGCCTTCATTGTCAAAAGCAAGCTGCCCTTTATTATTTTCAATGATTGGCTTCACATCGAATGTTACGGGTATGTTGAACGGCTTGCCTAACAAATTCGTCCCTTGCTGAAAATCATTATTCTTAATAACTACTTCACTCTCGTACCAGCAATCAAAAAAGTTTACAAAATTTTTAAATGTTGAATTGCAAATGAATACACAGTTATTCTCTTTATTATGTCCACCAGCCTGAAAGTCTATATAACTGTCGAACGAGCAATTAGCAATCTCAAGACCACCGGGAAAATAAGAAAACATAAAGCTGCAATCCTTAAAATCCGAGTTTGTTAATTTAACCTTTTTAAGAAAAAGAGAGGAGATGGCTTCAAAATGCTCAAATATGCAGTTATCCACTTCTACTTGCATATCGAATTCATCTAATCCAGTCAATTCGACTTTTCCAGTCACATAATAATCCTTTAGTGACTGACCTGACATGATTAGGTCAAGAGCATAAGTAGAAGTGATGTTATGTTTTGGCGAAACAACCATTAGTCGCTATAAAATTATTTCTTGTAAGCCCTCGATGAAGACGGTTGTCTTGTCAACCGGAACCTACCCAACTAGCCACAATCAACCCAACCGGGGCGTTTCCGCTGTCGCAGGTAAGTCCGAAATACAAGCCTAAAGTTATCCCCCCGTCACTACGTTTCTTATGTCGACCACAACCTATTTCCAAGCCCGTTTCGGGACGGTTAGCCTGTCACACGCTACGTGGCCAACTCGCTTTTTGTCAGCCTGCCTTGTCGGGGCAGTTCTCGTGTCGACGAGAGCTGACCAACAGACCCAGAACTTCCCGAACGAGCCGTGCTCCCTGTCGACGGGAAGCCGGACACGAAAGCTTTCGCTGTTTGGCATCACCCAACGTATTATTATGCGCAAAAGCACGTAATGGTATTGGCTTGATAATTAGTTGTACGGCGCCAAGTGATACCATTAAATGTGTTTTCTGGTCTCAAGCTGTTGCTTTTCTGGCTTACAATCTACATATAGATTCATATGTTTCACGTCGTTTTTACTATTCGGCAAAAAATGGGCTGAACCGACTGTTAATGTGACCTTTTCCCAAATGTTTCCAGATTTGAGATCGTGTTTTGTAGACACCTGACCGGCAGAGGGCAAAAGGCCGGTTGGGTTGGAGTGGATGAAACAAGCACGTTATCACTACGTCGGACAACGATTCGAAAGTAACAGAAAACGGGGTAAAACGGGTTGGCTTCTCTTGATTGGCGCGGGTCTGCTAACAACCCAGGCCGTTGGGCAATCGGTGAATCTCAATCAGGTAATTGAACAGAGCGTCCGGCAATACCCGTTTCTGAAGGCTAAACAAGCCGAAGTCAATAGTGCTGAACGGCGTTTGCAGGCCAGCCGAACGGAGTTGCTGCCCAGTGTGATACTTCAGGATCAGTACACCTATGCCACCAGCAACAGTCTGAACAATTCGTTTTTCCCAAACGAAGGTACTAACATTTCTACGTCGGGCGGGGTACGGCCCGTTGCCATTTCACAGGCCAGTTTCGGAAGCTATACCAGTGCATCCATTGAGTGGCGAGCCATTACGTTTGGGCGGGTGAAAGCCAATATCGGCGTGGCAAAAGCCGACCTTCAACGGAGTCAGGCCGATTACGAGAACGAAATATTCCAGCATCAGGTACGTACCATTGATGCCTATCTGCTTTTGCTGATCAATCAGAAACTCGTTCAGATTCAACAAAGTAATCTGGAACGCGCACAAACGTTCAAGCGGGTGGTCGATTCGGGTGTCCGGTCGGGTATGCGGGCGGGTGTCGATAGTGCACTGGCAACTGCCGAAGCCGTTCGTGCCCGGTTACTCCTGCTCGAAAGTCAGCAGCGGGAACAGGTGCAGCGGTTGCGCCTGTCGGAACTGGCGGGTCAACTGCAAAGTGGTATGCAGGTAGATAGTATGGGTTTTTACAGTAGCCTGCCGAACGGCGTTTTCCTGTCGGATTCGCTGTCGCCCAAGAATCCGACGTTACGTCTGTTTCAGTCGCAGATTACGTTATCGGCCGCTCGAAGTCTGGCTACACAACGGGCAGGTATGCCTACAATCTCGTTGGTTGGTGCAGGCAATGCCCGTGGCTCAGGTTTTTCCAATCAGGGCGATCTTTTCTTGACTAATCAGCTTAATGGCCTTGGTTATCAGGTTGGTAATTACCTCGTAGGCGTAGTGGCCCGCTGGAATCTAACTAATCTGTTACGTACCCATCAGGATTACCGCGCCGATCAGTTTCTGGTGGAACGGTCGCGACAGTTGTTTAATACGCAGCGGTTGCAGATTACCCGCCAGTATCAGGAAGCTGAAACCCAATATCAGGTAGCACTGGAGCAGGCCCGGCAGGCACCCATTCAGCTACGGGCTGCCCGACAGGCGTTCAATCAGGCAAAATCACGCTATGAAAGCGGACTGACTGATTTGCCAACCCTATTACAAAGTGTTGTTACGCTCAACCGCGCTGAAGTGGATGGGTACGTGGCTACCAGCAATGTCTGGCGTTTTTTGCTCCTGAAAGCTGCCGCTGACGGGGATTTGTCGCTGTTTATGAACCAAGTGAGATAACGGACATTGGCAATTAGTCATTGGTCATTGGTTGACTGAACTACCGCAACAAATGACAGTGTACCAAAATGACCAATGACCAACCTCCAATGACCAATAGACTAAAAAAACTATGTATAACATCATTCGATCAGCACTTCGAAAACCCATTTCGGTGGTTGTGGCGGTCATGGGCCTCCTCTTTTTCTGTGATGTCGCTGTTTACCATTCCGGTCGATATTTTTCCGAATCTCGACTTACCAACGATTTACGTGGTACAGCCGTATGGAGGAATGGCACCTGATCAGATGGACGGCTTTATCGCTACGCGCTATCAGGATCACTTTCTTTACGTATCGGGTATCCGCGACATCGACGTAAAAACGATTCAGGGGCTATCGCTGATCAAGCTCTCGTTCTATCCCGGAACTGATATGGCGCAGGCTGCGGCTGAGGTTGCTAACAACGTATCACGCGCCAAAGCGTATATGCCCGAAGGAACCGTTCCCCCACAGGTCGTTCGGTTCGATGCCAGTTCTGTACCGGTAGGCCAGTTGGTATTTGAAAGCCAGTCTCGTTCGCTGAACGAAATTCAGGATTACGCATCGTCGCGGGTTCGGCCTATGTTCTCCCGGATTCCAGGTGTTTCCAGTCCTCCACCGTTTGGGGGTAACCAGCGAACGGTGATAATCAAGGTAAATCCGCAACTGGTTCGCAGCTATCAGTTGACGCCCGAAGAAGTCATCAAATCTATTGTAACGAATAACCAGCCATCGCCCGCCGGAAACATCCGCATCGGCGATAAAGCCCTGATGACGCCCGTTAATTCGTTGGTGAAACGTCCGGAAGATTTCCTGAACATTCCGATACGTGTCGGCTCTGGCCCAACGGTGTTTGTGCGCGACATTGGTACGGTAGAGGATGGGGCCGACGTAACAGTAAGCTATGCGCTGGTCAACGGCCGTCGGGCGGTATATATTCCGGTGGTGAAAAAGTCGGATGCGTCAACACTGGACGTAGTGAATAACATCCGTAAAGCGATGCCTGAGCTACAGGCTGCGGTGCCTGAGGACGTAAAGATTTCCTATGAATTCGATCAGTCGGTCTACGTAACCAATGCGTTGAAAAGCCTCGTAACGGAAGGAATTCTGGGCGCTGTGCTGACGGGCTTGATGGTGCTGCTCTTTCTGCGCGACTGGCGTAGCGTAGTTATTGTGGTGCTGACCATCCCGATTTCGATTCTGTCGGCGGTGATTATGCTCAACCTGTTTGGCCAGACAATTAACATTATGACCCTGTCCGGGTTGGCGCTGGCCATTGGGATTCTGGTCGACCAGGCTACGGTAACGATAGAAAACATTCACCAGCATCTGGAGATGGGCAAGCCCAAAGCCGTAGCGATCTGGGATGCCTGTAAAGAGATCGTTTTCCCGGAGTTCCTGATCCTGTTGGCTATTCTGGCCGTCTTTGCACCCGCTTTTGTGATGAATGGCGTTCCGCGTTCGATGTTCCTGCCCCTGTCGCTGTCTGTCGGTTTTGCCATGATCGCGTCCTTTCTGCTTTCGCAAACGTTCGTGCCCGTACTGGCAAACTGGCTGTTGAAGAGCCATCCGGCCCACGAAGCACCGACCTTGGCACTCGATGCACAGGAGCGGCACATGATCGAAGAGGAACAGCCAGTGGCCAATGCAAAAGGTTTCGACAGGTTTAAGCAGCGGTATTCGT
Source organism: Spirosoma sp. KNUC1025 (assembly GCF_045160025.1). Classification (GTDB taxonomy): domain Bacteria; phylum Bacteroidota; class Bacteroidia; order Cytophagales; family Spirosomataceae; genus Spirosoma. Next base: position 4,065,020 of record NZ_CP087139.1, read on the forward strand.
CATTCCTGGAAAAAATTCTGAACCGCCGGGGCATGGTCGTTGGTAGCTACCTGATTGGTAGTCTGGCTATTATCGTGGTATGCTTTATGGTGATTGGTACGGATATTCTGCCGCATGGCAACAGTCACCAGTTTCAGATGCGTCTGCGTATCCCCGATGGTACACGGGTGGAGCGTACGGAAATGGCTACGCTGAAAGTGCTCGACATTATTAAAGAAGCGGTTGGCAAAGAAAACGTAGAAATATCGTCGGCCTACGTAGGTACGGTGCCGTCAAGCTATGGTACCTCCAATATATTCGTGTTCAACAGTGGTCCGCACGAAGCTGTTTTGCAGGTCTCCCTGAATGAAGAACATCCGGTGGTAATGGATGATCTGAAGGAAGAGCTTCGGACCCGGATTGCCAAAGCGTTACCTAAGGCCAGTATTTCGTTTGAACCGATTGAGCTGACCGAGAAAATCATGAGTCAGGGGGCCTCAACACCCATTGAAGTAACCGTAGCAGCTAAAGACCTGAACGAAGCGGGCCGGTTTGCCAACAAAATTCGGGAGCAAATGGCTAAAATTGATTTTCTGCGCGATGTACAGATTGCTCAACCGCTATCGTACCCGGTGCTGAACGTAACGATGAACCGTGAGCGGGCTGGTCAGCTGGGCGTTACGTCGACGCAGGTAGCCCGTTCGATGGTGGCCGCCACGTCGTCGAGCCGGTTTACCGATAAAAACCTCTGGCTCGATGAGTCGAAAGGACTGGCTTATCAAGTGCAGGTGCAGATTCCAGAATACCAGATGAGCAGTGCCAGCGACATCGGCAATATTCCGTTGAAGAGCGGTGAAATGCACCCGCTGCTGTCGGACGTAGCGACGTTTTCGGAAGGAACAGCGCCGGGCGAATATGACCGTGCTGGTCCGAACCGGCTGGTAACGATCACCGCGAATTTGCAGAAAAAAGACCTGGGAACAGCCCAGAAAGCAGTTGAAAAAGCCATAAAAGATGCTGGTGCTGCTCCTCGGGGTGTACTAGTCGAAATGGGTGGGCAAACAAATCTGCTGACCGATACGCTGAGTAGTTTGCAAACGGGTCTGCTCGTTGCCATTGTCATCATCTTCTTATTGCTAGCTGCTAATTATCAGTCCTTTAAGTTGTCATTGGTGATTCTGGCGGCCATTCCGGCTGTGGTAGCCGGGGCTTTGCTGATGCTACTTGCCTGTGGTGCTACGTTGAATCTTCAATCGTACATGGGATTAATCATGTCCGTTGGGGTTTCGGTTGCCAACGCTATTCTGATGGTGACCAACGCGGAGAATCTTCGCCTGGAAATTGGGCATACACGTAAAGCGGCCGTTCTGGCGGCAAACAGCCGGATTCGTCCAATTCTGATGACCAGTATCGCTATGATTGCGGGGATGGTACCGATGGCCTCCGGTCTGGGAGAAGGGGGCGATCAGATTGCCCCGCTCGGTCAGGCGGTGATCGGCGGATTGATAGCCTCTACGCTGGCTGCCTTGCTGATTCTCCCCTGTGTGTTTACACAACTTCAGGCGAAGGCAACTACCCAGTCGGTTTCACTTGACCCCGAAGATCCTGAAAGCAAATATTTCCATACAGAACAGCCGGAGTTAAGCCATAGCCTGTAGCCTTTTTATCCATCAATTGACTCAAGTTAAAGGAAATCGACATGAACTTGCCATCCATAAATCGCTTACGAACTACGCAGCGACACAATTTTTCGCTTATTCACTCATTCGCCCATTCGCTCATTGGAATGTCTATCGTAACGGCCTGCTCAACGGCTAGCAGCGATAACAAAACCCCCGCCAAAGAGCCAGAAATACAGCAGGTTGGCGTGACAACGGTACAGGCCCTTCAGCCCAGTAAGCGCGTTACGTTGCCCGGCGAGCTGAAGCCCTGGAATCGGGTAAATATGTATGCCAAAGTCAAGGGGTTTGTCCGTGATATTTCGGTGGATAGAGGTACTGTCGTTCGCAAAGGACAGGTGCTTGCCCGGCTTGAAGCTCCGGAAGTGATTTCGGAACTCAGCCAGGCGCAGGCGCAAGTGCAGGCGCAGGAATCAAATCTGGTTGAACAGACCTCCCGCGCTCGGGCCAGCCGGTTAATGTATCAGCGTTTACTGCAAACGGCCAAGATGGAGGGGGCGGTGTCGGCCAATGAGATTGATCAGGCGCAGGCAAAAATGGAGTCTGACAGTGCTCTGGTGGCCATGGCGCGCGGTACGGTACAGGCTGCCCGTTCGAACTACCAGGCTAAAAGCGAACTGCGCCAGTACCTGACCATTACCGCTCCGTTCGATGGGATGGTGATTGAACGTAACATCAGCCCCGGTGCCCTCGTAGGCGCGGGTGACAGTGGGAAACCGCTGTTTGTGCTGGAAGATAGCCGGACGTTACGTCTGACGGTTGCTATTCCCGAAACCTTTGCCAATCAACTGCCGCCGAAGAGTTCGGTTTCGTTTACCGTAAACGCCATGCCCGACCGCCGATTTAATGCAAAGCTGGCTCGCTCCGCCCAAAGTCTGGTTGAAGCGAACCGGGCTATGATGGCTGAGTTCGACGTGCCGAACGTATCGCATGAACTTAAAGCCGGAATGTATGCCGAAGTGATGATGCCTATCGAACGAACGGCCAAAACGATGTTTGTGCCCACAACAGCCGTCGTCAGTTCCAGCGAAAAGATGTTTTTGATCAAAGTAAACGATAATCGGGCACAGTGGGTATCGGTGCAGAAAGGCAACGTACTTGATAGCCTGGTTGAGGTGTTTGGCGACGTACAGCCGGGCATGACCATTGTGAAAAGCGCATCCGAGGAAATACGCGACGGCCAGGCTATAAAAGCAGTTAATCGCTAGGGGCCATCTAAGTGCTGTCGGGTTAGAGAACCCGACAGCACGACACAACGTACTTACAGTGAGGAAATCGTTCCGTTAACTAGGGTCGTACTTACAAAACGCGCTCGATTCCGATCTCGTCCTGCAATTGGTCGGCGGATTCGAGCAGGGCATCCAACTGTTGCTGAATAGCGGGCGTAAGCGGATCAACGGCCCGGCGTGTATACAACGAAATCGGCAGCCCCCGCTTCTGTAGTGCATATTTGGCGGCAATCGGGTAGGCTGTATGCAACAGATCCATCGAATCAACCAACCATTGCTGCACCCGTTTTACGGCGTCCTGCCTGCCTGCCTGGTCGAAATTATCGCAAAGCCAGACAATCAGTTCAGGAACGTAATTGCCTTGGATACATGACAAGCCCGCTGCACCAGCCTTTAACGACGACACCGCGTTGACCATATAGGCATCGTACAGACCGAACTGATAGCCTTCCGCTACGGCTAATCGCTTAGCTACCTCGTCGGCATCGAGGCTTGTATCTTTATGATAAATGATCCGTCCCGTTGGTAGAATGTTTGCCAGAAGCTGACTGCTAATCAGCCGTTTGTAGGGCACCGGGCATTCGTATAAACCCAGCGGAATCGTACCGGTCAGGTTCATTAACTGATGCAAATGATCGAGAAAAATGGCATCGGAATCCTCAGGCAAGGCAAGCTGGCAGGTAGTAGCGATTACCGCCTGGATACCCGTATCATAAATCCGTTTGATGAAATCAGCCTGATGGAACATTGGCCCGCCGAACGTACCCGTAGCTACAACCGGTACCCGCCCACCTACCTGATCGACCACCTGTTTGGTAACGGCCAGACGTTCGGTTTCCGTTAGCTCATACATCTCGCTGGACAGGCAGTTGGCAAACAAACCAGCTGCGCCCGATTCCAGATAAAATTCCGTCAGCTGCGAGAGACCCGCGTAATCTACCTCGCCCGAGTCGAGAAAAGGCGTGAGCATGACCGGAATAAAACCGTGGGGCAACGTTGATGGCGAGTTGTTTTGTAAAGACATATTCGTTCTTGATATAAGCAGTTTCAGCGTTTAAAGATAGGAAGCGGATTGAAGGGATGTTTCAGAAGATTTTTGGCCGTTTCCCGCACTAGAAAGAAATGAAAACCACGGTTAGGCAACATCCGCCTGTTCTGACGGATTTTCTGTGTATCGATTCCGAACGTAAATACACCCAGTGAAACATCAATCCAGTCCGCTTTCCGAAAAGTCTCCACCAGTTTTCCGAATTTTCCCTGATACGTACTCAGTTTATGATGCCAGTAAATCATCTGGCTAATTTCGTCTGTCCAATCCTGTCTGCCGATGCTGTGCAAATAGATTTTGGCTTGTTCAATGGATGGATTCAGGTAATCAAAGGTATGATCCGTCCAGATACCAATGTCATGAAAAACGGCAGCAAGGGCGTATTTTTCTTCGTTTAGTTTATTATCATCCAGCAATAAACAACTTAGAAATACACGGTAGACATGATTTCGGTATCGGTCGAAATCTACGCCAATGGAAAGCCTGAATTTCTCCAGCAGTTCTTCGATCAGGGGATAGGGATAGTGCATGGCTGATACGGTTTGTGTCGGGACCGGCCCTGAAAAAATCGTTCCTCAGTCGATTGGTTGATTCGTTCTTCAACTCAGTTAAGCGGATAAACGCACTCATTTCGTCTGAATTTCAACATCAGCCGGTTCTGCTTCAGTACGTCGTAGCCGGGTTAGCAACAGCCCTACCAGAAAAATCGTGAGAGTACCGATCACGATAATCATACTGGGATGAAACGGACTACGTAACGCGGCAAAGGCATCGGGAAGCTGGCTCGAAAAGGTCATCCAGATAATGACCAGCAGCCCAACGATTGTTGCTGTCAGCGCTTCCGCATTCCGTGTAGACCGGGAAATCATTCCGAGCAGAAACAGACCCAGCATGCCTCCGGCAAAGATGCCTGACAGCAACCACCAAACATCGAGTACGCTTTTGATGCCGATCATGGCGATGCCGGTACCCATGCCCAACAGCCCGAAAACAGTTGTGGCGACATACAAGATTCGCATTGCCCGCCCGGGTGTCAGATCAGGATTGATGTAGCGTTGGTAGATATCGACCGAGAAAACCGTGGCCGACGAATTCATACCCGAACTGATGGTACTCATCGCGGCCGACAGGATAGCCGCAACAATCAGGCCCACAAGACCGGCTGGCACTTTATTGACCATGAAATGCGGCATTACTTTATCGCCAATATCGGCGGGGCTAAGCGTCGCAGCCAGTTGGTGAATGGCCGCCTGACTGCCGTTCGGTAATCGTTCGGTGGCAACCTGAAGTTGCACAGCCTGTAGCAAATCTGGATTGGCCTGGTAATAGGCATATAGGCAGGAGCCAATCACAAAAAACATAAGCGAGGCTGGTACGTAGAGATACACACACAGCCAGATCGAACGGCTGGCTTCCCGCGTCGACGTAGTGGTATGGTATCGTTGTACGTAGTTCTGGTCCATCCCGAAATTATTCAGATTCATAAAGAACCCGTACAGCAGCACTACCCAAAACGTCGATTGCGTGAAATCAGGAGCAAAACTGCCGAGGCTAAATTTATGGTCAGCCTGTCCGATTGCCAGAATGCGATCAATGCCGCCCGACATACCATCCACAACCAACCACAGAATCAGTAAGGCACCAGCCGTTTTGATTACGCCCTGAACAACTTCCGTCCAGATAACTGCTTCCATACCCCCCAGTACCGTATAAATAATGATACAGGTGCCAACAATCACCATGATAGTTGCCATGGGGTAGCCCGTCAACGCTTGCAGACTCAGCGCAATGCCAAAGAAAATAGAGCCCATGCGAGCCAGTTGGGTAAGCAGAAAACAGCCAACGGCGTAGGTTCTGGCCCAGGGGCCAAATCGATGTTCGAGATGCGTATACGCTGATACTTCGCCCGTATGCCGATAAAAGGGGACAAAAAACCGGGCAGCAACCCAGGCGGCTAACGGCATAGATAAGCTAAAAACAAACGAATTCCAGTTGCTGCCAAATGCCTTGCCCGGCACACCCAGAAACGTATTGCTGCTCAGGAACGTAGCATAGATCGACATACCAATTGCCCAGCCCGGAATCTTTCCCGAAGCGGTGGTGAACTGATCGGCGTTCTGATGACCCGAACTCTGATTTTTTCGGGAGAAATACACACCTACTGCTACCATGCCAACCAGATACAGGGCGATAACCAGTAAATCGATAATAGGGAGAGATTTCATTATTGACTGATACGTTCCTTCTATAAAACGCCCTGATGGCGTATTTATACTACGTAAAAAAGCGGGAATGAACTATCCATTTTTTGAAAATTCACGCAGTCGCTGCGTTTGGATACAACGAGTTGTGTGGTTTTATTGGCGCTTCAAGCCGTAGTTTCTGCCCCTCATTTAGCTAAATTTTCTGTTGAGTAACAGCTGGCTATTTTTAACCGTCAACAACAGTAAAATTTATTATCCATGATCGATTATCATAAACTTATCCAGGAGCATATTGCCCAATTTAACGACCCCAATGCATCGATTGATGACGTAATGTCCCTTATGCATCCCGACATGGTCTGGCAGGAAAAGCCTAACCTGTTTGTACCGAGCGGGCGCACCCACAAACGAGCCGATCTGTCTATATTTTGGGAACGGGGTCGAAAACTGCTATTGAACCAAACGTACACCCTGCGGCAAGCGCTGGTAATGGGCGATTCGGCTGCCATTCAACTGGATTGGGAAGGAACAGTTGCGCAGGCGATTGGCGACTTCAGTGCCGGGCAACAGTTGCGAGCTCCGATTGCTATTTTTATGGAATTTCAGGACGGGCTGATTATTCGGCAAACGGATTATCCTTGTTATTACCCGTTTAAATAGCACCAATAACGGGCTGAAATAGGCTAAATACAGAAAAGTACTTTTCCAAGAAACTATACGTCACATCGACTAAGTTACGAATGTCGATATTTTAGATCAGTAGATTTATTTGCGACAATTGAATTAGATTCAGGTTTCTTTTTTTATGAATAGTTAAAACCTCAGCTTATTTATTATGTTAAGGTTTTAACGTTTTTATGAAAAAGTAGACAGATTGATTCAAATTTTAATTCGTATCAAAAGGAAAACATGTATGGAAATAGATAGGTGATCTTCGTTAAATGCAATAATTATTCAGAATGTAAAGAACTGTTTATAGGATTATTAAAATAAAACGTACCATATAAAACACAGGCATTTGATTAGGGGTGTGGCAGCGATTACAGGATTTATTAGAAATAAATGTAAAAGAATCAAAAAATTGTGTCTGAGCTAAATTTTTAAAATTTAAATATGTATTAACTTTTTCGAAAACATACTTACTATATTTGCGCGAAGTCGATATACACTCAATAAAATACGTCATCGAATGAAAGCGAAACAAATTCGGTTCTTCTCGCCAAACGAGAATAGCGAAGCTACAAAGAAAGAAAAGAAAGTTACGGCTAAAGCTGAACCGGTTAAAGGCTATATTTCAGCTGCAGGTAAGCTGGTGTTTCCAGATAAAGCTATTGCACAGTTAGGCTTTGATCCCAACAATAAACAGTTTAAAGTCGGTACGCAGGATGGCAAACGGAAAATAAAATCTCTGTTTCTGATTCCAGCTGAGGCCGGGCAGGATGAAGCGTTTGAGATGACGAAAGGTGCGAAAAGCTATAGCATTTCATTATCGTTTATTTTGCAAAAAGGTGGTATCGATTTTGCAGCGGAGAAATACGGTTTTACCATTAAACCCTTTGATTATGAGGGCGGTGTAACCGGCTTTGAGCTTAAGCTGGCCAGCGAAAGCCCGAAGCCGGAATATACTGGTAAACCTCGTGGCCGAAAGCGCCAGGCTCCCGTTTCAGAATAATTCGCTTGCCGTTATTGGATATTTTATGCGAACTGAATTATGCCAGATCAACAAAAAAAGCGGACAACCTGTCCGCTTTTTTTGTTAGCTATATACCCGCACTTACTAATGTTGATTACGTTATTTAAGCATAAATACTCTGTGGTAATATTCACCAGTACTGTAACTTATTTAAATAATTTTAGTGATCGGATACGTGTGCGTCATCTGGTATTAGTAGTTTTTCTGTTATTGCTTTCCGGATTAATGATAAACAACAACAAACCATAATATGTAAGGTTTTCTGAATATGACTCGACATGAACTTGATAATCTCATTGAGCAGGGAGAACATACTCGGTTAGAATTTAAACGCCAGCTTTCGTCGGCCCAGCGTATTGCCCGAACATTAGCTGCTTTTGCCAATACCTCTGGTGGTACGTTACTGATTGGTGTTGCCGATAATGGAAAAATTGTGGGCGTTCCTTCTGAATTTCGTGAAGTGAGTAAGGTTGAAGAGGCTACCGACCGATTTATTGAACCGGCCCTCGCCATTAGCTACGAAACACTTTCGCCCGATGGTCGGACCGTATTAATTATCACTGTACTAGAAAGTGATGAAAAGCCTCATTACGTTTTAGATGAAGCCGGGAAACGCACTATTTACGTACGGGCGAAAGATAAATCGGTACCTACCCATAAATTTATTATTACTACTGATGCGGCAAATACTGAATTAATTAAATCGCCAATGACACGAACATTAATTCAGTATTTGCGTAAAAATGAGCACATTACCGCCGATCGTTTTGCAAAACTTATCAATGTTTCCGACTATCGGGCGGGTAAATTTCTCAGGCAGCTTGCCGAGCGGGGATTGCTTATTCTGATCGACAAACCGCGACCCATCCGGTATGCGCTCAAGTTGGCCGAATAGTTGATCGGTGAAAGTGTCGGTAAGTCGCGCCGTGTTTGCGAACTTTGTGGCATGATGACTTCTGACACTCTGATCACGAAAGAAACGATCACTACTTTTTTTAAGGATTTGCAGGACCGAATCTGCGGGGCGCTGGAAGAGGCCGATGGGGAAGGTCATGCACAAACCTATCGGTTCCGGGAAGATACCTGGGAGCGGCCGGGGGGCGGTGGCGGCCGGTCACGCACACTGAGCGATGCCAACGTAATTGAAAAAGGAGGGGTGGGGTTTTCGGCCGTATATGGGGAGGCCACCGATGCTACGTTACGTTCGCTGAATCTGACAGAACCTGCCGAATTTTACGCCACCGGTGTATCCATCGTTCTGCATCCGCGCAGCCCGATGGTCCCGATCATCCATATGAATGTCCGTTATTTTGAGATGAGCAGCGGGCATTGCTGGTTCGGAGGAGGCATCGATCTAACACCCCACTACGTACTGAACGAAGATGCGCGCTGGTTTCATCAAACGCTTAAAACCGTTTGCGACCGTCATGATGCCAGTTATTACCCCAAATTCAAAACCTGGGCTGATGATTATTTTTACATTCCCCATCGGCAGGAAACCCGGGGTATTGGCGGTATTTTCTTTGACTATCTAAAGCCAGCTGACTCGTCTGATAAAGCGGAATTGTTTGCCTTTGTCCAGGATGTGGGGAATGCTTTTGCCCCGATTTACACGCACTTTATGCACCAGAATCGAAATCTTCAGTATGGCGAGCCCGAACGTACTTGGCAGTTACTGCGTCGTGGGCGCTACGTTGAGTTTAATCTGGTGTGGGATCGGGGCACGAAGTTTGGCCTTGAAACCAACGGACGCACGGAATCTATTCTGATGAGTATGCCTCCGCAGGCAAACTGGATTTACGACTACCATCCTGAACCGGGCAGTCGTGAGGAAGAAACACTACGTTTGCTCCGAAAAGGGGTAGATTGGGTTTGATGCAGCATTGAGAAAACCGGCAGAAATGAATACACACTGGAATAACTTTCTGATTGATTTCTGCCGGTTTGCAACGCCCGATATCATCCGTGCGTATTGACGAATAGATAAGCTTTATTACATGGGTCGAAAATGTCAGTTCTGATAGGGCTGACATTTTTTTGTGCGATTAATCAGGAATTTACCCCTGACTCTTCGCCACTGTGCAGTTTGGTTAGCTTGGTAGCATCAAACTGCTGCTCTTCGGGCTCATCTTCGTTACTATTAACGCAGGTAACCGTACGACCATCGGCACTAACGGATTTGACCGTCATTGGTGCGCTTCCCTCAAGCACGGCCACCTGATCGCCGGGCTGAAATTGTGTGGGTGTATCTGCCATCGTTGTAAGGTTTTTGAATAGCTTATGAGAAATAGGTTATTGGTCATTATTGATTGTCAACGCCAATCTTATTCGTAACTACAATTAGGGAGCTGTGGTTTTTTGTGACCGGTTTGTATAACATCTTTATGCGCCCACTATTCTATATGAGGAGACTTAAAACCAAATCCTAAACGAATTTTAAGGTGGGGTCTTTTCCCAACCAACTCAAGCATTGCTCAACTAGAAACAACCGGGATTCAATGAACTTGCAAGCCCGACGAAGTAGGTCCAAGCCCTTCCTGAAAAACGAATGAGACTTATAACCATTGGTCTTTAAACTAGTTGGGCTACGTGCGTATGATGGTAATAGCCAACTTATTAACAGAAAACAAAGGCTAAACTCACTATAGCCATCTGCATTTTGGGCCGATCTGACCTTTTAAGTGAGCTCTTCCAAGCGAAAATCCCGCTTTTTGAGACGTTGGAAAAACATCTCGATGCGCCACCAAAACCGGTAATAGGCGACGAGTTTTTTCTCCCCCAAAGGCCCGCCGACCAACAACCAGTCACCCTCCAGTTGTTTTAAAGCCATTCTTCGAGCGTAGCGAAAGAGCGATTCATTTGCTTGCGGAATTAGCCATTCCCGGAAAACAAGCTCAAATGAACCAGGAAGTGTTGACGTTTTGTAAATGCCTTTGTCAGCTTCAAATCCACTTACAAACTAAATTTTTATTGGTTTGGGCGATTTTTCATCATTTCCATTCCCAAAATAGGTTCTCGGAATATATGATGTTTTGCTGGGCAGCAATTTCTTTCAATTCCTGAATGAGTGCATCCAACTGATCAACTTTAGATTTTGGAATTATGAAGGTTGAACCTGATTTGAATTTCGGGAAAATATAGTCAGCTATTTCATCTATTCGTTCGATTTCTGAGATTAGTACGTTTGTTTCTCCGGTGTGATCGGAAATTAATAAGCCCTCAGGATTAATATCTACAGTAAACTGTTTATTAAAGCGATTTTTGTAAGCTTCTATCAGATTTTTTCTGTAAAACCTTTTGTAGAACCATTTTGAATAGGCAGGATAAAAGAAAAAATAGAGGAGTGAAAAGCCTAAAAAATAATACGCCAGGAACGTACTATTGTAGGAATAAAAAGCCAATCCCAAGCCTAAAAACGCTATTGGCCAAATGATCCGATTTCGTTGCCTATATTTTCGTACTCGTTCGTTATTAGACGCCACAAAAAGTTGCTGTGCCAAATAATCTGCTTCCGAGAGGCTGTAAGTCAGGACCATAGTATGTTAGTTTGACTTCCTTAGATGATATTGTATAGTCATAATCTTTGACAATCCTTCGGATTACGGGGGCGCCCGTGCGCTTCGTCCAAGCAATGTTCCGTTCCATTACCTACCCCTTGGCCACCGCTACAAAGCCCCGAACTGATTCAGGGCGAGACGCTTTTTCTAAATCAAGGCTCCATTTAGCCAACTCTTGAGCGAACACGCCATTATAAGATTGATCACCATAGACTTTCACCAAACGCTTCCTAACTTGCCAAAGTAAGTCACTAACCAGCGGTACGGCTGAAGGACCATCCGCAGGATTTGCAGCTTGGACATCTGGTAGCCCTAAACGCCCTTGGGTGTTAACGAAGAGTTGCCTTTTGTGGCCGCCCGTGCGGCCCCGCATCTTCTCATTTATTAGCCTCGAGACATCGGTGCCAACTTAACACCGCTCTGGCGACCCGGGCTACGAATCAATACATACTACAGATGGATATGCTTCTTTACCGACGCGCTTACGGTTAAGTTGATTTACAGCCAGATTGATTTGCTTAACAAATCCATTTTGTTTCCAACGTCTGAAACAATAATAAAAGGTTTGCCAATTAGGTTACTCGGTAGGCAGATTGCGCCATTGGCCCCCTGTGGGTAGCAGTCACAAAATACTGTTTACAATCTGTCGTAAATCATGAGTTCGCTGACGATCAAGTCGTAAAAAGGAGAAATTGCATCCCACTGGGCGTCGGTCAGTGGGATGCACTCTTTGGTAATTGTTTTACATGTTAGTTGTTACAAAAATGGCTCGACGCTCAGCCTTTAATTTCCAAACAGATGCTTAGGTGTGTATGCACTTTTCTAAGCAGAATGACAAGAAAATTCAGGCACAATTCATCACCTGTTACGTTCGGCTACCGAGACCTCTTTGACCACTCTGTTTTTTAATGGCCGGGCCGGAGAACCAAAACAAACTTTATTGGCTGGAATGGATTTAAAAACAGATGATCTTGCACCGATCACACTACCATAGCCAATTGTTACACCCGGCGCTACAAAAACATCCGTTGCTAGCCAGCATTTATCTTCAATGAGTATTGGGCTTATATCGATACGAAAATTTTCACTTAAATAATCGTGTGACCCTGTACATAAATAACTTTTTTGAGATATAACTACATCGTTACCAATAACAATTTCATCTAAATTGTATAGATTGACATCTTCGCCAATCCAGCTATAATCGCCAATAGTTAATTTCCAGGGGTATAGGATTTGAGCGGAAGGACGAATATTTACATTCTTGCCAATTTTAGCGCCAAATATCCTTAGTATAAATCGTCTCCAGGCATAAAATAGTTGCGGAGATGTATAAAACATCATTGATCGTACTATCCACCAGAGTTGTACGTACCAACCTGAACGGCCACGAAAATTTTTGGGGACATTGAATTTACTTAGGTCTTGCATATTTGTTTCAATAAAACTCCGGGCAGAATAAAGCACTTATATTATTCTATGATACGCTCATAACCTGCGAAAGAAAATTGCTAATGACGATATTTATATCTAGATACTTTAGGGCAAACTCACGCGCATTCTTCTTAATCTCAATAGGATCGGTGTCTATTATCTCTACAATCGAAGTTGTAAGCGCTTTTACGTTTTCCTGTTCAATAATATATCCTATTTTGTGATTAGAAATAAGATTATGTAAACTTGTTGTTGCAGTTGCTGTCACTATAGCCAATCCACCAGCTGATAAGATACTTGTTAGTTTCGATGGCATAACTAAATCATTAGCATTACTTCTCTGCAACACTAAGTGTATATCGGCAATGTTTAATAATTCATTATACTTTTCAATAGGTAGCAAATGAATAAAACTTATATTATCGAGCTTTAAGTCTTGGACGGTCTTTTTAAGTTTGTTAAAATAAGGACCTGAGCTACAGATTATAAAATTTATATCTTTACGGAAGTGTAAATTACTCGCTACGTCAAGTAAATCCTTTAAGCCCTGTTTCTCACCTATTGCGCCTGAATAAAGAACTATCTTCCGGTCTAATGGAATGTTTAATTTGTTCTTTATGGAAATTTTTTCTTTAACTGGATAGATTATATCCGTATTAACCCAGTTTGGGAATAAAATCACAGGTCGATCATATTTTTGTTTTATTTTCTTTATCATCCCATCTGAGATACTACTTACATAATCTGCATTTTTTAAAATAGCTAATTCACATCTAAACATTAACTTAATAAAGGGTTTCCATCGGATCATGCCTAACTCATGGGCCGTGTCTACTTGCAGGTCCTGAATGTGGTATATAAATTTTGTGTTCTTAAATAATCTAATTAATAACCCAGAAAAGCCAAGTAAAAAGCAGGGCGATATCACAATGACGTAATCATACTTTCTAAACGCCATTAAATATATTACCTGACATAAAGAACTAATAACGAACGACAAATCAGAAATTACCCGCTTCAGGCCCGTTGGTATTGAGGGCACAAAGTGTGGACAGCGATAAATAATTGCGGGTGCAGAATGATCCATTTTTTTTAACTCCTTCTTATACCAATATGACCTATAATAATTTGTTGAATGTATACGCCAGTATGGAGAATATGGATACGGTACAACCGCAGTACATTGATATCCGTTTTTAGATAGCCAGTCTATCATCTCACCGTTATATTTCCCAATACCGGTTAATTCTGGAAAGAAATAGTTACCGATTAATAAAAATTTCTTTTTGTCTCCTTTCATAAATTTAATTGGTTGCTTTAATCACTGTCTCCCAATCGAAATTGACTAATAGGCTCCTTTGCCAGAAATTACGCTAATCGGTGTAATGAAAATTATTTTTAGGTCTAGTAATAAATTGAATTTTTTTAAATATTCGGTATCATGTACAAACATAAATTCAGCACTTGTATTATGCTCTCTGTCCCTAATTTGCCATAGTCCAGAAATACCCGGTTTAATCAAGCACCGTACGTTATAAAATTGTGGATAATGTGTTAGCATAGAAGGTACCAACGGTCTGGGTCCAATTACGCTCATATCACCTTTCAGTACGTTGAAAAATTGAGGCAGTTCATCGATACTTGATTTACGAATTATTTTACCAACGGAGGTTATACGACTATCATTTTTGCTTTTTTTAATAATTCCAGTTGACTCACTTAATATTACGTCAGTATGTTTACTATTTATCACTGAATTATTATAGTTCATAGAGCGAAATTTGTAACATTTGAAATGGTGTCCATTTAAACCTACTCTGTATTGACTATATAATACTGGTCCCTTAGACGTAATCTTAATTAGCAGAGCTGTTAACAACATTACGGGCGAGGTAATCATAATGATCATAGCTGAAAAAACTATGTCAAAGATCCGTTTTAGAACTAATTGAAGGCTCTTGCTATTTAATGAAGCATGCAATAATTCCAATTCTGCAGAACTGATACTTACATCTTTTACGTAATTGTCTTTCATTTTCATCTTACGTTGAACAGTGAGTGAATGTGTTGCTTATATAATTAGATACATGAGTAATTACACATTATTCATAGGTATCTAATTAATAATAAAAGTTTTTACAGTTTATTTATTTTTTTTACACAACTGTATTCAATTATATTATCAAGTACAACGACATCTGTTCCTTATTTTTAAGCTTATACTTTATCATTAAAAATTAATTAATATTCATATTGTTATATAGAAAAATATTAGTTACATATGTTATATATTCAGTACGTATTGACTTGAAAGGTAAAATCAAATTTTATTTACTATGCTCTTTTTGTTTTATATTTATTAAGCGTTGATTTTCTGCGCAGATGTATCCTTTTGCTGCTTAATATGGGTAGTTTATATAGCGTCTTTAGTGAAAGAAAATATAAAATAGTTCGCTAATATGCACTTTATGTTTTGGTATATCAGGAATTAGTTACCGGAGCCAATCAACAAAAATACTCCTTGCTAAAATGAAACAGGAGGCTAAGATATTTTGAGGATAGATGCAGCGTCACTCTATTTTTTGTCTCATTAGGATACATAATGATTCTCTTTTATGAAAACCAGTAAGGCGCGGGCTGTTTGGCTTGACTATTTACGTTCGTTTATTACCTTATTGGTTGTTGCGCATCATGCGGCTTTAGCGTATCCCACCTTCGCCTATTTTAACCCGGCGCATTATATCCGGTCGACAGCTCCAGTCGTTGATGGCAGTCGATGGTTGGGCATGGATAGATTCATTGGCTTTAATGATTTGTTCTTTATGCCGCTCATGTTTTTCATCAGCGGATTATTTGCTTATCGTGGACTTGACAAAAAAGGCGTAAAAACGTATTTAACGGATCGATTTATTCGGTTGGGCATCCCTTTTCTGATTGCCGAACTGTTGCTTATCCCGGTAGCTTACATGCCCTCTTTTTATCTGTCGACACATTCAACTGGCTTTATTCCGTTTGCTACTGATTACATCCACAACCAGCAGTGGCCTGCTGGTCCGCCCTGGTTTATCTGGTTGTTGCTCGCTTTTAATGGGATAGCAGGGCTTATTTTTAAGTTTTGGCCCCATTTCTTTACGTCTGTAGGGAACGGGTTGGCAAACCTTAGCAGGCATCCTATTAACTTTTGTGCGGTAATTTATGGCCTGTTTGCGCTCAGTTTGATCCCGTTGAGTTTATGGGTGGGCCAATACACCTGGGTAGGTAATTGGGGGCCCTTTGATTTTCAACTAAACAGGCTACTATTCTATCTGCTATTTTTTCTGTTGGGTAGTTGCCTGGGAGCCACGGACTGGCAGCAATACCTGTTCAGGAATGGTAAACTGTTCGGTAAAGTCTGGTGGCTCTGGCTGGCTCTAAGTCTAGCATACTACGTATTGGTAATCACGGTTTCGACGTTTGGAGAAAACCAGGTCAAGCAGCATAATCTAACGGCCATTGAAGGGTACTTTCTGTATGACCTGGTATTTGTAGCGAGTTGCCTGGCCAGTATCAGTGCCTGCCTGAGTTTTTTTAAGCAAAAAATAAACGTACCATCCGCTGGCTGGACTAGCCTGTCAGACAATGCCTATGGTATTTATATACTTCATTATCCGTTCGTTACTTGGCTTCAATTTGCCCTCTTAGGGGTTAGTCTGCCGGTAAGCCTTAAGTTTCTTTTCGTCTTTCTGGTAGCATCGAGCCTAAGTTGGTTGGGCAGCCGGTTTATCAGACGTAGCGCCGTTGTGGCAAGCGTGCTCTAGCCAGTCGTCAGTTATGGTTTCAAGTCGGTTTATTTCGCGTACAACCCAAACAAGCCAGTTATGATACGTTTAGTTTAGTGCGAGTCGTTAGTCGCGCCAGCCCTCTGGTTTATAGGGCGTCCGGTTGTCGCTTTGAAGACAGGGAGCCGTTGGGGGCCGGTCGGCGTTGGGCCATAGTCGAACCTTGGCTTTTTCCCGCTCGCCCAATGGCGGGGAGGGCTCAGGGTTAGGTTGACGGCCATTGAGAGAATAGAACAGGTAATCACCCGAATTTACGTAGGAGCCTTTTGGGGGCGTCGTATTGATAGAGCCTGTGGCGCCATAGGCGAGCCCCTGTGTGTCTTTGCGGTCCAGCCAATAATGAACCTGCGAAACCGCCGAAACGGTAAAATAGCCTACCAAGGCAACCTGCGGACGATCAACCTGATGGACATTACCACCTAAAGCAGTGGGTGGGCTGTCGGCCAGACCGCTTGATTGCTGATTCTGGTCGGCAAACAATTTATAGTACTGATACGCATCCGCTGTCAGCGATAATTGACGGATATCAACCAGGGCTGGCTGATAATCGTAGAAAGGAATATGGGCCACTGGTTTTCGGGAAATCAAACCGCCATTGGAGTGAACATCGTCGAACACAACCTGATCGTAGCCGTAAATAATTTCCCAGCAAGCATTTCGGCAGGGATAATCATAAATCCAGTTTCCCTGAGGAACCACCGGCGCATTGGGGTCAGCCTGCGAAATGCCGGATGGGGGTGTGAAGCAGTCTTCGAAGGGTTCAGTCCCCGTTACAAAGTAATCTTTATCTTTATACACGCCGGGTAGCACTTTGTAATAGGAGTACGTTCCCTGCCTACAGGATTTGCACCACGACTGACGTTCATAGAGCCGCCATTCCCAGCGATAATAATTGTGCTGCTCTACTGGGTCCTGACTGTCAATAAACAGATCATGGCCGGCTGTATAATTGGTTAATTGTAATGAAGACAGACTGGTTGGATTAAACTGGGCAGTCACGGTGGTTATTGGCGGAATGGGCTGCATAACCTGCTGCGTCGAAATATAGCTCGTTCCATCACTTAACTGAAAACGTAACTGATACGCATGGCTGACCAGACCTTTAAAATCGCTGGGTAGTTGATAGCTGCCATCCTGCGTTTCATGACAGGTAACCTGCTCCGAAGAATCCACCACTATTTCTACGGTTGCTCCAGTAATAGGAAACGTCTGAAACCGGCCGGAGAGCCGATCCGCCCGTGATCGGTTTAGCCTGATTACCTGTGGCTCAGCCCGGTTGGTCAGGGTACCGTCTACGACCAGGATATCATTTGTAGACTGGAGGCTAATGTCTTCCAGATTTATACATGCCTGAAAAGCTGTAAGAGAAATAAAACAGATAAGCCTGAAAAGAACAGTTGAGGTATGTATGTGCCGGGTAGTAAGTGAGCAAAATCGCATCGGCGAACCCATGAGCAGTTGAGTTGTACTTTCTACTAATAGACGTAGCGACTGGGTTTTTACTGATGCAGCGGATTAAATTAGATCCGATAAAACAAAAAGGCCAAAATTCCAATAGCGACCTGATACGTCACATTCGGAACCCTGACCTGTTTGACCTGGTACTTACTGAATCTTACTCTCGGTATGAAGTGGATAGATTACACTGTTTTTGGCGATTCCTGATTGTCTCTGGTATTTTTCTGAACGGCGATAGCGCCGAATAAGGCAAGTAGAAAAGCGAAGGCATAAAAGCCTTTTTCGCTGGGCAGCAAAGTCGCATTCCAGAGACCAATTGTCAAAAGTGTAATGGACAGGATTGTTGAAAACCAGCTGATTCCATAATATATATCCGTTACGGGGAGCCCTTCCAGCCGATCTCTAACGCTTTTTTGTACAGATACTACGGCAAAAAGACCGAACATTAAGACGGTGAAATAAAAGCCTTTTTCATTCAATAGCATGTCGGATCGCCACAGTCCGATCAGGTACCCGAACATGCCTGTTCCGAGGGCAAACCATGAAGCGCCAACAAAAGCGGCTGATGTTTTCTGGTTCATTGTAATTGGTTTCCGTTAATGGTTTAGTAAAGTTGCTCTGACAAAAGTAGCTGCGTGTAATTCTATCCGTTAGTGAGACTTTCTAACGGGTTCCTTTGAGGCTACAATTGGTTCGTTTATGGCATCAGTTGGTTATCGTATGCTCGACCTGGTAGGTAACAGCTATTCCAAAAGATGCCCAAAGGCTGGGAGAATGCAGCGATCTGAATCTACGGATTGTTCATATGACAACAGCCAGTACGTTTATTATTTGCCCATTTTACGGCGATCAACTACTTTTGAATTACGTCCGCGATGACGGACTGTTTTTGAACGTATACCTTATGACTGTTCTACGTACCGATTGGACTCGCGCTGAAATTGCCGACATCTATAATTCTCCTGTTCTGGATCTGATCTATCGAGCGGCTACTGTGCACCGTCAGCATCACGATCCACAAGAGGTGCAGGTTTGCACACTTTTGTCAGTCAAAACGGGTGGCTGCCCCGAAGATTGTGCATACTGCCCGCAGGCGGCCCGGTATCATACCAGCGTGAAGGTGCATAAGCTGATGGAAGTAGATGAGGTATTGACAGCGGCTCAGCGTGCCAAAGACACGGGTAGTACGCGTTTCTGCATGGGCGCGGCCTGGCGTGAAGTACGTGACAACCGTGATTTCGACAAAGTGCTCGAAATGGTGCAGGGGGTCAACGAAATGGGGCTGGAAGTTTGCTGCACTCTGGGTATGCTGACTGAAAGTCAGGCGCAAAAGCTCAAAGATGCCGGCTTGTATGCCTACAACCACAATCTGGACACGAGCGAAGAGTTCTACGGAGACATCATCACGACCCGCACTTACGATGATCGGCTGGATACCCTCGGCCACGCCCGCAAAGCTGGAATATCGGTTTGCTCAGGCGGAATTATCGGAATGGGCGAGTCTGAGCAGGACCGTATCGGCATGTTGCACACGCTGGCTACCTTACCACAGCATCCGGAGTCGGTGCCCGTCAATGCGCTGGTACCTGTTGAAGGCACACCCCTCGAAGATCAGCCGCGGGTATCGGTTTGGGAAATGTTACGTATGATTGCGACGGCGCGTATCATTATGCCAAAAGCAATGGTACGTCTGTCGGCTGGCCGGGTTCGGATGAATACCGAAGAGCAGGCGTTGTGCTTTTTAGCCGGTGCCAACTCTATTTTCGCTGGCGACAAGCTTCTGACGACACCCAATCCCAATGAGGATGCCGATCAGCAACTGTTTCAAACCTTGAACATCCGGCCACGCAAAGCCTTCAAAAATAGCGATCAGCCGGCTGTTGTATTCGAGCAGATTCCACTCTGAGTATGCTGGTTTCGTCCATACATGAGAAGAGGGCTGGAAATCATTTCCAGCCCTCTTCTCATGTATGGACGACGGTCGCCTTACAGACGCTTCAAATATTCGTTCTCGGAAATTTTATCGATTAGTACTTCAGCCAGCGAGGTTGCCTGTTCTTTCTTAACTTCGGCCTTGCCCTTCGTTTCTACCGTAACACTAATGATGTGGTTGTTGTATAATACGTGCATGGCGCCGGTCGATGAATTCCAAACGGCTTTGTCACCAATGTTGGGGACGGCTTCATAACTGCCTTTGGTAACGGCTGGTTTGGTAAGGGGGAGCGTAGCCGCTGGCACACCAGCATGTTCAGGATGTTTGTTATCCGTATTGGTGTGCGTTGAATCAGCCGCTGACCCTTCTGCATTGGTCCCTTCCGTTTTTGGACCTGCTTCCGATGAATCCGCCATTACAGATTCTTCGACAGGGGCTGTAACAGTTGCCGCTGGGGCTCCCTGATAGAGTTTATCAAATATATATTCAGCTTTATAAACAGACGCAAAGGGCCGTTCGCCACCAAAGGCAACCACTACTTTATTGCCGCCCCACTCGAAGGCACAGCCTTCATGCATATGTTCTTCGGCCAGTTCGGTTTTTTCGTCAAGATTGAACGTATTGCGAACATATTCTTCGCCCAGAATATTGCAGGGTTCGTCGTAGTTGAAATCGACAGAAAGCATATTTACACCCGTAACCCGCTTGGCATGGATAGGGCTGGCTTCCATTTGGCTGGCTGGATCAGATGGCGTACTAGAACTATTGCAGGCGAAACACAATACAGGAAAAGCGAGTATCAGTGATTTGATTTTCATAAGATGTTCGGAGAAAGCCCAAAAATAGCGTTTTCTTAAATACCATTTTAGCTACTCCGATGTTTTTGCTACATCGGCTGCCTGGTCTGATATAAATTCGATACGACTGGGAGGCATTTATATCGAGCTAAAGGCTAAATACTGGTAAAGTACAACGACTATGTGCGATAACCGTGTTCGTTACGTAGTTTTGTAGCCGAATAACCGCATTCATGTCTGCTATCGAAACCATTCCACTTTCTCCTGGCCGCAAGGCTTATTTTGCTTCTGATTTCCACCTTGGTGCGCCTGATATTGTTCAGAGTCGTCAGCGCGAACAGCAAATTGTAAACTGGTTAGAACATATTCGTACAGATGCCGAAGTGATTTTTCTGGTGGGCGATATCTTTGATTTCTGGTTTGAATACAAAAAAACCATACCAAAAGGGTTTGTCCGCCTGCAGGGTAAACTGGCTGAGCTAACAGATGCTGGTCAACGGGTTATCCTCTTCACAGGCAACCATGATATGTGGATGGCGAATTACTTTACCGACGAAATGGGTATTCCCGTGTATCGGCAGCCTCGTACATATATGATCGGAAATAAGCAGTTTCTGATTGGTCATGGGGATGGGCTTGGACCGGGCGATGCTACCTATAAGAAACTCAAAGTAGTATTTGAACACAAGCTGGCTCGAAAACTGTTTCGCTGGCTGCATCCTGACATTGGCATCTCGATAGCCAGCGCCTGGTCGAAGCAGAGCCGATTGAGCCATTATGACGAGATGAAATCGAATGGGCCTGAGTCAGAATGGTTATTCCATTATAGTCGGTCTATCGAGCAGGAACATCACCACGACTATTACATTTTCGGACATCGGCACGTACCCCTCGATCTGGAAATTAATCCAGAGAGCCGCTACGTCAATATTGGTGAGTGGATTTCGGCGAAAACCTATGGGGTGTTTGATGGGTCAACCATGAAACTTCAGAAGTGGAAACCCTAGCTTACGGTACGTCAGACGTTAGTTACCATCCTGTAAAATATCTTTCCGGGATACGTTTTCGCGGGGGGCTTTGTTCAGTTCATTACGCCATTCCTTATTCTTGAAATCCCCGCGTTTGACGGAACGGATAAAATTAGCCCAGGCAAAGGGGTTCGTAAACGAGAAGGTAGGGGTCTGGCTTCGGCCAATGACCGACTCCCGCCCGAAAAACTGCTGATTGACAAAGTTCTGGTGGTTGGCCAAGGCACCCATCGGCATTGTAGCGGCCTGTCGCATGATAGCCTCCGGACTGGTATTTCTGGCCAGATTTTCGCGCTCTTTTTCATCAGGAAGCTTCAGATTCACAAAGGCATCTTTAAACAACTCCTCCGTTGCATAAGGATAGACCTTAACCTCCGCCAGCGTTTTTACGTCCTCCTGCAACGCTACCACCGCCGAATACGTAAGATCAGTTAATCGGCTGGGGATAATGTGATACTGCGTTTTGAAGCCAACGTAACTAAAAATGATACTGTCGCCAGGGAAAACGGGCAGCGCAAAATAGCCATTAGGTGCCGACAGAACGCCACGGCCAGCTTTCGGAATATAGATGTAAGCACCAGGAAGTGGCTCATTGGTACGACCACCCGTCAGGAATCCGGTGAACGTAATCTGGCGTTCCTGGCCTTGCGCCTGTGCGGTGGAGAATAATCCGCCCAGGAAAAATAACACTAGAACGAACCCGATTAACGTTAACAAATTTTTCATACACCTCCTGTCTATACTACAAAGTAAACGAGGAAAAGGCAAGATATGGTTTCGGTTACCCGAATTTTAAGAAATTTAACACCATCCGCCTGACCTTCCAGACCTCAGGCAAACAGCTTGAGAAACGTAATAATAAAGGGAGCCGCCAGTAAAAGCCCATCGAAACGGTCAAGAAAACCGCCGTGCCCCGGAATGCTGCTACCTGAGTCTTTTATGGCGATGCTACGTTTGAACAACGACTCAACCAGGTCGCCGTAGGTGCCTGTTACAACAATAATTCCTCCCACACAGTACCACTGCCACGGCTTTAGTTCAGGCGCCCAGAAAGCCAGTCCCAGAGCTACCGTAGCCGCGGCTGCAGCTCCGCCCAGTGCGCCTTCCCAGGATTTCTTTGGGGATACTCGTTCAAAGAGTTTCCGACGCCCAAATTTAGTGCCGGCAAAATAAGCACCAATGTCGCTGGCCCACAGCAGCAGCAGGCAGCCCGTAATCAGCATGGGGTGAAAACTGCCGCCACGTAGCGCCAGAATGATAAGCAACGCAAACGGCATCGCTACGTATATGATACCCAGAAACGTAAAACCGATATTTGTGAACGGCTTCATGTCCCGTTTTTTGTACAGCTTTATCAGGAAAATCATTGAGGAGGCTGGACAAATCAGAAAATAATGGCCCGTACTGATTTGATCGGTTTCAATGAAATAAGCCAGCACACAAATCATAACGCCGACGAGCGTACCGTAGGCGGTAAGCGGTTCGAAACCATCGAGACCCAATAATCGGTAGAATTCCCGCTGGGTCAGGGCACTAATCACGCAAAAGAGTAAGGCAAATGTCCAAGCATTGTACCAGATCATGAAAATAATAAACGGAACCCCAATGACGGCTGCAATAACCCGCTGCTGGAGGTTCGTCATGTTAGCTAAACGTTGCTTCATTCTCTAAGATTACTTTTGCCAGAATTGCGTCTTTTGTCAGTACGTGAACTTCGCTTTTGCCCAGCCCAATTGAGGGGTAACTACTGCTTTGCCTGTTTATAACTACGGCAGGAATATCATGTTCGAGCAATAAGGCTTTTGCCAGTTCTGCCCGATGGGGAAGGGGTGTTGTGTAGATGGATTCCCAGGTTTCGTTCATGGCTAATGGGCTTCGGTTTATTGCGTTCTGTTACAAGGGAGATTAGCTGTAAGCGAGGCCTGTGCCCGCTCATGCTGAACCGGATTCTGTTGTTCTCAAACACGGATTTGATTTACCTTTTTGAAATAATACAACATGCCTGCTGTACAGGCAAAGGCGACCAGAGCGCTTACTATGGGTACTGACTCAGTACTTTCGATATCCATTGAAATTAATTTTTTCTGATACAGATAGACCATAAACACGGTGAACCCATTGTTGACAAAATGGGCCAGAATCGGCACCCACAAATTTCCCGACCAGAAATATAAATACCCGAAGAGTGCTCCGAGCAGCATCCGCGGGAAGAAGCCCAGAAACTGTACATGAATGGCACTGAACAGAGCCGCCGACAACCAGATGCCAACGTGTGCATTACCGGCCCAGTAACTGAAATTGCGTTGAAGTATGCCGCGAAACAGGACTTCTTCACCAATAGCGGGGATCACCGCAATCACCAGCATTGCCATGAGCAGTTGCCCGGTATTCTGAAAGGTTGTCAGGTATTTGGTAATGCCTTCCAGATTTTTCTCTTTATCGCGTATCCATTGTTCGATAGGAGCCAGAGTCTCGGGCAGGTGGAGATTTTGATTCCATTCAATGATCAGCCCGTCGAACGGCATAAAGGCGATGACGATCAGCGCAACCAGGCCAAAGCCAGCCACGGCCGAAACCGGTTTGTAGTTAAACTGCTCCCAGCTACGTCGCTCTATTACGTACCAATACAGCAACGCGGGTAATAGAAACGTACCTAAATGGTTGACGGCTTGAAGGATCATCAGTTCGTACCAGCTATTGGGCGATGCGGCCGGATTCGCTGCCAGATCGCTCAGGTACACTTGAGCCTGCTCCAGACCCATGCCTTTGCTGACAGCCAGAATACCGAAGAGAAGCAATGTGCTGACAACACCCCCGATGAGGATAAAACCAAGGAGCATAATCAGTCCGCCAAGGGTAGGAGGACGCGATGTGGAGCCTTCCGGCGTATAGATGGGTTGCATATTTCCCGTAAATTTACACACTCATTCGCAGAATCGCCATAAGGGAACCATTTCCGACTTTGGATTGTGCTAAAATGAAAGAATAGGCATTGCTCATTACGTACTTGGCGCCATTTAATCGGTATACTGTAGAATGGATATTCACGGATTACTCAAGGACGTAAGGCATTCGACACGTAGAATATGGTAACAATTGGCAATATACAACTCCCGGATTTTCCGCTTTTGCTGGCCCCTATGGAGGATGTCAGTGATCCGCCATTTCGGGCGGTTTGCAAAGCCAACGGCGCAGATTTGATGTACACTGAATTTATCTCGTCGGAGGGATTGATTCGGGATGCTGCGAAAAGTGTACAGAAGCTCGACATTTTCGAATATGAACGACCTATTGGTATTCAGCTCTTTGGCTCTGATGTGGAGACGATGGGAGAATGTGCCCGTATTGCCACCCGCGCCAATCCTGATCTGATTGATATTAATTATGGCTGCCCGGTGAAAAATGTTGCCTGCCGGGGCGCAGGAGCCGCTTTGTTGCAGGATATTCCCAAAATGGTTCGGATGACCGAATCGGTCGTAAAAGCCACTCATCTGCCCGTAACCGTCAAAACGCGGCTTGGCTGGGATGAGCAGACAAAAAACATTGGTGAAGTAGCCGAACGCTTGCAGGATATTGGTATCAAAGCCTTAACGGTTCATGGACGGACGCGCGTTCAGATGTATAAAGGTGATGCTGACTGGACGCTGATTGGCCGTATCAAAGAAAATTCGCGGATTCAGATTCCTATTTTCGGCAATGGCGATATCGACTCGCCCGAAAAAGCCCTCGAATACAAAAATCGGTACGGTGTCGATGGTGTCATGATTGGTCGGGCTAGTATTGGCTACCCCTGGATTTTTAATGAGATTAAGCATTTCACTCAAACGGGGCAGCACCTTCCTCCGCCAACCATCGCTGACCGGGTAGCCGTCTGTCGTCAGCATCTTGACTTTTCGATTCGCTGGAAGGGTGAAATTGTCGGGCTATTCGAGATGCGTCGCCACTACGCTAATTATTTTAAGGGCCTGCCCGACTTCAAACCTTACCGGATGCAGCTCGTCACAAGTGACTCGTACAGCGACGTGGGGGCTATTCTGGACGAGGTTCAGGAGAAATATAGTGTTGAGCTGGTATAAAAACATGCTGGGCTCAATGTCTTGATGCGCCCTTGCTGATACCATCTCGTTACGTTCCTGCTTACTTCTAATCCCGCCTTTATGACAACCCAGGAGCCCGTTGTTTTGCCGCAAAAACGCCCCTTGCTTGCCTGGGTGCTGCTTTGCTGCCTGGCGCTCGTGTGGGGTAGTTCGTTTATTCTGATTAAGCGAAGCCTGGTCGCTTTTCAGCCGGAACAGGTAGCTGGTGGGCGACTGGTGTTTGCGTTATTGTTCTTTTCTCCCTTTCTGGCAGGGCAAAGCCGTCAGGCCGACGTACGGGCTGCGGTCCGGCACCGATGGGTGGCCTTATTGGCTTCGGGCATCGTTGGGTTTGTCATTCCTGCCTTTTTATTCGCTGAAGCGGGCGTCCATTTAAATAGCTCACTGGCTGGCGCATTGAATTCGCTCAGTCCGTTGTTTACACTGATTATTGGTGGTGTATTTTTCGGGCAAGTGCTCAAAATCCGGCAGGTGGTTGGTATTTTGCTTGGCCTGGCAGGCTCCTTGTTGCTGGTGTTTTTTAGCGCAACGGGTTCGTTTCAAATCAACGGATACGCTCTGCTGGTCGTATTGGCTACGCTGTGTTATGGGCTAAATACCAATCTTATTGGTCGGTATTTGAAGCACTTACCCGCAGTTGTGTCAACTGCCTGGCTGTTTGCCTTTGCCGGGCCAATTGCCCTGCTCACACTGATGCCAACGGATTTTCTGGATCGAGTGCTCGCTAGTCAAAACCGATGGTCGTTAGGGGCACTGGTAACACTTGGCGTATTTGGCTCGGGGTTGATGTCTATTTTTTTTAATCGGGTCATGCAGTTGTCATCCCCTTTGTTCGCGGCATCCGTTACGTACCTGATTCCTATAGTGGCTCTGCTTTGGGGGTTCCTCGACGGCGAAACCATATATACCGCCCAGTTCGCAGGTATGGGTATCTGTTTACTCGGTATCTGGCTAGTAAATAAGTCATAGCGACGACTTAACTTAGGGGCGCGGGGTTTATGTAAGATCTGGCACAAGGCTAACTTTCGACATACGGTGCATCAGATACAGGCTGACGTAACGTAGCAATAAAAACATCTTCATGTACACAACAACCCTTAACAATCAGTTATTTACAGTCGACTTCTCTGCTGAAAATCCTGTGCTCAACGGTGAGCCATTCCGGTGGGACCTGATAAAGCTAACGGATCGGACCTTTCACATACTGCATCAAAATCGTTCTTACACGGCTGAAGTCGTAGAAATGAATGCCGTAGAGAAATCCGTTATTTTAAAAATTAATGGTCAGCTTCATCAGGTGCAGCTCAAAGATCGCTTCGATCTGTTGCTCGAAAAAATGGGCATGAGCAGTGCCGCCAATGCAAAGGTGAATGATTTGAAGGCTCCGATGCCGGGTCTGATTGTTGGAATAAATGTAGAGGTAGGCAACGAGGTGAATAAGGGTGATAGTTTGCTGGTGTTGGAAGCCATGAAAATGGAAAACATGCTGAAAGCCGCAGGTAGTGGAACCATAAAATCCATACGTATTGCCAAAGGCGATCGGGTTGAGAAAGGACAGGTATTGGTAGAATTTGCGTAAATCATGGTTTGTAAGCAAAGCGCTTACTGCCATGGAACACCCATATTCCCGTCGCCATTTTCTGAAGCAAACTGCCCTTACTGCCGGTACGTTGCCATTGTTGTCATCGGCCCTGTCGATACCATTCGCCACAGCTGATGCGGAACTGCCCGATGTGCATATTTTTTCAAAACATCTGCAGTTTCTGAATTATACCGACATGGCCGATGCCGCCGTCAGCATGGGGTTTGCGGGTGTGGATCTGACTGTGCGGCCCGATGGTCACGTTAGCCCCGAACGAGTGGAGGAACAACTGCCAAAAGCCGCTGAAGCCCTGAAAAAAGCGGGTCTTTCCCCAAATCTGATGACCACAGCCGTCGGCGACGTAACGAACCCTGCTGACAACCTATTGCTAAAAACTGCTTCCAGATTGGGTTTTCGGACGTACCGGATGAAGTGGTATCAGTACGATTCGAAGCAATCCATACCCGAAGATCTTCTCGTATTTCAGCGTAAAATCAAGGCACTTGGCGAGCTGAACAAAACCCTGAACTTAACGGGCTGCTATCAGAATCATGCGGGTTTACTGGTAGGATCATCCGTTTGGGAAATCTGGGAAATGCTAAAAACAGCCGCGCCGGAAAGTATGGGTGTTCAATACGATATCCGGCACGCAACCGTAGAGGGAGGAGAGTCCTGGCCAAATGGACTGCGATTGCTTCAGCCGCAGATAAAAGCCCTTACGATAAAAGATTTTCGCTGGGAAAAGAAAACAACCGGCAAATGGACCGTGCAGGACGTACCACTGGGTGAGGGGATGATCGACTTTAAAACGTACTTTAACTTGCTTAAAAAAAGCCAGTTACGTGTACCAGTTACTTTACATATCGAGTACCCGGCAGGTGGAGCCGAACACGGAGCGACGAAGTTGTCAGTGTCTCAAAATGAAGTGTTTACAGCTATGAAACGCGATCTGAAGCGGTTTAAGGAACTTTGGCTGGCGGCTTGATCCTTTCCGTCTTTCTCCAATTTAGCTTGCCGCCTTCCTGCCTTTTTCCCTATCTTTGCCCGCAAAACTTCCCTTCATGACATCGCAATCAACGTATAAACGAATCCTGCTCAAACTGAGCGGGGAGGCTTTGGCGGGTCCAACCGGCTATAATATTGATCCGGCAATCTTAGAACAATACAGTAAAGAGATTAAAGAAGTCGTTGACCTGGGTGTACAGGTGGCCATCGTCATCGGGGGCGGCAATATCTTTCGGGGTGTCTCCGGCGAACGGTCTGGCATCGACCGTGTACAGGGTGATTATATGGGTATGCTGGCTACCGTTATCAATGCTATGGCTATTCAGAGTTCACTCGAAAAACATGGTATGTATACCCGCGTAATGTCGGCTATCAAGATGGAGCAGGTTTGCGAGCCGTATGTGCGCCGTCGTGCCGTCCGTCATCTTGAGAAAGGCCGCGTTGTCATCTTTGGAGCTGGAACCGGAAATCCATATTTTACGACAGACTCAACAGCTGCCCTTCGCGCAATCGAGGTAGAGGCAGACGTAGTACTGAAGGGGACCAAAGTCGACGGAGTATATACCGCCGACCCCATGAAAGACAAAACGGCAACCCGGTATACGACCATCACCTTCGATGACGTTTACGAAAAGAAATTGAGTGTAATGGACCTGACGGCCTTTACCCTTTGTCAGGAAAACAATTTGCCCATCATTGTCTTTAATATGAACGACAAGGGAAGTTTGCTCCGTTTGGTGAAGGGGGAAGAAAACGTCGGGACACTCATTACGGCGAAACTGTCTTGAAATGATTGAATGATAGAATTGTTGAGTGGTAGCACGTCTACTTCGTTCGACAATTCATCGCGATAGCGATCCGATCATTCTATCATTCAATTATTCTATCATTCAATAATCAAAAAATGGAAGAGATCGAGCTATTTCTCGACGATGCAAAAGACACGATGGAAAAAGCGCTTAAGCATTTGTCCATCGAATTAACCAAAATTCGGGCCGGAAAGGCTAGTCCTGCCATGCTCGAGGGCATCCAGGTTGAATATTATGGGATGCTGTCGCCATTGAATACCATAGCGTCTATTGTTACTCCAGACGCGCGTACCATTGCCATCAAGCCTTTCGAGAAGAAACTCATTGGCGAAGTTGAAAAGGCGATCCGCAACTCGAACCTCGGTCTGGCTCCCAATAATGATGGCGAAATCATTCGGTTGAGTGTTCCGCCCCTCACTGAAGAACGTCGTCGGGACCTTGTCAAAAAAGTAAAGCAGGAGGTTGAAACAGCTAAGGTCAACGTCCGCAATATCCGTAAAGACACCAACGACGATATTCGTAAACTGGTAAAAGAAGGTGTATCGGAAGATGCTATTAAAATGGGTGAAGAACGCGTTCAGAAACTAACCGACGCCTTCATTGCCCGCATTGATGATACGTTTGTGGCCAAAGAGAAGGACATACTGTCCGTATAGGCTGAGCGATAAGAATAGTTAGATTCCGGTAGTACGCTACGTAACCAACAGGTCACGGTGCATAGAATCTAATGTAAATCCAGTACTTAACGATGAAATTGTTAAAATGGGCTGTCGTTATAGCCATAGGCTTTGTATCCTGCGAAGGTGGAAGTTTCAAGAAGAAAGACTGTAAAGCCTGCGAAACCATTACAAACGGTCAACAGGGAGAAACAGGCCGGATTGAAAACAAAGTCTGCGGGGATGATGAAGTGGCCGCATACATTGTCGCCAATACGGCCAGTAATGCCAGTACAACGGTTGTGACGACTTGTAAATAAGCCAATTTTCGCGACCGCCGTATACATAAGTTAGAGAGAAAGCCGTTCATGTTTCGACCTGACCGGCTTTTTCATTTGACGGCACTGCCCCCTATGAATCCACTTTGACCCACCGAATCAGGTATTACCATGATCAATACGCAGACGACAAGGCTAATCTACATTCTTTGGGCACTCTTGTCTGTGTGGCCCGCCATCGCACAACCAACTCGGTATAAGCTCACACAAAGCCAGAATAGTACGCAGATTATCAGCAAAGAATCCACACCCGGTTCTAACAAGTTCGATCAGGTTGTCAGTACGTTACCCGCCGAGATTGCGCAGGGGCGGAAAGGAGGGCGGTTGCTTATGCCGTATGCACCTGAGCCAAAAGGACAGATTAACATGACCCAGTTCGGCACGGGGAAATATTATTCGCCGAATTTTCATTTCTGCATGGATATGCTGGGCAACAAATCAGTAAACGAACGAAAAGCAGTGGGCATTAACAGCTTTACAACCTGGTCTGTTAAGCCTGAACATAAATCACAGCTGGTGTATGGGGAAGAGATGCACTACGCGACCGAAAACTTTCTGGGTTCCCTGCGAAATGCAAATTTCTATATTAATACGTTGCAGGAGTTTTTCGATAAAGCCTGGCCGCTTGTACCGGCACTCGGATACGGTGACATGGCCAACACAAAATACCTCGTATACGACATCGAGAGTAGCCTTTGGCTCAACGCTGGAAATGCCGAAGAAGGACCATTACCCGGCTGGCGGGATGCGGGCTATTTTTCTAAACAGGGAAACAGTAACGGGAACTGGCACGATGTCAAGAAAAAAACCATACAACTGGAAGGCTCGAAAGGCACCATTACGCTAGAGCAGTTGGCTGCCCGAGGGCAGGATGGTTGGATGAGTGAGTTGTACACGCGCCGGGCCAATCGACTGGCGCTGCTGCTGGAAATTGCCCGATTAAAGGGTAAACCCGGAACGAAAGTCGCTGAAGGGTCGTCGATGGCGCAGGGCGAACCCCGCGTAGACTTTGAAAAAGGAACGGGTTTGTTCTTTGAGGGGAACTGTAACGCAGCAAATGTGGGAGGAGATAGTCAGGGAAACCTCACCTTTAACAAGCCTGGTGGCGGCAAGGTCACTATTCGGCTCAATGGGAGCTTTTATGACCATGAAGACTTTAATCAGGCGTATTGGTACCGTTTTGATCCCGATTTTGACCCCTGGGACAAAGAAGCCATTTTTGATCAGCACAAAGCGGGCACCCAAACGTACCCGTACCTATGGAGCAAAATCAAACCCATTCATATTGTTGGCCTCGAAAAGGGTATTTGCAGGAAAACAGGCGGTTGATGCAGGCCAGAGCCGGCAAAGTACGCCCCATGTGGCGGCAGATTGAATCCTGCTACGAAGGTAACTGGCATGCACCCTTTGCTGAAGTACAGAATATCCGGCGCTACGGCAACGATAATTTTCGGGATACACCCCGACTCTGGCAACCCCCTTATGAACAATATTCACGGTACGTAGTCACCCGGTTTTTTGCGGGCGATGAGCCTGACTGGGGCTTTTATCTGTTTCCAGCTGATCCGCCCGATATCGTTAAAGACCTCAACAACCCGGCCGACCCGGATACAAAAGCGTATTACAATTTTTCGCAGCATCCCGTATCGGCAATGTTACAGGCCCGGGCAGATATGCAGCCCTATGAGACGTACTACCCAGGCAGTGTACTGGTTGAAAACCCCGAAGTGCAGCTCAGTCGAGCGGGAGATTTTGTGGCCTACAACGGGGTTGCCGCCGTAAATAACGATGCAGGTAATCAGGGGCCCAAACGACCGGCTTATATGCTACGCTACAAAACCGTGCCGGGTGGCTGGCGGGTTGTGCTAATCGGCGGTATGCTCCAGAACTGGACCGAAGAACGTGTCGATATGGTGCGTTTACCGGGCGGGTTGCTGAATGGGAACCGGTTCCAGGTAAAGCTCCGCGGCCCATCGGTGCAGGTCTACGAGTTTATGGTGAAGTCCTCGGATTCGAATCAGGTCTATGAAGCCCTGCCGATGGCAGCCCCGGATTGGGAAAAGCCAGGCTACGCTGGTCGGGTAGGGACGTTGCCCGCTAATTGACGTAGGGAAGACGATACCCAACCATGCCTATCTGCCTGCGTATAAAATCTTTTCTGAAAAATGGCGAAAAAAGCTGAGTGACGGAGTATTAAACAGGTCGTCTAACCGGTATGAAAACGAAGTCGCTTTTACCCGGTCCCTGGACATTGATACTGTTGATCTCCAGCCTGCTGTTTATAGGGTCTGTCAAACTTATCTGGGAGTTGCTTTAACAACTTGTCAGCAACGGATGATACTACGGCTTTTACTCCTCACTGAAAGTATATACTACTTCGTTTGCCGAATCGCAGATTTCAGATAATCCAGAGCAGTACGGCTAATAATGTGCTCTTCAACATTCACAATACGTTCGCCCCGATGCTCATAGGGCCACACTTCACCTGTTAGCACATCAAATGTGCCATAAGGTAGCAGATCATACTCTTCGTATCCCCAATACAAAAAGTCGATTGCGTCCGTGAACTCCTCGAATCCGACGGCGTAACCAATTTCCTCTTGAGCAAAAACAACGATGTATCGCATAACCCTATGTACGCAAAAATCCGATATAGGGTTGCGTCGGGTTGCGCATCAGTAGCTTCTTGTTGAACAATCACTGACCGGTTCTATCCGTTTTAGCACAAAGCCGTATCTTTGAGCTACGTATTGTCTTTTCTGTATGAACCAACCAACCATGTTTAAACCGCCCCGGCGGATCAGCCTTCGTCCGCATCTTATCGCGGTGCTGGGGCTTTTGGTGCTGGCTATTATTTATTTTTCGCCAGTGCTATCCGGTAAAACCCTCACCATGCATGACGTGCAGGAGGCATCTGCCGCTGCCCGTGAAATTCGGGAGATAACCCAGCAAACAGGCGAAAAACCACTCTGGACAGACGCTCTCTTTAGTGGTATGCCCGGCTACATGATTGATTTCCCTTACCCGTATATTCTGGTTTATAAAGCCACAATGGGGGTAGTAAACCTATTACCGAATACCGCCAGCATCATTTTCGTCGTGATGCTGAGTATGTACATCTTTTTGGTCGTATTAGGCTGTAATTCATGGCTTTCTGCCCTTGGGGCCGCAGCGTACGGTTTTGGTACGTTCGGCATTGTGAGTCTGGAAGCAGGACACGTTTCCAAATTATTTGCCTTAGGGTATGGTGCTGGTATGTTGGCAGGAGTCATTCTGGCGCTCCGGGGACGCTACTGGCTGGGTGCCGCACTAATGGGATTTTTCCTCTGTATGGAATTTGGGGCAAACCACATTCAGATCACCTATTATCTGTTCATGACGGTTGGGCTGTACGTACTGATTGAAGGGATTGCCCTGCTACGTTCGGGAAAGGGTCGTCAACTGGCCTTCGGTCTGGCAACATTGGCTTTGGCAGGTGCATTGGCCGCCGGGAGTTTCGGGAAGCGGCTGTTGGTACTTAACCAATACACAAAAGAAACGATTCGGGGTAAGTCGGAACTGACGGCTAAAACGACAAATCCGGATGGCAAATCACCCAGCAGTGAGTCGAAAGGGGGATTGGATAAAGACTATGCCTTTGCCTATAGTTATGGTAAGGCCGAAACGCTTACACTGCTTGTGCCGAATGTGTATGGTGGAGGATCGGCAGGTGGGCTAAGCACCGACTCAGAACTGTACAAGGCTATGGTAAGCCGGGGGATTGACCCGTCGGCGGCCAAACAACTGGTTGAGCAGGGATTTCCTACGTATTGGGGTGACCAGCCGATTCTGGGTGGTCCTGCTTATGCGGGGGCTGCGTTGCTCTTTCTGTTTGTACTGGGAATGTTTGTCATCCGGGGCTCTCTTCGCTGGTGGCTATTAAGTGCAACCGTGTTGATGATTATGCTGGCCTGGGGGAAAAACTTTCTGTTTTTCAATGAGTTACTATTCGACTATCTGCCTTACCTGAATAAGTTTCGGGCAATGACCATGGCCCTGTGTTTGGCGCAATTATTTATGGCAGCAGGTGCTGCACTAGGTATACAGACCATCGTTAATGAGAAATTAACCCTTGCTCAACTCCGTCAGCCATTATTTATCAGCCTCGGTCTTACGGCCGGTGTTGCGCTCGTTATGGCGGTTATGGGCGGAGCTTTCTTCGCGTTTCAGCGCCCTAACGACATCAATATCTTATCCCAGATTTTTGGCGAAGCGGGCAAAGATTTTCTGGCTCCGCTCGTTAGCGACCGGCAAAGTATGCTACGTTCCGATGCTTTCCGCTCCGTAATCTTGATCGTACTGGCAGCTGGTTCCATTTGGTTGTTTTTAACAGATAAAATTAAAGCAGCAGTATTTTATCCCGTTCTGTTTGCCATCGTTGTATTTGATTTGTTTGCGGTTGATAAACGATTTCTTAACAGTGCTGACTTTGTTCCGAAGGCAGAGGCTAGCGTACCGTTTTCGCCCACGCCTGCCGATGAACAGATTTTGCAGGATAAGTCATTAGGGTATCGTGTGTTCGATCAGACGGGCTCGTTTATGGAATCTAACCGGACTTCATATTTCCATCGCTCCGTAGGTGGGTATAACACGACACGGCTACGGCGCTATAATGAGCTGATAACCTATGCCTTTCAGAATAATTTCCTGAATATTCTGAACATGCTCAACGCCAAATATGTAATACGACCTGCCGAACCAGATCCCAACAATCCGCAGCAGCAACCCACTGGACCCGTAGCGTTGCCCAATCCTAACGTAATGGGTGCGGCCTGGTTCGTAAAAACTGTGCAACTGGTAAACAATGCCGATGAGGAAATGGCTGCCATGAAAACGCTCAGTACGCGCGATTCGGCGGTGGTTGACAAACAGTTTACGGCTCAGTTGGGAAGTCTGCCTGCCGCCATGGATCATACCGGAAGTACCATTCAACTGACTAGTTACCGTCCGGATAAATTAATCTATCAAACTAGCGCTGCTCAGGATGGACTGGCTGTTTTTTCCGAAGTTTATTACCGGGGGAACGAAGACTGGCAGGCATTTATTGATGGAAAACCAGCCCCGCATGTTCGGGCGAATTACGTACTGCGTGCCATGCGAATACCGGCTGGAAAGCATACGGTTGAATTCCGGTTTGACCCGCCTTTGGCCCGTACAGGCGATACCATCGACCTGATCTGCAACGTATTATTGATTGCCCTGATTGGCTTTGTGATCTTCCACGAAGGTCGTAACCGATGGTCGCAACCAATGCCCGAACCAGAGCCGGTTATGCCAACTGCTCCAGAGGGGTTGAAGCCAATTCAGCGACAAACCAAATCAAAAACCAGGTAATCGTTTAATCGGCTGATTTTGAGTGCCTAATGAAAAAGCGTTGCCAGTTCTGAACTGGCAACGCTTTTTCATTAAAAATTTATTCAGGTTTCTTTGGTTGCTCCAGAGCTGGAACGGATGCCTGTTTATCAGGGTTTTTCGGCCGTGATTTACCGTACGATCCTCTTGTAATCTTGCCTTTACGAGTTTTTTTGTCGCCTTTGCCCATTATGAATGACTCATTTAGTGTTGGTCAATTCACGTACTACCTGAAAAATACAGTAATTGTTTGGAAAAATTAAATTATTGATAGGCAAAACAACTAACTCAAGGCGTAAAGCATTAGTTTAATCGACGCGCTTCTACGCCATCAACCGTAATTTTTACTGGCTTGATAGCCCCTTTTTCATCGAAATACATTCGGTCGATGCAGGTTTCGCGGTGGTTGCCGTCAGTTTCGGTAAGTGGGCGACGGTGGTAAATGATATACCATTCGTCAGTGCCGGGAACTTGAATAACGGAATGATGACCAGCGCCCCTTGCAACAGTCGGGTCCTGCTGAAGAATTTTTCCGACACGCTCGAAAGGCCCAAACGGAGAGGAGGACGTAGCGTAGGCAACAGAATAATCTGGCCCCGTCCAGCCCCCTTCTGACCACATGAAATAATACGTACCGTTACGTACAAACATAATCGGCCCCTCAACATAATTCTTTGGCGTTATTTCCCGATACGTAGTGCCGTCAGGGAAAGGCAGGAACCCCGTAAAATCGTCTTTCAACCGGGCAATATTGCAGTGCCCCCAGCCGCCATATATCAGATAATACTGCCCATCTTTGTCTTTGAACACAAACTGATCGATAGGCTGTGCTCCGTTGTGAATTTGGCCCACCAGTGGCTTTCCTAAGTAATCGCGGAACGGGCCGGCTGGATTATCGGCAACGGCTACGCCAATGCCACCCGTTTCTTTTTTATCATCGTGAATATCGTTTGCCCCAAAAAATAAAAAGTACTTGCCCCCTTTTTCTACAATGGCGGGTGCCCACATGGCTCGTTTTGCCCATTTAACGGCTGTTGAATCAAGAATGTGGCTATGTTTGGTCCAGTTGGTAAGATCGGGAGAGGAGAATGCATCAAAAAATACCTGCTGGTTATACGGCGCTGAATAGGTTGGATAAATCCAGTATTGCTTCTTGAAAATAACCGCTTCAGGGTCGGCGTACCAGCCCGGAAAAACAGGATTGCCCGATTTTTTTGACGTTGTTTTTGGCGGTTTTTGAGCCAGAATCGGGTAAATGCAAAGCGTGAAAAAAGTGCAGGAAAGTAGGAAACGTAAACGATACATAAACGTAGAGGGAATCAAAATGCGATTAAGTAGGTAAAAGTAGAAACAAAACCTGCTTTGTCAATCCAGTTAATCGAAGGCTACGTGATAAAAAGAAGTGTACTCCTGCTGGTATTCATTGCTCTCACTACGTTTGTTCAAGCTCAACCGGTTTCGCAGACCAGCCGCCCCTGGACGTACTGGTGGTGGATGGGTAGCGCCGTTAACGAAGTCGATATTACCCGGCAACTGGAACAGTTTGCCAGCGTCGGGCTAGGGGAGTACACATCATTCCGATTTACGGCGTACGGGGCTATGAGCCACAATTTATTCCGTTTCTCAGCGAGCGTTGGTTAGGCGTGTTTGCGCATACAGTCCGGGAAGCCAGCCGGTTAGGGCTTGGCGTTGATTTAACCACTGGAACCGGATGGCCTTTTGGCGGGTCAAACGTAACGGCCAGCATTGCCGCTAAGCAGTGGAAAGTTAGTGATGGCAAATTGACTACCAGCCTGACAAATCAACAGGTAAAACGGGCAGCTCCGGGTGGGGCGGGCCTTGTCGTCGATTATTTTGATAAAACAGCCATGCGGACGTACCTGAACCGCTTCGATTCGACCCTGGCCCGACTGCCACAAAAACCGAGAGCCGTATACAACGATTCGTACGAAGTGTACGGGGCAAACTGGTCGGAAAACTTTGCCAGCGAATTTCGGAAACGGCGGGGCTATGACCTGAATAGTCAGTTATCAGCCTTTCTGGATACGACCGGAACGGAAGTGGGTATTTTGGTAAAACAGGATTATCACCAGACACTTTCCGAATTGCTGCACGATGGGTTTACCGCTACCTGGACAGGCTGGGCGCGGTCGAAAGGGTATAAAACCCGTAATCAGGCACATGGTTCGCCCGGCAATTTGCTGGATTTGTACGCACTGACGGATATTCCAGAAACGGAGTCATTCGGGAGTAGTCGATTCCCGATTCCCGGTTTACGGGTCGATGATCACTATGATGTTGAGCGATTTGGTACGCCCCATCCGTTAGCGATGAAATTTGCGTCGTCGGCGGCTAATCTGATGGGAAAACCGCTGGTCAGTTCCGAGACAACAACCTGGTTAGCCAATCATTTTCACGTATCGCTCTCCCAAATCAAGCCTCAGGTTGACGAGTTATTTACGGGGGGATCAATCATATTTTCTACCACGGTACGACTTATTCACCGGCCGCCGAAGCGTATCCGGGCTGGTTGTTTTATGCGTCCACCAACTACGGGCCATCCTCTCATTTCTGGCCGCATTTTTCGCTGTTGAATCAGTACATTGAACGTTGCCAGAGCCGATTGCAAAGGAGTCTGCCCGATAATGACGTACTGATTTACTTTCCCATTCACGACCTGTGGGCAACGCCCGCCAAATCGGCGGGGGGATTCATCAGTTAGAGGTACACCACGTTGAACGATGGCTATTGAAACTTCCGTTTGGGCATTTGGGTGAACAACTGCTTCAGCAAGGTTACTCGGTTGATTTTGTATCGGATGATTTGCTGCGGAAACTAACTGTCGACAAGCAGGGCCAGTTGAAAAGTGGTTCCGCTACGTATCGGGTGCTGCTTATTCCGCGTGCTACGTACATACCAGAAGCGACACTTGAATTGATCGGAAAACTGGCTCAGCAAGGCGTACGGGTTGTTTTTGCCGATCAACTACCCCGGCAGGCACCAGGATTCTTTCAGCATCAGGATCGTTCTGCAAAAGTACAGCAGCAGGGACGAATGCTCCGTCAGTTACGTACGGTTTGGATTAGCTCAGACGTAACGAAGACACTCGATAGCCTGGGTGTTCGTTCTGAGCAGATGGCAACGGTGGGTTTGTCGTTCATCCGGAAACGAAAGGCAGATACGACACTCTTTTTCGTTACGAATCTTGGTAATCGTTTTCAAAAAGGATGGGTGGCTCTATCGGCAAGCGGTAAAGCCACCCGGTATGATGCGCTAACGAATCAGTATCAATCCTTGGCACAACGTACTTTACAAGCGGCTAAAAATGAGGTATTTCTGCAAATCGAACCTGGGCAATCGTGTTTTATTTCGGTCGTAAACTCGAACGTTCCGGCGACAAAATCGGTGGAACCGATTCAGACCGAGGAAACTATAGCCCAGTTGACGGGACCGTGGCAACTTCAGTTCTCAAAGGGAAAACCAGCGTTATCAACAACCCATACGCTTCCCGCGCTTGCATCCTGGACCACACTCAGCGACTCAGCTTCCTATTTTTCCGGTAAGGCCCATTACGTTACTACGTTCGATGTGCCTGGAACTACGGACATAACGCGACCCTATACACTGGATCTTGGCGACGTACGGGAGGTTGCCGACGTAACGCTCAACGGTCAGCCGCTAGGTACAGCCTGGTGTATACCATTTCAGTTGACTATTCCGCCCGGTCGGCTCCGACACGGCACTAACCGGCTGGAGATCGACGTAACCAATCTGTCGGCCAATTACATGCGCCTGTATGATCGGCAGAACCCCGGGTGGAAAAAATTCTATGACATCAACATCGTGGACATCCGCTACCAGCCCTTTGATGCCTCAAAATGGGACGTAATGCCTTCGGGGTTGCTTGGTCCGGTTCGCATTCGAAAACGTTTCTGACTCTATTGCGAAAAAGCTGAGTAGAGTCTACGCGGCTGGCATCAGATAGAGCGTCGCAACAGGAATCATGATCTCCTCGTCATCCGGATGAGGTTTTTGTTCAAGCAAAGGGAAATCCGTAACGGTTACCCGAAATGGAGAAGACGTTCGGTCGGCGTTGACCAGGGATATCTGATGTTCCGTACCGGCCTGAAATGTAGGGCCAAACGCTGTATCGAAATCCACCCAGGCATCCGGAGCAAGCTGAGTAGCCGAATTTTGGGTTGGGTCATTGTAAAGCATAACCCGAAGCAAAACGTCGGGATTGAGCGGAATCACGTTATTTTCTGGAAAATTCATATAATATAGTTGTTTTACTGTATTGCAAGTAAAATATAATTTCTTAAAAAACCTACATATTTTTAGTCTTAATTCTGGTTAAACACATAATTGTTTTGCGCGATGCAAGTATCTGCACCCCAGTTTCGTAAATCATTCGCTGCCAGGGGCTTTACCTGCCAACCGATCTGGCTTAATGCGATGGATACAGGGTACCAGTCAATCATTTTCTCATCAGACAAGCATTGATGACTTAGTAACAGAAACCAGTAAGTCAATCATAAAAGTTACGATGGTCATGGGGAGTGGCGTGGTATAGAAGCAACAGGCATCCAGGTAAGTACATCCGGTTTTCGATTCTATAAACTGGACAATGGGAAAATTATCGAGCGTTGGGCGTCAATTGACAGTACTGCTCTGGAAAACACCCTGCGTCAGCAAGTACCAACGGGTTGTCAAGTTCCAGCCAAACATTAACTGGAACGACAGCGCCTGAAAACTGCACCTACACATACACAACGGCGTATTTTTTGCCGGGAAGCGACCGGACAAAACCGCGAAACTCCAGATTGAGCAGCAGCGAGGCCAGACGCCCCATCGGAATTTGCGACTGCCAGCTTAGTTCATCGATGTGGAGGTCGGCTGCCTGACGTAGTAAAGCCACTATCTGACTTTCCTCGTCCGTTATATCGTTTGGCAACACAAAGGGAGCTTTGGAGGAAGTCTGTTTTTTATTGACCGGGTTGTCCGATAAATCCCAGTTGAGCGCTTCGATGATGTCTTTGGGACTGGTGTAAATCTGCGCTTTGTTTTCCCGAATCAATTTGTTGCATCCTGCCGAAAAAGCCTGGTTTAATTGGCCGGGAACGGCAAACACTTCACGGTGATAATTATTGGCATACTCTGCCGTAATAAGCGCTCCTCCTTTTGCCGCTGCCTCTACCACAACCACTGCATCGCTTAAGCCAGCTATGATGCGATTCCGGGCCGGAAACAGGTGTGCATCGGGCTTTGTACCCGGCGGACTTTCGGTCAGTAAGCCACCAAGCACAAGCATTTCCTGAGCGGTTTTCTGGTGGACATTTGGGTAGATAATGTCAAGACCGCTCGCCATGACGCCAACTGTAGGTAACCCATTAGCCAGACTGGTTCGGTGAGCGGCAATATCGATTCCGTAAGCCAGCCCGCTAATTACGTTAGCCCCATATGGTGTAATGGCTTCGATAATTTCTGACGTAATACGGCGGCCGTAGTCGGTAGCCTGTCGCGTGCCAACCAGCCCAATGGTACGAGGGGCATTCAGGCCACCCGATCCCTGAAAATAGAGCAGAGCTGGCGCGTCGTAAAGGGACTTCAGGCGGCTCGGGTAGGCTTTATCCGTATAAAAAAGAACTGAAGCCCCCATCTTTTCTACACGCTTCATCACCACTTCGGCTTCGGTCAGTACGTTCGGTTTGAGAATGGCGCGGGCCGTTACCTCGCCAATGCCGGGTATTTTGATCAGTCGGGACAAAGGCGAGCGGAAAACATCGTTGGCTGAACCACAGTAGCTTATCAGTTGGCGAATAAGGATACTGCCAACGCCTGGAACGAGCGTAAGGGCAATCTGGTGGTGGGTATCGGTGGACACGTAATGAAATTCAGAATCGATTATCTGCTCTATTAGCCTTTGTTAGACGAATAAAGTAGCCGTATGTCAGCGTTGAACGATTTCCTTTTTAGAAATTAAAGTCCTTTCCTGTTAATTTTCGGGAGTAAAGCACAGGTAATTTTTTAAATCCAGCCCGAACCCTCATGATATATATTACGCAACTCATCTATCTAAAAGAAAACCAGGAGGACGTATTCAATCAATTTGAAGCGGTTGCCATTCCTCTGATAGCCAAACACAATGGCCGTTTATTACTAAGGGTTAGGCCCGATGCTACGGCAATGATTGAACAGGATATTGAAAAGCCGTACGAAATACATATCGTAGAGTTTACGACCAACGCAGGCTTTGAAAGTTTTATGCAGGATGAGGAACGAAAGCAGTTTTTACACCTGAAAGAACAGTCAATCAAGTCAGTATGGTTGATGAAAGGCGAAAAGCTATAAGCTGGAGTTCAGCCGCGTCAATCTCCAACTCACTGAAACATGGCCATTTTATGGCAGCAGTAGACCCTATAAAAGGTCGATCTATTCGGTTGCGTCGTTTATGGGTTCATTGTCCAGATCGGCCCGCATCTGTTCCAGGAACTTCTTTAATTTGGTGAGCTTGTTCACATAACGGGCATTTTCGCGTCGGCGAGCGTCGCGGGTTTCCAGAAATTCACGAGCGCCAGGCAACGTAAACTTTTGACGGGTTACCAGGTCAATAATTTCGGTGAGGTGGTCGATGTCGGCCTTCGTGTATACGCGGTCGCCGGAGCGGTTTTTCTTGGGCTGGAGCGTAGGGAATTCTTTCTCGTAATAACGAAGCTTGGAGGCATTGATGTTGAACATCTCCGCGACCTCCTTGATGCCATAATATAACTTGCCAGACTCTTCCATCCGACAAACTTCCTGATGTTCCACGAAACCTGCAAGTTTTGCCGTAATTTTGCACATTCAGTTAGTTAGCCGTTGGTCATTTGTCAGTA
Organism: Spirosoma sp. KNUC1025; assembly: GCF_045160025.1. Lineage (GTDB taxonomy): Bacteria > Bacteroidota > Bacteroidia > Cytophagales > Spirosomataceae > Spirosoma. The sequence continues at coordinate 4,107,630 of NZ_CP087139.1, forward strand.
ATGACAAGCAAGAAAGGTCAATGACTACTAACCAATGACTAATGACATAACAATGACTTCCCACGAAATACGTCGGCATTTTCTCGACTTCTTCCGCTCAAAACATCACCTGATTGTACCATCCGCTCCACTCGTCGCTAAAAACGATCCGACGCTGATGTTCAATAACTCAGGGATGGCTCAGTTTAAAGATTTTTTCCTCGGCAACGGTACGCCCCCATCCAAACGGGTGGCCGATACGCAAAAATGTCTGCGCGTGTCGGGTAAGCACAACGACCTCGAAGATGTGGGTTTCGATACGTACCACCACACCATGTTCGAGATGCTGGGCAACTGGTCGTTTGGCGATTATTTTAAGAAAGAAGCCATTGCCTGGGCGTGGGAACTGCTGACCGACGTTTATAAACTTCCTAAAGACCGGCTTTACGTATCGGTGTTTCAGGGCGACGAAAAAGACAACGTACCGTTCGATCAGGAAGCGTTCGACCTCTGGAAACCCATCGTTGGTGAAGACCGGATTATCTACGGAAATAAGAAAGATAATTTCTGGGAGATGGGCGATACGGGGCCATGTGGACCCTGCTCCGAAATTCACGTAGACCTGCGCTCGGCAGAGGAAGTGGCCGAAAAGCCGGGTAAAGAGCTTGTGAATGCCGATCACCCGCAGGTTGTTGAAATCTGGAACCTGGTGTTCATGCAATTCAATCGGAAGGCCGATGGTTCTCTGGAGCCGCTGCCTGCCCGGCACGTCGATACGGGTATGGGCTTCGAGCGGCTGTGTATGGCTATTCAGGGTAAAAAATCAAATTACGACACCGACGTTTTTTCGGGTACGATACGTGTCATCGAAGAACTGTCGGGCAAAAAATACGAAGCGGGCACCAGCATGTCCGACGTGGCCATGCGCGTCATTGCCGACCATATCCGGGCTGTATCGTTTGCTATTGCCGATGGCTTGATACCGTCGAATGCGAAAGCGGGTTACGTAATCCGCCGGATTCTGCGCCGGGCGATTCGCTACGGTTATTCGTATCTGGGCATGACGGAGCCGTTTATGACCAAACTCGTGCCGACACTGTCGATGCAGTTTTCAGACGTATTTCCCGAACTGAACGCGCAGCGTGATTTTGTGGCTACCGTGATCCGCGAAGAGGAAATTGCCTTTTTGCGGACGCTCGGAACGGGGCTTGGTCGCCTTGACCATATCGTGGCTGACCTGACGGCAAAAGGAGAGAGGGTTATTCCTGGCGAAACGGTTTTTGAACTGAACGATACGTTCGGCTTCCCCGCTGACTTAACGGCGTTGATTGCCCGTGAGAAAGGGTTAAGTATCGACGAAACAGGTTTTCAGCAAGCGCTTCAGCAACAGAAAACCCGTTCGCGGAAAGATGCTCAATCGTCGGCGGGCGACTGGATTGAACTGGCTGAACTAGACAATAAAGTAGAATTTGTGGGGTATGATCAGCCCGATGCGTATGCTCAGATTGTAAAGTACCGCAAGATTCAGAATAAACAGGGAACCCAAGTGCAGGTAGTGCTCGACAAAACGCCGTTTTATGCGGAGTCGGGCGGGCAGATTGGCGATACAGGTGTACTTGAACTGTTCGCTGGTTCGGACCAGATCGGTACGTTGACGGTGCTGGACACGAAGAAAGAAAATGATCTGGTCATTCATATTGTTCAGGACGTACCGGGCATTGACGACCTGCTGACCGAGGCTGATTCCGTCTATGCGGTTATCAATACGTCGCGCCGGGGGCTGATCGCCAGCAATCACTCCGCTACGCACCTGCTTCACTCGGCCTTGCGTGAAGTTCTGGGCAATCATGTAGCCCAAAAAGGGTCATACGTTGGTCCCGATGCTCTCCGCTTTGATTTCTCGCATTTTAGCAAGGTAACAGACGAGCAACTAGCTGAGGTTGAACGAATTGTAAATGAAAAAATTCGGGAGGACATCAAGCTCGACGAGAAACGGAACGTACCGATCGAGCAAGCCAAACAGTTAGGCGCTACGGCCTTGTTTGGTGAGAAATACGGCGATTTTGTTCGCGTCATTACGTTCGACCCAAACTATTCGGTCGAGCTTTGTGGCGGCACGCACGTACCCGCAACGGGCCACATTGGTCTGTTTAAATTTACCGGCGAAGGTTCGGTATCGACGGGTGTTCGGCGGGTTGAAGCAAAAACATCGGCCGGAGCCGAAACATTGGTAAACGAGCAGATGGCTTTAGTAAGTGAACTGAAGGAACTGCTGAAATCGCCGAAGGACGTAGTGAAAGCGGTACAGACACTTCTGGACGAACGTAGTGCGTTGCAAAAGCAGGTCGAAGCTCTACAGAACGAGAAAGTTCAGCAGTTGAAAAACCAGCTTCTGGAAAAAGTTGAAACGGTCAACGGACATTCCCGACTGGTTGAGCGTGTCGACGTACCGTCGGCTGAATCACTCAAGCAGTTAGCCTATGACCTAAAAGCGAAAGTCGATAATCTGGCGGTTGTGCTGGGTGCCGATATTAATGGCAAGCCCCAACTCGCCGTTATGCTGCCTGATTCACTGATTCAGAGCAAAAACCTGAACGCCGGACAGGTGGTGAAAGAACTCGCCAAAAATATTAAAGGTGGTGGCGGTGGGCAACCCTTCTTCGCTACCGCTGGCGGTTCGGACTCATCGGGGCTGGATGCCGCTCTGGCACAAGGTAAAGAGTTGCTGGGATAGACGAAGCGACTAATTTATTTTGAATCAACTTCCCGAAAGTTTGAAACTTTCGGGAAGTTCTATTTTAACGTTATCGGCTTACGTAGCTAGTCTCTTATCAACACGGTCTAATTATGGTGACTAAACCTGCAAAAGACTGCAATTCAGGTAGATAGAGTCTTACTTTAATAAATCACCAACTCTTTTTTATACCAACATAACCGCCAAAGGAATTCGTGTATAAGCCGCCGTTGTCTAATGCTGCTTTAGCCAGGATGTACGTATTGGGCCAGCGGGTAAAGGGTATCTGGGCTGTAAGTAAGCCTGAAAACTGAGTCGGGTAACTTTTGGGAGGTTCTCTGAACGTACCGTAGTTTTTGCTGAAGGAAGTGCGTAGCATAAACGTAGCGTTTCGATACGATGCCTGTATGCCGACATAGCCCATGTTTACCCGGTTGTTCGGGAAAAATTGCCCATTTTTTACCGCAGATGAATCCGCATAATCCTGGCCGGGCGCGATGAAAGGCGTACCAATCGTTCGCCCGAAATACGACCAGCCTTCGGTATACTGGCTGTGGTTGTAATAATTGTCGCCCCCCTGATAGCTACTTCCCTGGATATAAAACGTAGATCCCGACTGATCTTTCGTTGTGAGAAACTCAAGCGTCAGGCGGTTGACCCGAAATGAAGCTGATTTTTGCGGTTTAGGTACGTAGCTGATACCCCAGAGGCCATCGGGCAGGTTTTTAAAAACAATACCCGACACGTCCTCATATGCATGTTGGTAATACCCCAGCAAGCGACTTTTTTTGGTATTAAGTTCCAGGCCAAAATCGATACTGCCGACACTGTTTCCAACCCGGTAACTATCAAAATAACTGTACCCCGCTACGTTGCTCCAGTCTTTAGGTGTATAGGAAAACACTACGTATTTGTAAAAACTCCAGTCGGAAGGAAAATATCCGTTGGGGTCAGCTATATCCGGCCGCTGTTTCAGAAACTCCGCATGACCCGCCCATTGAACCTGATGATTGACGCCCGCATATATTTTTAAAACAGACCTGGGTTTGCCGAAACGCAGGTAAAGATGTTTCTGATGCAGGCGAATTCCCTGGATATAGGGCGCATTAAACCAGCCATGCGCAAAGGCCGCATTGATAGCCACAAAATCGTGAGTAAAGTGAAGCGGAGCGTAGCCGATGGTCCCAATTTGTAGCTTGGGAATCGGCAGCGCATTGCCTGAGACGGCATAAAAGCCAGAGGATAAAGTCGTGTCGCCCAGGCCGGTAACTTCGCGTCGGCGACCAACGTAGAGTTCGATAGCTTTATACCTGACTTTCAGATGCGCTTCCGGCAGTAAGACCTTGGCATGATTTAGCTTATCGTACGTAACAACAGGATTCAGCTTGATGCCCCAGTCAAATTTTTGAAGATGCGTAGAATCGGGTTTTGCGTACGATTTCCAGACAGCCGCCTGAAATAGACCGGCTGGAGCCTGATTTGGAATGATGCCGTATTGATTGGTACGTAACCAGAACGGGGTAGCCGATTGGTTCGAAAGAATACTTCCTGCTTCTACTTCAGCATGCCAAAGCTGCTGGCTAATTGCCTGATAGCGATAGCCAATCAACAGCAACGTAGTAAAAAGGAGAGGACGTAAGCCTGACATAAGGGTGGACCCAATAACGCTGTAGGGTTAGCTGGGATGCGAATATACTGCCGATCAGATAGTTGTAAAGGGGTAGAGCCACGAATGTCGGGATTTATCCATTTTAAGGTAAACCAGTAAAAGGCTAATGGCTATTTTTGACCATGAATCAACCCATTGGTGTTTTTGACTCAGGCTACGGTGGCCTGACTGTATTACGCGAGATTGTTCACAAATTACCGCAGTACGATTACGTGTATTTAGGCGATAACGCCCGCACTCCCTACGGTACCCGTTCCTTCGACACTGTTTATCAGTACACCCTCGAATGTGTTCGGCATCTGTTCGACCGGGGCTGTCGGCTCGTAATTCTGGCCTGTAATACCGCATCTGCCAAGGCGTTACGTAACATTCAGCAGCTTGATTTGCCGACCCTGGCTCCTGACAGACGTGTTCTGGGCGTTATTCGTCCCACCACTGAAGTTATCGGTACCTATTCAAAAACCGGCCACGTAGGCATTCTGGCCACGCGTGGAACCGTTACATCGGAGTCGTATCTGGTTGAGATTGAGAAGTTTTTTCCGGATTTATCCGTCTTTCAGGAAGCCTGTCCGATGTGGGTGCCCCTGGTTGAAAATGGTGAGTATGCCAGCCCCGGTGCCGATTATTTTGTGCAGCAGCACATAGATCGACTACTCGGGAAGTCCCGGAAAATTGATACGCTTTTACTGGCTTGTACGCATTACCCGCTGTTGCTCAATAAAATACGTCAGACAGCCCCACCCAACGTAACGATTTTAAGTCAGGGTGGTATTGTCGCCGATAGTCTGGTCGATTACCTGAAACGCCATCCTGAACTTGAAACGCAGTGCAGCAAACACGGTCGACGACTCTTTCTGACAACCGATTCTACCGACGATTTCGACCGCCAGGCAACTATTTTTTATGGTGATTCTGTACAGTCGGTGCATCTTGCCTTATGAACGAAAGAGAATCATACTAACGATTTTCGAAATTAGGTGAAGGGTGCCATTGGCTATTCGGCAGAGATTTCTGCTGGGGGCGGTTGGTAGAAAGCTACATACTACGTAGCTATGCCTGCTTCATAGAGGCATTGGGCCGCGGCTTGCTACGTAGCGGTAAGCGGGGAAATAATCGCCCAGTCGAACGCATGTAGGCTTTATAGGAATCGCCAAATTCAGACAGCATCAATTGCTCCTCCTGGTTGATTCGACCCAGGTACATCACCCAAAACCAGATCACTAACGGTACGCCAATCAACCAGTTTGCCGACAGGAGTAGCGTACCCACCGCCAGCAGTAAAAAGGATAAATACATCGGATGCCGGATGTAAGCGTAGATGCCCTGAACAATCAGCTTGTGATTGGCCTGTATATGTAGCTGGCCAGTCCAGTTTGACCCTAACGTATTATGCGTTAGAATGAGCAGAATCGTGGCGACAAGTAAAATACCAAAACCAATCCAGCGCAGCCATAAGGGCAACGCTACGTGAGCAAAATCGAGCCAGGTGGTTAAGCTGTAAAAAACAGGCAGAATAAACAGGATTACACCCAGGCGGTACATCAGCAATTCTCGTTTTTGATTAACCGATTTTATGATTTTACCGGCTCGTTTTTTTCGTACGATATACTGACGGATAACCTGGCCGGGCAAAAAACACGCTAAGAGGGCGATTCGAAAAATGAATTCCTGACTCATCGTTTTACTGATTAAAATTCTGGTAATATCCTGCGGGTAGGGGAGCGGTCCAATAGGGCCTGTCTGGTACGTATCGGGGTTCTCCAATCTACCGGCAAATAGAAAGCTTAAGCGGTCAATGTCTACGGGAAAAACACCCTTTTTGCGTACAGCGCAGTAACATTCAAACCCTGATAGAGTGCTTTCTGCCCACTGCACAGACTTACCGATGGTGTTGATAAAAGCAGCCAGCCGCTTAGCCAGTGCCGGGTTGTTTTTATTTTTCACCGGATTTCTACCAAAAACGGGCGAATTTCTGCGCTTAATCGAAAAAGCAGCCAGGCTGTATGGTGCGACTACTATTTTTGAATAGCCTGATTGATTCTTAAATCTGTATTATTTAATCAGGCAGAAGCACCATTTTCCTACCCATGAAACCAGACAAAACGAATCCAGCCGGGACAGCTCAAACCGCTCCCGTAGACGAAGCACTCAGCTACAGCGAATTCACACAATTACTGGCTCAGTATAAGCGAGCCGTTTATGAGTCGATCTACCAGGCCGATGATCCGATCAAACGACTGATAACTCCGCATACTCAGGTATTTTTAAACGGATTCTGATTCTTACCTTCTGTTCATTAACTGGTAAGTTGAGGAAGGCATCTTGTATCTTTGGCCTACATTTCGTTTATGTTTTATGGTACAAATCCTATTGAAGCCTACAGGTCTATGGCTGGCTATTCTTTCAGTATTGATTGGTTGTCAGTCAGCGAATCAATCGCCCTGTGAGCCAACCCCCATAACAACCAAGGCTCCAAGCGATGAAATTGCCCGACTTAAGCAGTTCATCGATTCGAGTCGGATCGCGGCCACTGCCGATGCCCGTGGGTTTTATTATACGATTCAAGCCCCCGGCAGCGGGACAAAACCAACTGTTTGTTCAAACGTTAGCGTCAATTACGAAGGCCGCCTGACAGACGGTACCAGCTTTGATAGTGGGGAAGACATCAGTTTTGGGCTAAATCAGCTAATTGTCGGTTGGCAGGAAGGCATCCCGTTAATCGCTCAGGGTGGACGTATTACGCTGTATTTACCGCCATCGTTAGCGTACGGTTCTCAGCAGCAGGGAGAGATTCCTGCTAATTCGATCCTGATCTTCCAGATTGACCTGCTCTCCATTAATTAAGATACATAGACCGTTTCGCTGCGTAGAGGTACACTAGTCTTATGTTGCTTAATTAATCGGATCGGTTTCCTGACAGACGGCCAGTTAGAAACAATGCTTTGTATACCGATGTTCTAATGGGTGTAAAGCCAAATTGGCCTGAAGGAAATTATGAGCAGCGCTTTTTTGAAAAATGAAACGGCTGATGTGCCGGTTGTTATCCCGGCACGAGCCCCCTTGCCGCCGGGTACGCCCAATTATGTTACGCCCCGTGGTCTCGAATTGTTACGTACCGAACTCCTTGATCTGGAAGCGGAGCGTGCTCATCTACAGGCTGATAAAAGCAAGGAGCAAAACGAACGTACCCGACAACTGGCCTTGCTGAATGGGCGTATCGCCAACCTTGTTCAACGTATTTCTACCGCTAAAGTTGTCGACACGCAGGAGCAGGATAAAGTTCGCTTTGGCGCTACCGTTGGCCTGAAAGTAAAACAAGGCAAGTTGGTTGGTACGGAACGTAGCTTTTCAATTGTGGGGGTTGATCAGGCCAATGCCAGTCAGGGATTGATTGCCTTCACGTCGCCACTGGCCCGCGCGCTCCAGGGGAAACGTATCGGAGAAACGGTTGCCTTACCCGCTGTAAATGGTCAGCAGGTTATGGAAATAGTAAGCATTACCTATGAGATGATCTGAAAAGAGATCTTTAGGAGTGGGTGTCTTATGCTCGATCCGTTCAGCGATGCCGTTGAAATACTCATTGGATTTGTTTGACCAATACCCGCACCCGCTGATCCAGGTGAATTGTGTCGCCTGTCAGCTTCACCTGATCACCCACCCGCAAAACACGATACGCCTGCTGCATTCGTACCCGGCTTATCAGGGCATCAAACTCGACTCCCTGCTGATCCCGAAGGCTAGCCGTATAGCCATCCTTACCCGGCTCGATACGTTGAACGACGCCTTTCATAGAAAAAGGTTTGGAACTGGCGCAGGAGGTTGCAAGCATAACACCTATTAGAAAAGTCAATCCAGGCAAAACAGCTGTTTTACTATTCATACGTAAGTCTATTTCTTTATAGACCCCAGGCGATGCCATATAGTTGCCACATTAATAAAATTTGTGGGTTTAAATAGTAAGGGCAAACCAAATGCCTTGTGAAAGAAGACCAATCTACGCCCACGGTAAACCCTAGTGAGTCTATTCGTTTCGCATAGAAGTTGACCACTCAGTAGCCATTCCATAAGATAAAGTCGCCGTTAAATCAAAGGGTGGGCCGTTGTATTGAATGTCGGTTTAATTTACGATACTGTTTTTTAGCAGCACAGTCCATGAAAACGTCGTAAAAGCTGAAAGCAGAATGGCCGACAACACGACGACAACCAAACCGGCAACATGTTATCCGAAATCAGCAGGCAGACAATCAGTCCGGCGACAGACTCTTTGCTGGTTCGTGGGCTTAGTCATGCAGAGTTTCAGACCAGACGAACGCGAAAAGGGTGATTGAATGGCTGACTAAAGCAGTAAGTGCACCACCATCCCAGTCGTAAAATTTTAGGGGTGGCCGAAAAAAGCATAACCTGAATAGGGATTACATTTTGAGCAAATCCTGACTACTATGAATCAATACACCTTACTCTTCTTTAGCCTGTTACTGCTTGCTTCGACAACCCAGGCGCAATCCGTTGTTGCGTTGAACACGGTCAACCCTTCCGCCGAGTCCCCTATGGCGAGGATAGCTCCCCGAGCTACCAAGGCCACCGAAGCTCCCTTCTATCTAAAGATTTATGGGTTTTACAGCCTGCTGACACCCGGATCGGAGATCAACTACAGCGCTACGCAAAGCCAGACCACGGCGCCTACCATCTACAAGCCAATCAATGCCCGTTTGGGGGCAGGTCCACGCGCCGGTATCGGCATTGGTATGATCGTCAGTGATTTCATTAATGTTGGAATTGATGCCGACATGCTATTTGGCTCAGCCGTGAAGATTGACTACGATCTATTTGTGGGCAGTGGAAATACGTTTAGCCGTTATGTAATTAGCACCAATACTACCCTAAAAGTATTGTCCATCACGCCCAACATCACGTTTAAAGCCCTCTCCCGACCAGCCTATTACATCTACAACCGGCTCGGGCTGGTAGGTGGCCTGGTAATGGAGTATAAGATAACCAGTAGTTCGACTGAAACGCCGACGAGAGGAGCCGTTACCACGACGACGGGGACAACTGACTACACAAAAAACTCGCTGGCATTAGGTTATCAAGCCGCCCTGGGGATTCAATTTAGGTTGAGTCAGGCCGTCCGGGGCTTCGCTGAAGTGGTGGCTTATAACCAATCGTTCAAGCCCAGAGAAGTTCAGTTTACGTCCACCAGTGTAAGAAGTGGAGCCTCTACCGTACAGAGTTCCAGTACTGTGTTTAAAAATGAGGGCGACTATAATAAGACCAACCCCACTGAACAGCCAAGCTTCAATGTGTCGATCAACAGTGTGGGGGTAGGAGCTGGATTAATGTTCCGGTTTTAGCTGAGGCCCAGTCGATCACTTCAAGGTAATTTCACAGCTCCCATTAGCTGTACTCCTAGCTAACTTATTAAATCTGCTAACCATGAATCGAGTCATTATTCTTCTCATAGGCTTACTGGTGCAGGCTGTAGCTTCACAAGCCCAGTCCACCCAGACGTCCAATTCGTTAAACCAGTCTGGAGAATCTGCTACCAAAGCAATTGCACCCGCCAGAACAAATGCCACCGAGTCCCCTTTTTATATAAAGCTGTACGGGTCGTATGGCTTATTAACGCCTGGCGTACAGATCAGGTACAGTGAGTCACTAAGTCAGACCGGTCAGGTCTTTCCCTTCAAAACAACGAATAAAGGGTTGGGGGCAGGTCCACGAGCCGGTATTGGCATTGGCGTAATCGTCAGTGATTTCATCAACCTCGGGATTGATGCCGACATACTCTTTGGGACAGCTATCAAGATTAATAATAGCTATACCGATGATTTATATTCCTCATCGAACACGTCGAGCACTACGTTAAAACTCCTGTCCATCACGCCCAACATCACGTTTAAAGCCCTCTCCCGACCAGCCTATTACATCTACAACCGGCTCGGGCTGGTAGGTGGCCTGGTAATGGAGTATAAAACGGTCAATAACCGGATTGACTTGCCTACCAGTGGAGTCGGTGTCAACACTACCAATGTAACCACCAATAGTTATACGGAGAACTCGCTGGCGTTGGGCTATCAGGCCGCCCTGGGCGTTCAGTTTCGGCTGAGTCAGGCCATTCGGGGTTTTGTCGAAGTGGTGGCCTATAACCAATCGTTCAAGCCCAAACGGCTCGAAGTGGCCAGCACGGATGACGTTGGAGGGCAAATAACCAACAAAGTCGTCGTCACGGAATTCAAGGATGAAGGCAACATCGTTAATTCAACCACTGCCCAGCCGAATCAATCCCTAAGTTTCAACGTATCAGTGAACAGTGTAGGAATCGGGGCAGGTCTCGTAGTCCGGTTTTAATTTCGTTCGACTTGTTTTAAAGAAGCTACTATAAAACCTCTTCCCACTACCGGGTTAAGTCCTCTTTGCCACACGTAAAGAGGACTTTTTTGTAAAGTCTGTAAGCTTTTCAACGTTATTCTATTCATCCTTTATTTGGGGACCTAACATCCATGCCCTGAAGGAGATTTAAAGTAAACCAGTCAAAAATCTGATTTTTTAAAAAGTCCCATTAACCAAAACTTTTTTCACAGAATAGGGGGAAACCGGTTAATAAGTGTCATAGGGCAGAACCGGCCTGTGTCCAGTGAAAAATGATAGCTTTGCAGCCTTCTCTCATCTACCCAATACAGTCAGTGCCACCAACTGAGCAGGACCTACTTGAGGCTATCCGAGCTGGTAGCGAACAGGCTTTTGAAGCGGTATTCCGACAACATTACGCGTCATTATGTCGGTATGCGGGACAGCTATTGCCTGATCCGGATGAAGCCGAAGAAGAGGTGCAGGCAATGTTTCTGGCACTCTGGGAAAAACGTACCGGCCTGATCATCACCATTTCACTGAAATCATATTTGTATCGGGCGGTGCATAATCGGTGCATGAACCGCCTGAAGCACACGGCCGTTCGTGAGGAGCATCGGGCGTACACTCGTTACGTAGGGGAGGCCAGTGTCGAATCGCCCGCGCAGACGGTTATTGGTGACGAACTGGCCAGTCGGCTGGAGGAGGCAATTCGTAAACTGCCTGAACAGTGCAGACTAGTTTTTACTCTCAGCCGGTTCGAGGAACTGAAATACAGTGAAATAGCCGACCGATTGGGTATATCCATTAAAACGGTTGAAAATCAGATTGGTAAAGCATTACGCGTGTTACGTACTGAACTCAGTGAATATTTATCGATTGCGTTGGTTTTACTGTATAATGTGCCATGGATGATGGATAATTTAGGGAGGCTGCCCTGCGCGAATCTGCTTTCATTAGGGTTCGATCCATATTCTTCATTGTGCATTCTTAATGATTCATTATCCCTTACTTCTCTATAAGTCATGGCCGATCAATTACCCATAGACGACGCCCTGCTGGGCAAGTTTCTGGCAGGCGAGACCAACCCGGCCGAAACCAGGCGTGTCAGGCAGTGGCTGGCGAGCCGTACGGAAAATCCAGCTGAGCCAGGCCACGACGATTTCGCTAAATTCGAACGAATCTGGGCGGCTGCCCGGTCAAATAAGGAACAGAATAAATCCAATCGGCCTGAGTTTGATACGGATACGGCCTGGCGTTCAGTTCAGCAACGGATGCGCTTACTGGAAAGTGCAGATGCAGAGAAAACGAGCGAAATTAATACGTCGTGGCCTGTACAACGTACTGAATCGACGACTAGCTGGAGTCAGATTTTTTACCGGATAGCTGCTGTACTGGTGCTCGTTTCGAGTGTAGGCTGGCTTTCTTACCGGTTACTTTTTATGGGCAGCGATCACCCGGCTGCCCGGATGGTGACACTCGTGACCGCCAATCAAAAGCTTAGTAAAACTTTACCGGATGGAACAACCATTTTACTGAATCGTCATTCAACACTTACATACCCAACGGCTTTTGCCGACGATCGTCGCGATATAACGCTGACAGGAGAGGCATTTTTCAACGTAACACCAGATGCCAACCGACCCTTCCGCATCAAGGCCCGCCCAACGGTTATTCAGGTGGTAGGAACCTCATTTAGTGTACGAGCTTATGACGATAACGTCAGCGTGGCCGTTCGGACAGGAAAAGTCCGTTTTTCCAGTAAACGGAAAGCCGTTTTATTGACACCAAATCAACAGGCTACGTTTGAGGCTTCGGCAGATACGATTCGGCGATTACCGCAAGTATTAGCCAACGTATTTGCCTATAAAACAGGCCAGTTAGTATTCGACAACGAACCCCTGCGCGAGGTAGTGAAAGCCATCAATCAGGTTTACAATACCGATGTTCGGCTGGCCAATGCCCGGCTGGGTAATTGCCGACTGACAACCCGCTTTGACAAAACAACCCTGGATACTGTACTCTCCGTTACGGCCGAAACATTCGGTCTTCGCATCCGGCATCTGGGCCAGCAAGTGATTTTAGAAGGCAATGGTTGTGAGTAAATGGCCAGGTTGAGGATACAAATTCTCAGGCCCACGAATGGTGTAAGCTTATACCCCAGGCTATCAGGGCTGTTACGTTCAGGTCTGTTCACCGACCCATCGGACCGTCCCCTGCCCCCTGAAGGTGGAGCAAACCAGTCTCAGCGAACTCCCCCTTCAGGGAGTTGGGGCGTAAAGAGATTTATAACTTAACATTCTCCCAAAATAGGGGGGATCGATCAGTTGGGTGTCTTGCTGAAAAACATACCGCAATGATTCCGATACGTTATTACCTGTTTCTGATTTGTTTTTTAACAAACGTTCGGTTGCTGGCACAGGCACCTTCACCCCTTGATCGACTGATTTCGGTGGATATACGCAACGAAAAGCTCGAAAATGCGCTACGCCAGATTAGCCGTGCCGGACGATTTGAATTCTCCTATGATCCCGGTCGACTTGAGAGTAACACCCTAATTACGATTCGCCTGACCAATACGCCTGTTCGTGAGGTACTCAACCGGGTGTTTCAGAATCGGGTGGCCTATAAATCGCGCGGCAACCATGTGATTTTACTCCGGGTCGAACCCATAGATACCCAGCCCAAAAGCTTCCTGCTGGATGGCTACATTCTGGATGAACAAACCGGCGAACGTATTGCTAAGGCGAGTATTTTCGAGAAAACGACGCTGGCCTCCACCGTCAGCAACCCCTTTGGGTATTATCGCCTGCAACTGCCCACAACCATATCGTCTGTACGTCTGGATGTACGGAAGCAGGCGTATTTGGGCGAAACGGTTCTGATCCGGTCGAGGGTTTCGCACGCTGTGAATATCCGCATGACTCCACAGCCACTCGTTACGTCCCCGGTTCAGCCGCTTTCGGTTCGAATAACCGAAGATACCGTTCGGCCGGCTGAGCCGCCTTTGGCTTCTGTTGCGGTTGCGCCACCAGCACCGGTTCAGGACACCACTCCAAAACAGTTTAATCCCATAGCGGGTGGTGAACGAGCCTGGAATGGCATCACAAAATTATTTCTGTCGGCACAACAGGCAATTCATGATATAAACCTGAGCCGGGATACGCTTTACCGCGACTGGCAGGTGTCGTTCGTGCCGTTTATTGGCACGAACCATCGCCTGAGCGGACGTATCAGCAATCGATATTCGATCAATGCGCTGGTTGGGTATTCGTTCGGTGTACGGGCATTTGAGGTTGGTGGCCTGATGAACCTCGTTCGGGCAGATGTACAGGGGTTTCAGGCAGCTGGATTGGCTAACGTAGTGGGTGGGCGTGTCAACGGATTTCAGGCAGGTGGCCTGGTGAATATAGTCGCTGGAAAAGTTAGCGGGGTGCAGGCGGGTGGTCTGATGAATGTGGTTGCCAGTGATGTTCAGGGCGTTCAGATGGGAGGACTTCTCAACGTAGCAGGGCAATCGGTTCAGGGGGTTCAACTGGCGGGTTTGATAAATTACACGCGTCGGAACGTAAACGGCTGGCAAATCAGCGGAATAGTGAATCGTGCACACCGCGTCACGTCGGGCCTGCAAATTAGCTTGATCAACGTGGCCGATACGGTAGGGAGCGTACCTGTTGGGCTGATCAGCTACGTTCATAAAGGGGGTTACCAGCGGATTGAAGTAGCCGCCAATGAAGTGAATCTGTTGAACGTAACGCTGCGGACAGGAGTGCGGAAGTTGTATAATATTCTTGCCGCTGGCCATAGTTTCGACCGGGTAGGAAGTCCTCGGCTGAGTGCGGGCTACGGTCTGGGATCGGCCGTCGGTCTGTCGCGTTCTACGTTGCTTAATCTGGAAGCCATCTACCATCATCTGTTTTATTTTGATCGAAACTATTCATCCGAATGGAACAGCCAGATTCGTATCAATACCCTGATTGAGACCAAACTCAGCAGTCATCTCTCCCTCGCCTTCGGGCCATCGTTCAACTGGTATTTTGGATCAGATAGCCATGCCCGTCCACTGCTTCAGCCGGACGTAACACTCTTTGCCGACCGTACCGATTCGTATAGTAGCGCCCTTCACTCCGGCTGGATTGGCTTTCAGGTTGGGCTTCGATATGGAAAGTGGTAGTGGTGATGACGTTGGTGTGGTGTCGGTTACTCATAACCGACACTACATTGCCTGAAAAAAATCTAAAAAATTTTCACGGATCAATAGGGGGAAGGCTCACGTAGCTGTCCTGTACAGGAAAAGCGCAGTGAATAATGCACAACGTTTATGATAATCAGATAACAAGTATGAGAACACACACACAACTTCATGGAATTTTTCTGATCGCGCTGTTGATTGGGCTGGCTGGCTGCTCCTGGCGACGGGAAGATGTTGGGCCTTATCAGAGCGCACAGCAAACGTATAGTTTCACAAATTTCGACAGGCTGGATATGGGCAGCGCCTTCACTATTTCGGTGCAGCAGGGAAATACGTTTTCGATTACGGTGGAAGGTGATCGCCGGAATCTGGATGACCTGGACGTATATACGCGAAATGGTACGCTAATCGCCCAGTACCGTAATGCACGTAATCGTAAGTATTCAACTACGTTTGTTATTACTATGCCGACTTTGCGCGGGGTTAATTTCTCGGGGGCCAGCAAATCAACCATTTCTGATTTTACAAATCTTAACGGTCTTGACATTGAGCTTTCGGGGGCATCGGAAGCCCAGGTTTCGGTAAAAGCTGCCCGTACGAATGTTGAACTGTCGGGCGCATCCAGACTTCAGCTAACCGGAAGCGGTACGTCGCTGGTTGCTGATCTATCGGGGGCTTCACAATTGCAGGGCTATAGCTATCCGGTGAATGACGCTAATCTAGGGGCCAGCGGAGCCAGCAAAGCTAATGTCAGCGTAGCGAATTCATTAGATGTTGACGCTAGCGGAGCCAGTTCCGTACGCTATCGGGGAAATCCGTCGGTTCGCCAGCGTGTGAGCGGAGCCAGTTCCGTTCAGCAGGAATAACTACGGTCGTTGAATCAACCAGGTGATAGTAGTTGCTACGTTAAACGGCTACCACCTGGTTGATTGACTGAGCCTTACCAGATCGTAACGCGGAGGCTGTCAGGTCGCCATAACGCCTGGCCCTGTCGGACATTGAACGCCTGATAAAATTCCGGTACGTCGGAGAAAGGGCCATTCACCCGCAGATTGGCTGGCGCATGAACATCCGTCAGAATTTGCTGCGCTAATCGCTGGTCGCGCTGATGCCCCTGCCAGCCCAGTGCATACCCCAAAAAGTACCGTTGTGTCGGCGTCAGACCGCTTATTTTTTCGCCCTTTTTGTATTGATCGGTTTTTTTGAACGCATCCAGGGCAATGACAATGCCACCCAGATCGGCGATGTTCTCTCCGGCCGTAGCCCGGCCATTTACGTGCATGCTATCCAGCACTACGTACTGATCAAACTGCTTCACGATCTGGGCCACTTTCAGGTCAAAGAGTGTCCGGTCCGTTTTTGTCCACCAATTGCGCAGGTTTCCTTTTTCGTCAAACTGGCTGCCCTCATCGTCGAACCCATGCGTCAGTTCGTGGCCGATGGTTGAAGCACCCGCGTATCCGTAAATCAGCGCATCGTCGGCATCTTCATCTTTCAGGCCAGGAATGGCAAAAATGGCTGCGGGCAGAACAATTTCGTTGTTGCTCGAATTGTAATAAGCATTATACGTCTGGGGAGTCATGGCCCACTCGGTGCGGTCGACGGGTTTGCCCAGTTTTGAAATCCAGTAATTGTTCCACCACTGTCGGCCCCGCATTACGTTCTGAGCGTAAGAGCTTCGATCAATCTGCAAGTCTGAAAAATCTTTCCACTTGTCGGGGTAACCAACTTTCTTTTTGATTTTATTGAGTTTGGAAAGCGCCTTTTCTTTGGTGTCTGCACTCATCCAGTCCAGTTTTTTGATATGGTCGCGGAAGGCATCCACTACGTTATCGACCATTGTTTCGTAACGCTCCTTCGTTTTGGGTGAAAAATAATCCTTTACAAAGAGTTGACCAAGTACTTCACCCATAGCCGATTCTTCCTGGTCGAGCACCCGTTTCCAGCGTGGTCGCTGTTCGGTGCTTCCCTGCATAATGGTGCCGTAGAAATGAAAATTTTCCTGATCGATGGGGCGACTGAGTGTCGTAGCGTAACTGTTCAGCAGATGCCAGGTCAAATAGGCTTTCCAATCGTCCAGACTGTTGGCGGAAAGCTGACGGGAGGCTTCTTTGTAAAACTCGGGCTGCCCCACAATCACGGTATCCAGATTATTGATACTCATCTGGTTTAGCCAAGTTTTCCAATCGGTGCCCGGCATCAGCTTAGGAAGTTCCGAAACCGCCATTTTGTTATAATTGGCATATGGGTCGCGCAGGTCAGCCAGTTTGCGGGACGCTTTGGCCAGTTTCGTTTCGAGATTCATGACACGCTCGCTGTTCTGTTTGGCCAATGCGGGTGCCTGCCCCATCAAGCCGAACATTTTCGAAACGTGCTGAATGTATTCTTTTCGGATTCCAACCGTCCGGCTATCCGTATTGACGTAATAATCCCGGTTTGGAAGCCCTAAACCACCCTGCCATAGATATAAGGCCATTTTTTCGCTGTCCTTAAAATCCTGGTTGACAAATACATTGACAAGGGAGTTTACGCCAATCGTTTGAAGGTGAGCAATAACGGCCTTTACATCCTGAGCCGAACGGATGGCGTCAATCTGATTCAATTCTGTACGTAACGGCTGGATACCCTGCTGGTCAATGCGGGTTGAATCCATACCCGACGCATAAAAGTCGCCGATTTTTTGCTGGTTGCTTCCTTTGGTGGCCTTTGCCTGGGTGGCTTCTTCGTTTATGACTCGCAGCCGGTCATAGATTTCGTTTTGTACTTCTTTCCCAATACTCCAATTGCTTTCTGAGGCTGGAATGGGGTGCTTTTTTATCCAGTTACCATTCGCGTATGTAAAAAAATCGCTGCCAGGGCTAACGGTCGTATCCAGGTTAGCCTTAAGCAAATCGGGGGCAGTGGCATCGTGGTGCGTGCTACAGGCCCAGTTCAGGCTCACTAAACACAAAAGCCCAACAGGGTAGAAACGAAGTGGCTGCTTCATGAAATAAGCTGGTATGATGGGGTTACGATAAATCCAGCGCTAAATACGAAATTTTTTTATCCGCCCACAGCCTGTTTCAGTCTCTTCCTTAAATCACTAACGTAACGTATTGCCCTGGCTGGATTATCTGGTTATGGTTTTGCAGCGGCCGCACTATCCACTTTTTGTTTTGCCGTTTCCTTTGCCTGTTTTTTGAAAAATCCACGTAACAGGAAATTGCTTTGAGCGGCCTTCAAATCTTCGTTAAGAATCGCCGTTCCTTTACTCAGATTGCTGAGCGTAGTACGTAAATTGGTAGCCGCCTGCTGATCAGTTAGCAGTACGCCGAGGGGTGAACTGGTACTGTTCAGTTTTTCGGATGTACGGTACAGATTTTCAGAACTCTTGTTCAGATTCGAAACCGCCTGATCGGCCGAAGTGGTTGCTGTTTCAAACCGCGTAGCCGACCGACTGAGCCGTCGGAACACCGTCGTATCGGTTACCAGTTCATTGGCCAGTGTGCCCGGCGTATTCAGCTTGGCTGCAAACTGCGTCACTGAGCCTGTCACTTTCACCGTATTAGCCGACGCTCTCTCCAGATTTTGCATGGCTCGCTTAAAATTCTCCGCTACCAACGAGTCGGTCAGAACGGCGCCAACGGTGCCTTTGCCCCGTTTAAGGTTGCCAACCAGTTCCTTAAAATCGTTGGTGACTTTAAGCAGATTATTGTTGTTTTCCTGTAGAGTCGACATGATCTGATCGGAGCTCAGGGCTTCCGACGTTTTAAGCTTGTCGCCATCTTCCACTTCAGGATGGCTGTTTGTGCCACCCGCAATGACCACGATTTTATTACCGATCAACCCATCGCTGCCAATACTGGCGCTGGCGTCTTTCCGAATGTATTGCTGCGAACTCTGTTCGATGTTTAAATCAACTTCGACCTGTGCTGTTCCCGTAAAACTAATCCGCTTGACGGTACCAATTTTGACACCCGAAAACCAGACGTTATTTCCCACTTTCAGACCGCCCACATCTTTAAAAATAGTTATAAGCCGAATACTCTTCGTAAAGCGTTTTTGCTGGCCTCCCAGCACAAACACCCCTGCTACAAAAATGATAATTCCCAGCAGGACAAAAATGCCGACGATAACTGAGCGTTTAGTGGATTCGGTACTCATTTGAAATAGTGGTGATTAACGGTTTCCAGTATACGGCTTACGGTCAAGTAATCCGCCAATTCGGTTGCTTGTGTGCTTTCTTCAAAAAAATAGCCCATAAGCGTTAGAACGTACACTGAAAACCGTAAACGATGAAATCTGTTTAATTCACAAATTTGTAATCATAAAATTGCTGAATACGCTCGTCGGGATCGGCGAAAACTTCGTCGAACGTACCGATTCGTTCGAACCGTCCATCCAGAAGCATCGCAACCCGATCTCCGGTGCTTTTGGCGCAGGTCAGGTCGTGGGTAATGATGATGGACGTAGCGCCCAGTCGTTCGCGAACATCGTTGATCAAATTATTGATTTCGACGCTCGTGATTGGGTCCAGCCCGGCCGTTGGCTCATCATAGAGCATAATTTCCGGCTTGAGAATCAGCGTACGGGCAATACCAATCCGCTTCCGTTGCCCACCCGACAGTTCGGAAGGCATCTGGTTGATCGTCTGCGACAATCCAACGTCATCCAGTGCTTTTTCGACCGCCTGATTGATTTCGTCACGGCTCAGATTCCGGATGTTTCTTACGAGCGGAAACTCCAGATTTTCGCGTATGCTCATGCTATCGTACAGGGCGCTGCTCTGAAAGGAAAATCCAACTTTCTGCCGAAATTCATCCAGTTCTTTGCCTTGTAATTTCTCGACGTCCTGACCCAGCACAATGACCTTGCCGGCATCGGGTTTGAGCAGGCCGACCATAATTTTTATCAATACGGATTTGCCCGTACCCGACCGCCCCAGAACGACCATATTTTCGCCCCGGTTGACTTCTAAATCAACGCCCCGTAGTACGTGCAAACTTCCAAAGGACTTTTTCAGCCCTTTTATGCTAATTACCGGTTCTGTCTTTTCTGCCATCTTAATGAGTGAATGTTGAATGAAAGAATGATTGAATGATAGAATCGATAGCTCTAGCCTGTTTTCTTTATTCATTCAGTCATTCAACATTCAATCATTCAAAATTTTATTAGCTCCCCCGAATTGCGCTGACAATCTGGAGGGAGAGTAATTCTTCAATAAATACCAGAAACATGGACGTAACAACCGCTGAATTGGCCGCTTTCCCGACGCCCTCGGTCCCCTTCGACGAGTGAAAGCCTTTATAACAGCCAACCATGCCGATAGTAAATCCGAAGACGATTGACTTCAGAACAGACGCAAAAATGTCGAGATACGTAATGGCCCCGAATACTTCCTGTATGTAAGACGTAAAACTAGTCTGTTCATTCTGATTCACATTGATGTAGGCACCAATCAGCGCCACAAAAATGGTGTACATGGTCAGAAGCGGAATCGTAAACGACGTGGCTATAACCCGGCTGACAACCAGAAATTTAAACGGGTCCGTTCCGGAAACTTCCATGGCGTCTATCTGCTCTGTTACGTTCATGGACCCCAATTCGGCCCCAATGCTTGAGCCAACTTTTCCGGCCGCAATCAGGGCGGTAACCAGTGGGCCCAGAGCACGAACAATAGCGATAGCAATCAGTGAAGGCAGCCAGGACGTAGCGCCGAAATCGGACAGCGATGGCCGCGACTGATTCGTAAAGACAATCCCGGTAATGAAGCCTGTTGTCGAAATCAGCAGCAGCGAGCGGAAGCCTACTTCGTAACACTGCCTGACTATTTCCTTGAATTCGTAAGGCGGTAAGAACGCTTCCCGAAAGAAGCGGCCGATAAAGGAGGCAACATCGGCTATTGCCAGAAATAAACGATCAAACCGACGGGTAGTGACGGCTCTGCCAGTGGCCTCGTTTGCGGATTTTGTGGTGTCAGATTGCATTCAGACGCTCGAAAGTGTGCTGGCCAGACGTATAGTGCCAACAATACCCTAATAACTCATTTGTAAAGCTGTGGTTTTATTTTGGTAATAAATAAACACCGGCCCGAAAATTCAAAACATTTGGGCCGGTGTCAGTATTCAGGATTTCAGGTCGATTAGGCTGCCTGGCGTAACGTAGCGCGTGTCCAGGTCTGATAAGCCGTCTGTAAAACCGGCGCTGGAGACAGAAACGACGAATAGTCGTCAGGGCGCGACAGAACCTCTTTATATACCAGAACGCGGTACAGATAATAGCGGGTTTCGCGGGTAAACTCATCCGGTAGTAATCGCGGTGAGCCTGGCGCTGAAGCTGATTTTTCATATAACCCGGTCCAGCATTATAGGCAGCCGCTACCAGTGACCAGGAGCCTAGCTGAGTATATAAGGCTCGAAGATACCGGCAGGCCGCATCAGTGGCTTTCAGAACGTTGAACCGTTCGTCGATTCGTCCGCTTACTTTCAGGCCCAGGTTACGGGCGGTACCGGGCATGAGTTGCCAGTAACCGGCTGCACCCGCTCGCGACACCGCTTTGGCTTTTAAGCCACTTTCGGCCAGCGGCACGTAGCGAAAATCATCGGGTATGTCGTACTTTTCCAGAATAGGGTCGATAATCGGGAAAAGGATTCGGCCCGTTCGCGAAGGCTGCCCAGGTCGCTGGCTTGCGGCCGGAACAACGTAAAGACATGTTTCCAGCGATCAACTACATCCGCCCGATCGAACGGCAAGCATTCACCACAGAAATTTACATCCAGTAAAGGCAACTCAGGCTCGGTAGCAATGGTCGCCTTAACAAGCGTGGTCGGATGGGCTGATGCCGTGGCGTCGGATTTGGCAACAACGTTTGATTTTGAGAGAGTGAGGGGCAGTGAAGGAACTGCATTTAGCGGTATAAACTTCGCAGCAAGGGCGACAGCCGGACGTATAGCGGCTATTAGCAGGGAGAATCCAATACGCTTGAACAAAACTAAATTCAGGATGGTAATGAATTTATAACGACTCCATCCGGAGTTTAGTACCTTGACAATCAATGTTATACGTTAACGTTTGTTAATATGAAGGAACTGCCGGGAACGTGTTGGGACTTAGATTGACTGATCGTCAGCCCGTTACGGGTACGTTTATCGAGCGCGATAAATCACCGATCACGGAAAGTTTGTGGAGCGTCGGGAACCAGTGTCGGATCGCTGAGATCAAGCTCTAGTTTAGTGCCGTTTGACGTAACGGCTCCAACCGTAAAGGCGCCCCAGGCGTATAATTCCAGACTCGCTTTTTTATCCTGAAACGGTGCCTGGCGCACCGATGGCGTGAAGGTATTGTGTAAATGAAACGTAACAACATCGTCGGCTGGGGCAGGGTCGGGGCCGATATAAAGGACCTGCAACACGACCCGAAAAAAATCATTGTCACTATCAATGGCAGTTACCGTTGCCGACAACTGGTATGAATTGTTTGTGTTTTTGCCGCCCCACCGCCCTTTTTGCGGATCGTCTGAATTGGCTGGGCTTAATCCCCGGGTAGCTTCAGGCTGAACAGACAGATCGTTCGACGGGTTGCTCAATGAACGGGCTTTCTGAACTTCTTTCAGCGCCTGAAGGGTCGCTTTATTTTCAGCTGTTTTTTTCTCCGTATCAACTGCCGTCGCTTTCGTTTCTTCAACAACCTGCTGCGTTTTATCTATTTTCTCACTGTTTTCTTTGACCGTTTTATTGGTGTCTTTTATGTCTTCCTTCAATTGCGTGATCATTTGGTCGCTCACCGACGTAATAAAGCGAGTAGACGAAATGCCTGCCAGAAAACATAAACTGATAAAAAACAGCGTATCGATGGCTTTGTCGGAGTCAGATAAATTGGCGCTTACGGGAGCAAACAGTTTGTCCAGCACTTTACTTTGGGTAATAAACAGAAAGATGGGTACAAGGGCCGAAGCGCCAACGCCCAGAATCACGCAGCGCCCTAACGACTGGGGTTGGTCAGTAGGGGCGGGGACAAAATAAAAATTGACAATACCGCCTAAAATACCGCCAACCAGCATAATAAGCAGAACTATCCAGAGGTCGGAAGTGAATGCAATATTCATGAGCACTGTGGTTTTGTGGGTGGTGAATCGTATTAATCTGCTACCGACAAGTCGTTGTCATTGAGTATGTAAATGTACTAGTGGTGAGCGCTGTTTGCCAATGGGAAAATCACCGATTTTACTGCTGAAAACCCCGTTACGTTAGCTAGTCGACGGGCTTACAGTGAGGACCCTGAGAAAGGTTTGTCGGCCTGTATTTGGGAAATTGAGTTAACTACAACACTAAAACAACGATCTTTGTCGGCCAGATACCTGTCGGCAATGAGCCTGGTATAGGTATTGCCAATGCTTATGATTGAAATCGGACGAATCAATACCCTTACGGCCCTTCGCAAAACCAGCGTTGGCGTTTTCCTCGGTGACCTGTCGGACCGCCAGACAGACGATTATGCAAACGATATACTGTTGCCTAATAAGTACGTTCCCGAAACGCTCGAAATCGACGATGAGATCGATGTTTTTGTGTACACTGATTCTGAGGATCGGCCAATTGCCACAACACTGACGCCCACGATTCAGCGGGATGAGTTTGCCAGTCTTCAGGTTGTAGCAGTTACCAGCGCGGGTGCCTTTCTGGATTGGGGCCTGGAAAAAGACCTGCTGGTGCCCCATCGCGAACAGGCCCGGCCAATGGAAGTGGGTCGCTGGTACGTCGTGTTTATGTACCTGGATAGTCGTACCGATCGTTTAGTAGCCTCCAGTAAAGTCAATCGTTTTCTGGACCCCGACGTGAGCGATCTTCAAACTGGCGACGAGGTGCAACTGCTGGCTTACGAGACCACCGATCTTGGCGTAAACGTCATTATTAATAATCGATACAAGGGGTTGATCTACGCGAATGAAATTTTCCGGACTGTCCGACCCGGTGATCCGCTGATTGGTTATATCAAGAATGTTCGCGATGACAATCTTGTCGATGTAAGCCTGCAACGAACTGGTTTTGAGAACGTAGAGCCCAACGCGCAACGGATTCTTGCTACACTCAAAGCTGAAAATGGATTCCTGCCACTCACGGACAACAGCCCGCCAGAAGCCATTTATAAAGCGTTGGAAATGAGTAAAAAGACGTTCAAGAAAGCGATTGGAACATTATACCGCGAGCGAAAAATTATGATTGAAGAAAAAGGCATACGGCTAAGCGCATGAAACCGACCATAACGATAGAATATTGCCCTAAATGCGGCTGGTTGTTACGGGCAGCCTGGATGGCTCAGGAACTGCTAACTACGTTCACCGACGATGTTCACGGCGTATTGCTACGTCCGGCAGAGCTAAGCGGACGGTTTTCGGTTCGGATTAACGACGATGTTATTTTCGATCGAAAAGTAGAAGGTCGGTTTCCTGAGAGTAAGGAATTGAAACAGCTCGTTCGGGATGTGGTTAATCCTGAGAAAAGCCTGGGCCATTCTGACCGTAAATGATTGTCAGCTCATTCAGAACGTGTACATCAGTTGAAACGACCCGTTCAGCTGATATACAGTAAATGCTTCAAAATCGCCTTCGGGCCTGAATCGCCAGACTAATTGAGGCTGGAAAAGTAATGTCCACTGCTGGTTTACGCGATACGATACGCCCACGCCAACCACAGCCCGGTAATTGACGGGATCTTTAAACAACACCCGGGCATTTCCTTCGCCTGTATTGGATTCATCCCGGTAAATTGTTTTCTGCCGGAAATTTGCCAGGCTGCCCACGGAAAAATAAGGAGACAGCCGCTTAGTTGTTAGTCGGTAGTTTAACAAAACTGGAATCTGCAAATCCTGATTGATGATGCGCACAGGAACTGGATTCAGTGTAAACGGAAACGTTCCGTCTGTGCCCACTCGATTGTACCAGAAACCTGCCGATATAGACCATTGGTCGCTAAACCCGTACTGAAACATCGCACCGGCCAAATAACCAACCGACGACGTATTACTGGAAACCTGTACGTTCGTTGTTTGACCCATACCATCGGGAATCAGAAGGTTTAATCGTGTATGGTTATGGGAATACGCAGGAGCCAACATTGCGGAAACCGAAAAGCGGCTTTGGGCAGTAGCAAAAGCCCCCGAAATCAATAGTAGCGTTATCGTTTTATATAGAATAAGTTTCATGACAGGATAGGCTGCTTGGTGCTTAAACAAGCGAACGAAAAAGTTGATTGAGTAACGGGGCTCTCTTTTAACAGATTCAATTGATAAATAATGTGAAATGGAAAAAATCAGCAGATAAAATTGATTTTTAGTTGCGATAGATCGTGTTTTAGTAACATAAGTATGTTAGCTTTGACGTATAATAATATTTTCACCAAAAATAGTTAACAGGCTACATAGCAGGAATCCGCGTTATTTTTTCGGGAACGACGGCCTACAGTATGCCAACACAGACTAGTACTCAGCGGCTAAAGGCCTGACAACAGGTATGAGCAATACGTAATACACTCATACCAATGAAAGCTGGATGATTAAACAACGCGTAGGCGCTTTTCTCGTACCGGTTTACGTAGTAGCCATTACGTATATAACGAATAGCTCACGTTAAACCAGAATTAGCTAATTGATTGACCAATTGCATGTATAATGAAAAAAAATAGGCGAATTGTCTTCATGGTTGCTTTTGGTTTGCTGATTACCATACTCGTTGGTATCAATGCACATCGAACCATTCGGCAATTGATCAAAGCAAACAGTTGGGAGGTTCATACGCATTTGGTACTGAATAAAATGCAGCGGGTTCAGGCATTACTGACCAACCTGGACAATGATCTTCGGGGCCATCTGCTCAGTAAGAACCCCTATTTTAAAGCTGAATTCAACCGGAATGCGCGTGAAATGACAGAACAGCTTTCGGCACTGCATAAACTTACTTTTGACAATCCAGTACAGAAAAATCGGATAGAATCCCTCGAAAAACTATACCAAAACAAATTGATTCGTAGTGCTTCCCTGTTTAAGGAAGGCAATATTGCCGATGGAAAAGCTCACCTGGATTCCCTTGAGCAATACATGGCCATTAGTACGAACTTCAGCCAGGTTTTAAAACTCGCTGAAAGCTATGAAGAAGTACTGCTCGAAGCCAGAACCAAGCACAACGAACGATCAGCCAGTTACGCCACGCTCAGTAGTCTAGTGGGGTCCATTATGGCTTTAGCTATGATTATGTGGGCTATTTATCTTCTTTTTCAGACGATACAGGAGTCCAATCAGCTGAACAAGCAACTCGCTGAAAGCGAACAGCAAACGAAGAAATTGCTCGACGCCGTACCGGTCTCCATTATCATTGTCAACCAGAAAGGTGAGTTTTATTATGCGAATGGTGCGGCTTCCCGCTTATTTGACAACATCGATCAGATTGATTCATACTCAGACGCTACCAGATCGTTCGACATTTTTCGCTATCCGGGTGGAGAGCCGTACCCGTATGAAGAACGGCCAACGTACCGTGCCCTGCATGGCGTAGCCTCTCAGGCCGATGATCTCGAAATGCGGGTGAATGGAAAGGCGATTCAGGTCTTAACCTCTTCGTCGCCCGTCTACGACGCTGACGGAAACGTACAGTATGTAATCACATCGAGCATCGATATCAGCGACCGGGTTCAGTCGCAACAGCGGCTGCAGGAGGCTAAGGAACTAGCCGAGAAAACCGCTAAGCTGAAAGAGAACTTTCTGGCTAATATGAGCCACGAAATTCGTACACCCCTGAATGCAATTATTGGTTTTTCTGAATTACTGGACAATACCTCGCTCGATAATGATCAGAAAGAGTTTGTAGGGCTGCTCCGAACGGCCAGTAAAAACCTGTTAACCATTGTCAATGATATTCTTGATCTATCGAAGATAGAAGCGGGAATGATCAAGCTGGAATCAATTCCATTCAGCCTGTATCTGCTTACGTCGTCAATCAAAACGATGTTTCAGGCACCGGCAGCCGATAAAGAGTTGAAACTGCTGACGAAAATTGACTCAACCTTACCGCCCGTTTTACTGGGTGACCCTACCCGCCTGACTCAGATTTTACTTAACCTGCTCAACAATGCCATTAAATTCACCCGGGAAGGTTCTATTTCGCTGTCGATTGAAAAATTGGCGGAAACGGATGATTCTGTGCAGGTTCGCTTTATCGTAGAGGATACGGGTATTGGCATTGAGGCTGATGTTCTACCCCATATTTTTGAACGGTTCCGACAGGCAAACGACTTTACTACGCGGTTTTATGGCGGTACTGGACTGGGATTAAATATCGTAAAAACATTAACGGAGCTTCAGGGCGGTACGGTGGCTGTTGAGAGCACAGTCGGGAAGGGCTCCCGATTTATGATCGAAATAACGTATCAGATTGCCGAAGAACAATTTGGCGAAAAGCTTACGAAGTTTACAGCAGACCAGCTTTCGGCTGACCGTGAAATTCACGTACTGGTAGTGGAAGATAATTTGATCAATCAAAAACTTATTCTTCAGGTTCTCAAGCGATTAGGGCACCGTGCGTACATGGCAGAAAACGGCCAGAAAGCGCTGGATATGCTCCAGGAAAACACGTTCGATATCATTTTGATGGATATTCAGATGCCCGTGATGGATGGTTATGAAACGACCCGTCATATCCGGACCAAATTGAAAAGTTCGATACCTATTATTGCTATGACCGCTCATGCACTGGCCAGCGAACGGGAAGAATGCCTGAAAACCGGCATGAATGACTTCCTGCCCAAACCCTTTCAGGTCGATGAACTTCAGCGGTTAATTCACAAATACATACCAAACGGCGGATCTGAAGCCCAAGGGACGTCGCTTAATAAACAGGTTGCTGAGCCCGTTACGTCGTTCTCCATAGATTCACTGATGAGTGCTGTGGGCGATGATCGGGAATTGGCAAGCGAACTATTGGAAATCTACCTGAGCGAAACCCCGGAAGAACTTGAAAAGGTACAACTTGCTTTGGATCAGGGCGATACCGACACCGTGGGTCGATTGATTCATACCCAAAAAGTACACACGAAAATGCTTGGGATGAGCGAAGCAACCCGATTAATTCTGGAAGCTGAAACGCGCATCCGCGCAAAGCATGATATTGCCGAAATCAGGCCGTTAGTCGAACAGTATATAGCCGAAGTCAAGGCCATACTTCCCGCCATCACGCAGACGTTGAATGGTATCAGCAACCCAACGGCCTGATTACTAATCAACAGCGTAGGTACGCAGAGCTTATTTGGGCTTTTCTTCAGCTTTGGGCTGGAGTGTACCGCGGGCTATGGTTTCGGGTTTGGATTCCGGGGTGGTATACCGTACCAGCATCGCCATAGGATGAGATGATTTCGGTAGCCGCCTGACAACCAGCTGATAAGAACGAGTGCCAATCACCAGATTAGAAAAGGCCATGTTATCGGACGATTCCTGGAGCAGTCCCCAATTAGCGAGGGGCTGTTTGGCCAGCAGGCTTTGGTCTTCCTCAGATAAGGCAGCAAAGGTTGTATCAGGTACAAACCGTTTGCCAGTAACCCCTTCAATGACTGAAACAACCGACGCAGGGGTAGGAGGGACAGGTTTCGTTTGGGCAGATGCTACGATCCCTGAAAACAAAAGAGGGAGCAGAATGAGTATCTTTTTCATACGTATTGAGTTCGGGTGCATTTCTATACTCAGCCCAGCACTCAAAATGCTTAGTAAAACCGGGCATTTGCTGCTGGATTTTCTTAATAACTCGTTTACAGCGCCAAACGATTTTTTTTACGCTAATTTTCAGGCCGTAAATTTCAGTCATTCATAGAGCGTATACTCAGAAAACTGTTCAAAAGCGGGTTGAAAAGCCGGTTCGATGAGTGACTAACCAGAAGCATCGGAAGTAAAATTCGTGCCTCCGTTGTCTTTACTGACTATTGCCAACTACATACAGAAAAATGCCTTTACGTTCGCACGATTGGTTTGGCCGCACCGGCAAAGACGGCTTTATTTACCGCGCCTGGATGAAAAATCAGGGGTTTCCGCACCACGAGTTTGAGGGGAAACCCGTCATCGGAATTTGTAATACGTGGTCGGAGTTGACTCCCTGCAACGCCCATTTCCGTGAACTAGCTGAGGCTATCAAGCGGGGCGTCTGGGAAGCAGGCGGTTTTCCACTCGAATTTCCGGTAATGTCGCTGGGTGAGTGTCAGATCAAACCGACGGCCATGCTCTTCCGGAACCTCGCCAGCATGGATGTGGAAGAGAGTATCCGGGGCAATTCGCTGGATGGTGTCATTCTGATGTGTGGCTGCGACAAAACAACGCCGTCGCTCGTGATGGGTGCCTGTAGTGTCGACATCCCAACGATGGTCGTGTCGGGTGGACCGATGCTGGCCGGACGGTTTCAGGGACGTAAAATCGGCACCAGCGATCTTTGGCGGTTTGCCGAAGCCTTCAAAATGGGCGAAATGAGTCAGGCGGAGTTTATCGCGGCTGAGGCCAGTATGGCGCGGTCGCCTGGTCACTGCGCCCCTATGGGTACGGCGTCTACAATGGCCGCTATGGTCGAATCCCTCGGTCTGGCTTTACCCGACAATGCCACCATTCCGGCCGCCGATTCGCGCCGGAAAGTACTGGCGCATCTGACGGGTGCCCGGATGGTTGAACTGGTACGTGAGAACCTGACACCCTCGAAAATACTGACCCGCCAGGCGTTCGAAAATGCCATCATGGTCAACGCAGCGCTGGGCGGCTCAACCAATTTTATATTGCACCTTACGGCCATTGCCGGACGGGTTGGCGTCGACCTGTCGCTGGATGATTTTGATACGTTGTCGGCAAAAATTCCGCTGCTGGCCAATCTCCAGCCTTCTGGCGAGCATTTCGTAGAGGACCTGTTTTATGCTGGAGGCTTACCGGCTGTGATCCGCGAATTACGTCAGTTTCTACACAATGACGCCCTGACTGTCAATGGCCATTCGATTGGCGAAAATTGTGCCGAAGCGCAGTGTTACGATTCAGCCGTTATCGCAACGATTGATGCGCCGTTCAAACCTGAATCGGGCATTGC
The DNA here is from genome assembly GCF_045160025.1 of Spirosoma sp. KNUC1025. GTDB lineage: Bacteria > Bacteroidota > Bacteroidia > Cytophagales > Spirosomataceae > Spirosoma. Next base: position 4,137,625 of record NZ_CP087139.1, read on the forward strand.
TGTGTTGCGGGGCAATCTTTGTCCGCACGGTGCTGTCCTGAAGCCATCAGCCGCTACGCCTGCGCTGATGCAGCATACCGGTCGGGCTGTTGTTTTCGAGAACATTGATGATTACAAAGCCCGTATTGACGATCCTGATCTGGATGTTGACCCAAGCTGCGTTCTGGTGCTGAAGAATGTTGGTCCGAAAGGATACCCTGGTATGCCCGAAGTAGGCAATATGCAGCTCCCGGCCAAAATTCTGGCGCAGGGCGTACACGATATGGTGCGTATTTCAGACGGACGTATGAGTGGTACCGGCTTCGGTACGGTGGTGTTGCACGTATCGCCCGAATCGGCGGTTGGCGGCAACCTGGCTTTTGTGCAAAACGGCGATCTGATTACCCTTGATGTAGAGAATCGTAGTTTGCATCTGCATGTATCCGACGAAGAATTAGCGTCCCGGTTAGTAGCGTTCAAACCGCTTGACCTGGGTTATACCCGTGGCTACGTTAATATGTATATCCGGCACGTAACACAGGCACACGAAGGAGCTGACTTCGATTTTCTGCGCGGTGGTTCAGGCAGCGAGGTAAAACGCGATTCGCATTAACCGTTGGCGACTGACGATCTATGAATGCTGTATTTGATAAGCAATCCGTGCTGATTACCGGGGCGGGGCAGGGAATCGGTTTTGCCATTGCTCGCGCGCTCGTCGGGCAGGGTGCCAACGTACTGCTCAACGATTACGACGAAAATTTGACCCGGCAAGCGGTAGAACACATACGTAATGAGGGGAAAAAGGGACAATGTGAGCCCTTCCCCGGCGATGCATCCGACGTACCGTTTATTCAGCAGATGGTTGAGCGGGCGGTTAGCCTGTTCGGCTCGGTTGATGTGGCCATTGCCAATGCGGGCATTACGGTCTTCGGTGATATTTTCACCACTGCACCCGAAGCTTTTCAGAAAATTGTGGATCTGAACCTGCGGGGTAGTTTTTTTCTGGCGCAGATGGCCGCCCGGCAGATGCGAGATCAGGGAAGAGGGGGAGTGTTTTGTTTATGTCGTCGGTGGTAGGGCATCAGGCGCATCCGGGTTTGCCTGTCTACAGCATGACAAAAGCCGGACTGGAGATGCTGGCCAAGCAATTGGTCATTGATTTTTCACCCCTCGGCATCAGCGTGAACGCCGTTGCACCCGGTGCTACGCTCACGGAACGCACATTGGATGACCCAACGTATATACCCATCTGGTCGCGCATTACGCCCATGGGCCGACCCGCTACGGTTGACGATATTACGAATGCGGCCTTGTTTATGATTGCGCCCGCTTCCCGACATATAACCGGGCAAAGTCTGGTGGTAGATGGAGGCTGGACGAGCATAAGTCCCCCGCCGGTTTAGTCGATACGTTCGAAAAGGCAAATGCCAAACTAAACTGATGGGTAAGATAGCACAAAACCGTATAAATCCTCTGATAATTAGGTATTTATACGGTTTTGTGTTGTTTTGGTGTGACATATATTTGAGCAGCTCTTTCATTCTTAGCCATGAAGCGATTTGCTTTACTCCTGATAGGTTCGCTCTATTTTCTGCCAGCAAAGGCGCAGGAATTTCCCAAAGGGTTTTCCATGCCCATCGAACTGGGGCAGGGCTTCAATAAGCCAAGTGAAGTATCCCCCTTATATCTGCTTACGCTTCAGGCTGTGCCTCAGGTCACCATAATACCCGGTCGGTTAAAATTGGGAGCCGTGCTGGGCGGCTTTTATCCGGCATCGCATGTTGGGGCGCTGGCCGGACCCCGGCTGACGCTAAAGTTGATGGAAGGCCCTTCGGTGTTGACCGCCAGTTCGTTTAATGTTCATTTGTTGGGTGAATATTTATGGGCTACTGCGCCATCACCGCTCAACAGTCGGCAACTGATAGGGGGCGGAATTGGCGTCGGGAGTTCCGATCTGGTAACGCTTGCTTTCAAACTTCACCGGGAGGTGAATCAGCCTGCTACGTGGTTTCAGTTTAGTATCAGTTATAATCCATTCAAACGTTCCATTACACCCTTATAAGTAGAATATCATGGCAAAGACAGCACTAGTGATTAGTGGGGGCGGTTCGAAAGGCGCCTTTGCGGTAGGGGCATTATCGTACATTCATGAGCATGTCCGCCCCATTGATCAGTTCGATATATACTGTGGCACCAGTACTGGCTCTCTGATTGTTCCGCTGGCGGCCATCGGGGAGTTAGAGCTGCTTAAACAGATTTATACAACGACCCGGCAAACTGATGTACTGAACATGGGTGGCATTCTGAATTTACTCAGCCAGGTTTCGCTGCACGACGCCAGCCCGCTCAAACATCTGCTTGAGATAAACCTGACCAGCGCCCGTTTCGACAAACTGAAAGCCTCTGCTAGGCAGGTATTTCTGGCAACCGTCTGTTTGCAGAATGAACGACTAACGTATTTCTCCATTCAACCAGCCGCCAGTGCGGATGCGTACGACGTTGTTCAGATGCAAACTGTTACGGATCTTCAGCGGGCTATGCTGGCGTCATCCTGTCAGCCGGTGTTTATGCAACCCATCGAATGGCGGCCCGGCGCTAATCCGGTACGTCAGTTTGTGGATGGAGGCATTCGGGAACTGACCCCTTTTCAGGCCGCTATTGACCAGGGGGCCGAAACCATCATCGCCATCACCAACAATCCGGCGCATACACCCGAAGATAATGAGCCGATTAAAAAAGCCATGGGTATGCTCGAACGTACCATTGATCTATTCTCGGAGGATGTGGGCAGTAATGATTATCGACTGGCTACGTTCTGTGAGCAGACCAATGTGTATCTGAACGTAATACGGGCGAAATTGATCAGTCAGGGAGTTTCACCAAGCATTGTTGATCTGGCATTTGCCCAGGGCAGCAGTCCGGTTGCCAATACACCTGTCAAACAGATTGTCTCCATTCGTCCAGACGTAAAACTCACGGAGGGCGGACCGGGTGGACTGACCTTCGACCCGGCATTGATGCAACAAATGTTTCAGAAAGGGATAGCAGCTGCCAAAACGGTGTTTACCCAAACCCCGGTGGAGAATGTAATTGCCTGAAATAGACCTTGCAGAAAAGACAAGCTCTATTTACGTCCTAACGTAATGAGCACGACACCCACTAACGCAACGATAGCCCCCATAAACGATTGACTGGAGAAGATTTCACCCGCAAACAAGGTGCCTAACAACATCGCCACAACGGGGTTGACAAACGCGTAAGTGGCCAGCAATTGAGGGGGGGCATTACGTGCCAGCCACGAGTACGACGAAAAACCTATGATACTACCGAAAATGATCAGATAGATCATGGACCCGATTGCTTTAGCCGGTGCATCGAAAATACTCAGCGGGGTAACTGGTTCCAGGACAAGGCTCACCAGCAACGTAACAACTCCGCCAACGATCATTTGAATACCACTCGAAATGGTAGCCGATGGCAGCGTAAGTCGGGGCGTCAGCAACGTACCGATAGCCCAGGAAAAATTGCCAAACGCTATAAGCCCGGTGCCAATCAGTTTAGCGTCGAGACCGCCCGTTCCTTCAAATTTGTCAGGTTTAACGAGTAGGTAAATACCGATCAGACCAACAACCAGACCGGCAAGCGCCAGGTTGCTCGGACGCTTTTTGCCAAACGAAACCCAGTTGAGAGTCAGCAGATAAACCGGCAACAAACCACCCAGCAAAGCCGCCATCCCGCTGGGAAGGTATTGAAGGCCAACTGACAGACAGCCGTTCGATACAGTTAGCAAAATCACGCCGATAATACCCGCCGAACGCCATTCCACCCGAGTGGGGCGGGGGGTACCTGTCAGCCGTGCATAGCCATATAAAATCGAGCCAGCAATCAGGTAGCGAATGGAAACCATATACAGGGGAGGCATCCGTTCGGTCATAAAATGAATGAACAGATAGGTCGATCCCCATAAAATGTATACGGAAATTAAGTTCGCCCAGAGTGAAACGCGACTAGGGGTGGTGGCAACAGGAGAAGGGGCAGCTTGCATACAACAGATGTACTAATGCTGGCCTAACACCAAACTATTGTATTTTTCTCCGTTACCCCGTGGTTTTTTCGCTATTTCTATGATTGGTTATGAAAATTCTAAGCAGAATTTTATTCGGTCAATCTCGCATACCCGTCTGCCTTTCCCATCAGTACGTTACCTGTATATTATTTGCCTCTAGCTGCTTAAGCTGTGAAGCGTAAGGGCTGGTCATGGCTTCGCGGCCAAATAAAGGATTGCTGCTCATGTACACCTTTTTCAACCCCCTGATTGACAGCAGTACGGCAGGAAATTCCTGCAAATTATTATTGTTTAACGTCAGTTCTTCCAGCGACGGTAGCTTGCCAAGTACGTTGGGAACTACGGTGATCCAGTTATAGCCGAGGTCAAGAATATGCAGATTGTGCAGTCGATGAAATTCGTCTGGCAGTCGACTGAGCCGGTTATGGTGAGCATACAGAATCTGTAAGTGCTTTAATTTAGCCAACGATTGGGGTAAGTCTTTGAGGTCGTTGTGCGAAATGGCTAACTGTTCCAGCCGCTTCATTCGGCCTAACTCACGGGGCAACTGCGTGAGTTTATTATGGTATAAATCCAGCACTTTCACATGTTTCAGCCGACCAATAGTTTTGGGCAACTGAGTTAACCCGGCATTGTACAGGTTTAAATCATTAAGTTGGCGTAAGCTACGTAACGATTTAATATTCAGTTCTTTCAAGCCGTTATTGCCCAGCCATAGACTTTCGAGCCTGCGGTTTAAACGAACTGACGACGGTATGCGGGTTAGCCTGTTGCCTTGCAGATTCAGCGCCTGCAAATGCTTATTACGGGTAAAAAAGACACTATCGTCGGGAATGGCATTATAAAGCAGACTCAGCTTCCTAAGAGTCGGAATGTCAGCCGTTAAGCGGGCAGGTAATTCGTGCAGCTCATTCTTCGACAAATCAATCTCTTTCAACCGGGAGAAACGATAAACAACGTCTGGAATGGTTTTCAGACCCAAATTAGCAAAAGCCAGAAACGTAACGGTGTCGGGTCGGTTGGTTTTCTCGGCAGCTTCGAGCGTACTGATGATACCTGGGCCTTGCCGGGCGATTCGTTTTTGCGGTACGGAGCCCAGTATAGTCATGCCTGCCCACCTAAAACCGGTTTTTGTTCGGAACGGATAAGGATGCTGTTCATACCATTCCGATACCAGTTGCAGGAACTGACTTTCCTGTTCAGGAGTCATATCCCGTCCTGAAAACTCACAAATTACCCAGTCATACGTACCGTCAGGCCGGATATACTCCTGGGTTTGCAGCATGATACCCGGAAATGGCAGGCGTTTTTTATTACGTTCGATAAACGTGAAAAAAAGCTGGTTTCGGGTATTGAGTGTATCCATAAACATTCGTCCATGTTGAGCGAAAACACCCGTCTGGCCTACTACGCGGGCAAAAGCAGGCGGATATTTCTGCTCCAGTTTGGGCAGACTAAGGTTTAGGCGGGTGGTGTCCCGTAACAAAACGATGCGGTTCTGCGCCAGTCCAGATAGCGTTATTAACCCCAAAAGCCCAATGAATAGACACTTTTTCATAGCTTAACGTGATTTTTAGGTAAATAACGAAAAATATAGTTAAACTGTATGAAAAAATAACCGGGATTTATCTGATTTTATTGATTGACTGTGATTTATGCTTTCAACGAAAGCTAATTGAAATCAGGCTAATCAATAAAATCACATAAATCCCGCGGGGCCGCCCGTGCGGTTCTGATTAATTCTTACCGCCACTCACCGACGAAGCAGGTTGCTTTTCAGCGGCTTTCTTGGCGGCCTTGGCGAAATCACCGGCTTTAACAATCGAGATTTTCGAAGGGTCGATGTGTTTTTTCATGGCCGCGTTTACCTGCTCAGGCGTTAGCGATTCAAGTTTCTTTTCGAAATCAGCATCCCAGTTCATAGTCCGGTTCAGGTACAGATAGTTGTTAAGCGTACCAACCAGTGATGGGTCCTGCGCTCGTGACACCATCCGGGCCTGTAACAGACCCGAACGAGCAGCCTTGATTTCATCGGCCGTAAAGCCTTCTTTTACCGCTTTATCCATTTCCTCGCGGAAGGCTTTTTCGAGCCGCTCCGCATTCTCCGGATTATAAATGGCGTACGTCATAAACATCCCGGTTTTGTCGAGTGGGTTTGCCTGAAGTTGCGAGCCAACGCCATAGCTGATGCCTTCTTTCTGCCGGATACGTACCGCCAGCCGGGAGTTGAGGAAACCGCCACCGAGCATGTAATTGCCTAATACCAGCGCTGGGTAATCTGGGTCATCATCGCGCAGGGGCAGGTTCACACCGGCTACCATAAAGGCATTGGCTTTGTCGGGCGCTTCAATAGCCTGAGGAGTAGGCTTGATATCGTTGAAGGGGGTTACCAACCGGCTGAACGGTTTTTTCGCTTTCCAGGTACCCAATTCGTCCGTTATTACTTTCCGAACGGGTGTTTCATCGAAGTCGCCAACAACAGCCAATGTAGCATTCTGGGCACCATAAAAGTCCTTATGAAACTGCTTCAGGTCATCGAGTTTCATCGCTTTCACATCCGCTACGTCCTCGTCGGGCGTGGATGTATACCGAACGTCTGATTTCGGATAGGGATTCATCTGGCGTTGGAAGGCCGTGAACGCCAGACTCTGTGGCTCAGACCGTTGTGATTCAATTTGCGCCAGTTGCTCCTGTTTCAGTTTCTCAAACTCATTGGGATCGAAAGCCGGATGTTTGAGCATGTCTCCCACAATCCGCAGTACGGCAGGCAGGTTTTCTTTGGTAGCTTTTATGGTTACGTTCACCTGATTGCCACCGCCAAATACGTTCACCTGCGCCTTCAGTTTGTCCAGTTCATCTTTGATCTGCTGACGGCTCCGCGTTGTAGTCCCCCGATCAAGCATCGACGCTGTAAAGACCGAAACCGCACTTTTGTTCATCAGGCTTTTCTCATCACCGTATCGGAGAGTAAGGCGGGCGTTTACTTCGTTGCCGCGAGTCGATTTTGGCAATAACGCCAGTTCAATGGTATTGGGTTGTTCTACGCGCCGGGTCCGCCCGTCGATATTGGCGGGAGATGGGTCGAACGCTTCGCCACTCGCGATAGCAGCCCGACCTTTGTAGTTTTTCACAAGGGCCTCAATATTTGGTGCCTCGGGCGCTTCTACCCGGTCAGGGTTCTGCTCGGGAATAAATACACCCACCGTCCGGTTCGATGGTTTAAGGTAATATTTTGCAATCCGTTGAACATCAGCAGGCGTAACTTTTTCCAGACCATCCCGGTAGAGGAAGCCAAGCCGCCAGTCGCCCGTAGCAATAAATTCGCTCAACGTACGGCCCAGTCGTTCTACGTCCTTAAAACTAATCTCTACGTCTTTCAGCAGTTTGGCTTTCGAGCGTTCAACTTCATCTTTGGTTGGCGCTTTGATCGATACTGAATCGAGGGTGCCGAGTAAGGTAGCTTTGGCCTCATCGATGGATTTCTCCTTCAACAGCTCTGCCGCGAAATACACGTAGCCCGGATCTTTGGTCATAAACGAATACCCGTATTCCTGCGACGCTTTCTTGGTTTCGATCAGCGACTTGTACAACCGGCCGCTTGGTTCATCGGTTAACAGGTCGGTCAGTACGTCCATGGCCGGATAATCGGGGTGCGAGCTTGGCATGATGTGATAGAGCGCCGAAACAACTTTCGTATCACCAACGCGCCGAAGCACTACGTCCCGTTCGCCATCCTGAACGGGCTCCACGCTGTACGTAGGCTGCAGCACCCGCGTGGGTTTGGGGATGGGGCTGAAATACTCGTTGACGAGAGCAAGCGTTTTGGCCTCATCAATTTTACCCGCTACGACCAGAACCGCATTGTCGGGCTGATAATATTTTTTGTAGAAAGCCTGGAGATTTTCGATGGGTACTTTCTCCAAATCGGAGCGGTTACCGATGGTCGATTTACCGTAGTTGTGCCATAAGAAAGCCGACGACACGACGCGTTCATTCAGTACGTTCTGAGGAGAATTTTCCCGCATCTCAAACTCGTTCCGCACCACCGTAAATTCGGTTTCGAGGTCGCTTTTCTTGATAAAGCTATTGATCATCCGGTCGGATTCGAGGTCGAGGGCCCACTTCAGGTTCTCGTCAGTCGCTGCGAACGTCTCAAAGTAGTTGGTACGGTCGAGCCAGGTAGTTCCGTTTGGTCGCGCCCCATGCGTAGTCAGCTCCTGCGGGATGTTGGTGTGTTTGGTTGATCCTTTAAACACCATGTGTTCGAGCAGGTGAGCCATGCCCGTTTCGCCGAGTCCTTCATGGCGTGAGCCGACCAGATACGTGATGTTGACCGTAACAGTTGGCTTCGAAGCATCGGGAAAGAGCAGGACTTTAAGGCCGTTTTTCAGGTTATATTCGGTGATACCTTCCACCGAAGCACCTTTTGTAACGCCTTCGGGTAAGGCAACAGGGGCCGACTTATCTTGTGCGGATGAGAAGGTTAAGGTTCCGGCCAGCAGGGTAGCAGCCAGTATACCTGTTTGGATCAATCCAGGCCGGACCAATCCAGGTTTAGACCGGGTGAGATTGTTTAGCATAGAAATACAGTTAGTTGGGACTAAAACAGCTTAGTTTGTATAGATAGGTATAAAAGAATTTACAATCAACAGCTTTTGCCGGTTCTGGCCTAAAAAGCGGATGAGCGGTCATTCATGTAACCGCTCATCCAGTGTTAACTTTCTGCAATAAATCGCCTGAAGTGTACAGAAAGTAGGACCTTTGGCAAATGCAGAAATCAATCGCTTAATTTTTGGCGCTACTTCCTACCGATGAGGCTGGTTGTTTTTCGGCCGCTTTTTTAGCCGCCTTTTCAAAATCGCCCGCTTTCACCATTGTCAGTTTACTGTAATCAAGGTATTTTTTCAGGACAGCATTGATCTGCTCCGGAGTAAGCGCTTCGAGTTTTTTATCGAAATCGGCATCGTAAGTAAACGAGCGACCTTCTTTTTTAGTCAAATACTGAGCCCATTTATTGGCAATTGCCCCGTCCTGCGAACGCTCCAGTTGTTTCTCCTGCAACATAGCTGACTTGGCCGCTTTGACCTCTTCCGCCGTTACGCCATCTTTTGCCATCCGCTGAACTTCCTCCCGGAAGGCATTATCAAATTTCTCACCGTTTTCAGGATTGTAAATAGCGTAGGAGCCGAAGTTGGCAACTTGGTCGTTGTCATCGGCATATACGTACGAACCCACACCATAGCTCAGGCCATCTTTTACCCGTATACGGGTCGCCAGTCGGGAATTGAGCATACCCTCGCCCAGAATGTAGTTTGCCATCGCCAGTGCCGGAAATTCCGGATCGTCATCACGCATCGGAAACTGCATGCCTCCGGCAAAAACAGCACTTGTCTTGTCGTTTGTCTGAATCGATTGTGTTTGCGGTTTCAGATCAGCAAAAAGCTTCTGCGGAATACGGGTAAACGGTTTTGCGGATTTCCAGCTTCCCAATTCATCTTTGATCTGTTTGCGCACGGCGGCTTCATCAAAAGCGCCCACTACGGCTACCGTAGCATTGTTCGTGCCGTAAAAATTTTTGTAGAATTCTTTTACGTCGGCAAGCGTCAGTTTATTTATCGCGTCGATTTCCTCATCGAAAGTCATCGTATAAAAGGGATGTCCTTTCGGATAGGGTTCTGTCAACCGGCTCACTGTTTTCCAGGCGATTGCCTGTGGTTCCTGTTTCTGCGACTCGATCTGGGCCAGAGCTTCCTGCTTCAGCTTGTCCAGTTCAGCCTGTGGGAAGGTTGGATTTTTGAGGTAGTCGGTAACGATTTTCAGAACAGCCGGTAATTTATCTTTTTCGGCTTCGATTCGAACCGTAGCGGATTGCCCATAGCCATATACGTAAGCGCGGGCTTTTAGTTTATCCAGCTCATCCTTGATCTGCTGAAACGAACGGGTTTTGGTGCCACGTTCGAGCATGGAGGCCGTAAAACGGGCTGGAATACTCTGATTCATCAGGCTGGTTTCATCCCCGTAGCGCAACCGAATCTGCATGTTTACGGAGTTGCCGCGGGTGCTTTTGGGGAGCAACGCGTATTTCAGTCCGTTGGCTTCCGCGCCCCGTTTGGTACGGGCATCGATGTTGGCGGGTGATACGTCGAACGCTTCACCCGAAGCAACGGCCGCTTCACCTTTATAATCTTTGACCAACGACATTACGTCCGGTGATTCTGGTACGTCGGCACGGTCGGGTTTCTGATCGGGAATAAACACACCCACCGTCCGGTTCGATGGCTTGAAATAAGCGGCTGCTACCCGCTGAACGTCGGCAGGCTGAACTTTGCGAAGGGCATCCCGATACAGGAAAACCAGTCGCCAGTCGCCCGTAGCAATCCATTCGCTTAGTTGCAGGCCAAGTCGGTCTGTATTTTTGAAAAGCAGGTCGATGTCCTTGAGCAATTTAGTTTTCGCCCGATCGACTTCCTCAGCGGTAGGGGCTTTTTTACTCACCTCATCCAGCGTAGCCAGCATCACCGTGCGGGCCGAATCGATCGATTGGTCTTTGCGAAGCTCTGCATAAAAATAAGCGAAACCGGGGTCATGCAGGGCGGGCGTCCAGCCGTATTGCGAGGCTGCTTTCTTATTCTCAATCAGGGCTTTATACAAACGGCCGGATGGCTCGTTGGTCAGCACGTCGTTCAATACGTCCATCACAGCGTAATCGGGGTGCGAACCCGATGGTACGTGGTAAGCAGCCGCTACGCCCTGTGTGTCGCCCACGCGCCGAAGAGTTGTGTGGCGTTCGCCATCCTGCGTGGGTTCAACCGTATAGGTTTTGGGCAGTTGCCGGGTAGGGCGGGGGATGGAGCCGAAAAATTGATTGACCAGATCGAGGGTTTTGGCTTCGTCGAACTTACCCGCCACCAGAAGTACAGCGTTGTCGGGCTGGTAATAGCGCTGGTAAAAGGCTTTGAGGTTTTCAATCGGTACCCGCTCAATATCTTCTTTCGAGCCGATGGTTGAGCGGCCATAGTTGTGCCAGAGATAAGCGGCCGACATTACGCGCTTTTCGAGCGTCCACTGCGGGGAGTTTTCACCAATTTCAAACTCATTCCGCACCACCGTAAACTCCGTTTCGAGATCTTTTTTGTCAATAAAGCTATTGACCATCCGGTCGGATTCGAGGTCGAGGGCCCACTTCAGATTCTCGTCGGTCGCCGAAAAGGTTTCGAAGTAATTGGTTCGGTCAAGCCAGGTGGTACCGTTTGGCCAGGTGCCATGTTCAGTCAGTTCCTGCATGATGTTTTTGTGTTTGGGCGAACCCTTAAACACCATATGTTCGAGCAGGTGAGCCATCCCACTTTCTCCAAGCCCTTCGTGCCGGGAGCCAACCAGATACGTAATGTTGACGGTTACGGTCGGTTTCGATGGGTCGGGGAAGAGCAGAACCCGAAGGCCGTTCCTGAGCCTGTATTCTGTAATACCTTCAACGGTTGTTACTTTGCTAACGCTTTCAGGGACTGTAGCAGACGCTGATTGAGTCTGTGCGGAGGATAATGTCAGGCTACCAATCAGAAAGGTGGTTGCCAGCGTACTGGTGCGGATCAATTCAAGCCGGGATCTGCCCGACCGGAAGAAGGGAGTTGGTGTAAACATACGGTTAGTTGGGTAGGAAAGAAACTAACCGTATAGTTACGAATAATAAGTGCCAGTGCAATAGTTTTTTATTTTTTTAACAGTCTGATGATTAATCGGTATTGACTGGGTATGTGGTGGTTAGCCTTCAAGCCAGTGTCTGAATGGCCCCGCTTTCTCTTTGCTGATAATCACTTCCTGCAACTCGTTCGGACGTTTCAACTGTACCATCAATTTGCTACTGTCAAAATGCTGATACCCAGAAACCGCGTCGAGGTGAATGATACACTGTCGATTGGCGCGAAAGAAGCAGTCGGGGTCGATTAACTCCTCAAGTTCATCAAGCGTTTTATAGTCCGTCACCAGTTTCTTTCCTTCGGTAGTATGCAGGTAAATTAGTTCATTACGTAGAAAATAGGCCACCTGATCCTGTGGTATCGAAACGATCTGACGGAGGTAATGCCCCGTAAACCGGCGTTTGTATTGGGGTGTAGGAGCGTGTTCTGAAATCTGGGTAAGAAAATGGCGTAACTGCTCTTCAAAACCAGTCGTACCATTGGCAGCCCATCGATGATATTTCGTAAGTGCGGCTTTAAGGTCTTCGGGGTCGATGGGTTTGAGCAGATAATCGATACTGTTCAATTTGAATGCCCGTATCGCATACTCATCATAAGCCGTCGTGAAAATAACGGGGGTGTTCAGGTTAATCTGGCGGAATGCCTCAAAACTAACACCATCGGAAAGTTGTATGTCGGTAATGACCAGGTCGGGAAACGGCTGCGACGATGCCCGTAACGCATTGAAATAGTCGCAGATAGCCTGCACACTCGCCAGTGGGCCTTCAAGCAAAGCATTCGGCTCCAGCTGACGTACCAATTTCTGGAGCTGGCGGGCAATCAGCGGTTCATCTTCAATCAGCAGGATCGTCATACAACAAAACGGGTAGTGTCTATTGAGGTGAACAAAGCGTATTCCGCGAGTGAATTGCCGTTATAGAAATCCGCATAACACAGGGATCTAATATACCCAATTATAGCAGTCGTCATCGCTATTTTCATCTGTTCTCTGCATAGTTTACACAGTAACCCAACAGACTCTCAGAGCTGATTTTGGTTTTAATCAGGCGAGCAGGGGGATACGTACTCTGAAAACAGTCTCTGTCTCCTCAATCTCGACGGGTTCCGGACTCAGATAGCTGTACAGCAGTTTCAGATTTTCCAGACCTAATTTATTTGACGTTTCCACCTGCCGCTTGCGCTGGATTGGATTTGATACGTCCAGATACCCGTCATGTTCCGAAATGGTAACGGTTAACGGCCGAGCTTCGCTGATGGTGTTATGCTTAATGGCGTTCTCGATCAGAATCTGAAGCGTGACGGGCACTATCTGGTGTTCGAGCGTGTCGTCAGAGAGTTTACACTGGACAATAAATGCGCCATCGAAACGCGTTTGCAGCAGTGAGACGTAGTTTTTGATAAAGGTCAACTCCGTCTCCACCGGGACCAGTGCCTTCTCCTTATGCTGTAATACGTAGCGAAATACCTTCGACAACTGCTGCAGAAACTGTCGGGCTAGTACGGGGTTATCGTCAATTAGGCTATCCAGGGATGAAAGACTATTGAACAGAAAATGCGGACTGATCTGATTCTTCAGGCTGTCTAACTGAACCTGCACTTTTTCCTTTTCCAGCTGGGCCGTCCTAACGGTATTTTCCTGCCAGCGCTTCAGTAAATGACTGGCCATGAAGCCCAGACAGATAACTGTGTTCACTAAAAAAATCATCATTCCGACCAGCACAAAGGTGAACTTGTTCATCAGTGACAAGGCAGGAGGGAAAAGCTGCGACGCTGCGAAATAACCCACCGTTATGGTAACAGTTTTGACGATACTCCAGCCGCCCAACACCTGTACCGCAATCCGCCACCGCACATTGGTTTCAAAGGGCAGCCGTCGATTCAGCCATTCATTAAATTGATAATGAAAGATCCAGATGAGATTTAAGAGCGTAAACGACAACACAAACAATACACTCTGAATCTGCCAGGTGAGGCTTGGAATCATCCACTGACGGGCAGCCACACCGCCCAGGGCCGTCCACAGCAGCAGGAACTCGACGTATTTATTAAACTTTATTTTCATGGGTGGCAATGATCATTCCGTCCGACATTTCAATGACGCGGTCGGTACCTGCTGCAAAATCGGGGTCGTGCGTAACGGCGATGATGGTCTGCCCTTTCCCGGCCAGATCGCGGAAAATTTCGAATACGTTTTCGGTATTGGCTTTGTCCAGATTACCCGTTGGCTCATCGCCCATAATTATCGTCGGGTCGTTGATGAGGGCACGGGCAATAGCCACACGCTGCTGTTGTCCGCCTGATAACTTGCTGGCAGGTTTGCGGGCATACTCATTCATGCCGATAAGCCGAAGTTTTTCCATCGCCCGTTCCTCAATCTCTCTGGCTGAATATTTCCCCAGTTTCAGGCCCGGCAGCATGACGTTTTCAAGCGCCGAAAATTCGGGTAACAGGAAATGAAACTGAAAAACAAAGCCCAGATGCTCGTTTCGGAAATGCGCCAGAAAATCCTGACTGCGGCCACGTAGATTGGTGCCCGCCATTTCTATCTGTCCTTCGTAATCGGTATCCATCGTTGACAACAGATACAACAGGGTTGATTTGCCACAGCCCGACTTCCCGACAATAGACAGAAATTCACCTTTTTGCACGTCGAACGTAACATCCTTCAGCACCTGAAATTTCTCCGGGTCGTAAAAGTACTTGTTTAGATGTTGGGCGGAAAGAACGGTCATTTGAATGATGAATTATGAATGATAAATGATGAATTGTGAATGATTGACTCATTTATCATTCATAATTCATCATTCATAAAAACCTAGCCTCTTAAAATGGAAACAGGGTCTACCTGAGCGGCTTTGCGAGAGGGGAAAAAGCCCGCCAGCACCGTAGTGATGACGCCGAAAAGTATACCCATGATGTAGTATTTGCCGTCGAAAATAACCGGAAACGTCTTGATACTCAGAAAGTCGCCAGCGTCGAACGGGGTGATGGAAAGCATATAACTTAACCCAAACCCAATACCCAGGCCCAGTAAGCCGCCTGATAAACCAATGAAAACGGCCTGTAGCAAAAAAATGGCGACAATGTCGCGTCCATCAAATCCGGTTGCTTTCAGAATGGCAATGTCTTTGATTTTGTTGATGACAGTCATGTTCATGATGTTGTAAATCCCGAAACCTGCCACAACCAGCAACGTCATGGACACCACAAATGTCATGACGTTCCGGATTTTTTCACCCGCCAGAATGGCCGTGTTGGCTGTTGCCCAGTCTTCCGTATAATAGCCGTACATGGCCCGCAACCGCCTGCCGAAGGGAATCGCCTGCAGCGGATCAATCATTTTGATGTGTATATCGGTGATGTAACTCGGATCTTTCTGGAGCATTTCCTGTACCGTAGAAAGGTTGGCGTAGCTCTTTGTATTGTCGACCGTTCCGACGCCGAACCCGAATGTGCCCACTACGCGCAGTATCCGCGTACTGCCCGTAGGCGTTGTTACGCTGACTTTATCGCCAACCCGTACATTGAGTTTACGCGCCAGCACAGAGCCCATAATCAGGCCGTCGGGGTTGGTTTTCAGCGTATTAATACTGCCTGATTTTAAACGGGTGGTAAGTTTGTACAGGTGGTTTTCACGGTCGATGTCAACCCCCGATATGGTACCAGAAAGCTGAATCGGACCATTGTTGTAAAACGCCTGCGTTGCCAGCTGGGGGAAACGCCAAGCACGCCCGGTTCCTTCTCAATCCGTTCGGCGATGGCAATTCCATTTCGGATACGGGCTTGCTCATCTTTCGGTTTCTGATGATAAATCACGTTGAAATGAGCCGGGTTGAGTTGTTCAATCAGGCCGGGGCGCTGCGTATTCACTTCGTTGTATAACCGAATATGCGGGCTGGCATCCAGTGCGGAATCCTCCAGAAACTGGTTGACGCCCTGCATAAACGAAATCATCGTTATGAACATGGCAATTCCGAACGTAACCCCGAGCATAGCCACGAGTGTCTGCCGTTTTTTAGCCAGCAAATGCGTCCGCGCAATTTGTGAAGCAATACGTATGTCCATGCTTAATGAGCGAAAGAGTGAATGAGTGAATGAGTGAAAGTTTTTGCGTAAGCAGTGCGCTCTTTCATTCTTTCACTCATTTGAAATTAATTTAGTCGTCTCCGTCAGGCCGCCTTTCACCTCGACCAGGTCAAAATTTTCGGCGCCTTTCTGGAATTTTACTTTTTGTTTTTTACCATCCTGATCAATCCAGACACTATCGTTGCCAATGACGTACGATTTTGGGATGGTCAGTACGTGCTTGTTCTCGCTAATAATGATGTTGGCTTCAACTGTCAGACCGTAATACGAAGCTGGCCGTTCGCCGACAAATTCCGCATCAACGCGGAACGACTGATCGGTGCGGTTGAGCTTCGGATAAATCTTGCTGACTCGTGCTTTGAAAACCTTATCGGGATAGACATCGGCTTTCAGAATAACTACCTGACCGGTACGGAGCCGCCCAAAATCGCTTTCGTCGACGGCCAGTTGAGCGTACAGCTGATCGCCACTACCCACGAGAGCCAGCTGGTCGCCAATTTTAACAACCTCGCCGGGATCTTTGTACACTTCATACACTTTGCCATTCACAAAGCTCCGAACCCGCGTGTTACGTCCGGCCACTTCTGAACTGACCAGTTGACTGCGGTTGTTCGCTACGTCGAGCCGAATCTGATCGCGGCTGCGCTGCAGCGTGTTGATCTGTGCCCGCAGGTTGTTGCGCGATAAGGTGTAGTTCAATTCAGCGCGTTCGAGTTCGGCTTTCGACGTAGCGTTCTGACCGTATAGTTCGCGAAACCGGTTGTAATTGATCGAATCGTTGGCCAGTCGGGTGCGGGCGTTACGTACCTGGGCTTCCAGTTCGGCCAATATGGGCGAGTTGGCACCCAGGTTAGCCTGCGCCTGTCGGTATGCATTGGCCGCTGCCTGCTGGCGGGCATCTTCTGACGCGCTTTCGAGCACAAATAATAACTGATTCTGACGAATGGAATCGCCTTCATTGATCAGCCGCTTCTGCAAAATGCCAGCCGCATCGGCCGTGACCGTGTACTCATTACGTGGGTAAACGTTTCCAGAAGCATACACCGCTTCGGTCAGCTCCCGGTAGGAGGGCGACGTACCGTCGGACTCTCGCTTACAAGCTACGATAACGGCTAAACAGGCCAGTATGGATAGTGTAGTTTTCATCTAAATTAATTAATCATTGGTCGTTACGCTTCGCTGTCATTGGACATTGGTCAGTAGCCATTGGAATTAAAGTTAGTGCCACGAATGGCCAATGACGATTGTCTAATGACCAGTGACTGATGACTATTGACCATTACGGATTTGAAGGATGGTTTGATTGATAAATACGTTCGACAGGTTGTTCAGGTATCGGTTTTGTGCGGTTAGCGCTTCGTTGAATACGTTCAGGTACTGATCGTAGGCAAACAGGCCCGACCGGTATTTGATCAGGGCAATCTGCACATTCTGACTACTGAGTTCGTAATTCTGCCGGTTCAGGTCCAGCGACTGCACCGCCTGATTGTATGTATTTCGAATGTCCTGATTATCCGTTTGCTGTTTGTTCCGTTCGTAGGCAAGGGCTATTTCGGCCGCTTTCAGTTGCAGGCGGGCGCGGGTCATATTGCTGGTGCGCAGGCCGCCCGTATAAAGCGGCCAGTTGAATTGTAAACCTGTTACGCCAATTTGATACCAGGGCTGGTTAAAATTCAAAAAGTTAATCTGGCTTCGTTGTGCCTGTTCAGTGTACCGGCCATAAGCCGATAAGGTCGGCCAGCGCATCAGCCGTTCACGGTTCAGTTGCCGTTGCGACAGATCTACCCGAGCCTGCTGAAGCGTAATCTGTGGCCGCTCAATGGCCGAAAGTTCCGTGGCAGGAACGGGTGTGCCAATGGGGCGGGTAGCTAAATCTTCCGAAAGTATCAGGCTGTCCGACGGCGCTAAACCCAAAATCAGTTTGAGCTGGTTGAGGTTGCGTATGTACGCTAATTCGTTCTGATACAGCACATCTGCGGTGGTTAATTGTACAGAGCGAATGCGGTTGTATTCGAGCGGTTCGATCAACCCTTTATCCAGTCGATTTTTGGCAATTTGAGTCAACGTATCGGCGGCCGAGAGGTTCCGCTGAGTTAGAGCAATGGCCGATCGTGTTAATAACGTAGCATGATACACGCGGGCGGTTTGCGTCGATATTTCGTCCTGCAAAACCAGATTCTGGTTATCTGTGATCCGCAGATTCTGCTCGGTAATACCAATATCCGCCCTGGCTGGTCGATTGACAACGGGCACGTTAACTTCTGCTCCGGCGGCTAGTACGTAGGGAAGCCCAAACTGAAGGCTGCGAAATTCCCCCGCTTTACCACCCAAAAACTCAGCCGGGACCAACTGTACAGGCAGCGCAAAATTGTAATCGAAGTTGGTGAAAAAACGAGCTTGCGGCAATAAGGCTGCCCGCGTGGCGGTACGTTGCTGATCCTGCGCCTGCCGGTTCTGGCGAGCGTTTACCAGTTCCGGGTTTGCGCGCCGGGCAAGCGTCAGCGCTTCCTGAACCGTCGAAATAACCGTTTGGGCGGGAGCGGTGAATGAAACGAAAATAAAGCCAAACAGGGTAAACCGATTCATAAGTATGGCGAATGGATGCCCAAAGGAAACAGGTTTTCAACCGTGATATGCGACTGTTTTGGCGAAGCGGCTAAAAAGTGAAACAAGACGGCAAATTTGGGAAATGAATAAATGTGGAAGTTGACCTACCGGCGATCATGAACCGAAAGATGAATTATGTAATGTTTTAGGATGACTTCAGAGTGGGGTACTGTACGATGCTTGTAGGATATGCGGCTTGTTTATATATTTAGGGGTATAATTCTTGTTGCAACAATTTCTTTATTGTTTCACTTGACGTGTTGGTTTGTTTACTAAAATCAATAACCTCTAATCCTCTTTTTATGAACCTGATTATTGATAAGACTACTTTTGACATCGAAGACTTCGACGAAGAAATCGTATTAGTACACACCCAGACCGGCATTTATTACACAGTTAAAGGGGGCGGACCGGCCATTTTACGTACTTTTCAAAATGGATTGGACGCCGAAAACTTATCGAGTCATGTGTTAAATAAATTCGGCTCAGAAAAGCAAATAGAAGCTGAAGGGTTTGTTAACCAGTTAATTAGCGAAGGGATACTCATTTCGGCAGACACTTCCACTGCAGATGTATCTGGGTTGGCAGACTTAGAAATGGTTGAATCTCCGGTTATCGAAAAATTTGATGATATCAGCGATTTAATAAAGCTAGATCCTATTCACGACGTCTCTGACTTAGGCTGGCCGCATAAAAAATAGATGGCTGTAGGATTCTGGAAACTACCGGAAAACCTTGAGGTCGCTATACATGCGCCCGAGGAAATATTGCAACTTCTTTCTTATAGAATCGTCATAAGTCGATTTCAATCTGACTATATAGGCCGTATAGTAAAGCTAGACTGGGCAGAAGCAGATTATAAAAAATACTATGACCGCTATTGGCAGCATCATTTTACTTCCGAGGAAATAGTATGGAAAGAAAATGACAGCGGCTGGTTATTTCTGGGATATGGTTTTTTTTTGACGTATTCATCTCGCACAGATTCGGCCTTGTTTTTTGCAATTCCTGATCGATTAGCAGATGTTTTTACATTCAGTTATCCTTTTCTGAATTTGCTGATTTATCTGCTTAAGCAACGAAGATATATTTCGTTACATGCAGCTGTCATTGGCATCCAGGATCGATTTGTTCTGATTCCAGGCAAGCAAAATACTGGGAAATCAACGACTGCAGCCAGCTGGTTATTAAATGGCGGTCAGTTTGTGACCGATGATTTTTGTTTCGTTCAGCAGGAAAATCCCAGAGTGGCTCACGGGTTTTATCCAACCTTACGCCTTCGCGAACAAGCATTGGCCCTCGTAAGTAATCGACTAATAAGTAGTCAGCTTGAGCAAAGAGGTGATTCGAAATATTTTTTTAGTTTGCTCACCCATCGCCCCGACCAGTTCGTGGCTAAAGTTTTGCTACAGTCAATCTTTTGCTTAACTATTCAAAGTGGTCGGCTAAGTAACACTCATGTGGGGCCTCGAACAGGATTTGAGTATCTACTTTCTTCGATTGCGTTTTCGACTCAGTACCGAGCTGATAGCCGATTATGTTTACAGGTAATTAAGCAACTAGTAAGAGAAATACCTATTCTGCAAATAAGCTTATCACCTAATATTGATGAGAATTATAGTTATTTAAAGGAGCTGATAACGAGTTATTAATTGAGCTTTAAAAATTTCGAATAAGTTTAACCATATTTATTGATCGGCCAAGCAGCTTTTGATATGGTGTACCCCGTGCCTGTTCGTAAATCCATTTGACAACATGAAATAGCAATTTAGCTCCGATACGCTTTCGTTGACACAGCCCATTGATAGCGGCTACTCTAACTATTATTGCTTTTAAATCGTAGGTGCTTTTTGATTCAACAGCATATTTATCAATAACAAGGTGTGGTTGATTTAAATAAAAATTCAATTCTTCGGGGTTGCCAATTCTAAATTCATTCCATAAAAATAAAAGTTGATAATAGGTGAAGGAATACAATCCAGTTTCTTTGACAAGTTGCCGTAGTTTTACCAAAGAAATACTATATTTTTCATGAAGCATTACTACGTCAGCGATCCAATGCCACTCTTCTGAGAACTGATAATTTACCAGCATAAACAGACATAATTTCTCCGGGCTGAGTAATTGAATGGAAAGCCCTTTAAAATCACAGCGTTGCGCATCCTCTAAAAAAAAATCATTGGTTAGCTTTCGATTATGTAATCGGGCTGGGTAGTAATGTAAATCTATGTCTTTGAGTGAATTATGCTTAAGGGTACACGCGTGGGCCTGGCCTTTTATATACATATCCATTGTATAAGTCGTGTCTTTAAATGCATAACCAATTCCAAACAGGCGGTTAATAGCGGGAATGAAATTCTTTTGGGCGACTAAAATATCTATGTCATTCATTGGGCGGGACCCGCTGTTGCTGTATAAATAATAATGGAGCGCCACTCCTTTCGTAAATGCGTATTCAAATCCTGCCCGGTCGAATACATCAATAATTTGTTTTAGTTGACGAAATAATAGCGAATTATTGTAAAAGCTTTTTTTATAAAGGCCACCAAATCTGTCATTAAATGGACTTTCTGCAAGTTGTGTTCGGTATTTACACCAAATCATGGGAATCAAACGAATTTCTGATTTGGGAATATGCTTATGAATATCAACCGAATTTTGCCAGATTAACAGCTGCTGATACCCCTCTGAAAGATCCGTATATAGTGCAGCTTTTAATAACGACTTTTGCGTGGAATTTGGAAGACAAAGCATATCTAGATAGTTATCGTTTTGGTAAATAAAGCAGAAACCTTATGATGACTAATGATAATTAATGTTGTTGACGAAGGAAGCTGATTAATTAAAGAAAGAGTTACCGCCTGGCGATCCACATCTAATGAGGAAAGAGGCTCATCTAAAATAAGTACTTCAGGCTGCAGATAGAACGCCTGAATAATTAATAACCATTTTAATTGGCCTGCGGATAAATTATTGATGGCCGAATCATAATACGTATCTAACTGGTGGGGATACGTATCGAAAAGAGTCAGGAGTTGATGAGTGGTCAGCCAGTTGACGATTTCTGTGCGTTCAGACGAGAAATTTCCGATTATTTCCCAAAGCGTTCCGCTATAGCAACGGGGCGGTTCGGTGACAGCCGATACGCGATTCCAGAAAGGATTAAGCCCGTTTCCCTGTCTGGGTAATTCATTTAACCAAATCGTTGTCGTCGAGTTGGTATAAAGACCGGTCAAAATTTTCCAGAGCGTTGATTTACCACGTCCATTTGACCCTTTTAGCCACACTTTCTCACCAGGCTGAATTTCCATATCCGGATATCGGATTGTTTGGAAACCTTTTTTATAGCTGAACGTCAGGTTCTCCAGGCATATGGCAACAGCAGGTAATGATTGCGTTTTATCCAGTTCATCGGGTAAGTCGATGTCCAGCCACTGACTTAATCGCTCAACGCTGTCTCCAGCTTTCTGATACGTATGGACAATGTGAAATAATTCGGTGGTAATCCGTCTTATTTCCAGGAGAATAATAGTCGCAACAGCCAGGTCCGTAGCGGAAAGAGTACGGTTGTTCTGCATAAACCATAAACTTCCCCACAGAAAGACTAACAGTATGGACGAAACTGTTGTCGAGTATAATTGACGAAAATGACTTAGTTGAGCAGATAATTTGCTGAAGTATGTAAGATTAAGACTGAGATCTTGTAAATAGGATGCTTCGCTACGATATAAGCGGAATTGTAAAACGTTTTCAACATAATTGCGTATTCGATCTTGCAGACTAATATATGCTTGATGGTGCTCTCGGTGTTTCGTTTTAAGAAATTGATTGGTTGTATAAGCGATTCCAAATAGAAAACACACAAAAAAACACAGTAGCAATAAGTTAATGGGCGATAGCTTTCCCAAAAATGAAGCCAGTAAATAGAGTATGATTGGCAGGTTAAAACCGATGTTCGAGAAGAGCTCTTTCCAGAATTGAAACAAATGATCGACATCCAGGGTCGCAGCTTTACTGAATGTATGGGCGTGTAATTGCTCAATATCGTTTGTGCGTGTACCAGAAAGTTTGGCTAATAAAGTGAGTTGAAACTTGTTTGTCGTGAAGGCGGCCATTTGACTCGCAAGGTAGTTTGCGACAAAGGGAAGTAGGATAAGGGCAATACCACGAACGATTATGCCTGTGCGCGTTGCAGAAACATACTCTATTAACAAATGCAGGACTACAACCTGGGTTACTCCGGTACCGAGCAGAGCCACGAACTTGCTGGGTTGTAGATGGGTATATTGCTTCCAGAAATGAATGTCAATTTTCATTAAGCAATGGATTGTTCTAACGCAAGGAGTTGAGTAATGCGAGTATACAGGGCTGTGTTGTCTGGGTAATATTTATAATAATGAATTAGCCCGCCCTCACATCGTAAGGCGTATTTGATCTCCATATTGGAAAGTAGTTCGGGCTGTTCCAGTAATAATGTCTTCCAATGGCCCAGACCATCCAGAACGGCATCATCTGGCTTCTCTGGTATATGGGCATAGGTGACTACTTTAGGTGGCCTTTGCAGGGCTCTCCTATAGAGCTGAACGGTTGACTCAACGTAATTAATCAACTGATAGTGGGTTCTGGTATATTGCAGCGTACTCTCCGCCAGACGTTTATAAACAGCTGGCTGAGCGGCTATAGACTCTAGACATGCCCGATAAGCCTGTTCATCTTCAGCAATGATGCCGTTTACACCGTCAATAATATGATCGGCTACGAAACTATTTTTTAATACGATGACGGGTTTGCCCATCCATTGACTTTCGCGCATTATTTTGTCGAACGATCCGTAGGAGAGGGCCGTTTGAGGATTACAGAGCAGATGATAAGGAGCCATATCCTCGAACATACTCCGGGAAAAACCTTTATACATGACGTCGTTAGCCTGCGTAAGATCATCCTCGAACACCTTGTCCATACCGGTTCCCCATATGTCAAATGAGTAGTCGTTGATGCGAAGTCCTTCGTGTAAAGGAATTAACTGAGGGTGGGTTTTAAAATAATTGAGCGTTCCGGCATGAAACATTCTGAACGTATTGAAAGACGGAATGCCGGGAGGTGAAAGCTGTTCGGAAAGCCGAATTAAGCTCGGGATTACCTGTTTCTCGATACCTGGCCGGAGCCCTATTGCTGGTGTACGTGGATGAAGTTGAATCAACGCATCAGCAATAGAATATACCCATTCGGGAACGACCTGTGGCAAAGTGCAACCATTGACGCGTACGCTTAAACAAAGTCGGTGAGGCACTGATGAATCGGCTAATAGCCTTAAAAAACGAAACATGGAAGGACAGTTCCAGTAATGAACAACCGTCAAATCAGCACTGCTAATTAATTTTTTGAGTAAAAATGAAGAAGGAGCCAGTAAGACTTTAAGGCCATTGGCAATAGCTTCAGTCATCATGTCAGTGCTCAGGCCACTTTCTAACGTAACGACAGTGGCAGTAAAATCGGCAATTATCTGTCGAATTGTTTTCACTTCCGTCAAAATAGCCGGCATCCCGCCCCCATAAGTCATCCGGGGAATGACGTAAAGAATCTTCATAGAAATAGAATTATGATCGGCTTCGCATAATTTCCATCATTTCAAGTCGATAATGACTTTTTTTTACGATGGAAAGATTATCACTGTGCATTCCTTTGCAGAGTAGAACTTCAGGCATTACTGCATACCGCAATCCCTGGCGAACGGCCCGAATGAACCATTCGTGATCAGAAGCAACGGCCCACCTCTCGTCAAAGAAGCCAAAGAGGTTAAAAACCTGTTGTTTAAATAAAAAACCACCCGGCGTCATAGCGACCCAGGGTTTTGCACTGGCGTCATCCGTTTTAATAAGATGACAGGTAATTGCTTGATTGTCATTCCCTGAAGAAATATATAGTAGTTGTTGAGCCAATTTCTGGGGCATCCAGCTATCATCGGCATCCAGGAAAGCAATGTATTTTCCGGCTGCCGCTCGGATTCCCTGATTACGGGCATTGGCAATACCAGTACCGGTTTGGGTAAGAACCCGCAAATCGACTTGCTGTAAAAGCCACTCTTTTGTCCCGTCCTGTGAGTTTCCATCGACAACGATAATTTCATCGGCTTGTTGAGACTGCTGCCGAACGCTTTCAATGCATGTCTGAATGAATGGCCGGGCATTCTGACAGATTATTATTGCAGAAATTAGCATTAGTTCTGTATTAACCGTTGAAACACACTTTTACATTTATCCAGATCTGGGTGAGCGATATACGCTTCCAGATGAGTAAGAATCTGTAAGCACCGCTCCGGTTCGTTAAGAGGTTGTAATGTGCATTCCCAACCCGTGTTATCTCGGTTCCTGGGAAGTAATTGAGGGTTCTTATAGACAAGTAATAGCTTTCGAATGTCCTGATACAGGCTAAAAATGTTGAGGAGTAGAATGCTGTAATCGTACCAGTCATTTTCAGGTCCATACTCTTCTTTTACGGTGCCAGAAACGAAATTAGGGTGCGGGCTGAAGATTGGAAAAAGGCCGCGTAGATTAAATGAGGTTAAGTGAGTGCCCTGCGCATCGAAGCCAATATTCTGGCATAAATTAACCGTTGGGGTTATCACCAATCCATCATGCATGTAAATCGTCAGCGCCCATTGTATATCCCAGGTTTGATAGCGTTGCCAAATCCGGTTAATGTAATTATGACGCTGAAGTTTCGGCCGAAAGGAATCCCTGAAGTAAGCTTGTAGGCGTTCGTCAAACTGATCTAGAGGCCAGTCGGGTTCAAACTGATAAGCACGCCAGGCCCGACGCCAGGTTGCCCATCCCCAAATGCTCGAATATTTACTGAAAAAAGCGTTATACAACTCCGATTGATAAGTGACGAGGCCATTCCAGCCCGTAACAGCCATCATCCGCGAGTCGTTTTCATATATCTCCAGCATGTAACTGCAAAAGTCAAAAAAAGCAGGCGACGTAATAATATCATCTTCGATGATGATGGCCTTATCGCACTCGCTGAACACACTATCCAGACCGCTGGAAATTCGGTGCCCACAAGAAAGATTTTCCTGAGCGTAAATTCGGTGTACCTGGCAAGTCCAGTCAATTTTTTCTACAATCTGCCGTGTTTGTGAGACTAATTGTGCATCCTGTTCATTTTTCGGCCCATCGCCTATTATGTACAGGATAGCAGGCTGCACTGATCGAATGGCCTCAAAAGATCGAAGAGTTTTATCAGGACGGTTATAAATGATGAATACGACAGGAGTAGTCAAAGGCCAGTTGGAATATAGGTAAGAGGAAACTGCTTGAATGACTGGAAATCATTATGGAACAAGAGCATTCAAGTTAGTAAATTCAATAATCAATCAAACAAATTTGAAATGGTTATTTAGTGTTCTTCATAGCGTAGATATTACACGTATTAGTTAATGGTGGCAAAATGGGTTAGAGGAGGCTGAAGAAAGCGCTCACTTTGTCAGTAGAAAAAATCTTAAGCGAGTTTTTAAAGAAAACAAACGACAATTTTCCGTTACGTTTAATGACAACACGACGAGTATTTCTTAAAAACGCGGGCGGCTCCATGGCTCTGGCCACTTTATACCCGGCAGTTGCTTCGGCGGCCGTAACCGAAGCCCAAAAAGCACCTACCGACGATTTGTTTAAACTGGGAATGGCAGGCTTCAGCTTTGTGAATTTCAATCTGGATCAATCGCTGGAAATGATGCGAAAAACGGACGTACACTACCTGTGTATCAAAGATTTCCATCTTCCTCTGAACAGTACGCCCGAGCAGATCAGTGCCTTTCATGAAAAACTCAGGCAGTCGAACGTTACGGGCTATGCCGTTGGGCCTATTTACATGAAAACGAATCAGGAGATCGACAATGGGTTCGAGTATGCCAAACGGGTGGGCGTAAAACTGATTGTGGGTGTACCCAATGAAGACCTGCTGCCCTACGTTGAAAAGAAGGTGAAGGAATACGATATGCGGTACGCCATTCACATACACGGCCCCGACATAAAACTTTGGCCGAATGCGTCGTCGGTTATCAACGCTGTGAGAAATCTGGACCCACGTATCGGCCTTTGCTTCGACATGGGCCACGATGCCCGCTTTGGCGATGACCCGATTGCAGATCTGGAAAAATATGCCAAACGTATTTTCGACATTCACCTCAAGAATGTAACGGCGGCTTCGAAAGAGGGCAAAACCTGCGAACTAAGCCGGGGTGTAATAGATATTCCGGCGTTTGTAAATATGCTACGTAAAATAAAATACGAGGGCAGCTGTAGTCTGGAATACGAGAAGGATATGAAAGACCCACTTGCAGGAATTGCTGAATCTGTCGGATATTTCAAGGGCGTATGCGATGCCACAAAAGCTGGAAAGCGAAAGGCGTAATGATATGCTACTAAATCGGTTAAGAACAAGGTGTTACGTTCTGACCTATTTACCCCCGGCCCCCTGAAGGGGGAGCAGTCTAATCCCAGCGATCTCCCCTTCAGGGGCCGGGGGTAATAGCAAGCTGTTACGTTCACGCTCTTCAACTCAGAACGTAACAGTTCTGTCTTTCAGAAGATTTCGCGATAAGTAAAAGCAGTTGACATAGTAAAAAACCTAAAACATTCGGAAGTGGAAAATTCGCGTAGAGAGTTTATCAAAAAAGCAGCGTTAGGCACTGCGGGTTTAACCGTTGGCGGACTGGCAACGGGCATGTCGGCAAAGAGTTACGCCAAAATAATAGGCGCTAATGAGCGGATAAACCTGGCCATAGCCGGACTTGGTCGGCGATTGGGGGCGTATTATGAACCGATTGGCAGAAAAGAAAGTAACGTCGAGCTGGTGTATTTGTGCGATGTTATGAAGAAACAGCGCGAGTCGGCCGTACAGAAGTTTTCCAAACATATTACGTATACGCCCAAGCTGGAAAACGACGTGCGCAAAGTCATCGCCGACAAGAATGTTGATGCGCTGTTCATTGCTACGCCCGACCACTGGCATGCGCCCGGTACCTGGCTGGCCGTTCAGGGTGGCAAACACGTGTACGTTGAAAAACCGTGCAGCCATAACCCGCGCGAGGGGGAAATACTGACCGAGATTCAGAAGAAATACAATAAGGTCATTCAGATGGGTAATCAGCAGCGGTCGGCGCTGGAATCCATTGATATTATCAACCAGATTCACAACGGAGTCATCGGAAAGCCGTTTAAGGCCGTTGCGTTTTATGCCAGTGCGCGGGGCGAGGTGCCGCACCAGAAGAAAGCGCCCGTACCCGATGGGCTGGATTGGGATCTGTTTCAGGGACCGGCTCCGCGCCGGGAGTATACCTCCGAAACCTGGGACTACAACTGGCACTGGTACGGCTGGCAGTATGGGACCGCCGAAGCTGGGAACAATGCTACGCATGAATTAGATGTAGCCCGCTGGGCGTTACAAGTCGAATATCCGGAGTACGTATCTGTGGAAGCGGCCAAGCGGTATTTTGTAGAAGACGGCTGGGAAATGTACGACACCATGGACGCTACGTTCCGCTTTCCGGGCAACAAAATCATCAAATGGGATGGCAATAGCCGGAACGGACAGAAAACGTTTGGCAGTGACCGCGGAACCTACATTTACGGCACCAATGGAACAGTTTACGTAGACCGGGATGGCTATACGCTGTATAGCCGCGAAGGGAAGCCGATGAAAGACAGCAAGTCGAAAGGTACAGAAGCCGGTACGGCTTTAGGTGGGGGTGGCGATATGACAACCCGGCACGTAGTGAATTTCTTTGAAGCCATACGTGGGCGGGAGAAACAGGCATCGCCCATTGCCGAAGGGGCCAAAAGTACGTTGTTATGTCATTTGGCTAACATTGCGTTTCGCACAAACAAATCGTTCGCCGTCGACTCGAAAACCGGACATATCCGGGATGCCGATGCCATGAAACTGTGGAGCCGCCAATATGCGAAAGGCTGGGAGCCACCTATGTGATGACATTGGTCATTGGTTGTTACGCTTCGCTGTCATTGGTCGGTTTTCATCGGAATTAAGGTCAGTGCCACAAATGGCCAATGACCGACCACTGATACATAAAAAAAGCCGGGAATTGAGCCCCGGCTTTTTTTATGCAGAATACCGATTGTTTATAAATCGGCAATTGCTTTATTGATTTCGTCTTTCGTTTTTCCTGTTTTCTGCTGGATTTTACCCCACATTTCGTCTTCCTGTCCTTCCTGATACGTTAGGTCGTCGTCGGTAAGATCGCCATATGCTTGTTTGATTTTGCCTTTTAACTCGTTCCAGCCACCTTTTACGGTTGTCTCGTTCATGATCGTAGTGTTTAATGTTGAGTGTGTCTGTCATCACCTTGATAACATAAATAGAACTATGCGGAGACAGAATTGTTTTGAATCATGTGCTCAGCAATCTGGTTCGAATCGATGTTAAGGTGGTAAATAACCCCGGTGATTGGCGTCGAAAATCCCAGAAAATAAAGACCCCGTAATGCCTGCTCGTCAAACCAAAGATGTTTTGGATAACCTCGTTCGTTCAGGACCTTAGCGGCTAGTTCACTACCAAGTATAGAGGGTAGGGCAGGTCGGTAACCCGTAGCCAGAATTATTGCATCGAAAGGGAGTTCACGACCATCGGTGAACGTAACGGTTTTGGCATTGATTTGCTGAATGCCCGGCATAACAGTAATCGTCCCGGCTTTGATCTGGTCGAGCGTCCCTACGTCGATCACGGGGGTTTTGCCACGCCGGGTATCATAGGAAGGCGAGTGAGCCGGTTTTCCCAAGCCATAGGCCGATACGTCGCCCACGCTGATTTTCTGCATCAGGCGGGCCATAAAGTCGGTAAACCAGCGTGGGAATTTTTTCATCATAATGGCCGTCTTCTGGGCCGGTCGCCCGAACAAATCCCGCCGGATAATATTGACCGGAGCACGTATCGAAATGAATGGCCGGGCCTGATTTTCCAGTAGATCGAGTGCCAGTTCTGCCCCGGTGTTGCCCATGCCGACGACCAGTACATTTTCGTTGCGGAAGGGCGACCCATTCCGATACTCATGACTATGCCAGATAATACCCCGAAAATTTCGCTGCCCCGGTAGTTCCGGTACATGCGGAGCCCGATTGTAGCCGGTTGCCACCACCACCCGATCAGTTGTGA
This sequence comes from Spirosoma sp. KNUC1025, assembly GCF_045160025.1. GTDB lineage: Bacteria > Bacteroidota > Bacteroidia > Cytophagales > Spirosomataceae > Spirosoma. The sequence goes on from NZ_CP087139.1 coordinate 4,167,229, forward strand.
ACGTATCAGTTTCAGTGCGGACCTGCCAGCTGCCATCCACCGGATTGCGGCTTATGTGGTTCACTTTTTGATTGAACAGAGGCTTGATTTTAAAGTGATCAGCGTATTGTTCCAGGTATTCAACTACCTGTAAGCGTGGTACGTAGGTGGGGTGGCTGTTCGGAAAGGGCATGTGCGGCAAAGCCGAATGCTCTTTTACCGTGTGCAAATGAAGTCGGTCGTAATGATTCCGCCAGGAAAACCCCACGTAGTCGCTGGCTTCCAGCACCGTAAAGGGCAGGCCCCGATGAGCGAGCTGTCCGGCTATGGCTAAGCCGGCCGGGCCTGCACCAATGATTAGTGTGGTAGGAGGAGATGATTGCATGGTAGAAAAGAATCAGGGTGGCAAAAAATACCCCAGCTAACTGGCAATGAAACTTTTATGGCAATCAGGCACTGGATACTCCACAACTTATTTAACGCGTGTCCAGGTTTGGGTTTTACCCAGAAGCGAAATGCCAACGTAACCACGGACAAGCAGTGTGTTTGGGTTCTGTAATGTCATTTTGCAATTATACTCCTTGCCGTCTTCGGGGTTGTAAATTTTGCCGTCACTCCAGACATTGCCGCCGTCATACTTGAAGTTATACATCAGCACCATGTTCATGAGTGGCCGCGTCCGCTTTGAATGATCCGCGTTTTTGTCGTCAACCCTGGGTTTACCCGTAGCCGGGTCATTGGGCTGACCCAACCAGACCAGTTTGCCAAAATAAGTACCGCCCTGTTTATATATCTGGACGTGGCCTTTTTTGGTACCATTCAACCAGGTGCCCAGCACAGCATCGGCATCGCTTTTCGGTGCATAAGCCGTCAGAACGATGAATAAGGAAAGAACAGACAACAGATAACGTACGACTTTCATGGGTGTTTAGAAATTGATAGAAAAAGGCGATTTTGTTGTTCTAACGTAAAGATTGTGCAAAAATTCTGAACCGGGATTTGTCGGATTGAAATGATTTCACAGATTTTCTGTATTTAGCAGCCGGACACGGTTTCAGCAAACCAATTACAACGGTTCAGTCATCAATTTGTCAGTAAATCCCGGCCGCGCTGGCGGTCTGATCAGGCTTATGTTTCACCGCGACCCCAACCGCAGCTACCCGACCGAAACTGAATCGCGGGTAATCATTCGTTTTCAGGATTGCGATCCGTTACAGCATCTTAATAATGCCAAATATTTCGATTATTATTTCAACGCTCGTGAAGATCAGGTGGCCAAGCTGTATGATTTCAGTCCGGGGCAATTGTTTCGCGAGCTGAAAACAAGCTGGGTTGTTTACCAGCATCAGATTGCCTACATCCGTCCGGCAGTGGTGAGCGAATGGGTACGTATCATTTCCCGGCTGATCTATTTCAACGAAGACACAACCGTTACGGAATATATCATGACCGACGATGGTAAAACGCACCTCAAAAATGTGCTTTGGGTTACGTCGAAGTACGTAAGTGTGCTAACTGGCAAACGCATACCCCACGACGAAAAAGTAACGGAATTGCTTCAGACAACGCTCGTGCCGCACATCGATTTTCCCAGCCTTAACTTTAACGACCGCATCCGTACCGTCAAGCAGCAAATAATAGGGTAGAAGGGAGAAAAAGGAGGAAAGGGACGAAGGGCATGTAAAGCAGACCTTTTCCCTTTCTTCCCACTCGTCCCTTTCCCCCTTTCTTCCCTTCAATTTATGAAACTCCTCAACAACCTCACAGTTCGTGTTCTGATTGCCATTACGTTAGGGATTCTAACAGGCTATTTCTTTCCCGAAACGGCGGCAAAGCTAAAACCGCTGGGTGACCTGTTTATCAATCTGATCAAGATGGTGATCGGGCCCATTATTTTCCTGACTATCGTGCTGGGCATAAGTAATATGGGCGACCTGAAAAAGGTAGGACGAGTGGGAGGGAAGGCGCTGCTGTATTTTGAAATTGTCACGACCGGCGCTCTGGCCATTGGCCTGTTGCTGGCGAATATCATCAAGCCGGGGCAAGGCGTACAGACGACGGCCGTAAAAGGTGGAGACGTGAGCAAATTTGCGGAGCAGGGGGCCGAAATGGACTGGACGGAGTTTTTTCTTCACATCGTGCCGAGCAATGCAATCAAAGCGTTTGCCGATGGCGATATCCTTCAGGTGCTAGTCTTTTCTATTCTGTTTGGGGTTGGGCTTACCCGCATGGGCGATACCGGCAAATCGCTTATTCTGACCTTTGAAAAACTCTCTAAAGTCTTCTTCAATATTCTGGGAGTGGTTATGATACTTGCTCCGTTGGGTGCGTTTGGTGGTATGGCATTTACGATTGGCAAATACGGACTCAGTACGTTGCTGCCACTGGCCAAACTCATGGGCACCGTTTATGCGACTATGTTTCTGTTCATCTTCGTGATACTCAACCTGATCATGCGGTACTACAAAATCAGTTTGTGGGTCGTTCTGAAATTCATCCGGGAAGAGCTGCTGATCGTGCTTGGTACGTCGTCGTCGGAGTCGGCTTTGCCGCAAATCATGGATAAACTCGAAACGCTGGGCTGCTCGCGGTCGGTGGTGGGACTGGTTGTTCCGGCGGGCTATTCGTTTAACCTCGATGGCACCACGATCTACCTGGTTATGGCTACCGTTTTTCTGGCGCAGGTGTTTGGCGTCGATCTTAGCTTCGGGCAGGAACTAACGATTATTGGTATTCTGATGGTTACGTCAAAAGGCGCTGCAGGCGTAACGGGAAGTGGTTTTATCGTGCTGGCAAGTACGTTAACGGCTATAAAAGTAATTCCGGTTGAAGGACTCGCATTGCTGCTGGGCGTCGACCGGTTTATGTCGGAAGCCCGTTCCATTACCAATATCATCGGCAATACAGTCGCCACTATTTTCATTGCCAACAATGAGAATGAGTTTGACCGGGATAAATACAACAAGGTGATTCAGAAGCAGAACAAAGCCGAACTGGTTGACTATAAATACTAGTTTTCAGCCTGTTCCAGAATTCAGAGAAATTTTTACCGGAAAAGGTTGAAAAAAATATAGCCTGATTCAAAGAATAAGTTAAACCATTTGGAGTGCAGTTGTTCAAAAGGCCAAATACAACCTGATAACAATTACACGACCATGAAAAGAACATTGTTCACTGCCGCTACACTTGTTGTTCTGCTCTCGACCGGCGCATTGGCGCAACGCTATGGCTATCCAAATAGCGGTTATCCGCAACAACCGGGCTATAGCCAGCCGGGTCCAGATCAACGATACGGTGGGCCGGGCTACGGTCAGCCCAACTACAATTATGATTACGATGATTACCAGTTTGATCGTCATCTGGACTGGTGGGATCGTGAACTAAACCTCTCGCGTCGGCAGGAGCGCGAAATTCGTCGGGTACGGGAACGGTTTAGCCAGCAAACCCGGGGCATTGACCCGCGCGATCCGCGTCAGCGTGATTTCTTTCGGCAAGCTCGTCAGCGTCAGTTTTTCGATATGATGGCCGTACTTCGTCCTGATCAGCGGGAACGGGTAATCGACCGGATGCGGCCTTACGAACGAATGGCGGGTCGGGGTCGTGGAAATGGCCGGGGACGCGGTTACGAACCCTATGGGTACTAATCGTTGAACTTCGACAAGGATCTGCAACGTAGTAAACTTGTAAAGCAGCCGGTAATTAGATCGGCTGCTTTTTTTATGGAAAACCACTTAGCTATGTTTATAACCGACTGTGCAACATTGAGTTGTAGACCTTGTCTTTATTTTGTATTTTTCCCGGAAACTCATTTAACAATACGGTATGTTTACACGTCAACAAATCAAACAAACCGGTGTATTGCTGGCAGTAGCTACGACAGTTACATTTGCCCAGCCTATGCATCGACAAACTGAAATGACCCAAAATCCATTCTTACAGCCCTATACGACACCGCATCAGACGGCTCCTTTTGATAAAATTAAAAACGAAGATTATTTGCCAGCGCTGAAAGAAGGGCTGGCCGAAGGCCGCAAAGACGTACAGGCTATCATAAATAATCCGGCAAAGCCTACCTTCGATAACACCATTGTCGCCCTCGAACGGTCGGGTGATCTGCTCGGAAAAGTAGCTTCGGTGCTGTTTAACCTCAACAGCGCTGAAACGACCCCTGAGCTTCAGAAAATCGTGAAGGAAGCGTCGCCCATGCTGAGTGAATATGGCAACGACATTACCCTGAATGAAAAGCTGTTTGCCCGCGTAAAAGCTGTTTATGACCAACGTGCCAGCCTGAAACTTGATCCGGAAAGCGCTACGTTGCTTGAGAAAAGCTATAAACGATTTGCCAGGAATGGTGCTAATCTGGACGAGAAAGGTAAAGAACGGCTGCGGGCTATCGACAAGGAGTTGTCGCAGTTGTCGCTACAATTTGGCGAAAATGTGCTGAACGAAACCAATCAGTACACTATGGTGCTGACGGACGAGAAAGACCTGGCGGGTCTGCCTGATTTTGCCCGTGAAGCGGCAAAAGCGACTGCTAAGCAAAAGGGTAAGGAAGGCGAATCCACGCCGGGCTGGGTCTTTACGTTGCAGGCACCCAGCTACGGCCCGTTCATGCAATACGCCGATAACCGCGAATTACGCAAAAAGCTGTTTATGGCCTTTAACGGCCGTAGTTTCCATAATGATAAGAATGACAATCAGGCCATTATCCAGAAAATTGTAAGCCTGCGTTATGAACGGGCTACGTTGCTGGGCTACAAAACCCACGCCGATTTTGTGCTGGAAGAAAGCATGGCCGGGTCGAAAGATAAAGTGCAGAGCTTTCTGGACGAACTGGTTACCTACGCCCGTCCGGCTGCTGAACGCCAACTGGCCGAGCTGACAACCTATGCCAAAGCGCACGGCTTTACGGAGGATAAGCTACAGGCCTGGGACAACAGCTATTATGCCGAGAAACTCAAAAAAGAGAAATACGACCTGGACGACGAGACGCTCAAACCGTATTTCAAACTGGAGAACGTATTGAACGGCGTATTTACGGTTGCCAACAAGCTTTACGGCATTACGTTTAAAGAGCGGAAGGATATTCCGGTTTATAATTCGGAAGTAAAAACCTTCGACGTATTCGACAAGGACGGCAAATTTCTGGCTGTTTTTTATGGCGACTACTTCCCACGGGAAGGCAAACGTAGCGGTGCCTGGATGAACGACGTGCAGGGCCAGAAAATCGAAAATGGAGAAAACATCCGGCCGCATATCGTCAATGTCTGCAATTTCACGCGTCCGACGGATACCAAACCGTCTTTGCTGACCTTCTACGAAGTCACTACATTGTTCCACGAGTTCGGTCATGGTCTACACGGCATGCTGGCCAATGGAAAATACGAGAGCCTGAGTGGTACGAGCGTACCGCGTGATTTCGTGGAGCTGCCGTCGCAGGTGATGGAAAACTGGTGCTATGACCCCGAAGCCCTGAAAATATTTGCCCGGCATTATCAGACTGGCGAAGTGATTCCGAACGAACTGATCGAAAAGATTCGCGCCAGTCAGAACTTCCTGGCCGGACTGGCTAATCTGCGGCAGCTCCGTTTTGGTCTTGTCGATATGTATTACCACGGCCAGAAACCTACCGGAGAAACCGTTACGCAGATTGAAAACAAGGTCGATTCAGTAGCGAACCTCTTCCCGCGTGTGGAAGGCGTAGCGTTCAGCCCGGCGTTCTCGCACATTTTCGCGGGAGGCTATTCCGCGGGTTACTACAGCTACAAATGGAGCGAAGTACTCGATGCCGACGCCTTTGAATTTTTTAAAGAGAAAGGCGGTCTGGAGAACAAAGCTGCGGCTGATAGCTTCCGGAAGAACGTACTGGAAAAAGGCGGCAGTGAAAAGCCTATGGAGCTTTATAAGAAGTTCCGGGGTCGCGAACCATCGCCCAAAGCCATGTTGCGACGGAGCGGTTTGATTTTATAGATGACGAGAAGGCGGCCAATGATTGGCCGCCTTTTTTATGACCCAACTTGTTATCCAACCAGCCAACGTAACGTTTCGGCGTTACGTACCGCGTTGCCGCCACCGTCGTTGTTGAAATACATGAATACGTCTTTCCCCTGTGCAGCCCACTCCCGAATGCGGTCAGCCCACCAGCGCAGATCAGTATCGGAATAGGAGCCGCCGTACAGATGGTCGGTATCGGGTCCGTGCATACGTACATAGACAAATGGGGCCGTAGCGCGTAAGATGCAGGGTAGATGAGCACCACTCATAATGCAATACGCAGCCTGATGCTGTTCCAGTAAGTTAAATGTAGCATCATTGTTCCAGCTTGGGTGTCGAAATTCCACTGCTACGTGCACCCAATAGGGAATCTGATCCAGAAAGTACGCCAGTCGGTCATAGTCATAAGCGTGGTTGGGCGAGAGCTGCACCAGTAAAATGGCCCGCTTTTCACCCAGCTCATGCCAGCAGGTTTTGATACGTTCTATCCAGACGTCCGGTGCGTAGAGTTTCTTGGCGTGGGTCAATCCACGGGGTGCTTTAACCGTCAGTTGAAAACCATCGGGTAAGCGTCGTCGCCAGCTGGCAAACGTGGCTTGTTTCGGCCAGCGGTAAAAACTGCTATTGAGTTCAACCGTCTGAAACCGCTGGACGTAGTAACCCAAACGGTCATGAACGGGGGTGCCGTGTGGATACAAAACGCCCTGCCAATGGTCGTAGCTCCAACCCGACGTACCGATGTGTATGCTCATAAACGATTGTCAGTTTGCCCGAAATCAATCCATTGCCATACAAAGCCAGTAACCCCGGTCATTGTTCGACTGCCCTACGGGATAACTACCGGGAGGGTACGGAATTTTGCAGAAATTGGCATGTTTTCAATGACCACTACGTTTCCTTCCGGCTTTATCCAGAATAAATTGCCGGAAACGGTCCCCCGGATGAGTTTGTCATTGCCGTTATATTCGGTGATGGTTATACTGCTTCCGCCTGAAATCCACTTACCAGCCAGGTCATAGTAGCTATCAGCGTACGGAATTCGCTCGGGTACTCTGGCCGTTATCAAAACGGTGTGGTTCTCGTTGATTGTGTACGTGCCTTTTCCTTTAAAATTATTAATCGTAAACGAGAGAATCTGAGTGGCATTCCGGTTATTGATAATACCCATTAGTTGTGATCCATTCAGAGTCAGACCGATCGTAGGGTTGTTATCGACTGAACCGTCGATGTTGAGTGAGGCAACCGACTCAATTTTTATGTTTCTGATCAGAATTAAATGGCCTTTCTGTTTCAGATCAATCTCTACCGCAACGGCCATCGGATTGTTATCGGGCTCGCGGGGTGGAGCATCGTAAGTAGCCTGTGCGTAGGTGTTATCTTGCGTAAGCTGGCCATTATTGCCGTAATCATCATAATTATCATTATCGGTAATCCCATTAATGGTCCAGCGGACAACTCGTTCGGCCAGCATAACTTTGGCGGGTATTAGCGGAGCTAGAAGAGACGTATCAGTCGTGTTTTCAAAATAGTAAACTGTTAGCTTGATGTGATCGCCCGTTGCCAGGTTTATTGGATCACTGTCTGAATCAGAGGTGCTGTATCGTAAAAAGAATTGTTTATAAAAAGCCCAGTCGCTGAAGTGTGGCAACTGCGCCGATACGGTTTGGGTCGATTTATTTACGTTCACCTTCGTGCTTCCCTGCCATATGCCTTGCTGGTCTTGAAAAGCAATGCTCAACGCGTCGGGTGATGAGCCGTCAATATCCTGCCGTTGGTAATGCCAGGTCATCGTTACCGGTTTGGCAAATTGTGTCCCATCGGGGCTGAACCGATAAGCTGACCCGGCACCCTGAAACGCTTTATTCTCAATTGGCTGGATCGTAATCGGCAATTCTTTGGACAGAGCACCTGCGGGAAATGTCAGCGTCATCGTTCCATCGGGCGTACTAATGGTTCCGCCAGCGGGGCCAATAGTTTTGGTCGTGGGGCTACCTGAAGGTTGCCCGATTGCCGTTGGTGTGCCTGTTGAAGGAGCTGGGGGTATGGGCTCGGGTATAATTGAATCAGTGGGTTTCTGACAAGCCTGCATATATATCAGGATAAGCGGAAGAACGTATTTGTAGAATGGCATGGACGAAAAAATTCAGATTTCGAAATGGAATGAACGGCCGAAATTGAGCACAAATGCCGGGAGCGCTATTGACAGGCTGTATGAGTTGGGGTTTCCAAGTCGTAAACTGACGATGTCAGGTAGTAAATTGAAGGAGATGTTATAGGGTCAAAAACAAATTTGCCCCTCCAGCGCGAACTCCAGAGGGGCAAATCATAGGCTGAACCAAACGAATGGCGAAAGTTTACTTCTTATTGGCTGAAGCCGTTGTTTTCTGCACGGCTCCCTGATAACTGATGCGGAAAAGCGTACCGTTCAGGTCATCCGTTACGTATAGCGAACCATCAGGGCCTTGTGCCAGTCCGCAGGGACGGTGCTGAACTGGACCCGTAGGTTTAGCCAGATCGATACCCGCAAAATTATCGGCAAAAACTTCCCATGGTCCAGAGGGCTTTCCGTTTTTGAACGGCACAAAGCCCACCAGATAGCCTTTGTTAGCAGGCTGGTTCTGACCATGAAACGCGATAAAAGCGCCATTCCGGTAGCGCTCGGGGAAGGCGGTACCTGTGTAGAACAACAGGGCATTGGGTCCCATATGCGCCGGAAAAGCGGCTAAAGGGTTTATCGTTTTTTCGCCCCCTGTTTTCTTGCCGTCACCGCCGTATTCAGGCGCCAGAATTTTCTTTTTCTGAACAGGATCGTAATAAATATACGGCCAGCCCGCGTCATCGCCCTGGTGCAGTTCATATAGGGTTTCGGCAGGTAGGGCCGCACTCTGCTGCGGGGTGTAATACTGCGGGTAAAAATCATCGAATTTGCCCCGGCCATGCTGCACCACAAACAGCGAGTTGGTTTTTGGGTTCCAGTCCAGCCCCACTACGTTCTTCAGCCCGACCGCAAAATGAACACCGTCGGAACTGGCCTGATCCGTTACGTTGGCCTTGAAGCGCCATATACCCGCCGAATCACGAAGCGGGCAGGGCATTAAGCCTTTGCCGGTTCCGGCTTCCCGGCAGGCATCGTTATCAGACGCTACGTTGACATACAGGTTGTTCTGATTATCGACCGCTATTGACTTCGATTTGTCACGATCTTTTTCACGAAGCCCCGAAACCAGCTTCTCCGGCTGATCCGGGTTAATGACTTCCTGATTTTCGTTGAGTTTATACCGGAAAATGCTGCTGTTAGACGAAGCATACAGGTAGCCATTTTTGATCACAATTCCGGTGCCCGGATAATCGCCAAAACCGACCTGCTCATCAATCACACCGTCTTTGTTGGTGTCTCGAAGCCGGTAGATGCCTTTGCCATCTTTCAGCTTGCCCAGCTTGACGTAGATATCCCCGGTTTTCGTAACGGCAATGTGCCGCGTTGCGCCCAAGTCCTGAGCAACGATAGACGCGGAAAAGCCGGAGGGTAGTTTAAGATCAGCAGCGGGAGCAGCCGATTTGCGGGTAGGAGCAGGGTGTTTGCCGGGATTATTTTTGGCTGGGCTGTTTATCGACACCAGCGACGCAACTAAGCAGGATAGTCCCAAAAAGGTTGTACGCATCGTTTGAGAAAAAAGTAAAGAAAAGACAATTTGGATGTCTGGTTTTAAAAGCGATTAACCCGCCAGACATACTACTTGAACGTGCTTATTGCTTATCAATCAGTAATTTTAGAACACTGCTGTCTCTTGAGAACGTAAGCGCCTAAACCTTACCGAACCATGAAACGAGTCAATCAGCACGTACTGCTTTTAGGAGCAGTGCTGGCTCTGCTAGTTGCGTTCCAGCAGGATACGTCCCCGTCTAATGCGCCCGACGAACACCGTTTTCGAGAAGTATTTTTGACCGGCAACATGCCCGATCTGATTGAAATGGATATTGCTGCCAACGGTGATATCTATTTTATTACCATGAACGGGAGTGTGTGGGTGTACGACCTCCGACAGAAAGATACGCGGCTTCTGGGTACTGTGCCAACCAGCCATGCAACAGAAGCGCATATGCAGGCCATTGTGTTAGACCCCGGCTTTAGCCAGAATCATCGATTGTTCCTGCTGTATGCGCCCGTCAATAAAGGTAAGTTTAATCGGGTGTCGCGGTTTACGATACAGGACGACTCGCTGATGCTGTCGTCAGAAAAAGTGGTGCTTGAAATTCCCGATTCGCAACATTGCTGCCATGCCGGTGGTGGGATGACCTTCGATAAACACGGGAACCTCTTCATTACAACGGGCGACAACACCAATCCGTTTGGTACCAACTATTCGCCCAGCGACGAACGGCCCGGTCGGGAAGAATACGATGCACAGCGCTCATCGGCCAATACCAATGATTTGCGGGGGAAAGTGCTTCGTATACATCCCGAAGACGACGGTACGTATACCATTCCGCCTGGAAACCTATTCGCTAAAACCGAGAAAACCCGCCCAGAAATTTATATTATGGGTTGCCGGAATCCGTACCGCGTAACGGTGGATCGCGATACGGATTTGCTGTACTGGAGTGAGGTGGGCCCCGACGCCAGCGATACCGACAGGCATGGCCCTCGCGGTTATGACGAGATCAATCAGGCTGCCAAACCGGGAAATCATGGCTGGCCGCTGGTCATTGGCAATAATGAACCGTATGCCAAAGTTGATTTTGCGAGCGAGGCAGTTGTAAGCAAAATTGATCCCGTGCACCCAATCAATTCATCGCCAAACAATACGGGGCTGCGGGATTTGCCACCTGCGCAGAAACCGTTGATCTGGTATCCGTACGACAATTCAGCCGAATTTCCTCAGCTGGGCGCGGGCGGACGTACCGCCATCATGGGGCCGATTTATTATTATGATCCACAAAATCCTTCCCCCGCCAAATTTCCGGCTTATTTCGACCGCAAGCTATTTATTGCCGACTGGATGCGTAACTGGCTGAAAGTGGTGTCGTTGACTGAGCAAAAGCAGCTAAAGTCAATTGATGCGTTTATGCCCTCAACCACGTTCCGCAAACCAATCAGTATGAAGTTCGGGCCGGATGGGTCTTTGTACGTCATCGAACATGGAGCGCTGTGGGGCAATAACAAGGATTCCCGATTGGTACGTATCGATTATATTCCCGGAAATCGACCACCTATTGCCAAACTTGATGCCATTGCCGATGCAGGTGCGGCCCCGATGCCGCTTCAGCTTTCGGCCAGTCACTCGATTGATTACGACCAGGCCGACCAGTTAACGTACCGCTGGCTGGTTGATGGCCGTACTTTATCACCAACATCGGCCAACATCAGGCACGTCATAACTAAACCCGGCAGGCATTTCATTAAAGTAATTGTCAGCGATAAAGCCGGTGCTTCGTCGTCCGCAGAAACATCGATTCTGGTTGGTAATTCGCCCCCGAACGTAGCGGTCGAACTGCCCGATACCGGATTGCTGCGAACATCGACGGTGACGTATCGTGTACGGGTAACCGATGCGGAAGATAAGCAAATTGATCCCCAGCGTATTGCAGTCAAACTGGCTTTTATTCCCAGTAGTCGGGCCTTGATGCAGTCGTCGTCAGGGGCTATTGTTTCTGAGTATCAACGGGGGCTGACCTGGATTGAGGAGAATGACTGCAAAGCCTGCCATGCCCAGGCCATTAAATCGGTAGGACCAAGTTTTCAGATGATTGCGGAACGATATCAGCCGCAAAAGAAAGCCCCCGAACTGGTGGCTGCCTTAAGCCGGAAAATCAGTAAGGGCGGGTATGGCGTATGGGGAGAAGCTAACATGAGCGCCCATCCACAACTGGCCCCCGACGTAACGGACGAAATGGTGCGGTACATTCTGTCGCTCACCGACGAGATGCCTGTTGAACGAGATTTGCCGGTCGAAGGGCAGTTTGCGGTTGATCTGAACCAGCCGGGTACGTATGTGCTGACGGCTAGTTACACCGATCGTGGCCATAAGAAAATCGGGCCAATCACCCGCCAAACGAGTAAAGTGCTGCGTTCACCCGTATTTACAGGACAGGATTTCGATAAAGGGCTGGAGTTACGTCGTTCGAACATACTGACAGGCATCAATCGGGCGTCGTATGCGATGGCTCAGCAGGTGGATATGACCGGCGTTCGGGCCCTGGATTTTCAGTTCGTCTCCGAAACGCCGGGGACAGTCATCCGGTTGCGATCCGATAGCCCGACGGGCGATGTGCTGGGGGAAGTGCCCGTACCGACCGGCAAGTGGAAAGCCTGGCAGGAACGTAGCGTGCCCATTAAAGCGTTGACCGGACGGCACGATATTTATCTCTGCTTCGAGAACCGGAACAGTATTTTCAGTCTGGCAGAAGTTAAAGCGGTTACCTTCAGGCGGAGCGACTAGAAGAATTCACTTGATGAGCACTGGTATTCAAAGTCGATGTTTTTCTGGCCAGCCACACCGTACGACCGCCACACGTAACGTCATTCAGAGTATGCTGCAGCACCTCAAACCCATTTGCTTCGAGAAGGGACTGGTACTCGGCAGAATCCAGACTGGCGTGATAAACCGTATGGTCGCGCATGATGCCATAGGCAATGCCATGTTCAGAACCGGAGGTGAAAAGGAGTCGCCCACCGGCTGCAGTATGGCTGGCAAAAACCGGAAACATCGCTCGCTGTGCGTCGTGAGTCAGGTGAAAGAAACTATCCCAGGCAATAACAGCATCAAATGTTCGGTGAAGTTGCAGCCCTCGCATATCGGCCTGTATCCATTCCATATCCGGGAAGCGTTGCCTGCATAAGTCGATCATGTTCGCTGCTCCATCGACTCCGGTGACGTAACAGCCTGCTTCTACGAAAAATCGTGCAATGGGTTCGCCTGATCCGCAGCCTAAGTCGAGCACAGAAGCAGTGGAACGACAGTCGGGAAGAAGGGCTTCCAGATAGGGTTTCTCCAGTAGTTGTTTTGTCCGGTTCTGATCAAACCATTCGGCCAGGTCTTCATAAATTACCCCAATGTTGTGGTCGTTCATCGCCTTTACGTTTTAACTGATCAAATAAACACAAAAGACCACCCGTGTCGACGAATGGTCTTTTGCGGTCAAAACAAGCTGCTTACAGTGTCCCTTTTTTCATTTCTTTGACGGCATAATCGGCAGCACGGGCGGTGAGGGCCATGTATGTCAGGGATGGATTTTGTGTCGACGTAGAGGTCATGCACGCGCCATCGGTAACAAACACGTTTTTGACCGCATGAAGCTGATTCCATTTGTTCAGCATCGACGTTTTGGGGTCTTTACCCATCCGCGCCCCGCCCATTTCGTGAATGTCGAGGCCGGGGTTACGTTTGTCATCGCGAACACGGATGTTTTTAAAGCCTGCTTCCGTAAACATCTCCGTCATCTGCTCCTGGTAATCCTTTACCATTTTGTCGTCGTTGTCGTCATACACAATGGAGATTTTCAACTGTGGAATACCAAATGGATCTTTCTGCGATTTGTCGAGGGCAACGTAGTTCGTTTCTTTCGGAATGGTTTCGCCCATCATGTGGGAGCCTACGTACCAACCGCCCAGCTTTGGATTCAGCAAGTTTTGCTTCAGGTCGGCCCCAATCCCATTCTGATCGGAACGCGACGAACGGCCAGCTGAAAAACCGGCGGCATACCCACGCAGGAAGTCGGTTTCCTGTTTGAATACGTTACGGAACCGGGGAATGTAGGGACTATTCGGCCGACGACCTTCTGTTGTAGAGTCAAGGTTGCCATCGTATTCACCCGAAATACCAGCCCGGTAATTATGAAAGGCTACGTATTTACCCAGTACGCCACTATCGTTGCCCAACCCGTTCGGAAAACGGTGCGAAGTTGAATTCAGAAGCACCAGGTTCGAATTAAGCGCGGCTGCATTGAGGAAAATAATGCGGGCATAAAACTCCTGCATCTGTTTCGTCTTCGCGTCGATTACCCGAACGCCGGTTGCCCGTCCTTTTTCTCATCGTAAATGATCGAATGAACTACGGAATGAGGTCGTAACGTCATTTTGCCCGTTTTGGCCGCCCAAGGTATGGTCGTCGAATTGCTGCTGAAGTAACCACCAAACGGACAGCCTCGCTCACAGATAGTCCGGTGCTGGCACTGCGCCCGCCCCTGATCAAAATGCACCTGTTTGGGCTGGGTCAGGTGGGCAGCCCGACCCATGATCACGTGGCGATCTTTATACTTAGCCGCTATTTTCTGCTGAAAATGCTTCTCCACACAGTTCCATTCGTGGGGCGGTAGAAACTCGCCGTCGGGCAGCGTAGCAATACCGTCTTTATTCCCCGTGATGCCCGCAAATTTTTCGACGTAGCTGTACCAGGGCGCAATGTCGGCGTAGCGGATTGGCCAGTCAACAGCGTACCCATCGCGGGCAGGCCCTTCGTAATCAAAATCGCTCCATCGCTGCGTCTGGCGAGCCCATAGCAATGATTTGCCGCCCACCTGATAGCCCCGAATCCAGTCGAAAGGCTTTTCCTGGATATATGGATGTTCGGCGTCTTTCACAAAAAACTGTTCCGTGCCTTCGTAAAACGCGTAACACTTGCTGACAATGGGATTGGCTTCCCGAACATCCCGATTTAGCTGGTTGCGGTGTTCAAACTCCCACGGCTGCAAATTGGTAGTGGGGTAGTCTGTTACGTGCCGAACATCGCGTCCTCGCTCGAGAACGAGTGTACGGAGACCTTTGCCGGTTAATTCTTTAGCAGCCCAGCCCCCGCTGATGCCAGAGCCAATCACAATAGCATCGTAGGTATTCTGCGCCTGAGCGTCAATATTGAGGTAAGACATAAGAGTAAGTTATCATTGGTCATTTGTGGTTGGTCAGTGGTTGTTAGTCATTGGTCATTTGTACGGATGTCGGCACACTAATGACCAATGGCTAATGACTAATCACCAATGACTTTATTTAGGTTGGGAAACAGGTACGCAGCCGTGGTAGTGGCCGGGAATAAACTGATAATGGGTCAGATTGGTCATGACGTATTCTGACGTCATGTAGCCCCGAATCGTTAGCCCTTTCACCAGCCCATAAAAATCCTTTTGCGCTGAATCCTGCGAAAGCTGCGTCAGCAGAGACGTACGTTGCGCTACGTCGCCTTCCCGGAAGGGTTTACTATAAGCTTTCCGGGCGAAACCATCCAGTGATTCCAGTCCTGACCGAAGCGAATCCTGAGCTTTCTGATCGTAGCAGTCGGCTACCATTTTCTGAATGAACTGATGCACATTCAGGGCTTTGGCACCGGGCGTATCCGTTGCCGGTATAATCGTTTCTGCCATTTCTGCCAGTAAATCCATCTGGCCACGGGAGATAATCTGTTGGGCTGTTCGGGTTGATTCCACCGTCCAGCCGTTGGCCCAGGCTGGCAGACTGATTAAGCCGCCAACGGCTCCAGCCATTGTTTTTAACGCATTACGTCTTTCCACAGGAGTGCTTACTACGGTTCTGTTTATTCTTTCAAAGATACAAAAGAAACGGGTTCAGTTGGGTGAGAACGCCCCTCAAACCGGTGATAAAAATCGGACAAAAAATGCTCGCGCGCGGGTGCATATTTCCGGTAAAATACTATAGGAAAAACCCTAAATTTCGAACGTTCGGGGCGGGCGGGATGTTATTTGTATATGCCGCTAAATGGGTGTATTTCATCTCCAACAACGCCGTAGACCAGCTTCCTGCTATTCTTCGGCCCATTCATCGATTTAAACAGACAATCCATCGGTGAACTTCATTAAACTGCCGTTAAATCATCCAATCGCTTAATCAACTGTGCAACAATTGACTTCCGCTTGTCGTAAAGGCGATAAGTAGGGGATTCAATTACGAAAAAAACACATGAAAAAATACGTTGTGAATAATACGCAAAGAAACTTCATCGACCAGCAGCCGCTTCGTTCCGGGGCAATTAAATGGTTATTTATTGCTGGATTTATTTTCTCCTTATCGGCCTGTAAAAAGTCGACGGACGACGTAACACCACAAACCAGCACGGGTACTTCAACGGCTGAGAATCAGACGGTGAACGACTGGATTCTGGAGAACATGCAGCAGCTGTATTACTGGAACGACAAGATTCCGGCTAACCCTGATAAGACGCTGACGCCCGACAAATTCTTCGATTCGATTCTTAACAAATACGATGCAACCACGAATCCAACCGGGGACCGTTTCTCCTGGATTGAAGATGCTGCTACGTTGACGGCCGGACTCAGTGGCCAGAGCGTAACGACGGGGATGGAATATAACTTATATCTGCGTGCATCAGGCTCGACGGATGTAATTGCGCAGGTTCTTTACGTACTGCCGAATTCGCCGGCTCAACTGGCGGGTGTTAAACGCGGGGATATTATTTCGAAAGTGAATGGGCAGACGCTCAACACGACTAATTATGCCGATCTGCTGTATTCGGGCGGAACATCCTTTACGTTTGGCCTGGCAGCCGTGAGTGGTACGTCATTGGTTGATACGGATAAAACGATCAGCGTTACGGCAACGACCATTCAGGAAAATCCGGTGTTTCTGGATTCGGTTTATACCGTTGGCAGTAAAAAAGTGGGCTATCTGGTGTATAATCAGTTTGTACCGGGCGCCAATGGCAGCAATGCTGGTGAGTATGATGCGCAGGTCGATGCCGTGTTCAGCAACTTTAAAGCGCAGGGCGTCAATGAGCTGGTGCTGGATTTGCGGTACAATCCGGGTGGATACACATCGTCGTCGGCCAACCTGGCCAGCCTGATCGGTAAAGGGATCAGTTCCAGCAAATTATATTTCCGGGAAGAATGGAACAGCACCATCACACCAGAGTTACAGAAGGAGTACGGATCAAGCTTTTTTATTCAGAATTTCCTGGATAAATCACAGAACATCGGTACAAACCTCTCGCGGGTTATTGTCCTGACAACAGACCATACCGCTTCAGCCAGCGAGCTGATCATCAATGGCTTACGCCCCTATATGACTGTAACGACAATAGGCACTACCACCTACGGCAAAAATGTCGGCTCGATTACGATTACGGACGACTCCGGCAAAATCACCTGGGGTATGCAGCCTATCGTGTTCAAATCGTTCAACAACGCCGGGCAGTCGGATTACTCCACTGGATTTACGCCGAACATTGAAGTTGACGAGCCACTCAACCTGCTGCCATTGGGCGATACAAAGGAAGCCTTACTGAGCGAAGCGCTTAATCAGATTGCAGGCGGTACCACCAATACGCGCCGGTCGTCAGTAACCGGGAATACGTTACCAGTACTGGGCTCATCCATCCAGCGTAAACTGGGTGGTCACGCCATGATTCGACAGCTTAAAACGCTGAAATTGTAAGCATTAAAATTTCAATAGCATTCCAACGACTACGGCATGAAGAGGGTCTTTATGCTGTAGTCGTTTACGTTTAGCCGCAAAGTTTTACGAATAAACGCATAATTAAGAATTTTTATGAAACCCCTACGTTGGTAAGTAACAGGTGTTTGGCGTAATTTTGCCAGACGAATTTGTTTGATTGATCACCCTGTCGCAACGACCAATGCCAATTGTAAGGCTTTTTCTAATGACTTCGTTGTAGGCTCGCCCATCCTCGTTGGGAGGGCAATACTATCGTTCTTAACTCAATTTACTATACCTTTACGTTTCAGTTCGTTCGTATACGCTCTTTTTCATGATTCATTTACCATTTCGATTTCGTTCGGCAAAACACGCACAGCCGAAATCCGTAGCTTCTGAGGTTTCTCTCTCTTCCGCTTCTGCACATAACGCAAAACAGCAACGTGTAAACTGGGCGCTGGCGCTCATCGGCCTTGGCTGGAGCGGTTTACTGATTGGCTGCGGTGGTTCTTCAACCGTATCAACGCTTGGCAACTGGACCGTTAGGTCAGAGTTTGAGGGTGTAGCCCGTTCGGGTGCCTCCAGTTTCGTGATCAACAATATCGCGTACATGGGTACGGGGCTCGACAATAAAAGTCAGCTGTTACAGGATTTCTGGGCGTATGATCCGGCCAAGAATGCCTGGACGCAAAAAGCTAATTTTGGCGGTGCAGCCCGTAGCCTGGGTGTTGGCTTTGCCGTTGGCAATAAAGGCTATATCGGCACCGGCAGCGATATCAACAGTGAGAAACTGAAGGATTTCTGGGAATACGATGCCACAGCCAATACCTGGAAAAAGGTTGCTGATTTTGGTGGATCGGCTCGTACTGGTGCTCTGGCATTTGCCATCAACAATAAAGGCTACGTGGGTACTGGCAACGACGGTAACTACCTGAAAGATATGTGGGCTTTTGATCCGGCCACAAATGCCTGGACCAAAGTAGCAAGTTACGGTGGTGCCAAACGGGAAGGTGGTGTAGCGTTTGTGATTAACAACATGGCTTATGCGGGTACCGGCAACAATAATGCAACTGCTCAGAAAGACTGGTACGTGTATGATCCTGCTACGGATGTGTGGACGCAAAAGCTGGACTTTACGACCGATCAGGCCGGAATTGCCCGGAGCTACGGCGTTGGCTTTGCCATCAATGGAAAAGGATATGTTACGCTGGGTACAGGAACAAACTCTACGACCGTATGGCAGTATGACCCGACAACCGATCTTTGGGCTACGACAGGCACGTTTGAAGGAGCTTCCCGTAACTATGCCATTGGCTTTGCTATTGGGAATAAAGGTTATGTGACAACCGGTAGCAACGGCTCAGCGCGGTATGATGATCTGTGGGATTTTGATCCAACCGTTGAGCAGGTTATCGAATAGATGGCGGTCACGATGGGTGGTATTCGGCCAAGATCGCGGGTACATCAGATTCGACTGGTATTGGTTCTCATACTGGTTGGCTTAGCTGTTTTGACAACGTATCAGGTATACCGCAGTAATCAATCTCCATATAAGGTTCAGGTGTTTGCAACCTCAACGGGTTGGGGATACAAGATTCTGAACAACGAAAAAGTATTTATTCATCAGCCAACCATACCCGGTCAGTCCGGTATGGTTGGTTTTGCCAGCCAGGAACAGGCCCGCCGGGTCGGGGAATGGGTGGCTGATAAGTTGCACGAGACAAACGCTCTGCCAACACTAACAAGTGACGAACTACGCCAGTTAGGCGTAAAAATTCCCTGAATTCTTTGCTTATGCGTACTTTATGGTACGCCGGTTTGCTACTGCTAACCGGTATTGTGCTGGCCGCCTGCCAATCGGGCGACCAAACCGTGGGGCAGTCGATTATTAATCCACTGGAGCTGGTGGTTCAAACCGTCGATACGGTGACCATTCGTACCTCCACTGTGCTTAAGGTCGACTCATTTGCTACGTCGGCAGATAATGATATCCTGGTTGGGCGCTGGAAAGATGCACAAACGGGGCTTATGACCAGTAAAGCGTTTGCTGCCCTCGATTATGCCGCCAACTCGTTTTCATCCCAAACGAACCTGCGCCTGGACTCGCTGGTGCTGGAGATGAACTATTCCTTTGTGTATGGCGATACGACGTCGCTGTTCGACATGAGTGTGCATCAGCTGAAAAAGCCGCTTGTTGCTCAGGTATATTACAATGGTAATTCTGTCGATTACGAAACGACTCCGTTGCTCCGGAAAGTTGTTCAACCCCGGCCAAACAGTCGTGGCAAACAAATTCGGTTTCGTATGCCCGACGCACTGGCGCAAACGTTGTTTGCGCGTTTGCTGAATGGGCAAATTAGCGATTATGTGTCACTGGGAAGACTTTTACCGGGTTTTGCGTTCGTTAATAATTCCACAAACAACACGCTGGCCGGTTTTTCGGCGGCAGCCACGGGTAGTGGAATACGGCTTTTTTACCATACCATCGACGACCCACAGACTTCCTTAAATCTGCTGTTTCCGATCACATCACTGCATTTTAGTCAGTTGTTAAATGATCGGACCGGTACACCATTAAGCGCCCTGAAAACTCGCTCTGATGCGGTGAATAGTCGGCTTACCGACAATATGTCGTATGTGGTACCGGGTGCTTTTTTACAGACGCGGATTGAATTTCCTTACCTGGGGCAGTTTGCCGCTCCGAACGGGTTTGCCGATCTTAACAAAGCGTTACTGGTTATTGGACCCGTTCGGCGCAACTTACTGGATAACGCACCGCCCCCTGGCGCATCGTTTGGTACAACGGCACCTTCTCCCTTGCTGCTTTTCCAAACCAACAGCCAGAATGCTGCTATTGCCGTTGTTCCGGAAGGCGTGAACGGGGTTCTGCAATCAAATGCCTCCTCTGCCTCAGCGTATTATGCCTATGATCCGACGGCGCAGATTTTTTCTGATTCATACACGTTCGATCTAACGTATTACATCAGCCAGATTATCAAGCGTAAGGCCTCCAACGAACCATTATTGCTTACGGTACTTTCGCCAAGCACAGGTCTGATGAAAGCCCTGTCGCAGCGGGTTGCCCTGGGAAATGCATATCGTACAAACGATGAAATGAAATTGCAGCTGTACATTACGTCTGGAACCCAACGATAGCTCGCCATTAACTATCCGTTAGAAGCCGAATTGATACGTCAGTTCGGCTTTTTCTTTTGTATACCTGTATCTGCTCACCAAATTCAATTCATACCGGCTGTAGTACGTAATAGTCAATACGTCGCGGCTGGTGATAAACCCGGCAATACGTCGCCACAAATCCATTCTGACGAGCGTATGGGTAAATAACGGGTTAGTGAGCGTTAGTGGCCGTTTTTTTGCCTGGAAAGCCTGCCTAACCTGCTATTTATGCATTTCCAGGCCGAATATCTGACCGTAGTGGCTGTTAAAATACCTTAAAACGAATCCAGTGGATGAAACAGATGTACGTTACTCTTTTACCCGGGAAACAGCGGCCAAACTGAATGTGTCCAGTAATGAAACGTACCATCAAGTCCACCAACGCAAGTCAGCCCGATATCTCAACCATTCCCCCTTTACAGGTACTACTCTCCCGATCTGAAGATGACTTTTATGGTAGCCTGCAGCGAATATGGAACAACGTAGTGGTGCTGGAGGATATGGGAATTATCAAGCAGGAAAACGACAAGTTTATGTATGCATATCGTTTTGCGGAACTTGAATTGCAACGTGCATTTGCGTCCGCAAATGAAGCCATAAACCTGCCAACGCACTGACCTCCGACTTCACCATCTGGTAATGAAAACATACCAAAATGAATACGTACAGGTTCAGGTTGATTGCAGTGTACATCTGCTTCAACAACGATGGACGGGTATACCCGATAGCGAAAATTTTCGGGATGCGTCACTGGCTATTCTGGCCTTGGCGAAGCGCCATCAGGTGATGCGATGGGAAATTGACATTCAGCAGTTACGGCTTTTCAACCCAATGGACCTGCACTGGTTTATCGAACACTGGCTGCCGCAGTCAAACTCTGGGCTACTACAGAAAGCCAAGATTGCGATTATTCTCAAAGACACAAATCAGTTTAGTAAACTCGGCACTGATATGCTGATCAGAGCGTCGATGGCAGTAAACCCTAACTTGTCCTGTCGTTATTTTCTGGCCGGTGAAGACTCGGACGATTGGCTCAGAAGTAGTTTTAAATGAGTTCCGTCTGGCAGAAACAATCAGCTGTCAGACGGACTGTCAGATAGCCCTAGAAAGGATCCTGAGGAAGCCTAAGATTAACTAAGTCCTTCCGGCAATTGGTGCAACGTTTGTTGGGAGCTCAACGTATTGACGAATAATTCCAACGACGTGTCTGGGCAAGTTTGAATTTGAACAGAAAAAAGTCGAATGAGGATGAGGAGGGTTATTATTTTCAACCCAAACATTGCTTTTAGCGTGAGGTTTCATTCAATCAGAAACTACTAAACGTTTTAAAAATGGCCGGTCGCAATCTATGCCCAAATCAATTTGAGGATACAGAAAGAATCGTTGCTGGCAAGCCTTATTTTCGTAATAAAAGTAGAACTATCGCATAATCTTATTTCTCGGTTTACACCCTTTGCCTGAGCAAGCCTGTTTTGTCAACGAAACAATGCGTTCGGTTAGGTACAGTACAAAGCGGGGAACAGTTGAATGACGGAGCGGGCAACCGCGATCCGCCACAGTTTTGATGTATTCGCATGTACGGATACACCTATGGTTACAAGACGAACCGTCTGGTTCTGGGTGCTACGTATACAAGTAAAGTAGGTTTCTGGAAGAATAGTATTATTACGTCTATTGTCTGCTTATGCGAATTTTTACGTTTCGGGTATTACTTACGTTTCTTGTAATTGGACTACCTGGGTACGTACTGGCTACTCACCAGGTAGGCGGGCATCTGGAAATGCAGGCCATTGGCGATGTGCCCGGCCACTACCATATTGTTGTTATCAACTACCTGGAAGACGGCACCCGTGGGGCAGCCATGCAGGCTACTACGGGGTCAATCGGAATATTCCGGGTTCGCGACAACGTGCTCATGACGGCTTTTACGGTAAACCAGACTGGTGCCCGACAGCCGGTGGTTTATGCCAATGAATTTTGTGCCGAACAGCGAAATCTACATTTCATTGTTTTGACGTATGAGGCTGATATTCAGCTAACCCCGGGTACGTACAACGATGCGCAGGGCTACTACATGTCGTATCAGACCCGTAACCGGAACGCGGGTATCAACAATATCAGCAATCCTGACCAAACGGGTTTTACGTTCTACCTGCAATTTCCGGCACTGCAGCAGAATGGTCAGAATATCTCGTATTCATCCCCCCATTTCGGGCCTATCAACGGTGAATACGTCTGCCTGGGTGATCCGTTTACGTTTGCTTTTGGTGGTACGGATGTCGATGGAGATGAACTGCGGTATTCGATGGTGACACCTCTGGATCAGAAAGGTACCGGCCGGACAACGGGCGTTTCAGCTGGACCCTATCCGGATGTAAACTGGCTTTCCGGTTTCAGTGCTACCAGTTCCATTCCAGGCAGTCCGTCGCTGAGTGTGAATGCCCAGACAGGTAAATTATCCGTAACCGCTACCCAACTGGGTCTGTTTGTCTTTGCCGTAAAGGTTGAAGAGTACAGGAACGGGGTGAAAATTGGCGAAACCCGACGTGATTTTCAATTTCTGGTTGTTGAATGTCCACCTCAAACAACACCAGCCCCCACCGTTGAGGTGATGAATCGGCCCAAGAAAAAAACGACGACTATCTGCCAGGGAGACCAGGCCATTCTAAAGGCAACAGTGAACAACGATTGGAACTACCAGTGGCGTCGGGATGGCATCAACCTGACGGGTGCTACCGCTTCAACGCTGGTCGTTGGCGATGCGGGTGCTTATACTGTGGTGGTTTCACCGAAAGCGACCTGTAGTAAAGCCGGTACGTCTGATACGTTGACTATTCTTGTGATCGGGAAGAAATCGAGCCTGACAAG
This sequence comes from Spirosoma sp. KNUC1025, assembly GCF_045160025.1. Lineage (GTDB taxonomy): Bacteria > Bacteroidota > Bacteroidia > Cytophagales > Spirosomataceae > Spirosoma. Next base: position 4,190,645 of record NZ_CP087139.1, read on the forward strand.
TACGGGTCATTTATGTGCACAAACGGGTACGGTAACGTTACGGGCTTCGGCAGATACTGGCGTTACGTACAAATGGTATCGGAATAGCCAGGTGTTGTCGGGTTCAGTAGCCGATTCATTAAAAACGGAGCAGGCGGGTAAATACTGGTCGGTTCTGACGTATACATCTGTCGGGTGCACCGTTACAACCGACACCGCTTCGCTGGTACGTTCGGCCGCTGTGCAGGCAACCATTGTGTCGTCAACGGGTCAGAATCGAATCTGTCCGCAGGATTCGCTAATGCTACAGGGGAGTGGCGGGATTCGGTACGTCTGGCAAAAAGATGGGCAGGTTGTAACGGGTAGCGATGGGTCGCAATATCGGGCTGGTAAGGCAGGTAGCTACGTCATAACGGCCATAGATGCAGATGGATGTGAGGGTGTATCGGTACCATTGGTTATTATTCAATTGACAGCACCAACGGTAACGCTCGATTCCATTCTGGCGGTTTGTGGTCCTGACTGGCCCGTTACGACGCTGAAGGGTAGCCCACCAGGTGGCGATTATGCAGGCACGGGCGTGATCGATGGGGGATTCAGTCCGAAATCGGCCGGGATTGGCGACCATGCTGTGACCTATACCGTCAAAGCTGCTCCTGAATGCGCCGGTACGGTAGCAACGCGCATGGCGGTTGTGGCTCCCATTCCCACCATTCAGCTGCCCGAGTCTATGACCACGTACAAAGGCAATACCTTTACGATGGACCCGGTTTATTCCGGCAATCCTAACCAGTTTCAATGGACTTCGGGGCAATATCTCGATAACCCTACGTTGGCCAATCCCATGGTTACGGCCATTGAAAATGATATTACGTATACCATCGACGTGAAGAATAGCTCGGGCTGTGAAGCAAAAGACACTATTCGTATTACGGTGTATGCCGGTGTATGGGTGCCTGATGCGTTTTCGCCTAATGGAGATGGACAGAATGATGTGTGGGATTTGCCGGGTATTGAAGCCTTCCCTGATGCTATCGTAACGGTTTTTAACCGGTGGGGCGAAATCATCTACTCATCCGATAAAGGGTATCCGCATCCATTTGATGGTACGTTGAATGGTACGTCGCTGCCGGGGGGCATGTATGCTTACACGGTTCGAACGGCACCGTCCAGACCCGTAATACGGGGGAGGCTGATGCTGATTCGGTGACTATTTTTTCTTACCAGGCCCCCAGATGGGTTGCCCCGGAAAAACGCCGGTATGTTCCCCATCTTTCAGAACGATTTTGCCGTTGACTACTACGTACTGAACGCCCACGGCGTATTGAAATGGATCAGCAAACGTAGCTTTATCCGCAATGGTATTGGGGTCAAACACAACGACATCGGCAAAATAACCAGGGCGTAACAGGCCTCGATTAGGGAGCTTGTGATTAGCTGCGGGCAGACTCGTTAACCGACGAATGGCTTCTGTCAGTGACATAACCTGCTCTTCGCGAACGTATTTGCCAAGCAGGCGGGCGAAGTTTCCGAAGGTACGGGGATGCACGATGCCCACTTCTTTACGATCAACGGAAAGAGAACCCGCATCGGAGCCAAACGATACCCAAGGCTGGCTGATGCCTTTTTTGACGTTCTCTTCCGACATTAGGAAATACGTCGTTTCGACCCGGCTTTTGTCGGCTACGATCAGGTCCATAACGGTCTCGATTGGGTCTCTATTCCAGATGGCTGCTATCTGACCAAGCGTTTTGCCATTGTATTTTTTAAGCGAATCGACCTCAAACGCTGTCAGCAGAATATTATCGGTAGAACCCGCTAACTGAAACATATTCTCCCAGTCGTTACTTTTTTGCTGAACCTCGGCCTTTAGCTTTAGTCGGGTGGCGGGGTCCTGCAGCCGTTTCCAGCCCGCCATAAAACCGCCATTGAACAGATACGGTGGCAGGCATGACGTCAATCCGGTAGCTCCGGCAGTGTAGGTGTACATGTTGGCCGTAACGTCCTGACCATTTTGACGGGCTTTCGTAATCAAATCAATAGCTGACTGCATTTTTGGCCAATTTCGCTGGCCCGATGCTTTAAAATGGTAAAGCTCAACCGGTACGTTGGCATTATGCCCAATGTTGATCAACTCATGAACACCTTCTTCAAGCCGGTCGCCCTCACTACGTATGTGTGCGATATACCGACCGCCATATTTCCCGGCTTCGCGGCAAAGGGCTGTCAATTCATCGGTATCCGCAAACGAATTTGGCGGGTAAATTAAGGCGGTTGTTATACCCAGTGCACCCCCTTCCATTTCTTTGCGAACAATTGCCCGCATCTGGTCGAGCTGCGCCGGCGTTGGTTTTACGTTCTCTTCTCCGAGAATGCTTTGGCGAACCTGAGCCGCGCCAAGATACGTAGCGATGTTGGGGGTAATTCCTTTTTCTGTAGGGTGATCAGAAATTCCGATAGCGTTGTCCAGGTGCAGGTTTGATTGTACGGTTTCAGAAACAGATTAATCTGTTGTCGCATTTCGTTGGTCATAACCGGACCCCAGGAATCTTCACCAAACACTTCGGTGGTGATGCCCTGTTTAAGATCGCTCATCGAATGACCGTCGCGCAGAAGTTCCGGTCCGGTATGCGACAGAACATTGATAAATCCGGGGGCTACCGCTTTGCCCTTTGCATCAATTACGGTAGAGGCTGTTGCATGGGTGAGTTTCCCAACCGCTACAACCCGCTCCGCCCTAATACCCACATCACCGGGTTGGGACGGCTTGCCAGAGCCATCATAAATCAGCCCATTGCGAATGAGAATATCAAATCGATTGGACTGGTTTCTGGGCGATTGTGCAACCAACTGGCACGTAATAACGGTGAAGAAGAGGAGAAGTATCGACTTCATAAGCTGGGGTTTGTGATCACAAGATATGACTTGCGGAAGAAAACACCTGACAGCCGATCCTCGGTAACGTACTTTATTAGGTAAACGCAATTGTTTCCTCTATAAAACACAAATTCCATTACAGATCGACTAGTCGATCTGTAATGGAATAAGCACTCAATGAAGATGTTTAACCTTTTAACCGGCAATTGCTACGTCCTTGCATTGACAGGCCAGTGCGATTAAACACCTTCTGTATATAAAATCAGGTTGATCCGTTTTCTTAAGCCTGTTTCGTCACCTGAATGTTCATAACCAGTTTAACGTCGTCGCTAACAACAACGCCACCGGCTTCGGTAACACCGTCCCACACTAAACCGAATTCTTTGCGCTTCAGTGTACCGGTAAGTTCAAAACCAGCTTTTGTCTGACCGTAGAAATCCTGCATCTGTCCGCCATATTCAACTTTCAGCGTAACAGGCTTGGTTACGCCATGCATGGTCAGATCGCCCACAACATTGTAGGTATCGTCACCCGTTTTGGTCACGCTTGTGGACGAAAAGGTCAGTTTCGGAAATTTCTCGACATCAAAGAAGTCCGCTGATTTCAGGTGGCCATCGCGTTGCTCGTTACCCGTGCTAATGCTGGCTACATCGGCTGAGAAGCTGATTTTAGCATCCGTGAAATCATCGCCGTGAGTTTCCAGCTGACCTTCATACTGGCTAAATAAGCCGGTCACGGTCGAAACCATCAGGTGTTTTACTTTGAATTGAACTTCAGAGTGGGTAGGGTCAATGGCCCAGGTTGTGGCGGTGGCTGTTTCAGTTGCCATAGTTGTAAATTTTTTCGTGTTGAAGTATTTGATGTATATACATTTAATTTTTAAAAAATGTTTCCGGAATTCTAAAAAACTTATAAAATCCGTTGCGTACTGTGCGTATGCCCTGATAATGAGTTATTTAATAAGCATAATAGCTGCCATGATTTCGATGCCTTCCCAAAGGTATTGCACCTTTACATTCTCATTTTCAGCATGCTGGTTGTTGTCGTAGTTAACGACGGGGACCGATACTACGTTTGCCTTGAGCGTTTTTTCGAACAAATACAGAGGTAAGCTGCCTCCCGACGATGGCGACAGCATAATGGGGTCGGGGCTGGTGGTCTGAACTGCCGCTATTACGTTCTGTGCAATGGGTAGATCCATAGGCGTCCGTTGCGCATTATAGCCATGACCTTCCGTAATTTTTATCAGTTTCGGGTATTGCAGCCGTTCTACATCGGTAGGCTCATGGTCGATAATCTGATAGCCTTGTGCGCTGATGTGATCTGTTACGCGCTTCATCTGCCGCGTTACGTCGTTGCCGCGAACGAGCCGTAAATCCAGCACGGCTTCGGCTTTAGCCGGAATTATGTTTCCAGCCATGGCACCGACATTCGCACTTTGTATGCCATTGATATTCAGTGTAGGGCGCATTAGTAGCTCCGGAAATGGAACGCCTTTGCCGTCTGGTTTAGCAATGCCCAACTCCTGTTTCAGGGCCGCTTCCATGTTCGGCAGATTAGCGAGAGCCTGTTTTTCGCTGGCCGTCAGGGGCACTACGTCGTCATAAAATCCCTTGATCAGCACCTGATCATTGTCGTCTTTCATGCTGGCTAATAATTTCACCAGTCGCATGGCCGGATTAGGAGCCCAGTTGCCGTAGTTTCCGCTGTGCAAAGGGCGTTTTGGGCCATAAACCGTCAGGTACATGTTGGCATCACCCCGAACCCCAAACTGAACCACCCGTTTTCCGGATACGTGACGCGGTCCGTCGGCAATGATCCAGATGTCGCTGGTCAGTTTATCCCGGTGTTTGGCGAAAATCTCACCCAGATGGATGGAGCCAGCTTCTTCTTCGCCTTCAAAGAAAAATTTAAGATTGGCAGTTGGGGTGATTTTGCTTTTAACCAATGCGTCGTAGGCATTCAGAATGGTCATTACCCCGGCCTTATCGTCGGCACTTCCGCGGCCCGTAAGCCGCCAATTGGGGTCAATGGGGTCGCCGGATTTATACGTTGATACAACTTTCCCGCCCTGTTCAATTGGTGCAGTGATGAAAACCGGCGCAAAAGGTTGTAAACCTTCGGCCCACTGTTTGGGATTCACGGGCTGACCGTCGTAGTGGGCGTAAAAGACAATCGTTTTTTTTGCACCCGGTACGTTAACCTCACCAAACACAGCAGGGTTTGTGCCGGGCGTCGAACCATCAAGCAAGGTGGTTTGTATACCCCGCTTTTGCATCATCTGCTGGATGAAGGCCGTATTCTTACGAATGTTGGCGGAATCACTCGCTACGTTGGGAATAGATAAAAACTGCCGGTATTCATCAATTAATACCGTTTCGTTGGCTTTTCGATACTGTTGGATACGTTGCTGAATGGATTGGGCGTCTGCGGCAAAAGCCGAGAGCATGGCAAAAACAAGAAGTCGTTTCATGGAGCAATTGGATGAAGTATAAGATGGTTTACCCGAACACTATCTTAACGACCAGACGTATTTTTGTCTGTGCCGTCCGGCGTTTTGATTAGTTCGGCGCCACCCCATCGCAGCGAGGAAATCTTACCCTGTGTGTTGAGCACAAAATTGACAGGATCATGCCCGTTCCAGAACTGATCATAGTTCAGTCGGAACGTATCATAATTCCAGTGCTCCAGTTTACCCGACATGATATTATTGAGCGAAAGGTGAAGTGCCCCGTCCTGCAGGGTTATGTCGGCCTTCCCATACAGCGGGTCAGTGTAGGAACCGACGTATGCGCTAAGCGGTAACGACGGTTTTGTGTTGAGTACTCGGGTGCTATCGGCCTTACGTTCAGCCTGTTTGGCTCGTTGTTTGATACCACCGTACAGTTTCTGGAAATCGGCGCTCCAGTCGCGGGAAACACCCAGTGCAAATTCGTCGAAAGCCCGGTACATAAGCGCATGACGGAGTTCGGCATGATCTAGATTGCCCTGTACATACACGGCTAATTTCTGATCGGGAAGCTGTCCGTGAATGGCAATCATGCCCGTCAGGCTGCCCGTGTGAAAATTGACGCGATGGCCCCGGTAGTCGTGCTGAAACCAACCCAGGCCATAGGTTTTCCAGACAGGTTTAGTCAGTTGTTGAGTCGGGTAAAATTCAGCATCAGTTACCAGGGTCTGGGGTTTAATTAACTCTGCCCACGTAGCCGGTTTAAGCAAAGTTTTCCCATTGTACCGGCTACTGTCGAGCATACACTGCATCCAGGCCGCTACGTCGTCGGGGCAGGTCCAGACCGAACCAGCCGGGCCAACCGCATCGACCAGTCCTTCTTCCAACTGACTATTCACCAGTCGAATCGTATCTCTGACTTCAACATGCGGTTTCGCCCGGTTTGCATCTGTAACCTCTTTAAAGAGGGCTTTCGTACGAGCCATTCCCAGAGGTTCAAAAATTCGTGTCCGAATAAATTTATTCCAGGGCATTCCGCTAACCCGTTCAATTACTTTACCGGCCGCCAGGTACATGATGTTCTGATAAATAAATCCGGCACGTAGTGAATAGGATGGCTTAACCAGTCGCAGCCGGTGAATAATCTCATCCTGCGGAATCTGCATGGCAGCCCAAAGCACATCGGCGTTGCCAACTCCCGTATTGTGAATCAGGAGGTCCCGCACACGTAATTCCCGCGTAACGGCCGGGTCATACAGCTGAAAATCAGGCAGAAAGTTGGTAACAGGATCATCCCAGCGAAGTTTGCCTTCGTCAACAAGCATACCCAGACAGGCCGCCGTCATGGCTTTGGTCGTTGATGCCATGGCGAAAAGCGTCTGCGTATTGACAGCATCAGATTTGCCCAGTTCGCGAACCCCATACCCTTTTTTGAAGAGTACTTTACCATCTTTTACAACGGTTACGCTCATACCCGGAATTCGCCATTCCTGTACGGCTTGCCTGACGTAGGCATCATAGCGGGCTGCGGGATCAACGGCGGTTTTCTTCGACTGGGCCTTAATTGACTGCGAACCAAAGGCGCAGACGATAAAAGAAAAAAGAGGAGAAGTGATTTCATGGCAGGTTGTTTATTGCCCTAATATAAGTTGAAGACTTGATTTTTAGCAGTATTACGTGCATTTGATGCGCCTGGGCCGGTGGTTTTGTCATCCGTAGATCAAATCAAAGCGCTTCAGGGGAGTTCAAGGAAAGCACATAAGTAAAAGCGCGTGTTTTAACTTCCCTAAACTGGAAAACAGTAGGTCTATCCGTAGATTTGTTGAAAAGCGGTTTACCAGTTTGAATAACGACCATGAATTATCTCAACAAACCAAAACTCTGGCATTTTCTGACGGCCATTACGTTACTAGGGTTCCTCAGTCCTGCCATTCTTCTTGCTCAATCGAAGAGCAGTGCAACAAAAACACCGGCTGGACTGACGGCCATTCAGGAAAGTGATATCAAACGTGATCTGTTTGCTTTGGCTGGAGATCATTTTCGGGGGAGGGAAGGAGGTTCACTGGATGAGCTGAAAGCATCGATGTGGATTGCCGATCAACTTCGGGCAATGGGGTTGCAACCCGCTGGCGACGATGGTACGTTCTTTCAGTTTTTTCACATCCAACGGACTCGTATCACCGAAACCAGCCGACTGAACATCGGTACACACCAGTTGACTCACGGTCAGGATGCCTTTATTCTGGCTCCGGCCATCGCGTCGGTCGATGCCCCGCTTGTGTTTGTGGGTAAAGGCACGCCCGACGATCTGGCGAAAGTTGATGTGAAAGGAAAAGCCGTAGCACTGGAATTTTCAGGATCAGCACCCGCTGAGTTGAGTTACCGTCGATTTTTGTTTGGCACCATGTCCCGCCGGGCGGCAGAGCTTGTCAAAGCAGGTGCTTTAGCGGTTATTTGGGTGTCAAATACTGATGCCCAGTTTTATTTTGATCGCTGGACAACGGGCCTCGAACGGGGACGTTACGACCTGCCAGGGGGAGCCAATACGCGTGTGTTTTCGCAGGCACCTACCGTATGGCTTCCGGCCAGTGCACTCGACTGGATTAAGCAACCGGGTCAGCAATTCACAAACGTAGTGAACGTCGAAAGTTTTAACTACCCCTCTGTCAATATCGTAGCGAAGGTGCCGGGAACTGATCCGACGCTCAAAAACGAATATGTTCTGTTTAGCACACACCAGGACCACGATGGAGTTCGGCGGGCTGTAGCGGGTGACTCAATCTGGAACGGGGCAGACGATAACGCCAGTGGCTGCGTGGCTACAATGGCCATTGGGCGGGCATTTGTCAAACAACCGGCCAAGCGGTCAGCGTTGTTTGTGTTTCATGGCGCCGAGGAGCGTGGACTTCTAGGGTCGCGGTATTACGTCGAAAAACCCACGGTTCCGAAAGAGTCGATAGTAGCGGTTTTAAACGCAGAAATGATCGGACGTAATGCCCCTGATAGCGCCTGCATATTGGGGCAGCAGCCTCCACACCGCAATTCGTTGGATTTGGTCAATGCCGCGCTGGCGGTTAATCAGTCGGAAGCCCATTTCAAGCTGGATACACTTTGGGATAAGCCTGAGCATCCGGAGGGTTGGTATTTTCGATCCGATCACCTGCCGTATGCCCGCTCCAACGTACCGGCTATTGCGTTTACGACCCTGCTTCATGCTGATTATCATACGCCTAAAGACGAGCCCGACCGAATTAACACGACCAAGGTAACGCGCATTGCCAAATGGATTTATTTAACTGGCTGGGACGTAGCCAATCGGCCCAAGCGGGTCAGAGTGGATGAAGGTTTTAAGCTGGAACGATGAGTTTGTTACTAGTCAGTGGCCATTTGGGAAAAACGGTTCCGCAAATCCTTCTTCAAAATAGTTTTTGTGTATGACCCCAGCCACCTGAAAGGTATTAGGTTGTGAATAGCCAGGCAGAGCTGGAACAATGGCCAATGACTAATGACAAACTAAGGCTCGCGTAGTACATAGCCACCCCCCACAACAGTGTGAATGAGTCGGGGAGCGCCTGCCTGGTCAATTTTCTTACGTAGCAGCCCTACATAAACTTCGATCGAGTTACTGCTCATGGCGTATTGCATATCCCAGACCTCTTCGGCAATGGCGGCTCTGGAAACAACATGGCCTTTGTTGCGCATCAGATACTCAAGCAGCTGAAACTCTTTGGCTGTCAGAGAAATATCGTGGTTGCCTCTGCGAACGGTACGTTGGTCAAGATTCAAAACCAGATCACTAACCGTCAAAATCGTTTCGGCCTGCAAATGGCCTGTATGACGGCGAGTTAGCGCCCGGATACGCGCCAGCAGAATTTCAAAAGGTACAGGTTTAACTAAATAATCATCGGCACCAGAATCAAGTCCGGCCACTACGTCGGGTGTTGTACCGAACGCAGTCAGCATGAGGATAGGGATTTCGACTCCCTGTTTCCGAAGAGTTGCCACCATATCCAGCCCGTTTTGCCGGGGCATATTGATGTCGGCGATAATCATGTCGAATGGTTGATCGAGCGCCAGTCGCTGGCCGGTGATGCCATCAGAAGCAATCTGAACCATGAATCCATTAGCTTCCAGACCTTTCCGCAAAAAAGCGGCAATTGAAGCTTCATCTTCAACGATGAGTATATGCATAGGAGTTGACGTTCCTGTAAATAAAGGCGCAAAATAACGAAGGTTTAGGTTATACACAGTATACGTGAACGCCCCGATCTGGCCAGACCGGGGCGTTCACGTATAAAAAACATTCATGGCTTTACTTACCGTCGGCCGCCATGAAAGCCTCCTCCGTGGAATCCACCGCCAAAACCACCCCCGAACGAGCGACCCCCGCCCCAGGCCTGCGTATGGTAGGCACCGGCATTGGCATCCTGGTAACGACCTGTCATACCGCGAGCCGTATTTGTCCAGTTACCCGGTCTGCTGTACTGATGCGGGTTGGTTAGCCAGTTGGTCCGGCCATTGCTGAGCTCGGTTGCGGGCCCGAATACCCGCCGGGCTGAGGACATGAAGCCAGTGTTCCCGGCTGTCCAGTACCGATGCTCACCGATGTTGTGCGTGTAATACGTATTAAAACGACGGTACAGATGCGGATAAATGTTGTAGCCTGCGCCGAAAAACCAATTTGAAAAACCAAACGATGGCAGGCCAAACACAACCATGTTTCCACCGGGGCCCATATAGAAGCCCGTACCATACCACCAGGCCGACGGATACCAGAGTGGGGAGGCATACCAGTACGGATAACCAAACCAGTAGGGGTACGGATTTTGATAATAATAGGAACTGTTTACCCAGCCCGGATCAGGATTGATACCCGTGTTATATCCGTTGGCCTGCGCATACGCCTGCCTTGCCTGCTGCAATTCCTGTTTAGCCTGCGGGTCGCTGTTTAATTCGCGCTGGTAATCCGATAATTCCTGCTGATTCTGAACGGCTAAGCTATCATGCAATGCCGTCAGATCATTCATGACCTGTTCGGGATTGGCCCGGTACGCTTCCCCTAGTTTGGTCGTTTTATCCAGCTCATCGGTCAGTTGGGTCAATACGTCTGGCATATCGATCAACTGACGAAAGGCTTCCTGAGTAGGTACGTCGAGCGGATTAATCAGGTTGTCAAACGCCTGTTGGGCCTGCTGATTGATGTTATCGACACGTACCAGATCATCATGGTGATGCCGATACAGTTTCCAGGCCGATTCCTGGAGATCGGTTGGCAGGTTTTTGGCTAGTGCTTTAACGGATGGCTCATCGGTGCCGGCCGGTAAGGTGGCCAACGAATGCAGAAGGTCAGGATACCGCGATAAATCATAAAACCAGCTTTGTTTTGCCTGGCCATACGACTGAATCACATTCGTAAACGCCTGCTGACTGGCTCCGCGCTCCTGAGCCAGGCCGCTTAATACCTGCGGTTGTTCACTGGCCAATAGAATCGACCGTCGAACATCATCGCGATACGGGGCAATAGCGGAGATGATTGTCTGATTATCGGTGAGTGCAGGCTGCTGCTCAGCTTCCGTTGACTGAGCGAATGTGGGTTGCCATCCTGCGACCAGGAGCCCGGTGGCGAGCAGCCATGTTTTTGTCGAAATTAACTGGATGAACGTTTTCATGATTGACTGATACTTAACAGTATATGCCGGATGAAGGCATTGGTTTAACGATCAGGTTGATTGCAATCAGAGGACGTTGACCGGCAAAATTCTGGTTAATTCTGGTCGGCCAGCTCTCTCTGTTCACACCTTAAAAAACGCCATCTGAGTTGAATGAAGCATAAAACAGGCGTTAATGTTGGGTTAAAGATTTGATCGGGTTTTTCTGTAGAAAATAGCTTTGTAATGGCTGGAAGGTCGTTTCTTTGTCATAGTCTTGAAGGAAGCTATCTGCCAGTAGGTAATGAACAATACAACCCGACTCAACTTACCAATGCGCACACCTCTTCTCCGAAAACTTAGCCAGTATACCCTCGTTGTCATCGCGTTGTCGGCCTGCCACCGACCGGCCAGCACCTCAACAACGTATTATCCACCCAGTGGCAATAATTGGGAGCACCGGATCCCCGAAAAAGTTGGGATGGATGCCGCTTTGCTCGATCAGGCAGTTGCCTTTGCCAAAACGCAGGAAACAACCCAGATGACCCCCAATTTTTCAACTCAGGAAGAAATTTTTGGAAAACTGCTGGGGCCCATGACTTCCAGTCGGGCGGCAACCAACGGTATCGTACTGCGGCATGGGTACATTGTAGCTGAATGGGGCGATACCCAGCATCCTGACCCAACCTACAGCGTTGCTAAAAGCGTATTGTCAACGGTGGCAGGGATCACGATCGAACGCGGAATGATTGCGGATATTCATGATCCGGTAGCAAAACTTATTCACGATGGCGGGTATGAATCTGAGCAGAACCGGCCAATTACGTGGGAAAACCACCTGACCCAAACCAGTGAGTGGGAAGGGAGTATGTGGGGTAAAAACAGTGATTTTGTCGGGAAAGAAGCATTTGGGAAAGGCGAGCGGAAACCTCGCGCATTGCAAAAGCCTGGTAGTTTCTATGAATACAACGATGTTCGAATCAACCGGTTGGCATTGTCGCTTCTACGTTTATGGAAGAAACCACTTCCCGACGTAGTACGCGACGAAATTATGAATCCAATTGGTGCATCGGACACCTGGCGTTATGTTACGTATCCCAACGCCACTGCCGATATCGATGGTAAACAAATGCCATCAGTGAGTGGTGGCACCCGCTGGGGTGGCGGATTGTGGATCAACACCCGCGATGAAGCGCGCTTTGGGTACCTGTTTTTGCGGCAGGGCCGTTGGGGAAACAAACAGATCGTATCGTCGGACTGGGTAAAACAAGCGACTTCCCCAAGCCCTCACGGACCGGATTACGGTTATCTGTGGTGGCTGAACACCGGCACAAGTTCAACCGGCAAGAAAGCTTGGCCCGATGGACCGGCCACGAGTTTTGCAGCTATTGGCGCAGGTTCAAATACCATCTGGGTCGACCCGGAACACGATATTGTAATTGTCTGGCGCTGGCACAATGGCAGTCCTAACGAACTGATTAAGCGCGTATTAGCTGCTATTAAGCACTAAGTGAGTTTATAAGAAGCGCTTTCGGTTACCGTACTGACGCGTAAAGAAATTGATCAAGAATGACGCCATCCTTAATGGCGCTACGTCGCATGAGCCCTTCGAGCTGATAACCTGCTTTTTCCAGTATGCGAACGGAAGGGGCATTGCGAACAAACGGAACGGCATAGATACGTGTCAGTTCAAATTGATTAAAACCATAGTCGGTAATGGCGCGCAGGGCGGCTGACATGATGCCTTTGCCCCAATGTTGCTCGCCCAGCCAGTAGCCCACCTCGGCCGAACAACGCTCAATATCAGAATGAAGCTCTAAACCGATCGCACCAACAGCTTCTCCATCAATGTCGATAGCAAAGCCAGTAAGGGGTGATAGAGTGGAGGCAAAATTTACCCACCATTCGGCGTCGGCCTGCGTGTAGGGGTGAGGGAACCGGTCACGTAAATTCAGCCATAGAGCCCGGTTATTGGCATGTTTTAGTACTGAATCAGCGTCGGAAAGCTGGAACGGCCTGAGCCGACAGAGGCCACAATCGATAGTCATGGGTCAGGAGGGTTTATTTTTCAGTTAAAAATACGTAGTAAGCCTCATGATCTGGGATGTATATTGCGCTTAAAGGATTAAACAGTATTCACTGTAGTACGTTAATAGGGGGCAATTGGTCGTGTACGAACTGGCTAACCATCAGGAGTTACCGTTCAGGAAATATGAATGTTTTTTCTGAAAATACTCAGCATGCATACTATATTTGACGCCTGCATTCCTAATTTAAATGTACCTACCGTAAAATTGATATTATCTTAATCGTATGAGTTTAGCAGAACGCGCACGCATTTACGAACGAGCCGATAACAAGGGCTGGAAAAATGGGGGCCTTATCTTTCCGAACGTGCTTGGGGCACCGTTCGCGAAGATTACAGCCCCTATGGCGATGCCTGGAACTTCGTGACGCACGACATGGCGCGCTCCCGTGCCTACCGCTGGGGAGAGGAAGGCATTGGCGGAATTTCGGATAACAAAGGCCATATATGCTTTGCACTGGCCTTCTGGAACCATAAAGACAACATCTTAAAAGAGCGACTTTTTGGCCTGTCAGGACCCGAAGGCAATCATGGAGAGGACGTAAAGGAACTGTACTACTATCTGGACAGTACACCTACGCATTCTTATATGAAGATGCTCTATAAATACCCGCAGCAGGAGTTTCCGTACAATCGGCTGATTATCGAAACCATGCGCCGGGATCGTCAGGCGCCGGAGTTCGAGCTGACGGACACCGGAATTTTCGAGAAGGATGAGTATTTCGATATTTTTGTCGAATACGCCAAAGCCGATCAGAACGACTGGCTTGTGAAAATAACCGCTCACAACCGATCCTCTAAACCGGCTCCCCTAACCTTGCTGCCTACCATCTGGTTTCGGAATACCTGGTCGTGGGGCTATGAGCAGTATAACTCACGGCCCATGCTCAATGGCATTGCCAACAACCAGATCGAGGTGAATCATAAGCAGTTGGGGAAATATAAGCTCTACTGCGAAAACGCCGATGCACTGCTTTTTTGTGAAAACGAAACGAATACAGAGCGCCTGTACGGCCGACCCAATCTGACCAAGTATCCGAAAGACAGTATCAATAACTACATCGTATCGGGTGGTAAAAAAAGCTTCGTCAACCCCAACCAGATCGGCACCAAGGCATCTGCCCAGTATTCCGTAAACGTACCGGCCAATGACAGTGTCAGTATACGGTTACGGTTCAGCGATCAGACAACCAACGCACAGCCATTCGCCGACTTTGACACAATCTGGAACAAACGTCTGTCGGAAGCGGATGCTTTCTATGCAAACCTGCAGAAAAACGTCACCGATCCTGAACTGCGCGCCATTCAGCGGCAGGCGTATGCGGGGATGCTCTGGAACAAGCAGTTTTATTATTACAACGTAAATGAATGGCTGAAAGGTGATCCGAAAATGCCGGTCCCGTTTCAGGGACGCGTATATGCCCGCAACGAAACCTGGCGGCATATGTATACGGCCAATATTCTCTCCATGCCCGACAAATGGGAATATCCCTGGTTTGCGGCCTGGGACCTGGCTTTCCACACGTTGACCCTCGCCCGGCTCGATCCGCATTTTGCCAAACGACAGCTGGCGGTTATTCTGCGGGAGTATTACATGCATCCGAACGGACAGATTCCGGCATACGAATGGAATTTCAGCGATGTAAATCCACCCGTTCATGCCTGGGCTACCTGGAAGGTGTACGAGATTGACCGCGACCTGAATGGTACGGGTGATGTAAATTTTCTGGAGCGGGTATTTCATAAACTGCTGCTGAACTTCACATGGTGGGTCAACCGAAAAGACGTATCAGGTAACAATATTTTTGGGGGAGGCTTCCTGGGGCTCGATAACATTGGGGTGTTCGACCGAAGCCAGCCATTGCCTATGGGGGACGTATTGAGCAGGCCGATGGTACGGGCTGGATGGCCATGTACACGCTCAATATGCTACGTATCGCCTGCGAGATTTCGCTGACTCGTCCAAGCTACCAGGATATGGCGAGCAAGTTTTTTGAGCACTTCCTGCATATCGCGTCGGCCATGAATAACCTTGGTGGCAAAAACATCAGCCTGTGGGATGAAGTCGATCAGTTTTATTACGACGTGCTTCACATGCCGGACCATAACGCGCGGCTGCTCAAAATTCGGTCGATGGTGGGATTGATTCCTCTCTTTGCCGTCGAGATTCTGGACGAGGAACTGCTCTCGAAACTGCCTGACTTCAAACGTCGGGTCGAGTGGGTGCTGACGAACCGCCCTGATCTGGCGTCGCTCATTTCGCGCTGGCACGAGCCGGGTAAAGGCGAAACGCACCTGCTCAGTCTGTTACGTGGTCACCGCATGAAAATGATTCTGAAACGGATGTTTGACGAAACGGAATTTTTGTCGGACTACGGCATCCGGGCGCTTTCGAAATATCACGAAAAGACACCCTATCAGTTTGAACTGAACAGCGAAATTTTCCAGGTGCGCTATGTAGCGGCTGAGTCGGAGATGAGCATGTTTGGTGGCAATTCGAACTGGCGGGGACCAATCTGGTTTCCACTCAATTTTCCGCTGATTGATTCGCTGTTGAAGTTTTACCAATACTACGGCGATGATTTTGAGGTGGAATACCCCACCAATTCGGGACAAGTGATGAGTCTTAAAGAAGCGGCCATGCAGGTTGCCGAACGACTCATCAATCTGTTCAAGCGCGACGAGAATGGTCATATAGCGTCGCTCGGGATGGATAAAAAACAACAGGACGATCCTAATTTCCAGGGGCTCTATCTGTTCTACGAGTACTTCAACGGCGATAATGGCGCGGGACTTGGGGCAAGCCATCAAACGGGGTGGACGGGCCTGGTGGCGGACCTGATCGAATATTGGTACAAATACCAATCCGTAAACGTAGCCGTTCCGGTAGCGAAATAAAGCGGATGGAGTCAACGATAATCGTTGACTCCATCCGCTTCTTCACGAATAAATTTCTCCAGACAGTAAACCCTATACGTCTCCATCTTTCTAAAGGTGCGGGTGCTTTGCCCGTTACGACTAACCTGCTCTATGAGTACTATGAATCAGTCATCCAAAATTACCCGCCAGCAGTTTCTTAAACTGGGTGCACTGGCAACATCGGCCGCTTTATTACCACAACTGGATGCGTTTGCCGCGTCGCCTAAAAAAGTAGGGCTGCAACTCTACACCCTCCGTGATTTGATGGCGAAAGACCCGAATGGCACATTGAAAAAAGTAGCTCAGATTGGCTATAAGGAAGTTGAATCGTTTGGGTATTCGGATGGTAAATTCTTTGGCAAAACACCAAAAGAATATGCTGCTTACTTAAAAAGTCTTGGCCTGTCGACGCCAAGTGGTCATTACACCACTGGCAAAACAATGCCGAAAGCCAAAGGGACGCTGCTGAATGATTGGAAACGGGCTGTTGATGATGCCGCTACGGTCGGTCAGAAATACATGGTCTGTGCCTATCTGTTTCCCGAAGAACGTACCAAACTGGATGATTATCTGAAGTTTGCGGATCTATTTAATAAATCGGCGGAGGTGTGCAAAGCGGCTGGAATTCAGTTCTGCTACCATAACCATGATTTTGAATTCAAGCCGCTCAGTGGCAAAGTACCTTACGACGTACTGTTAGGGAATACGGATAAGAGCCTGGTTAAACTCGAACTTGATTTATACTGGGCAACATTTGCAAAACAGGACCCGGTTGCCCTGTTTAAAAAACACCCTGGCCGTTTTCCGCTCTGGCACGTGAAGGACATGGAGAAAACACCCGAACGGGCCTTTGCGCCAGTTGGTACGGGTTCCATTGACTTCCAGCGTATTTTCGATGCGAAGGCAACCGCAGGTATGACGCACTATTTCGTGGAGCAGGACGTATGTAAACTCCCACCACTGGAGTCCATTGCCATCAGCTACAAGAACGTAGATAAACTGAAAGTATAAGGAATGACAGGTGTAAAGGGCTTGGATAAATTCAACCTTTTACACCTGTTTTCTGACTCAGATATTCCCATATCTTGCAAAGGCTTGCCGCTCATGTTCTTTCTGGTTGTCGGGATGAGCAATATTAATAAGAGCAAGGCTGAAACAATTCGGCAAGAGATAAGCCGAAATGTGGAACAGATAATTTTTCAAAATACCAGTCTGGGCGGCAAAAGTTCTTTATTACCGTTTTGATTCTTAAATGGGGACCAGATGATTTTTGTCTGTTAATAATTGCTGAAACCATCGTCCTGATGCTTTAATGATACGTTGCTGGGTTCTAAAATCGACGTATACAAGGCCGAAACGGGGCCGGAAACCTTCTGCCCATTCAAAATTATCAAGGAAAGTCCAGGCAAAATAACCTTCTACCGGCAGGCCTGCCTGCTTTGCCCGGAGCACCTGCTGAAGATAGGCCTGATGATACGCCAGTCGGGCGGTGTCATCGATGGCTCCCTGATGCACCAGGTCATAAAAGGCGGCTCCGCTCTCAGTAATATAGATTTTTTTGACGCTTTCGTACTTAGCGAACTGGTAGATTATCTGATACATACTTTCGGGGTACACTTCCCAGCCCATTTCTGTAATCGTCTGTACGTTACGTCGGAGTGGAGAAACATCTTTAGCCCAGATGTAAGGCATAAAATACGACTGTTCGACGATTGCCCGAAAATAATGCTGCAATCCAATGAAGTCGAAATCGAACGATAGCCGCTCCATATCGCCGGGCCGGGCAACTTTTTTGGCTATACCCGCCAGAAACGGAAGTTCACGGGAGGGATAGCCCAAGCCCAGTGCGGGTTCGATAAAAAGCCGGTTCATCAGGGCGTCAACCCGTCGAGCAGTAGCCTGATCGCGGGGGGTGAATGGCTCAATGGGGGAGCATGAAAACGTAGTACCGATCTGGGCATCCGCTACGTTCTGACGAACCGTTCGTCCGCCCTCGGCCTGCGCCAGCGCGGTGTTGTGAATAACCGGAAGTAGATTTCGTAAACTACGCCGACCGGGTGCATGCTGACCCGTGAAATACCCCAGCACCGAAAACGCCAGTGGCTCGTTCAGGATAATCCAGTGTTTGACTTTATGGCCGAAGGCTTTTGTGCAGATGTCGGTAAAATCAGCGAACCAGTCCACAATTTTCCGGTTAGGCCAGCCCCCCAGATTTTCAAGCGCCTGTGGCAAATCCCAATGATAAAGCGTGATCCAGGGCGTAATACCCAATGCCAGGCATTGGTCGATCAATCGGTCGTAAAAGGCCAGCCCTACTTCATTGATACGTCCTCCGTGTTTTGGGCCAAGCCCATCAGGCAGGATACGCGACCAGGATAGCGAGAATCGAAAAGCATTGAACCCCAGGTCTTTGTGAAGTTGTAGATCGGTTTCGTAACGGTCGTAAAATTCGCAGGCAATGTCAGCCGTTTCGCCGGTTTTGATCTTGCCCTTCTGCCGACTGAACGTATCCCAGACACAAGGCGTACGACCGTCGCGGTCAACAGCACCTTCAATCTGATAAGCCGCCGTTGCTGTTCCCCAGACAAAATTTGGACCAAACGATTGGCGGTTAAACGGTGGTAACTGGGTTGACGCTGTTGATGAGTCAGTCATTGCAAAAGAAGCCATTGAGTATGATTGGTGGAGTGATTAGGGCTCTACCAACAAATGTCTGCTACAAAAAATGGCCGCTTACTACGTTGAAGCCTGCTCAAAAGTACGGCATAGCTTGAAAAGGCGATTCGCCAGACCGATAATTTAACATACCGATCTGGCGAACCACCACGCTACCTACAAGTTACGAAATTAAAAAAGCATATTAACCACGGCGGCCATAAGGCGCGGGCTGAAAGCGATTGTTACCCCGGTTTTGCTGTGTGGCAAACAACCGATCCCGTTGAGCAGAAGTCAGAACGGCCAGCATATCCTGACGTTTGCGGAGCTGAAGCTGACGCAGGCCATCGGGCGTCATACGGGAAGTTGAAAACAGGCGATCATAATTATCTTCGATTTTATGCAGTTGCTTTTCCTGACGACGCGACAGATTAACAATGGCATCGATACGGTCAATTTTTAGTTCGTCCTGATACTGGTCGCGGTCGTAGCGAGAGCCACCATATTGCGGAGGACGGTTGTCGAAAGGTTTTGAATATACGCCCTGAGCGAAGGTTACACTGGTAGCTAAGCTGAAGAGGGTAAGAGCGGCTGCGATTGTCTTTTTCATGGTCAGTAATTGTTTTTTTGTGCGTTACTGATTCTTAGAAGGCAATGGCTCACGTACGTTTAATCGAGATATAGGGGCATCTGTCTGAATGCCGATTTCTGGCGGTTGAAACCAGTAATATCACTCCCGAATGACCTCTGAAATTTCTCGCTGCCGCTGTGCCATGGCCTGAGCAATGATGCTGGCGACAATCAGTTGCAGAGCATGGTAGATCATAATTGGCAGCAGCGCCACACCTGCGATGCTAATCGGAAATAAAACATTGGCCATAACGCTACCCTGTACCAGCGATTTTTTTGAACCACAGAACAAAGCAGTAATCCGATCTTCCCGATTGAAATTTAGAAAACGACAGATCAGCGTAATCAAACCAAAAACCAGAAAGAATAATCCGAGCATAAGGCCCGCCAGCCACAGTAGATCATCAACAGAAATTTTCTCAAACGCATGTCGTGAAAACGATTCGCAGAAAGCGGTGTATACAATAAGCAGAATGGTAAACTGATCGAAATACCGAAGGGCCGATTTATACCGGGCCGCCAGCCAGCCCAACCGCTGATTTAACAACAAGCCCAGAATGACGGGCAGAATTACCTGAAGGGTTAGCTTGCCGATGACACCCGCCAGATCATAGTGCCCGGTTGTGCTGGTTAGTAAAAAGCTCATCCAGACTGGTGTAATAAAAACGCCGATCAGACTCGAAATACTGGCGTTGAAAATAGCCGCCGGAATATTCCCTCCAGCAATGGATACCGTCACTACCGACGACGAAACCGTGGAGGGTAAGGCCGCTACGTAGAAAATGCCCAGCCAGAGCAATTCCGTTTCGGGGGTTGAAAATAATGAGCGGGCCGCCAGCACGATGGCCGGAAATACGATGAACGTAGTCAGGTGAATGACCAGATGCAGTTTGTAATTCCGCAGACCTTCCTGCAGTTGACCAAAATTTAACTTGAGTCCGTAAAAGAAAAAAATCAGCGAAACGCCATACGTAGCCAGTGATGAAATGGTAAATAAACCTTCCTGAATGCCAGGGCCGGGCCAGAGTTTGGCCAATCCAATCATGGCCAGTAAAGCAAGTATAAACCAGTCGAGTCCAACGCGGGCCAGGAGGTTTGGTAATGACGTTTTAGCCATATTCAATAATTCTTTATTCAGAAAACCAGGCGCTAATCCGTTAACGTAGCAGCCTGAAAACTAATCAGATTTACTGATACAGACTCGACTCGTAGTCGATTGTTTGAGAAATTGTCAGCGGGGCATTTACTAATAGTCAGTAGCATACGCAATGGTTGTTGTTCAGGATGCAATTGCTTGATAAAACTCATCTTTATCAGAAGGATGACGATCTACAGAAAGGTGCGCCACTGGACGTTCGTCGATAGGCAAAACTGTTGAAAGATGAAGGCCATGCACCAATACAAATTCCTTTACATATTTCGTCGGTACTGCCCCCCCACAGCGTAAAGGGCATTCGACAACTGCCCCAGTGAACACACTTTGGTCGCTTCCATCAGGCTCTCGAATATATTGCCATTGGCCAGGGCTGTGGCTTGCAGGTGAGCCAGTGCTACATCGGCTTCCGCGCGATGCCGCTTCTGAAACGCCTGGCAGGATTCTACAGCATATTGTTTTTCGGCATCTGTCGAACGGATAACTTCGTCAGGAATAATCGTTGGAGAACCAGCTGGATCAAGAAACGTATTGACACCCACGATGGGTAAATCGCCATTGTGCTTCCGGGTTTCGTAATACATCGACTCTTCCTGAATTTTGCTACGTTGGTACATACGCTCCATCGCACCCAATACGCCACCGCGCTCGTTGATCGCGAGAAATTCCCCATAAACCGCTTCTTCAACCAGATCGGTCAGTTCTTCCACGATGAATGACCCTTGTAATGGATTCTCATTTTTTGTCAGCCCAAACTCGCGGTTGATAATTAGTTGAATGGCCATTGCCCGCCGGACAGACTCTTCGGTGGGTGTGGTAATGGCTTCGTCGTAGGCATTGGTATGCAGGGAGTTACAGTTGTCAAAGATTGCCAGAAGCGCCTGTAAAGTGGTGCGAATGTCGTTGAACGCGATTTCCTGCGCGTGCAAGCTCCGGCCCGATGTCTGGATGTGGTATTTGAGTTTCTGCGACCGCTCGTTAGCCTTGTACTTGTGTTTCATGGCTTTCGACCAGATACGACGCGCAACGCGACCGAGAACCGTATATTCCGGGTCCATGCCGTTCGAGAAAAAGAACGACAGATTGGGAGCGAACTCATCCACATGCATACC
The DNA here is from genome assembly GCF_045160025.1 of Spirosoma sp. KNUC1025. GTDB lineage: Bacteria > Bacteroidota > Bacteroidia > Cytophagales > Spirosomataceae > Spirosoma. Next base: position 4,212,153 of record NZ_CP087139.1, read on the forward strand.
CCGGCTAAGGTAATATTCCACGAACGTAAAGCCGTTGGAGAGCGTAAAGGCTAGTTGCGAGATAGGATTTGCACCCGCTTCAGCAATGTGGTAACCCGAAATAGAAACCGAGTAAAAATTCTGCACCCGGTTATCGGTGAAATACTGCTGAATATCGCCCATCATTTTGAGGGCAAACTCGGTCGAGAAAATACAGGTATTCTGGGCCTGATCTTCCTTCAGAATATCGGCCTGCACCGTTCCCCGTACTTTACGTAACGTATCGGCTTTAATTCGCTCATATACCTCTGGCGGCAGCACTTTATCACCCGTTGTGCCAAGCAACATCAAACCAAGGCCGTCGTTACCATCGGGTAAGGTACCGTTATAATTGGGGAGTTCGGACGAAAGAGAGGTTGGATGAAAGGGAGAGACATATTCCCTCTCATCCCTTTCTTCCCCTTTCTTCTTACTCCCTTCTCTTATCCACTTCTCACACTGCTGATCAATGGCAGCATTCAGGAAAAAACCAAGGAGCATCGGGGCGGGGCCGTTGATGGTCATGGATACCGACGTAGCGGGATCGCAGAGATCAAAGCCGGAGTAGAGTTTCTTGGCATCGTCGAGGGTGCAGATGCTGACACCTGAATTGCCTACTTTCCCGAAAATATCAGGCCGCAGGGCCGGGTCTTCGCCGTAAAGGGTTACCGAATCGAATGCCGTTGACAGTCGTTTGGCGGGCAGACCTTTCGACACGTAATGAAACCGCCGATTGGTACGTTCCGGTCCTCCTTCGCCAGCAAACATACGGGTTGGGTCTTCGCCTTCTCGCTTTAACGGAAAAACGCCCGCCGTGTAGGGAAACTCACCCGGTACGTTTTCGGTCAGGAGCCAGCGCAGGATGTCTCCCCAGTCGTTGTATTTTGGCAGGCTTACTTTAGGGATTTTCAGATGGGAAAGGGTTTCAGAAAACAGCGGTTGACGAATGACTTTGTCGCGCACGCTGAACTCATAATACTCGGCCGAAAACCGTTTCTGTACGTCGGGCCATTGTTGTAAAAGTTGGCGGCATTCGGCAAAAAACTGATTATCAAGATTGCTATAAAGCTGCCTCAGTTCGTTACTTATATCCTGCCGGGAGGCATCCGTTCTGGCAGATTCGGTCGCTGCAATTCCCGAATTTTCCAGCATCTTCAGGGTTCCATCCAGCTGATAGAGCTTTCGTGCCAGCAAACTTTGCTCATGAACAAAGGCATCGTAACGGCGGCTTTCTTCCACAATTTCAGCCAGATATCGAACTCGGTCGGGCGGAATGATGGCCAGAGGCACAGCGTCTGAAATACCAGCCAGTTTTCGGCTCTCATCAGGTTGCTCCATACCCAACGCAGTCATCAGGTTCGCAAACAGGGTATTCATCCCGGCGTCGTTGAATTGCGCAGCAATGGTGCCAAAAATGGGCAATTCATCGTCCGGTATGTCCCACAGGGTATGGTTACGCCTGTATTGCTTTCGTACGTCGCGCAGGGCATCCAGCGAACCCCGTTTGTCAAATTTGTTAATGGCGATCAGGTCAGCAAAATCAAGCATGTCGATTTTTTCCAACTGTGTGGCTGCCCCGTACTCAGCCGTCATGACGTAGAGCGTTTTATCGGCATGTTCGGTAATTTCCGTATCTGACTGGCCAATACCTGAGGTTTCGACGATAATCAGATCAAATTGAGCCGCTTTACAAATGTCAATGGCGTCCTGAACGTGTCGGCTCAGCGCCAGATTAGCCTGACGTGTCGCCAGGGATCGCATATACACCCGTGGTGAATGGATTGCATTCATACGGATACGGTCGCCTAAAAGCGCTCCGCCAGTTTTTCGTTTCGATGGATCAACGGAGATGACAGCCAGCGTTTTTTGCGGAAATGTTCGGAGAAAACGTAATATCACTTCATCAACCAGCGATGATTTTCCAGCTCCACCCGTTCCCGTTACGCCAAGGACGGGCGGTGTTGTAGAAACTGGTTGAAGAACTGACCGGTCGAATCGAGTAGGATGGTTTTCTGCCGTGGTAATGAGTCGGGCGATTTGATTAAAATCAACGTTCTCATTAACGGTACGCCAGGCTGTTGCGGAGGGAGGGCTAAAATCACATTGACGTAACAGGTCGTCGATCATACCCTGCAGACCCATCGTCCGTCCATCATCGGGCGAGTAAATACGGGCGATGCCATAGGCGTGGAGCGCTTCGATTTCGGAAGGCAGAATTGTACCACCCCCTCCACCGAATATTTTGATGTGACCAGCTCTCCGTTCCTGAAGCAGATCAAACATGTATTTGAAAAACTCAAGATGCCCGCCCTGATAACTGGTTACGGCAATTCCCTGGACATCTTCCTGAATAGCGCAATCGACAATTTCGGCTACTGACCGATTGTGGCCCAGATGAATTACTTCGGCGCCAGATGCCTGCATTAGCCGACGCATCAGATTGATAGCCGCATCGTGCCCATCGAACAGGGAAGCTGCAGTTACAATACGAATTTTGTTCGTAAAAGCCGAGGACTGAGTATGCGTTGGTTTAGGCTGTTGCGCAATCATAAGCTCAAAAATTTCGTTAGGTAGGGCCGGAGATATCAAAGTTACGAAGCAAATTTGTCCTTCACCCGGATTCACCGCAATAGGCACTCTCTCCGGGAAGTTGTTTGAGGCTGGTATATTTAACGAGTAATGACAATGATAAAAAAGTTTGTAACTCAATTTGCCTTATCTGGCTTGTTTTTGGCGGGTACGCTCGCCAGCGGCCAGACGCAGGATAATGCACTCCTGTATGAAGTAACGGGTCCGGGACTGCCCAAACCATCTTATCTCTACGGTACGTTCCATCTGGTTTGCCCAACGGATCTGACCATTACCGATGCCATGAAAAAAGCGGTAGGCGAAAGTCAGCAGGTGTATCTGGAACTGGATATGGACGACCCGACCATGATGGCCGATATGCAGAAAGCGATGATGATGCCCGCCGGTAAGACATTGAAAGACATGCTTAAACCAGAGGATTATACGGTGCTGGACAGCTACCTGAATCAGAAAATGCACATCGGACTCGCGCAAATGGGAATGCTCAAACCCATTGCCTTACTCTCGATGATGTACATGACTATATTGCCCTGTCAGCCAGCGTCTTACGATCTGACATTTGCGCAAATGGCTGCCAGCGAGAAAAAGGAAGTGTTCGGGCTGGAAAATCTATCAGATCAGTTGAAAGCGATCGATAAGATTCCAATGGAAGAGCAACTGAAAGGATTGGTCGATATGGCGAAAAAGCCCGAAGAAGCGAAGAAGGAGTTTTCGGATTTCATTGCGTTGTATAAAAAACATGATATGGCAAAACTGATGAACGCCATGAAAACCAGCGAGTTCAACGGGGGGGATTTTTCTCAGTACGAAGAGGGGCTGCTGACCGAACGTAATACCAGCTGGATTCCTGTTATTGAAAAAGCTGCCAAAGAGAAACCAACGTTTTTTGCCTTTGGTGCCGGACATCTTGGCAATGAGAAAGGCGTAGTTAATCTGCTTCGGAAGAAAGGCTATACAGTAAAGCCCGTTGAATAATTCGGGTAGAAACAAATATGGATTCAAAACACAAATAGCCTGTCTAACAGGCTATTTGTGTTTTGAATGAAGTATATTCTAGGGGTAAGCACTCATCTTAATCGCTCTATGAAAACCAAACCCGTTCGCTGAGGAGATACTTATTTCCAATAACACCTGTTTCGTGGCATAATCGATCTCGACAACTTTGCCTCCCAAACCGTCAGCATTGGGAACCTGATAGCCCGGTCCAAACACAACGTGATTGCTTTGCGGGAGAAATTGTGAACTGCTTATAATTTTTGAATAGGTCTCTGCGCCCCTTTCTTTTCCGTATGTCCACGTCTGCTGAACAGTTTTGTTTACCGGATCAATTTTATAGGTAACAGCCCTACTGTACTTTGAAGCAGCAGGGTTGAATTCACGCACGGAGCCATTGTCGAACACCATCCAGTCACCATTGGGCAGATGCGTGATATTATGCTGATACCAGTTCCATTCAAAATCAGGAGCTACTGCTGTACCATTAATGACAGCATTATCTGTGATAGGGTTTCCCCTCGCATCCAGAGGTTGTAATAAATATTGTGATAACGCTTCGTCCTGTCTGTTGGTTGTCCACCCTGCATGGGCCGATAAAATCCATTTCACCTGATTGTTATAATCCAGCTTCACTATACCCTGAGAACGGCCCGATACGACAATGGTATTATCCGTTGAATCATACATCACTGCATTGCCATGAAACCAGTCGCTGGGTGTTTGAACCCCATCAGGCGTTACTAGATTCATTCTGGATTCATCCAGGGATTCTTTCAAATCCCAGACGGTGGCCAGGTTACCGCTTTGCCGATCGATTTCAATGACAAAATCCTCAACCGTCGGGCTTCCATTTTTGTAAGTACTACCCGGTTTTGTCGCCGTTAGCAGGAGGTTGCCATTCGGCTTTTCCATGACTTCATGATGGAAAACATAGCCTGACAATTTCCAGCTGTTAACTACATTTCCTAATAAATCAACCTCATAAATGGCTGGTATATTCGGATTTGTATCCCCAAAAAAGAAATTACCATTACGTAATCGACTGATGCCATCATCGTAGTTGAGGGCTTTCAAAACGGGATGCGTCCGGTAATCCAGCACCCACCGGATTTCACCATACGCATCCATAAAAAATGGAGTAAGTGGGCTTCCGGTGCCAGACGTACTAAAATTACTGACCAGAATCAGGCCGGGGGCCACCTTGGATTCATCGAAAGGGGCCGCTACGATGGAGGTGGGCATGTTGGGAGGTAGCTCTCCTGTCTGAATGGTGGTTGAGGCTGTTGCTAACGTATCACCCTGCTGACTAAGAATACGTATGTCAACTGTATTGCTGTAGTTTGGATAAAGGCCAATGACAGGTACATTGTGACTTGTGCCCATATCCGTGAAGGTATGCTCGACATCAGTTATTTTTCCGTGTTTTCCTCTTACCCGAATAAATGTTTTTCCGGCTACTGGTGAAGTAAACTTGACGACTGCAGCTAAGGGATTAAAGCCCGATGGGTTAACCTGAACAGAATCGGCACTAATGCTAAAAAGGGTAGAAGCAGAAGGTGTAGGCGAGTCATCCTGAGAAGGTTTACAGTTTGCCAGCAACAGGATTATGGCACTGTAGAGAAGGATTTTTTTCATCGTGAGTAAAGTTTAATTGGTAAGAATTGGTTTAATACAATTGTTTGACGTCACCACGTTTCCAGGCGAAAATTGCGAGTAGATATTGTTTGCCGGGTAATGGGTTAATAGACAGGTACGCCTAAATTCTGGATAACGTTGCGTTTACGGCGACATAATAGGTTGATAATCATTGTGCCGGGTTAAAAACAGATTTAATCAAGGCAACGGACTGAGTTAGAGAACAGGAGCAAGGGATCTTCACGCACGAATCCTGGCGTATATAGTTAAACCTTGAAGCCGATGTGCTTTTTGAAATAATCGGGTTTTGAGGCATACAGCCTCACCGTTTATTTTCGAAACCTATCACCCCAAATACATGGTCTCCTCTCTCTTTACTTATTTGTCGCTGGGTAGTGCGTTACTGGGCGTAATCGCTCCTATGAACAACTGGACGCATTCTCGTGATCCGTTCATTGCGAAATCATCTCAGGTTTTTGCAGACACGACAAACCGCCCGGAAGAAAACCGGTTTACCAAAACGGTTCTTTCCAATGACCTGAACGAACCGATGGAACTGGCCGTCGCTCCCGATGGACGGGTGTTTTTTGTTGAACGGCATGGTAAGTTTTATATGTACGATCCGGTGCAAAAGAAAACCCGGCTGCTACACGATTTTCCGGTGAAAGCCGTCGAGAAATACCTGAATGGATTGTTGGGGATGACCATTGATCCTAATTTCAGCAAAAACCATTACCTCTACTTTTTCTACACCATACAGGACAATAATCAGACGAAGCAACGTATTGCCCGATTTAAAATTTCCGACGATAGTACGCTGGACTTAGCCAGCGAGAAACCCATTATCGAGTTTCCGATTGATCTGGAAGTGAGTGCGCATACAGGTGGGTCGATGGCCTGGGATACACACGGTAATCTTTTCATCTCAACGGGGGATAACACCGTACCGTTTGAATCAAGCGGATTTTCGCCGACAGACTGGCGTCCGGACCGGTTGACGTTCGACGCAGCACGTTCGGCTGGGAATCCGAATGATTTGCGGGGTAAAATCCTGCGTATTCATGTAGAGCCTGATGGGTCATACACCATTCCCGAAGGAAACCTTTTTCCAAAGGGTACAGCAGGGACTCGGCCAGAAATTTACGTAATGGGCTGTCGTAATCCCTATCGAATTTCGGTCGATCCCGCTACGTCAATTGTGTATTGGGGTGAGATAGGGCCTGACTCGGGCGTCGATGGACCGCAGGGGCCACGCGGATACGATGAGTTTAATCAGGCTAAAAAGCCAGGAAACTATGGCTGGCCATTCTTCGTGGGCGATAGTAAGCCATACCATCAGTACGATTTTGCGACCAAAGCAGTTGGTGAATTATTTGACCCGAATGCACCCGTAAATAATTCGCCGAACAACACGGGAGCCAAACAATTGCCGCCCGTAAACAAAGCGATGGTCTGGTATCCGTATAACAAATCAGACGAGTTTCCGCAGTTGGGTGTGGGTGGCCGCTGCGCTATGGGTGGGCCGGTGTATCATTACAATGCCGCACTTCAGTCGAAAACAAAAATGCCCGCTTATTACGACAAAGCCCTGTTCATGTACGACTGGATGCGAAACTGGGTATTCGCCGTTCGGCTGGATGACCAGCAGAATTTCCAGTCAATGGAACAGTTCATGCCCAAAACGGGTGATTTTCGTCGGCCTGTCGATATGGAAATTGGGCCAGAAGGTTCGTTTTATATGCTTGAATATGGCTCGGTGTATGGTATTGATAATGAAGATGCACGCCTGGTACGTATCGATTTCAACCCAGGAAACCGGGCACCTATTGCTCAAATAACGGCAAAAGATACCATCGGACTGGCCCCGCTGACGGTGGCTTTTACCAACGAAAGTTATGATTATGATAAAGATCAGTTACGGTATCAGTGGCGTTTTGACGGGAATACCGTAGCCTCAACGGAAGCTAATCCAACGTATACCTTTAAAAAGAACGGTATCTACAAAGCTATTCTGACCGTAACGGACCCGACAGGCCAAAAAAATACCGATACGCTCACCATCAAAGTTGGTAACACAACGCCATCGGTAGCGGTCTCGACAACAGATAATAGTACGTTCTTCTTCCCGAATCAAACACCGCTGCGGTATACGGTAGCCGTTACGGATAAAGAAGACAAAACGATTGATAAGAAAAACCTAAAAGTTGGGCTCACGTATATTCCGAAAGTGGCTGGTAATGAGCAGCAAATCGGCCACCAACAGATTTCGGCTTCCTACAATCTGGGTAAATCGCTTGTTGCGGGAAGTGACTGCAAAGCCTGCCATCAGGTAAATGCCAAGTCGGTTGGGCCATCATTTACGGAAGTTGCCAAGCGGTATGCAGGTGATAAAACAGCAACGGCTAAACTCGCCAACAAAATTATTACTGGCGGTGGGGGTGTTTGGGGAGAGCATGCCATGAGTGCCCACCCGCAACTTTCGCGGGATGAAACCACAGAAATGGTTAAATACATTTTTTCGCTGGGTGTGCAGCCAACCAACAACCAACTTCCTCAGCAGGGTAGTCTGGACCTCAAAGAACACGTTGGGAATGACCAGTCGAGCCGGTATATCCTGACCGCGTCGTACACCGACAAAGGGAGTGTTGGCGGAGCACAGCCCAATCTGGCGTTGATGAAGAGTGATGCCCTTGTGTTACGCCCTACTAAAGTCTTGGCTACCGAAGCCGATGAATTGCATAACGTAGCGAAGCAGGGAAGACGGTTAAGCAATATCAACGACCAATCGTATTTCGTGCTAAAGTCAATCGACCTGAAAAGCATCGATCAGTTAACGTATCATTATGCCTCGAAAGATCAGAGCGCAACCATTGAAGTGCATACCGATTCGCCAACGGGACCAGTAATCAGCACGGTCAACACAACTCCTACGGGTGACGGGCGTAAGTATGCTGACGTAACCGCACCCATTCAGAATCCGGGGGGCAAACATGATCTTTACTTCGTATTCGTGAAACCTGATGGGAAGAATCTGCTGGGGCTGGAATGGATTGCTTTCCAGCGAAAAGGTGATCCAGTCCCGCAGGAAACTCCGCAAACAGGACGGTGAGATTTAACGACAGGTCAGAAAAGAAAGACGAATGCCATTACTTAGAGTAATGGCATTCGTCTTTCTTTTCTGACCGTTCTAAACCGACTTACTTTACCTCACTTACTTCCAGCACGACGCTTTCCCGACGGGTACTCACCTGTGGATTAAAACCAATGGTCATCAGGTAATTGCCAGAGTACGTAGCTTTATTGGTGTTGATGTCTGATCGTGAACCAGGGTATACGTTAAGCTCCTGAATTTTGTAGTTTTTTTCAGGGTTCAATCCTTTCAGTTTAATAGGTGCTACGCTGCCCGCTTTGTACCGACTCTTTACCAGGTAAGAAAACCAGATTGCCTGATCCTGCTTTTCATTTACGTATATGATCGACGCCAGGTCGCTGGCGTAGGGAGACGAAAGTCGGAACTGGTCACCCTGCCAGATAGTCGGTTTGATACGATCATACGTTTTCAGAGCTTCCTGGCTGAACTGTAGCTCAGTTTCACTCAGTTTGCTAACCACAATATCATACCCGAGTTTGCCCATCATCGCTACGTCGGTGCGGAACTTGATTGGCTGTTTGCCCCAATCCGTTACGTGGTTACAGCTGGCAATAGCCGGAAAAAAATACGAGTAATTCCACTGAATGAAAACCCGCTCCAGACCGTCGGTATTATCGCTGGGCCAGTATTCGGTGAAATAACGTAGCGCACCGTAATCAACCCGGCCACCGCCCCCCGAGCACAGCATCATGGGCAAGGTAGGATACTTGGTACGAAGCCGTTCGACAACTTTGTAAAGTCCCTGTACATAGTCAACAAAGAGGTTCGACTGGTTAGGGTTTGTAGCCGAATAGGCGTTGTAGATGACCGCGTTACAATCCCATTTAATATAGCCCAACGTTGGATTTTTAGTCATGATGCCATTCACAACTTCATACACGAAATCCTGTACTTTGGGATTCGACAAATCAAGAACAAGCTGATTGCGGAAGTAATACTCCTGACGATTTGGTAGCTTGATCACCCAATCCGGATGTTTTTCATACAGCTCACTTTTGGGGCTGACCATTTCGGGTTCCAGCCAGATACCAAATTTAATACCTGTGTTTTCGGCTTCTTTCACGAGATAGCCCAACCCATGCGGCAATTTTTTAGCGTTTTCCTGCCAGTCGCCCAGCGATGTGTGGTCGTCGTTACGTGGGTATTTGTTGCCAAACCAGCCATCGTCGAGCAGGAATAAATCGACACCTAACTTTTTGCCGTCTTTGATGAGTGCCGATAATTTCTCTTCGTTGAAGTCGAAATACGTAGCTTCCCAGTTGTTCAGCAAAGTCAGGCGGTTTCCCTGCCCTTGTGGAATACGGTGTTTACGCGCCCAGCGGTGCAGGCTGCGGCTGGCTCCGCCTTTTCCCTGAGTAGAATACGTAAATAGGAATGCTGGGGTTGTAAACTCCTGATTGGGGGCAAGCGAGTAAGCCGAAGCATAAGGATTGATGCCAGGGATAATACGTAGGTTATGCAATGGATCAACCTCAAATGCCAGTTGGTAATTGCCCGACCAGGCGAGCGTACCGGCTATCACCTCGCCCCGGTCTTCGTCGGCGGGCTGGTTTAACGAAAGCAGAAAAGAAGGCGGTTGAAACAGATCGGCCCGTGTACCCAGCTTCGTGTCCAGGATTTTTATACCCTCCGTCAGCTGTATTTCAGATGGATTCATTTCGTTGGCCCAGTCGCCATGAAAATGCGTCAGGTAGTAAGTCTGCGCGGGTATGTAGAGGTTGGCCGACGCGTATTTCTGCATCGTAATGGGTTTTTTCTCGGCGTGTTTGATCGACGCCCATTGCTCAATAACGTCCTCTTTCTGGTAGGCTTTATAATGCATCGTAACCTCAAACGGATACTGTGGATCTTTCAGATATACATTGGTTTGTACGACACCATCGCCCACGGACTGACTTTCATGCCGAACGTAATGAAGATCGAGGGATGGATTACCGTCGGCATGAGTGACCTGGATGGCTGGTTCGAGTAAGTTACGGCTCCCGGCTGGCGTGTACATGGAATTATAAATACCTGTATAGTCTTCGCCCCGTTTACCCGTCCCGGGATGGCTGCGTACTCAGTCGTGTTACGTAGTTTGGTTCCCAGATGCACTAGTGTCGGGATCTTATCTTTATCAACCCGAATGACCAAAGCAGTCTGCTGCGTTTCAATAACGATATGGGTATCGTCGGGAGCAGCCTTCGTTACGTATGTCATCAACAGAAAAAGCGATAGGTACCAATAAACTTGTTTCATCAATAGAGAAATGGAGATTTGAGTTGCAGTTGTTTTAGAATAGACTGAGCAGTCTGAAAACCATAGGAATATGAGCGAGTGACGTATTGACCGCATCTACAGATACTATACGATCGATACGTCGTGTTTTAATGCTTCCAGATCAATCTCAGCGGAGGGAGTTAAGTTAGCATTAAGTACCCGCTTCATGTAAGCCAGAGCGTCGTCAGTATGTGTGGGTTTGATCGACGCCACACAATCAGGTGGAACGCTAAGCTTAAGATCGCGCATGTAAGCGTCGTTGGCAGTAAACAGTATGCAGGAGTCGGTACTAAGGCCTGTCAGTATCAAGTGTTTGACATTCAGGTACGTTAACAGAGTATCCAGCGTTGTGGCGTAGAAAGCGGAGTTCTTTGGCTTGAGCACAAAATAATCGTCATGGTCGGGTTTGAGCACTTCGGCAAGATATTGTCCCAGAACACCGTCGTGCAGTACGTGTTCAACCACTTCATTAAAATCAGAGCGCCAGCGGCCAAAGTTGTCATTGACGTACACGACGGGAATCTTCAATGCTTTCGCACGACGTTTTAGTTTCAGAATAGTATCAGCCGCAAGCCGGGCAGGGATTATAAGTTCATCTCCACCCGGAAACTCCAGGTCATTAATCATATCAATAATCAATAAGGCGACTGGCGAGGAGTCGGGCGCATTACCGTGTAAACTGGCACTTTTGGTATCCATACTTAATTTAGTTGCATTAAAGTAATAACACTTTCTGCTGCCTAACAGTCTGCAACAGCTAGCGTATTCACCTAACTCTACATGGAGTCAGCTCACGACTGTTAAGTTAGTTTACGGCCCTAGTTCGGGTTAACGGTTAGTCACTTTGCTTTTGTTGTATACTCCTGAAACCGATACACCTCCTGACGTACTACGTCGAAATTCTGGGCCAGTTGGCTACGTGCCTGTTTTGTGGTCGGGTCGGCCAGTACACTCAAGTTCGACACAAACTGAGCGATGCTGAATTCGTACCCTTTTTCGGTGCCGTTAGGGACAATCAGTGTCGAGAAATCCCAACCCAGAAGAGTGTTTTTCCGGACGCGCTCCTCACCAGACCGTTTCAGCACCGGAATCAGACTCTCATAATCAGACCCTTGACTCCGGCGTTTGATACGTTCAACAACCATTAACTGCGAACCATTGGGCGCAAAGTCAGGAGCATACGTACCATCACTGATTTCCCATATTTCCATTTTCACAACCGGAGCTGTCATCCGGTCTCTTTTTGCAGATCGGCCATTTTTGCCTGTACGCTGTCGCCATAAATACGGGTCATCGCTTCCGGCGATGCGCCTTTAATGGCCATTTCCCGAGAAACAATCCGGGTAACGTAGTCGTATTCGCTCGGGTTGGGGTTCGACGAGAACTGTTTGACGGTCATGTACCAGCCTTCCAGTTTCCCCTCATCAACGGCCGCCTGATTGACTCTCTTCCATTCCCGTTCTACAGGTAAGGCATCCTGTATCGAAAGACCCGGATTCAGCTTGTGATAGATAAGAAACATATACAGTTTCTGAGGAGCTTTCGATTGGGCCACGGCCGACGTGACCGAAAATAGAGCCATACTCAGTAACCAGATAACTCGGGTAATCAACGGGGAATACTGCATAATGGGCGTAGCGTTTTTTGGGAATGTTGGGGAGTCAATAGACTGGCAATCTACGAACGGATTTGCAGTAATAAAGCGGAAGTGCACTGCTGACTACCTGTCGAAAATTCACTTGGTTACGTAAAAATGATGGCAGCGTACCCCAAATCAGCGTTTGGTAAAATCTTAAGAATATGTCGGTCAAACTGAATTTAGGAGGCCTTTAACGTGTTATTTCTGTAGCTCAACGAACCGATTCGTTTCCCTTGGTTCATGTCGCAACGATTTTTGGGAATGGGTCAGAAAAATAGAAATCATGTGTAAAGAAACTGCGAATCTACGCGCTCAATTCCACTGAATGAGGTCAGAAGCCAAGCTGAATGAATACGTACCGACACTAGGGTTTTCCCTAATTTTAACTACAGTCGGGTTTTCACTATTCTATTACTCGTCAACTTAATCCTAATTTTGCTAAACAAAGTTCTATTTACAAGAATCGTGTAAGCAGTTAGGCGAACGGGTAAATAGCCCCTTTAGGGAAACCCCTTTTTTCGTAGGCAGAAGCAATATCCAATTGAGTGTGATATGATACGAGTGCTGATCGCGGATGATCATAATGTCTTTGTTGAAGGAATCGAGTCGTTGATTTCAGGATCGTCTGCTATTGAGGTAACAGAGCGCTGTTATACCGTATCGTCGGTGATGGAGCAGCTTTCATACACAGCCATTGATGTCGTTTTGCTGGATATTTCCTTTCCACATGTTGACGATGGCCTGACATTATGCGAGTACATCACCCGTACCTATCCGGGTACCAATGTGGTTGCGCTCACAATGCACGATGATGCCAGCCTGATCAAGCGGGTTGTGAAAAAAGGGGCGAAAGGGTATTTGCTGAAGAATACGACCAAAACGGAACTGTTGCAGGCTATCCAGACGGTGGCTCAGGGGAAACCATATTTCAATGAAATCATTACGTCGATTTTACTGCATGAAGGGCCCCGGGCTAAAAAATCTGCGGCTGGGATTAAGCCCAACCTTACGCCCCGCGAATCGGAAGTGCTGACCCTGATTGCACAGGGGTTGACCACGCAGCAAATGGCATCGCAACTGTTTGTAAGCGCCAAGGCGATTGAGTTTCACCGTAGTAGCCTGCTTATGAAATTCAGTGTTCCAAATACGGCCCTGCTGATTAAGACTGCTATGGAAATGCAATACATTGATTAACAGGCAACGGATTCCGATGACCAGAAATCTTACGTTCAGTCTACTGCGAAAAATTAGCATGGGAGCTTTGCTGCTTCTGGGATTGAGCGTTGCCTACAAAGGGTCGTGGGCTATGTCGGCTACACCGGCTATTGATAGCCTGAAAAAAGAAGTAAAACTGCTGGTGCAAAGCAAAAAGTATGAGCAGGCGGCAAAGGCATATGACCAGTTGGGCAGCCTGTATCATCAGCTTTACAACTACAATAAGTATACACTGGATTCGTACTTCAACGCCCTGAAATACTACAGCCTGGCTAGTGATTCGGTTGGGTACTACTCGGAGCACATTGCGATTGGTGATTATTATACGCACGATTATTTCATGCAGTCGTCGGCCGAAAAATACATCGCCAAGGCGCGACAGTTTTTTGAGCGGACGCATAACATGCCCAAGGTGATCGAATGTCGGTTGGGGGTTGCCAACATTGCCCAGAAAAAAGATCCGCTACCGAAAAATCTGCTGGCGGACCTTCGGGAAACTGCCCGAATGAGCGATCAGTACAAACAACCTTATTCGCAGGCATACGCGCTGAATCTGCTGGCCAATACGTATTCGCGGCTGAAAATGCCCGATTCCGCCCAGTATTTCGCAAGTCGCAGCTTAACGATAGCGAAACAATTGAATGTCAACTGGCTAATATCCCTGAATTATTTTTATCTGGGCCTGGTCGAGCAATTTAGGAATCATTCAGAACAAGCCATTGCCGCTTACGAGAAAAGCTACAAGCTGGCCGAAGCTGAAAAAAACGTTGCCATGTTGCGCGAGTTATCCAAGCATTCGGCTGATAGTTATTCGCGCATGGGTGATTACCAGCAAGCCTACGCAGCATCATTGAAGACGCTGGATTTGGCGAATCAATTTTATGAATCAGAGCAGACAAAAAGCATTCGGTTGCAGGAGCTGGATAGTCAGATAAAAACACTGGCGGTGGAGAAACAACTGGCCGAAGAGCAGGGCCAGAACCAGCGATTCCTGAATTCAGTACTGGTGGGTGTTCTGTTCATCAGCATAGCTGGGGTAGCGGCACTGGTGTTTTTACGTCGTCAGCAAAAGCTTATTGCCCGTCAGCAGGCTGTTATTGCACAGCAACAGATTCGGCAACTGGAACTGAAATCGTTGCGGGCTATGATTGAAGGGCAGGAGGGAGAGCGGAGCCGGATTGCCCGTGATCTGCACGATGGTCTGGGGATTCAGCTGTCACGTATCAAGCTGTTTGTAGAAGCACACCAGGAACTGTTGCCTTTGTCGGTGAAAGAGCCGTTGAATCAGTTTCTGGATGAAGCCTGCACCGAAACGCGCCTGATATCCAATGATTTGCGTCCTTATGCTTTGTCAACATTTGGTTTGATTCCTGCTTTGGAAGACCTGGTTCAGAAACTCAATCTGGTCAATGAAACAACCTTAGTACTCGAACATTACGGTGAGCTGCCCCCGCTGGGTGAAGAACCGTCAGCCATGCTATACAGAGTAGTGCAGGAATTGCTGAACAATGCGCTCAAACATGCCCAAGCCCAGACGATCACAATTCAGATCATGACCAATGACGAAACGGCCTTAATCAGCGTCGATGATGATGGGAAGGGCGGTAACTTTTCAGAAGAACCCTCGGGCGGAAATGGTCTTGCCAACATCAAATCACGGATTGCTTACCTCGGCGGACAAGTGATGTGGCAGAGCGAGGAAGGAAAAGGGACCTCTGTGATGATTTCGTTACCCATGCAAAAATTAGCCAAACCGATCCCATCCATAGCCTGATAAGTAGACTAATCAGCTATCGGACAGGACAGTTACACGATTAATATTCTACCAATCCTAGTACCTAAGTCAACAATTAATTTCTAATTTTTTATGATCAAACATATGCTTTCGGTGGCTTTCCTCCTGAGCAGCTGGATGAGTGTCCATGCCCAGGAGCGAGCAAATACCAGCGCGGCTGCGGTGAAAAACCCGCCTGCACTGGCAACCACAAAAGCGGTTGGAGCTACGGTCAGTGGCCCATCAGATAGCAAGGGCCTGGTTAAAGGGGTCGTATCTGACGAGAAAGGGAATACCCTGCCCGGCGCAACCGTTTCGGTTAAGGGAACACAGCTTGGAACCACCACCGACGTGAATGGGGCATTTTCGATCAATATGCCCGCCGGATCGAAAGTGCTGGTGATTTCATTTATTGGTATGAAAACACAGGAGGTGGAGGTAGGCTCGCGCACGACCCTCAACATTACGCTCCAGACCGGCGATCAGTCCCTGGACGAAGTCGTTGTAATTGGGTACGGTACGGCAAAACGTTCCGACGTTACGTCATCAATCACAACTGTGAAAGCCGCTGATTTAAAGGATATCCCGGCCGCTGGTATAGACCAGCTGTTGCAGGGAAAAGCAGCCGGGGTTACGGTTACCAGCAATGGCGGCCAACCCGGTGGTGGTGTATCCGTCAAGGTGCGTGGAGTTACGTCCATCAACAGCAATGACCCCCTGTTTGTAATCGATGGCGTACCGTTTGTTGGTGGCAACACATCGAACAGTACCGGTTATGCAGGTTTGGGCGGTAGCGACGGCCAAACTGGAAACAGCGTGATGGCGATGCTCAACCCAAATGATATTGAGAGTATCGACGTACTGAAAGATGCATCAGCACAAGCCATTTATGGTTCGCAGGCCGCCAACGGCGTGATTCTCGTTACGACCAAAAAAGGAAAGCAGGGCGAAGGAAAAATCAACTACGAAATGTATACCGGCGTTTCGGAAGTAGCTCGTCGGCTGGACTTGATGAACCTGCGTGATTTTGCCCGCTATCAGAATGAAGTGCTGCCAATTATTGGCAACCCGGTAGCGGATGAATTCAAAAATCCGGAAGCTGCTCGGTAACGGTACCGACTGGCAGGAAGCGATGTTTCAGCATGGTAAAATCAACAACCATCAACTGAGTTTTTCGGGTGGTAAAGACAAAACGACGTATTATCTCTCGCTGAACTACTTCGATAACAAAGGGATATTGCTCGGTTCTGATTTTAAGCGCTATTCATCACGCTTTAGCCTTGATAATCAACTTAAAAGCTGGGCTAAAGTAGGTATCAGCGCCAACGTATCACGTAGTATCCAGAACGTATCGCTGGCCGATGCCGCCGAAGGAACCATCTGGTGGGGCGCTTCAACCAGCCCGTTGACACCTGTGCGAAACCTGGATGGTAGCTGGGGTGGCGGTCAAACAGTAGGTGGCGTTCAATACTACGGCTCGAACCTTGTCGGAAACAGTCAGTATCGCGGTAATACCAAAACGTCGAACAATATCTTCGGAAGCCTGTATGCCGAACTGCAGTTCACCAAAGAATTATCGCTGCGTAACGAATTATCGTATGCACTGGGACAGGACAATAACGTAGCGTATCAGAAGGCAGGTAACGTGGGTACTACATCGTTCCGCAGTAAACTGATCGACTCGCGTTCTGACAATTATTACTGGTCGCTGACGAACTACCTGACATACAACAAGTACATCAAAAAACACAGCATTCAGGCAACCGTCGGGCATCAGGCGCAAAACTCTTACTACCAGTCGATTTCGGGAACGAAAGTGGATTTGCAGGCCAATATTTTTGACCTGAACACAGGTAGTTCCGATCAGACAACCTGGGGCCTGAGCGGGGGCAAAGGGCAGTGGGCTATGGAATCGTATTTCGCGCGGGCCAACTACACCTACGACGATAAATACTCTATTTCGGCTAGTTTCCGGTCAGACGGCTCGTCGAACTTCGGGCCAAACAATCGGTGGGGCTATTTCCCCGGCGTATCGGCTGGCTGGACGGTTTCGAATGAGAAGTTTATGAAGGGCTCGGTGGCGAACGTATTGAATTATGCTAAAGTACGCCTGGGCTATGGGGTCGTGGGTAATCAGAACTTCCCTGGAGGAGCGCCGAATCCAGCGTACGTAGGGGCTGTACAGTTCTTTTCGGGACCAGTTGGTTTCGGTTCGTCCAATATGATCAACGGCATTCCCAACCCGAATCTAAAATGGGAATCGGTTAAAACGGCCAATGCTGGTGTTGACCTGGGCTTCCTGAATGGACGTATCGACGCTACGATTGATGTGTACCGGAAAGTAACCTCCGACATGATCATCTTCCTGACGGGGCCGAACCTGATTGGGGTTGGCGATCAGTGGGACGATCTGAAAGCACCGCTGGGTAATGCTGGCCAGATGACGAATACCGGTGTCGATATTGGCCTGACAACGACTAATATCAAAAAAGGTAATTTCAGCTGGAAGACCAACGTAGTATTTACGCAGTTTACCAACAAATACGAAAAAGCAGCGAGTGCCGCTTCGGCTCTGGACGGTAAGATCTATTACAACAACTACCTGGTTACCCATACCACGCCAGGGCGGCCGGTTGGTTCGTTCTGGGGCTTAGTAACAGATGGGCTGTTCCGTACGCAGGCCGATCTGGATGCCAGTCTGCCACAGTTTGGCTACAAGGTCAATCAAACCGAAACCTGGCTGGGTGATATCCGCTACAAGGATATTAACGGCGATGGTAAAATCGATGCTAACGACCTGACTTACATTGGAAGTCCGCTGCCCAAGTTTACCTGGGGGTTCACCAATACGTTGAATTACGGCGATTTCGATTTCTCTCTGTTCCTGCAGGGAAGTCAGGGGGGCAAGGCGTTTAACTTCCTGCGTTGGCAGCTCGAAGGGTTAAACAATGCCTATACCAACCAGCTGAAAACGGTTAATGATCGGTACACGGAATCGAACACGGACGGAGCGCTACCCCGATTCACGAATACCAACAAGAACAACACGGCTATGTCGGATCGGTATATAGAAGATGCTTCGTATGCTCGTATTCAGAACATTACGTTGGGTTATCGGCTGCCGAAAAACCTGCTGAGTAAAGTGAAGATTCAGAACCTGCGAGTTTACGGCTCGATTCAGAACCTGAAAACCTTCACGAATTACTCGGGCTACGACCCGGAAATCGGTTCATTCAACAACAGCATCAAGCTGATGAACGTAGACGCTGGCCACTACCCAAACCCACGTACGTTCACCGTAGGCGCGAATCTACAATTCTAAGGCTGAATGATAGAATGATTGAATTATTGAATGCAATGATAAACGTATTCGACAATTCAATGACTCAAGAATTCTATCATTCTATCATTCAGGAATTCTATCATTAATAATCATGAAAATAAAGCCATTATATACGTTGATTCTTCCGGCTGTGCTGTTGGCATCCTGCACGAAAGAATTTATTGACCGGCCCTCCTTATCAGGCACGACAACCGGGAACTATTACAACAATGCCGACGAAGTGCGCGGGGCCACCAGTACGCTCTACAGCGGTTTGCCCTGGCGGAACTACGAAAGCCGGGCTCAGGATGCCATCGGCGACGTAATGGGTGGGAATATGTTTACCTATACCGACGTCGAGTATCTGAACTTCACAGTTTCGTCAGCCTCCGACCGTATTGGAGCTGCCTGGGGTGCTTTTTACAAAATCATTGGCTATTCGAACGTCATGATCAAAACGTTTGAAGAGAAAAAGGCTGCCGGCGGTAGTGCATCGTACCTCGATCCGGCTATTGCCGAATGCCACTTCATTCGGGGGGCCATCTACTTTTACATTGCGCGTACGTGGGGCGCAGCGCCGATCATCACCGACCCAGGCGAAACGGCTCTATCGGGAAATTTCAACATCCCGCGCTATTTGCAGAAGGATGTACTTCGGTTTGCTCTTGAAGAATTGCAACTGGCCGAAGCGGGTTTGCCAGAATCGGACGTAGCGGGTCGGCTGACCAAGTATTCGGCCAAGGGTATGATGGCGAAGTTATATCTGTATTCTAAGGATTATGCCAATGCGAAAGTGAAAGCTGAGGAAGTGATTAATTCCGGCAAATACAGCCTGGTATCTGATTATACGGGCATGTTCACGAAAATGAGCCTGAATAACAATCCGGAATCGTTATTCTCGATTCAACACCAACTTGCGCAGGACCCCTGGGGAACTGGAAACATCAAAAATCCAGACCGGGGCGCGGGTGCCCTGCGCACAGCCGAAGCCGATGCGTGGGAAATGTACGTTCCTTCGCTGGATTTGCTGAAAGAATATGAGTTTGGTGATCTGCGTCGGAAATGGTCTGTGATGGAACACGGCTGGACAAACCCAAACTGGAAACCGCAGCGTGCCAACGCTCCCAAGTATAACGCGTTCATGGCCAACGGATTTAAGTACGATACGTTGCAGCCCACCGAAGATGGCGGAAGCCTCAGCCCGACCCGTTCGAATATCGTGAAGTATTTTGCCGGACCTGGCAAAAGTTTCGGTGGCGATCCGGTTCTCGGCCAGAATTCCGGCAACAACGTAGTGCTGTTGCGGTATGCGGATATTTTGTTGATTTATGCCGAAGCGACGCTGGCGGGTGGTGCTTCTACCAGCGACGCCAAAGCACTCGATGCTATCAATAAAGTGCGAAGCCGGGCCGGACTGGCGCCGAGAACGTCCATAACGCTCGACAATATCCTGCATGAACGCCGGGTTGAGTTTGCGTTTGAAGGCGACTACTGGTATGATGTTCAACGTCAGGGATTTGCCAAAGCGAAAGCAATCATTGAAAAGCAAAACCGGGGCACTGTAACCGGCGCTACGTACCTCACCAACTTTACCGAAGACAAGATGTACCTGCCTATTCCGGCTGGCGAAATTGTTCAGGACCCCGAATTAGGCAAAGACCCTGTTCCGTATTATAAATAGCAATTATGTATTGGCTATTAGTCATTTGTCATTGGTAATTAGTCATTGTAGTCAATAACCAGTAACTAATGACCAATAACCAATGACGCGAAGCCAATGACTAGTGGCAGATGACTTTTAAAATTTGACATGCAATGATATTTAATAGATTCACTCGAACAGCAGGCTTTTTGTTTCTGACGGCTTTGGCCGGATTAGGCGTAAGCTCCTGCACAAAAGATACCGACGGAAGCCCTCAGATTAAACCTGGTAACCCAGCCGTTACGGCGCTCTCGCCCGACTCCGCGGCTGGTGGCGCTTTGGTTACGTTGACAGGCACCGGTCTGGGTGATATACGTTCCATTGTTTTTGAAAAAGGAAATGTTCCGGCTGGTTTTCAATCAACACTGAATACCGAAAACGCACTCATTTTTCGCGTGCCAGCCGACGTACTGGGGGGCAATCAGAACATTATTTTTACCAACAGTGCAGGCAATACGGTAACTGTGCCTTTTAAGGCGCTGGCATATCCGACGGTGGCTTCCGTTTCCAATTACAATTTCACAAAAGGGACTGTGCTGACGCTGACGGGTAATAATTTTGACGACGTAACGGCAGTCGCGATTGCTGACTCGGTAAAGGGTATTTCGGATGCGGCAACTGTTGTATCGAAAACCAAAACCCAACTGGTCGTTCAGATGCCCGCGACTACCCTGACCCGTGGCACGCTCAGCATTACCAACAGCACGGGCCGGATGCGTACGAAGCAGGAGTTCGTCAATCTTGATAAAGTGTATCAAATCTTTACGGATGCGTATGGTACTGGTTATCAGGACGGTTCATGGGGTGATGCCGCAGCCGTCACCACAAAAGAATTTGCCTCAGGTACGGCATCGGTTGGCAAAAACTTTCAGAAGGGAAACTGGCATCTGATTGCCTTTGCCAACTGGTCGGCGTCGGCTATTCCGTACTCGGCCGATTATACCTACGTAACGGGTTGGATAAAAGGGGCTTCGGCCGACTACTCCCTTTATCTGACTACGGATGCAGGCAAAGCTGGTTTTGGTGATTTTGTCGATAAGAACAAGATTGATGTTAAAGCCGGTGTTTGGAACTACTTCAAAATCAAGCTCTCGGATATGGATTTCTGGGTGGCGGGTAAAACCTTAAAGCAGGTTGGATTCCGTATTCAGGGACCAGACAAGCAGGATGAAACCTTCTATTTTGATGACATCCTACTGGTGAAGTAATCATGGAAACTGCTTTTTTCAGCTTCCCGAAAGCATCAGGCTTTCGGGAAGCTATATCCCGGGATAGCTTCCGACTAAAATTTCCATTTTTCGTATTGTTTTTCCTTTTACTCCATGGCTTATCGGCATGTAAGGCTGAATCTGTCGTAGCCGATACTGTTCAAAAGCCTGAAGCTCCCAATTTACCCGCTAAACCTGCCAATCAACTTATTGACTCACAGGCTACTTCGTCGACAAAAAAGTTATTTGCCTTTCTGGTAGAGCAATACGGACGTAAAATGATTTCCGGGCAGCAGGACGATGTAGAATACGTACTGGAAAAAACAGGGAAAGAGCCAGCCATTGGAGCATTCGATTTGATTGATTATTCAGCCAGCCGGGTTCAGTTTGGGAGCAAGCCAGTACGTTCCAGCGAAGCCTGTATCGAATGGGCGAAAAAAGGCGAAGGGCGGGGTATTGTGAGTTTATGCTGGCACTGGAACGCGCCAGCTGATCTGATCAACCAGGCACCTGATAAGCTTTGGTGGAGTGGCTTTTATACGAAAGCTACTACGTTTGATCTGGCAGCGGCTCTCGCCGATAAGCACGGGGAGCGTTATCAATTGCTGCTGAACGACATGGATGCGATTGCGCTGGAACTCAAAAAGTTTCAGGACGCCGATGTGCCGGTTCTCTGGCGGCCTTTGCATGAAGCGTCGGGCGGGTGGTTTTGGTGGGGCGCTAAAGGTTCGGGCCCATTCCGGGAGCTCTGGCAGATTTTGTATGAACGGCTAACCGATTACCATCAGCTACATAACCTGATTTGGGTATATACAGGTACGGATAGCCTGAAAGCGGATTGGTACCCTGGCAATCAATACGTCGATATTGTTGGCCTGGATTTGTATATGGACGCTACAGCTACTATGAGTCCTAACTGGACGAGCGCTCAGGCACAGTTCAACGGAAAAAAACTGGTTACCCTTACCGAATCTGGCCACCTGCCCAAACCTGATACCGTTCGAAGTTTCAATACGTGGTGGTCCTGGTTTGCCGTGTGGAATGGTACCGACTGGATCAAGAAGCAACCAATCGATCTGTTAAAATCGGTCTATACGGACCCCGATGTGATTACCCGGGATGAGTTGCCCGACTGGCGAAAGCAATAACGCGTAAGAAAACCCGAAAAACTGTACGCTTACGTATTCCAGCGTTTGGAAGAGTAAAAACTAAATCGTTGCTTTAGTTTTTACTCTTCCAAACGCTTTTTTATACATGCTACGTAAACATTTACTTACCTCAATCCTTGCCCTTTTTGCCTTGTCGGCTTGTGAAACAAAGCCAAAACAACTCCCGCTTGTAGGGACTTGGGAATTAATTTCGGCAACGACCACAGAAAACGATTCAACGTTTTCTACGTTCGATGCGAGTCATAAAATGATTAAACTGATTAACGATTCTCATTTCGCTTTTTTAAATCATAAACTAAATACGGCGAAAGATTCATCATCGGAATTTTCGGCGGGTGGTGGAAAATACACGCTGGTTGATAGCGTGTATACCGAGCATTTAGATTACTTCAATGACAAGGCCTGGGAAAATAACAAATTTGAATTTGTGGTTAAAATTGCCAACGATACACTAATTCAGAAGGGCATCGAAAAAGTGGATAAGCTTGGTATTGACCATATCATTATCGAAAAATACAAGCGCGTTACTGAATAAAAAAAACCTGGAAGTCTGTCTAAATTTAGTTGATGCTGAAGATCCCTCCTGCGTCGGGAGGACAAAAAACGCGTTTGGGTTAACAGGAATTCTGTAGAATTTTTAAAGCCTAAACATCCTCTTCAATACATGAATGGTCTGAAGATTACGTTGCCCCTCACTCCGAGGGAAATAAACTACCTGCAGCGACAAAATTGATTACTTTCTGTACTTTTGCTGTATGGAATTAGATTACGCAGACATTGAAGTGCCAGCAATGGAAATCCTTAAGAGTGATCGACTTATACATCTTAAATACGATATCCGGGGCCCGATCTACGAAAAATCGCTTGAGCTGGAAAGTCAGGGGTATAAAATCATTAGTCTCAACATAGGCAATCCGGCTACGTTTGGGTTTGATGCGCCCGATGAGATTGTTCACGACATTATTCTGAATATCCGAAACGCACAGGGGTATTCCGACTCGAGGGGGTTGTTTGCGGCACGTAAAGCGGTCATGCACCATACGCAAAACATTGGTTTACCCGGCATTACGATCAACGATATTTATATCGGCAATGGTGTCAGTGAATTGATTATGCTATCGATGCAGGCGCTTCTCAATGAAGGCGACGAAGTACTGGTACCTTCCCCCGATTATCCACTCTGGACCGCATCCGTGGCGTTTTGTGGAGGTAAGCCCGTTCATTACGTATGTGACGAAGCCTCCGACTGGAATCCCGATCTGGCCGATCTGGAGAGCAAAATTACACCGCGCACACGGGCTATTGTGGTTATTAATCCGAACAACCCCACCGGAGCGGTCTATAGTAAGGACGTATTGGCTGGCATAGCCCGTATTGCCGAACGGCGTAAACTCATTGTGTTTTCTGATGAAATCTACGACCGGATTCTGTACGATGAAGCCGTACACTATCCCATCTCGAAAATGATACAGGACACACTCTGTATTACCATGGGCGGTTTGTCGAAAAACTACCGGGCTGCTGGTTTTCGGGGAGGCTGGATGATTCTGAGCGGAGCGCGGCACCGGGCAAAATCGTACATCGAAGGACTGACCTTACTGGCCAGTATGCGCCTTTGTGCGAATGTGCCCACCCAGTACGCTATTCAGACAGCCCTTGGTGGCTATCAGAGTATTAACGACCTAGTGATGCCCACCGGACGATTGTACAAACAGATGATGCTGGCCTACGAACGCATGACTGCCATTCCGGGCGTTAGCTGTGTGAAACCCAAAGGTGCCTTGTACATTTTTCCGAAAATCGATCTGACACAATTCCGTCTGGAAGATGATGACGATTTTGTGCTGAATCTTCTGACAGAGCAGAAAGTACTGGTCGTGTCTGGTAATGGATTTAACTACGTACAAAATGATCACTTTCGCATCGTATGTCTGCCGACAGTTGATGAGCTAAACATCGCGATGGATCGAATCGAACACTTCCTGGAGAGCCGACGGAAATAAACGGTTCATGACCGAATAAGCTTGACTACTGGCGTCCCGAGAGTTCAAATCTTTCGGGACGATTTTATTTATAGCGGATAGACGACTGATAACAAATCGGATTTTTGGGTGAACTAGCAGACGCTAACGAGGCTATTCTGCCTATAAATGTTCCAGCAGATAAAATAGCATCCGGAATAGGAAATATGAGAAACGTTTTTTGCATACAAGACGTTATCTCGTTCCGCTCTGTAAAAATTGGCCCTATCTAACAGGAATCCCGTTTTTAAGTATATTGGGCGACGAATTTATGTTAACGGAGTGAGTACGTTTCGCGCCCACTGCCTTTTTTTAGTACGTACATGGAAGAAACAAAAGAGAATGTTCATCGCTCTGAAACGCAGAGCACCGAACGCATTGCCCACGATTTACCCAAGCGAGATGAGTTACTCCTAACCCCTGATGAACAACGCATTAAAGAAGCTTTTCAGGACCACGACTGGAATGAAATCAAGACTGCCGACTCCTGGGTAATTTTTAAAGTTATGGCCGAATTTGTTGAAGGATTCGACAAATTGGCCAAGATTGGGCCCTGTGTGTCGATTTTTGGTTCGGCTCGTACCAAACCAGATAGCCCATACTATAAAATGACCGAAGAAATTGCGGCCAAACTCGTACGGCATGGCTATGGGGTTATTACAGGTGGTGGCCCCGGTATCATGGAAGCCGGAAATAAAGGCGCTTTTGAACAAGGCGGCAAATCAGTCGGTCTTAATATCAAATTACCGTTTGAGCAACATAGCAATATTTACATTGACCCCGACAAGAGCATCAACTTCGACTTCTTCTTTGTCCGGAAAGTCATGTTCGTCAAATACGCACAGGGTTTCGTGGTGATGCCTGGCGGGATGGGTACACTCGATGAATTATTTGAGTCACTGACGCTTATTCAGACACGTAAGATTGCTCGTTTCCCGATTGTGCTCGTTGGCCGTTCGTTCTGGCAGGGGCTTATTGACTGGATTACGGACGTAATGCTGGGACAGGAACACAATATCAATCCTGAGGATATGAAACTCATCAGTATTGTCGATACACCAACAGAAGCTGTTAAAGTGATCGACGAATTTTATAACAAATACCTGCTTAAACCAAATTTCTGATCGAAAGAACGTACCGCAATAATAAACCCAATAGTCGAAAGGCTATTGGGTTTATTAGTTGACCGAAGATCAGTTTTGAAAGAAATTACTGGAAAGTGATAGGCAATTCGACGAGTGCATTATCCCAGGCAATGACCATAACTGACTCCGTTACGGTATCCTTGGCTTTCTTAAACTGAATCGCCAGATTTTCAACGGGGGCATCCGTTTTTTTGACAGGAGCCGTCACGCGCAAAACATCTAAATCCTGTTTGTAACTATAGGCACCCCACTGATCTAAATCCGTGTTGAAAATCAGCGTCCATTCCGTTTCAGCCGGAATCGCGTATAAGGAATACGTACCTGCCTTTATCTTCTTTCCCTGAATCGTAGCGTCAGTAAAAAATTTGATTTCGGTAGCTTCATTAGCACCGACCCGCCAAACCTTCCCGTAAGGAACCAGCTTTCCGTACACCTCCCGACCATTTTTTGCCGGGCGGCTATACGTTACCCGGGCATAGGCTTTGTCGCCAACTTTGGCCGGTGCGAATTTCCGGTCATGCGCAAAATCGTCGGGATAGTAAGCCATATCCATTGGACTTTTATCAAGACCTCGTAAGGTTTGAGCTTCTGAGGTTAAGGTAAGGCCTATAAACAGGAAGGTAAGTAAAGAGAAAACGTTCACGTGTTAAGTCTTTTTAGAGTTTGGCGCAATATACTTCCATAC
Source organism: Spirosoma sp. KNUC1025 (assembly GCF_045160025.1). Lineage (GTDB taxonomy): Bacteria > Bacteroidota > Bacteroidia > Cytophagales > Spirosomataceae > Spirosoma. The sequence continues at coordinate 4,238,681 of NZ_CP087139.1, forward strand.
CAGCGATTGCTGGTACGTTCCGTTACGCACGAGACCAGAAAAAATTAGTTAAAACGGTGTTTCCTGAGTCGGATCAGCATTACCGAAGTTCGTCATGGTATTGGCTTTACTCTTGAACACACTACCTGCCGATGGCGGTGGTGTATCGAAGTTGCTAAGGCCATTCACTTCCGGCGCGAAACCATGCGCCTGAACAGGCTCAAAGTAAGAGTCGAGATCGCAGAATTTTGTGAACTTATTGATGAACCGGAGCTGAATCGTATCGAGGGAGCCACTCCGGTTTTTAGCAATGATCACTTCGCCAATACCCGCTGTTGAGTTGCCGTTTTCATCCTGCGTAATATTGTAATATTCAGGGCGATAGAGGAAGCAAACCATATCGGCGTCCTGCTCGATAGATCCTGATTCCCGAAGGTCGGAGAGCTGCGGTTTCTTGTCGCCACCCCGTGTTTCAACAGCCCGGCTCAACTGCGAAAGTGCAATAACCGGTACGTTCAGTTCTTTGGCCAGATTCTTCAGCGCCCGAGAAATCGACGCAATTTCCTGTTCACGGTTACCACCGCCCCTGCCAGACGTATCGCCCGACATCAGCTGGAGGTAGTCAATCACGACCATCTGAATATCGTGTTGGGCTTTCAGGCGTCGGCATTTGGCACGTAGTTCAAGAATGGACAGCGCAGGCGTATCGTCAATAAAAATAGGCGCTTCGGTCAGTCGCTGAATTTTGTGGTGCAACTGCGTCCACTCGTGCGGGGCAAGCGTTCCTTTTCTTATTTTCTCGGAATCAATTTCTGCTTCGGCCGAGATAAGACGATTGACAAGCTGAACCGACGACATCTCCAGCGAGAAAATCGCAACAGGCTTCCCGTGGTCAACAGCCGCATTACGTAGCGCAGAAACCACAAACGCAGTTTTTCCCATCGCTGGCCTAGCCGCTAAAATTATCAATTCCGTAGGCTGCCATCCCGACGTAACGCGGTCCAGATTGGTGAAGCCAGACGGAACGCCCGTTAAACCTTCCTGATTTTTCTTGGTTTCCAGCTCATTGAGGGCCATCCGAACGATGGTACTCATGTCAGCGTAGTTTTTCTTGATGTTCGACTCCGAAATCTTGAAAAGTGATTGTTCGGTTCGGTCGAGAAGTTCAAATACGTCGGTCGTATCCTCGTAAGCGTCGCGCAGAATGGTAGACGACATGGCGATAAGCGCCCGTTTAAGCGCCTGCTCCGAAACGATCCGGGCGTGGTACTCGATATTAGCTGCTGAATTGACCCGAAACGTTAGCTCAGATACAAACCCGCCCCCGCCTACCAGTTCAATTTCGCCAGTTTTACGAAGCTGTTGCGTAACGGTCAACAGATCAATGGGATCGGAGTTGCCGAACAGCGTCAGGATGGCATTGTAAATTCGCTGATGCGCTTCCTTGTAAAAAGTTTCGGGTTTAAGGATGTCAACGACGGAGGAAAGCGCGTCTTTTTCAATCATCAACGCACCTAAAACAGCTTCTTCGAGATCGAGTGCCTGAGGGGGAAGTTTACCGAGACCCGTATCGAGCCAGTGGTTACCTGCTTGCTGACGACCCCCGGCAAAAGCCGATGGTTTACGAAGATGTTGGTTTGGGCGTGCGTTGTTTTCCATGTCTTACTGCAAGTTTACGCAATCAAGCCTGCATAAGGCAAATCTTTATCGTTCAACGTATAGCCATTGAATGGTCGGTAAGTTGCGTAACATTCTGGTAATGTTGACGCTACCGGGCTAAAAAAAAACTGATTTTTTAAGCAACGGTTGGGGAGGGTGCTGGCGTACATGATACAGAAACAAGGTAGCAGACTGTACGCCAGCAAGATAGCGATTTATTGCTACAAAATACTTGTTTTTTACCAGACTCTGGAAATAAATAGAGCTATGACCAAAATGAATAAATTTTTGACAAATCGTGTTGTAGGAGTGAAGAAATCGCTTACTTTTCGGAATCACATTTTAACCTCATTCATCATTTGGTCGAAAAAGTCATCACCCTCGACAATGTCTCGCTCATCGACTTTCTGGGCGTAGAGAATCATAATATCAAGGAAGTGGCTGCTGCCTTTCCTATGAGCAAAATCATCTCACGTGGCAATGAGATACGTATCAAAGGAACTACGCCGGAGATCAGTCGCATCAGTGATATTCTGGATTCGTTGATGGAACATTACCAGCGATACGGTAAAATAACTCACGACAACGTCCAGACGTACATCAGTCATAGCGGGCAGCCGGTTCCGGGAAATCCGTTGGCTCCCCCTGTGCTTCCAGACGACGATGAAGTGCTGGTCTATGGCACCAGGGGCGTAGTAGTTCGGGCCAAGACCGATAATCAGAAACGACTGGTAGAGGCTGCTGAAAAGTACGATCTGGTGTTTGCTGTTGGTCCGGCCGGAACCGGAAAAACATACACCGCTGTTGCGATTGCCGTGCGGGCTTTGAAAAATAAAGAAGTTAAAAAGATCATTATTACCCGACCGGCCGTAGAAGCAGGTGAAAACCTGGGGTTTCTGCCTGGTGATCTGAAAGAAAAGATTGATCCGTACCTGCGCCCGATCTATGATGCACTCGATGATATGATTCCGGCGGAAAAGCTCAAGTTTTACACCGAAAACCGGATCATTGAGATTGCCCCACTGGCTTATATGCGGGGTCGTACACTGAACAATGCATTTATTCTGCTCGACGAAGCGCAAAACACGACGTCAATGCAGATGAAAATGTTTCTGACGCGGATGGGGCCAACTTCAAAAGCAATCATCACCGGCGACCGCTCACAAATTGACCTGCCTAACCGGCAAAAATCAGGCCTGGTTGAGGCTGTGGATATTTTAAAGAATGTCAAAGGGATTGCCTTCGTTGAGCTCGACGGACGCGATGTGGTTCGCCACCGATTGGTTCGTGAAATTATTACAGCATATGACAAAGCTGGTCAGTAAGAATCTATTGTTTATGAAACGAACCGGCTGGCATTGGCTGGCCGGTTCGTTTTTCTGTTTAGTGCCCTCAATCGTCCAGGCTCAGACGCCTACTGAAGTACCGATGCGTTGTGCGACGTTTCAGCTCGAACGGATTTTGCAGCAGCGTAACCCCGGCCGACTTCAGCAAATTAATGAACTCAACCAGCGCATTCAAAAAGTCCAGGCTGAATACGGGCAATTGCGTCGGCAGGCCGATACAACAATCTACCTAATTCCGGTTGTTGTTCATATCATTCATAGCACAGCATCCGGGCAGATTGGGGGCGAATCGAACGGAAATATTTCCGACGATCAGGTTCTTTCGCAGATACAGATTCTGAATGAGGATTATCGACGCAAAGCGGGAACGAATGGGTACAACACCAGCTCTATTGGTGCCGATGCCGGTATTGAATTTTTTCTGGCAACAACTGATCCCAATGGCAAGCCTTCAACAGGAATTACCCGCCACTATTATGCCAACAAATCGTCGTTTGATGTGTTGAGCTACGAAGATGATTTGCTGCTCTCCACTATTGCTTATTGGCCAAGTGATCGCTACCTGAATATTTGGGTGACCAAGGTTGATAACAATAACCTAGGCTTCACTCCGCAGTACCCGACCATCACGAAAAGTGATACGTTGCAGGGGTTACCGGTTGACACCGACAAGCTAACCGATGGCGTGATTGTTGATTACCGGGCGTTTGGTAAGCAGACCGTTTCGAGTTATTACAAAAGCTACGCGCTGGGCCGAACAGCTACGCATGAAATCGGCCATTGGCTGGGGTTGTTTCATCCGGATGGTCCGTACGACGACCCTTGTGGCGACGATTACATTGCTGATACGCCCCCTACGGATAACCTGAACCAGACATCCAGTTGTACGGATATCTACTCCAACTGTTCGGGAAAGCGTACCCGGGAGTTGATCGAAAACTACATGATGTATTCGCCGGATGCCTGCATGAATATGTTTACCGCCGGGCAGGTGGCCCGGATGCGGACCGTGCTGGCCATTAGTCCGAGCCGGGCTAATTTATTCAGCGGCTCTGTTACACCCATCACCGAAACCGAAAAGCTCACCATCAACGTTTACCCAAACCCAACCACCACGGACCCCTTACTGGATGTTCAACTCAAAGGAAACCAATCGTTTACCGTTGGGGTGTTTGATACGTCCGGCCGTTTGTTACGGACCGTTTCCTATGCAGATTCGCCGAGTACGCGCCTGTCGTTGAGTATAAATGGATTAGCGACCGGGTTGTATATTGTACGTGTAAAAACCAGCACGGAGATGGTTAGTAAACGCTTACTGGTGCAATAGCTGGCCGTTTACGGATTAAGAAGCAGGTTGGAGGAACACGTTTTTTATGCATCTTCAGCCGTTGTTTAGGAATCCGTGAACCGAAACGAATTCACTTCATGATTACAGTCTTACCTATTTCCAGTTCTACCGATCTCGATGCAGCCTTTTCTATTCGTCGACAGGTTTTTGTTGATGAACAGCATGTTGATGATCGGGAAGAGTATGATGAATTTGAAACAACCAGTACGCATTTTCTGGCTAAGGTAGATGGTGCCCCTGCTGGTACGGCTCGCTGGCGACGTACATCGAACGGGGTTAAATTAGAACGATTTGCCGTTCTGGCCCCGTTTCGCGGAAAAGGTGTAGGCAAGGCGCTGGTAAGGGCTGTACTCGATGATGTGTTCAGCCAGCAGCCCGAACCCATCGAGCGTATTTATCTTCATGCACAGGTACCGGCCATGCCCTTATATGCCAGTTTCGGGTTTGTACCTGTAGGGCCCATGTTTGAGGAAGCGGGTATTCAACATTACAAAATGGTATTGCCGGGTTCGGCTTATAGCACTGAATGAACGGTTATCCCTTCGTTCGTTACGTCACGGCGCTCATTGCCGGAATCGTTTGTTACGTGCAGTTGCCAGATTACTATAGTATCCCGGCAGGTTTGCTGGTCTTCGGGGCTGCTTTGTATTTATGGAGTTTTGTTCGTTACGCCCGCAACAGTATTAAACCCATTCAGATCAGCGCAGGGATTGGTGGTTTGATGATGTTGATGGCTTTTGGCTGGGCAATCACATATCAGCGCACAGCCAGCAACAAACCCGATCATCTTGTGCATCTGACGGATACGTTACGTGCCTACGAAGGTGTTGTGTCGGCCCAACCCGAAGAACGTGCCAAAACGTATCGTGTCGAGCTGGAAATTCGACGGGGAAAGTGGCAAAATGATCAGTGGCGTTCGCTTACGGGCCGTGTGATTGTGTATCTGGATAAAGCAAACGTACCAATGCCCAGGTATGGCGAAGTGTGGCTGGTTTCTGGAATGCCCCGGACCATTGACCCACCCCTAAATCCCGGCGAGTTTAATTATAAGCGCTACCTCAGTTACCGAAACATATATCACCAGGAATACCTCCGACCATTTCAACGGCATATTCTTGGTATTGAGCCGCCGAACCGCCTAACTCAGCTAGCATCAATTGTCAATCGGTGGGCAGATAGTGTCATTACGTATCAGGTTGGCACCCGACCCGAATTTGGGGTTGTAAATGCCATGATTCTGGGCGTTCGCGATGATCTGGACACTGAACTTTATCAGGCGTATTCGACTGCCGGAGCTATTCATATTCTGTCGGTATCGGGACTGCATGTCGGTATTTTGTTTGCCGTATTAACCTACCTGCTAAGTTTCCTGAACAAACGACCGCGTGGTAAATTGTTAATGGCTGCGTTGCAGTTAGGTATTCTTTGGTTTTATGCGCTCGTTACGGGCTTTTCACCGCCGGTACTCCGTTCGGCGGGCATGTTTACCCTGCTAATTCTGGCTAATGCGTTTGGCCGACAGCATCACTTGGTGAATACGTTGGGAGCCTCCGCATTTTTTATCCTTTGCGTTGATCCCTATGCGGTGTTTTCGGCTGGATTTCAATTGTCGTATCTGGCGGTCGCCGGTATTGGTGCGTGGCAGTCGTCGCTCTATCAGTCCCTGACGTTTCAGAATAAATGGGTCAACCGACTCTGGGAACTGACGGCCGTAGCGCTGATTGCCCAGCTCATTACGTTTCCGTTGGGTGTATTTTATTTTCACCAGTTTCCTACGTACTTTTTATTGGCCAATCCGATTGTCATTGGGATGTCGGAGCTGCTGTTGCCGCTAGCGATGAGTACGCTGGCTCTAAGCTGGGTGCCGTATGTCAGTGAAATACTCGGCTGGCTATTACAGAAAACAGCCTGGCTTCTCAACTATTCCGTTCGGCTAACAAGCCAGTTGCCGGGCGCTACCTGGGATGGTTTATGGCTATCACCAATGGCGATGTTGCTAACGTATTCGGTAATTCTGGCCGCCATTGCCCTATTGATAACTCGTAATCGAACGTATATCTGGCTAACCAGTGTGCTAGCGCTCTGGCTGGCAGGACTTATAGGTTGGGATGACTACCTGAAAACGCACCAGCGTCGGTTGGCGGTGCATTTTTTGCCGCACCGAACGGCAATCAGTTTGACTGATGGCCTTCAGAGTACGTTGCTTACCGACCTTGACCCGGCCGATACGCGCTCTTATGATTTTTATCTTAAAAATACTTTTGGCCAATGGGGGATTTCAGAACCGGCAATTGCCCGCATACGCCGAAACTTTAGCGAGACTGAGCCAACGATAAACGTATCGGCTTATCGGCAAACGCGCGATTATGCTCTGTGGGTCTGGAGAGGGAAGACAATATTTCTAGTCAACAACTTAAGTAACCGGCAGCATTGGCGATTACCTGCCGTGGTAGATTACCTGATTATTCGACGTAACGCGCTTCAGGATTGGCAACAGTTAAACGGCCGTATTGTGGCTCGGCATATTGTCTTCGATGACTCGAACAAAACGCCATTGACCGATAAACTGTTGGGAGAGGCCCGGCAACTAGGAATAAGTTGTTACTCGGTTCGGCAAATGGGAGCGTACGTAGCTGAATTGGACTAGTAATGCCCTGTCGCTCCGTTTATTTGTTTGTCCTTTTTGTCGTACGTAGTAACCTTAATCCAGACGAATGAGCGAATTGTAAATTCGCAATACGATCGAAAACACAGGACGTTACCAACTCGATCCACGTAACGTTCATTGACCTTCAACGCCGAATTAAGGCTGACTGGGAACAGGGGCTTTGCTTAGCGAATCTTTCTTGGGAGCCGGAGGACGGAAACCACCCACTGCTTTCTGCATCTCCTCTTTCTTCGATTGGTAGAGCGTCCACTGCTCGGGCGTCAGGATGGTTTTGAGCTTGTCTTCTTTCTCTTCGTTCAGCATAATCATCATATCCTGAATTTGCTTTCGCGTATCCGGACCGGGCTTTCCGCTGGGACCAATTATGTCTTTGATTGCATCCTGTTGCTGACTGCCATACTCCGTGTTCAGGTTTTTAACGGCCTTGAGCTGGTCTTTCGTCAGCGAGAGATTTTCCTTAAGCCACTTGGTTTCTTTTTGAGCGATTTCGCCGGCAATGTTCGGAATTGACGAACGGGGGGTACTTGACATCGATGGGTCCATACCGCCCATCCGGCGGCCATAACCCATTCCGCCACCCGGATAGCCACCGTACTGACCAAAACTTGAGTGACTTAACAGAAGGCCAGTACTCAGGAAGAAGCTAAACAGAAAGATGTATAAACGAAGCTGGGGGTTCATGACACAGTGACAAAATAGATGGACGACTATCAAACGACGAAGTTCGCTAAAAAAGTTAAAAATTCTCTGCTTATCGGATACTTGTTTCGGAGGTTTGAACACGTACCCGTATGGAAGGAGCTTCTCCTTGCGGCACGATCACGACGATGTGATTGACAACCGTTTCGCCATTCTCGAGCATATGGCCTGCCTGTACCTGAACCGTGCTGATTACTTCCTTGCCTTCGGCATTTTTAGTCGAGGTAGAGTACGGAACCAGAAATGGCCGCGCCCGAACCGTTGTGGTTTTAGAAGTTAAACGGGCACCAGTAGCATTGACGCAGTCGAAATTGGCCAGTAAATCCTGATTTTGTAAACCGAAGGTTGTTTGACGAGGGAAAAATAGCTTTGTGCAGCCACTTTTATTCGTTACGTAAACCGTCATTTCGTATCGGTTAAATGTTCCTTTGCTACCAATATCTTTTTTGCTTTCGTTGCGTATTGAGTAGCCATACTCAAGCCCATTTAGTTGTGCAGGTTGCTTGTCGGTGATGTCGTATGCAGGTTGACCCTGAGCAACGAACGATAAACATAGGCCTAAAAAAAGCACTAAGCGGAGCAAACGGTATTTCATTGATAATGTTGGATTTTTTTAACTCGAAATTTAGAGGGAAAATACTAAATGACGAACCTGTTTTTGCTTAAAAAGCGCTAAACTTTTCCTTCCAACAGACCGTTGCTTTATATATGGAAACGCTCGAAAAAATCCGCAAGGCGTACACGGAATACGTTCTTGAACACGGAAAACAACCCACCTCCGTTTTCCAGTTTGCGAAGAAACTGAAAATTGCCGAAGCCGACTTTTACAAAGAGTACACATCGTTCGACGCAATCGAAGCTGATATCTGGCTGACTTTCTTCAACGAAGCCAAAGCAACTGTTGAGGCTGACGAAACAGCGCAGTCGTATTCAGTTCGAGAAAAATTGCTGGCGTTTTATTACACCTGGATTGAATTGCTGAAAAGCCAGCGCAGCTTCGTTGTTTATAGCTTCGGGCGGCTGAAAGGCGACGAACAGGAACGAAAAAGCAGAGCGCGTATGATGCAGTCGCAGGTGCTTAAGCCCTTTAAGGAAGCCTTTTACGACTATGCCCGTGATTTACTGGCTGAAGGGCGCGAAAGTAAAGAAGTAGAACCCCGCCCGTTCATCACAGATCGCTATCCAGATGCGCTATGGGGGCAAACACTCTACCTGCTCAACTTCTGGGTACGTGATGTCAGTAAAAACTTTGAAAAAACCGATACGGCCATTGAAAAAGCCGTTAACACAGCCTTTGATCTCATTGGCCGTTCGCCCCTGGATACCCTGTTCGATTTCGCTAAATTTATGTACCAAAATAAGTGATTGAATGATTGACTTGTGGAATGGTCTGCATCTTTCGATTCAATCATTCAACAAGTCAATCATTCGATTATTCAATCATTTATGAAAACCCAAACATCCGTTCCTACTACCAAAGTTGCGCGTGCCAGCCAGTTTGTAAAGGCCGGTGTGAAGGTAGGCGGGAATTATATTAAACATTACAGCAAAAAATTAATCGATCCGACGCTTTCACGTGAGGAGTTGCATAAGGATAACGCTGCCGACATCTATGATGCGCTGAGCGAACTGAAAGGTTCGGCGCTTAAGATGGCGCAGATGCTGAGTATGGACCGGGGACTACTGCCCGTGGCGTATTCTGATAAATTCGCGATGGCTCAGTATTCGGCTCCCCCTTTGTCGGGACCACTGGTTGTGAAGACGTTTAAAACGTACTTCGGAAAAACGCCCGCCCAACTGTTCGATACGTTTGATATGGATGCTGTCAACGCTGCCAGCATCGGGCAGGTGCATCTGGCCTGGAAAGACGGGAAAAAGCTGGCCGTGAAAGTACAGTATCCGGGTGTAGCCGACGCCGTCAGCTCCGATCTGAAAATTGCCAAGCCACTGGCTGTCAGGCTGCTGAATCTAAACGAGCGTGACATCGATCGCTATATGGGTGAGGTAGAATCCAAGTTGCTGGAGGAAACAGATTACGAGCTTGAACTTCGGCGATCCATCGAAATTTCGGAAGCCTGTGCCCATATTCCTGATCTGGTCTTTCCAACGTATTACCCTGAATTTTCATCGAAGCGTATTCTGACAATGGATTGGCTCGATGGTCTGCATCTGAAAGATTTTCTGAAAACGAATCCATCTCAGGCGGTTCGTGACCGTATTGGTCAGGCTTTGTGGGACTTTTATGATTTCCAGATTCACACACTACGTCAGGTTCATGCCGATCCTCATCCGGGTAATTTCCTGATGCGGGCCAATGGTACGATGGGTGTCATCGATTTTGGGTGCGTGAAGGTCATCCCTGATTTTTATTACGATAATTACTTCCGGCTTATCAATCCTGATACGCTCGAAGATGCAGAATTGACAGAGGAAGTCTTCAACAATCTGGAGTTTTTAACCCCCGCCGATTCGCCAAAAGATCGGGTGTTTTTTACAGATCTGTTCAAAGAGATGACCCTGATGCTGGCCGAACCCTTCGCTGTGGACTCGTTCGATTTTGGTGATGATACGTATTTCAGCAAAGTGTATGCCTTCGCCGAGGGCCTGGCCAACGTACCGGAATTGAAAGATTCGAAAGTTGCCCGCGGGTCACAGGATGGGCTGTACGTGAACCGGACGTATTATGGTCTGTATGCCATGCTTAACGAACTTAAAGCCCGCGTAACAACCACGAAACCGGAATGGCTACGGTCGAAAAAACTGGTGGCTTAAAAAGGTAATTTACAGGTCTGGCTGATATGAACCTGCCAGGCCTGTATCGTTATGATAAAGGCTGAGGTGGGGGCGTTCCTGATCCGGCAGGTTTGGAGCGATCTTCGGGCAAGGGTACAAACTCCAGATTATCAGTTGGTGGTAAAGCAATGCGACCAGCCTGCCAGTCGGCTTTAGCTTGTTCAATACGTTCTTTTCGGGATGAAACGAAATTCCACCAAATAAACCGTTCGCCAAGGGGCTCTCCCCCAAGCAGCATAATGGTAGTCGATTCGAGGGCTGTCATCACAGGGTCGATGCCGGGTGTGAAAACGAGAAGCTGACCTTCCGTATAGCGGTATCCATTTACTTCCACAGTGCCTTTTGCCACATAAGCTCCCCGTTCAGGGTACCCAAGCGGGAGTCCAAACCGCGAACCGGCCTGAAGAACTACATGGGCGTAGAACAAAGGAGAATGCGTTTTTACGTGGTTGCTGAGCCCAAAGGCGTTTCCGGCAATCAATCGCATCCAGATGCCTTTATCCGTAAAAACAGGAAGCTCGTTGGGCTGGTAATTATCGAAGGATGGGGCATCTTCCTCGTCGGCTTCGGGCAAAGCTACCCAGGTCTGAATCATTTCAAGTCTGCCCCCGGCCAGCGTTGTCGGGTCCTCAAAGCGTTCGGAATGCGCTATGCCTCTGCCTGCCGTCATCCAGTTAACCTCACCGGGACGGATAACTTGCTGTACGCCCAGACTATCCCGGTGCGTAACCAATCCATCAAATAAATAGCTTACCGTTGATAAACCGATATGCGGATGCGGCAGTACGTCCATGCTCGGCGCCTGTTCAGGGGCAAAATTTACGGGCCCACCATGATCCATAAAAATAAACGGACCAAGCATCCGGCGAAGTCGATAAGGCAAAATCCGCCGGACATTAAATCCATTGCCCAACGAAGCGGGTCTTGCATCAATAATCAGATCTAACATAAGTGAGTAGATATTTTGAATCCACAGAACACACGCTAAAAGAGTTGTTTCAGCGCGTCGAGGATTGGTAAATACGTTCGACAATTTCCTGTAAAATAGCTCCCTGTTCGCCCGTACATACATTCGAGGGTTTGCCAAGACAGGCATCCAGAAAAGCACTTGTATTTTTAAGCTGAATATCTGTTTCTTCCAGGAACGGAAACTGTATATCGGCCAGTTCGCCCGCTAGTTCAGTATGTAACGTAAATGGAAAGAGTTTTGCACCGCCTTTGCTGCCGAAAATATCCAGATTGCGGTCCTTCTCGGCCTGCATGTTCAACGCAAACGATGCCGATAGCATGATGGATGCTTTGTTAGGAAACGACAGGTAGGCAGTGGCAGCATCTTCCACCTCAAACGTAGCGGGGTCCCAGGTACCCATCAACCCTTTGCCGCCCGCTTTGCCAATAAAATCGTACGTATTTGCTATCACCTGTTCAGGTGTTGGATAGCCGAGTGCATACAAAGCCAGGTCGAGCACGTGTACGCCGAGGTCGATTAATGCCCCACCGCCCTGCATGGCTTTGTTGGTAAAATAACCCCAGCCCGGAATTCCCCGCCGACGCAGAAAATTTGCTTTTATGTGGTAAATGTCTCCCAGAAGGCCATCCGCTTTGCAGCGCATCAGCAACGCGAATTCGCTCGCCTGACGTAATTGAAAATTATAGGCCAGCACAACCCCTTTTTTGTTCGCCAGATCGGCCATGTCACGGGCATTTTGCGCCTTGACGGCAGGCGGTTTTTCGCAGAAAACGTGACAACTGTTCTCCAGCGCTTCCATCGTTTGTGGATAATGGAGGTTGTTGGGCGTACAGATCACGACCAGGTTTGGAGTACATTGCCGGTATAATTCAGCCGTTTCGCCAAACGCATGGGCAATCCCATGTTTATCGGCGAGGGCACGCGCTTTGGAAAAATCCCGGCTACAAACGGCGACAATTTCGACTTGTTCCGAAAGTTGTTTAAGGGCCGGTATATGATTTGTATCGGCAATATTGCCACCGCCGATGATGGCTGCTTTGAGTCTAGACATGCCGTAAAGAAAGTGAAAAATAGGGATTCAAATTCTGATTTTCCGTTTTCGTACGCGTAAATAAATCCCGATGCTGTTTTAGGATTTGGCGTATATTGGCCAGCACAACATCAGGGGTTATGCTGTTAATTGAACAGCCGACCTCTGTGTGCTACTCGCCTTTTCCTGTTGTATGAAGATTCTGTTGGCGCCTGATAAATTTAAAGGGTCACTAACGGCCTTAGAGGTATGTGCTGCCATGACCGAAGGTATATTAGCCGTCGATCCAGAGGCTACTGTGGTGGCCGTACCGATGGCCGATGGGGGCGAGGGGACTGCGGATGTATTGACCAAAGCTACTAAAGGAACCTGGCACACCGTTTCGGTTCGGGATCCGCTGAATCGGCCCATCGAGGCAGGGTTTGGCATTTCGGGCGATGGGAAAACCGCGTTTATCGAAATGGCGCAGGCATCGGGTCTGCGATTGTTGCGCAAATCCGAGTATAACCCGTTTAAAACCAGTACGTTCGGAACGGGAGAGTTAATTCAGCAGGCCCTACAACAGGGGGTTAGTCAAATTGTGCTGGGTATTGGAGGCAGTGCGACCAATGATGCAGGGACAGGGATGGCTGCTGCGCTTGGCTGGACGTTTCTTGACAAGGTGGGTAACGTACTGTGGCCATGTGGTGGTAATCTAGAGCAGATCCACACCATTATTCCCGCAAAATCGATCTGGAAAGGAACGGTGGAGGTAGCCTGTGATGTCACGAATCCGCTAATTGGCCCACAAGGGGCCTCTTATATTTACGGTCCCCAGAAAGGAGCGCAGTCGGCGGATTTGCCTATTCTGGATGCTGGCATGGTACATTTATCGGCTCTTATTAGAAAGCAGTTTGGGCTCGATTTGTCGGGGATGCCCGGAGCAGGGGCTGCGGGAGGATTGGGTGCGGGTGCCGTGTTATTTTTGAATGGCCAGTTGACCGAAGGAGTGAATTTAGTGATCAAACACACGCAGTTAGCCAGCCACCTGACGGATGCGGACCTGGTGCTGACCGGCGAGGGATGTATCGACAATCAAACTCTACAGGGGAAATTAATTGCGGGGGTCACCCGTATGGCTGGTGAACGGCAAATTCCGGTCGTAGCGCTTTGTGGTTCGCTGGAGCTTGCCTTCGATGAACTGAAAGCGTTAGGACTGACAAGTGCATTTTCCATAATGCCTGGCCCCACCAGTCTGGACGACGCCCTGGAAAATGCCTCTACTTATCTAAGCCGTACTACGTTTCAGGTAATGCAACTGATGCGATTGAGATAAAGTGATCAGATGCTTAAGGCATTGTTTTATATTCAGGTTCAGCTTGGGAAAGCGTAATCTGTACTTTCAGGTGTTAAGTCCGCGATGGGTAATGGAGGGGAAAACCAATCCTTTATTAGAATAAATTTTAGTCAGCTTACCCGAGTTGAGTGCTTAAAAAGTCGTCATTTAAAAAGTAACTTTGGGTAGTTGCAACCAGCCATTTCGCTTTTGACCCGTAACGGGTCAGGCTGGTTTTCGATGGCTTCATGATTCCTCAACGAATTGTTGAGTCAACCGATTTTAGAATCTTCAAAGTCGAACCTGATTTTCCTTGGTTAAAAATACGTCCATACCCTGAAAGTAACCTGTGAAACTCCTCAATGACAACAAACTACGAATCATTGGTCCGTTCGTTCTGTTTCTGGGCGGTACGTTATTCTTTCGGCTGGATTGGTACCTTGAGCGATCTGCAGACCGGCTGATACGTTCGGATGTAATTGCCCTGGCATCTGGTTACATCTGCTGGAATCTGGCCCGGTGGGTTGTCGTAAAGCTGCAGAAACGATATCCCGGCTTAACAAATACTCGCCAGCGAATGCTCTGGATGGCCGCTCTTTTACCGGTGCTGGTCAATGTAGCCTGGTTTATCCGGCAGCTTGCTCATATCGTGTTCAATAATGCCTCTTATACGACCCAAACCTTACCGAGTTATACCTATTCGATTGGTATTCAGATTTTCTACCATTTCATTTATTTTATCATTTATGAAGGAAGCTACGTTTTGCGGGCGTGGCAACAGGCTTATGAGCATAATGAGCAGCTCAAAAGAAATAAACTTCAGCATCAACTCGATACGCTGAAAAGTCAGATCAATCCGCATTTCCTGTTCAATAGCCTCAACTCGCTGTCGATGCTGATTTATGAAAATCCTCAACAGGCAGAAACGTTTGTAGATGAGCTGAGCAGCGTATATCGGTATTTGCTACGTACGAATGAACAGGAACTGACTACGCTGGGACGTGAACTTCAGTTTATTAAATCGTATTATCAACTGCTGAAGACCCGGTATGGAGAAGGTATCGAGCTGCGGGTAACTGTCGAAGACTGGCAACTAGACTATAAATTACCTGCTCTTACGCTACAACTCCTGGTTGAAAATGCCGTTAAGCATAATGTAATTCTTCCCAGCCGACCGCTCATAATTGAAATTCTGACTCAGGATTCAATGCTCGTGGTTCAGAATAACCTGCAACGAAAAAATACCGCTGTGCTATCCAACAAGGTGGGCCTGAACAACATAGCCGCTAAATACCGTTTGCTGGCCCAGCGCGACATTGTGATCGAGGAAAAGAATGGGCTATTCGTAATCAAACTACCGTTGCTGGCTAACCAGCCCGAACCGAAAGCAACCCCATGAAATCCTTCAACGACAGCCGACTTCGTTTGCTCGGCCCGGTGGGGCTCTACGTGTTTGTTAGCGTATTTTTCCGGCTTGAGCTGTATATCAATCTCCCACTCAATAAGTTGCTGGTCAATGCCACGATTGCTATTACGGCAGGCATTATCTGCTGGAATCTGGCCCGATGGGTAGTTCACTGGATACAGCAGCAATGTCCAGGTCTGGCCAATACCCGTCAACGGTTGTTGTGGTTGCTGGTTGCTCTGCCGGTGCTGGTCGGTTTTGCCTGGCTCTTACGCCATATACTGCGTTTCCTGATTGAAGGTACGTTTGATTATTATAGTACGGCCGTTGAATTGAGCCGCAACCTGGGTATCCAGATTTTCTACCATTTTATTTACTTCACTATTTACGAGGGGATGTACATTCTCCAGGAATGGCAACGCGAAACCATCGAGACGAGTACGCTTGAAAAAGTGTCGCTGCAAAGCCAGCTCATGTCTTTGCAGCATCAGGTCCATCCGCATTTTCTGTTTAACAGCCTTAACTCACTGTCATCGCTGATTAGCGACAGCCCGGTTGAAGCGGATGTGTTTCTAGGGCAGCTAACAGCCGTGTTTCGGTATCTGCTGCAGGCCAGTGAGCATCGACTGATTCCTCTACGTGAAGAGATCAAGTTTATCCGCTCGTATTTTCACCTGTTACAAACCCGTTATCAGACCGGTTTGGTGCTGGAGCTTTCCGTTGATCCGTCGGTTGAACAAGGGCTTATTCCACCGCTTACCCTCCAGGTACTCGTCGAAAATGCAGTACGTTACAACGTGATTTTACCCAGTAAGCCGCTTCATATCCGAATCTACACAATGCCCGACCAACGGCTCTACGTGGCCAACTCGCTTCAGCGCAAAACTCTACGTGTCGAAACGGCGGGGGCTGGGTTGAGCAATCTGGCTACGCGGTATGAATTACTGAATACGGGCAAGCTGCTGATCGAGGAACAGGCAGGCTGGTTTGTTGTCAGCTTGCCTCTGGTGAGTGAAGGAAGGGTGGCAGAACTGGAAGTGAGCCGATAAGCTCTGCCCCAAACGGCAATATTACACGCCCACAGTTACCAAAGTCTGTTTTGTAAAGACTTATTTTTCTTTTGCCCGTTTGGCTTTTCGTTCCGCCCGTTTCTTTTGGCGTTCGGCTTTCCGCGCTGCCCGTTTTTTTTGCCGCTCCGCTTTTCGCTCCATTCGTTTTTCCCTGAAGCTTTCTTTTACGTCCTTCAGGGCATCGTTCACCGTAATTGAGTTATCGAATTCACTGCGGAAGGCTTCAATGTAGGCATTCCGTAAAACGCCGAAAATGGTTGGCCAGAGAAACGTATCAATATTGTCGATGGTCCCTTCGAGTGGAATGCGGGTAGCTACCTGATCATGTTTCTGATTTTTTAATACAGCGATGCCTGCCTGTGCGACAAGTTCGGTGAAGAATTTGCCAACGGACCGATTTTCATGTTCGTTGATTTTAAAGATTTTCATGCCTTTGGTCAATGGCTTCAGGTAACCCGTTAACTTTTTGTCCAGCATGGCCATTTCACTATAGACACTTACAGTGCCCTGTTCAAAATCAAGATTGGCGTACGAGCGGGCAAGCGCATTGAGCTTGACAAGCTGAATTTCCGTAAACATTAAATTGTAGTCGAAATCCGGTACGGGCTTCAGCAGATTCATATTCGCCTTAAAGACCATTGTGCCACCATAGCCCGGTACGTTACCTGTGGCGGTTACGGGCGACGGAAGTTTGTTTTGCTTATCTTCGACATTGCGGATGTTACGGATCTCCCCCCGAAACGTATGGAGTGATAAATCGGCCCGTGGCTGCGTGATTAAACTTGTTAGGTTGATGGTACCATCAATGACGGCAAAGCGATTGATACTGATCGGCAGCAGTTTTTTCAGAAAAGCTGTCCAGTCAACTTCGGTACCCGTTTGGCTGCTGGCTTCATTCTCGCTGAAGGCGAAGCTGAGCTGAGGCTCGTAACATTCCACTTCGCTGACTAATTCACCCTTAATCAGCGATTTCCACTCGACCGATAAATCCGTTTTGGGGATGTACAGAAACGGTTTTTTGAGTTTGCTCACCACCTTTCGAATCCGCAGATTGTCGAGCTGATAGGCGCCCCGGATAAGGTGAATATCAATGTCCTCAACATGGCCTGTATAATCGCCCATGTCGGCCAGGGTTTTATTGACGTATCGCAGCACAAAATAGGGCAATAGCAGCCGGGCGATAATCAGTAAAACAAGCAGCGAAATCAGAATTTTGGGAGTGCGTTTCAATGCGTTCATGCATATGTGTGACGTACTGATAAACACAAAAACGAGTCGGTCGGTTAAAAGCGGGTTAGTGAGTGTGTTCTATTCATGTATTGATCCGGTTAGTTTTGGTCGAAAGAAATTGTGGCACAACCAGGAATACAAAGCAGGATTGACACAACGTTTTAACGGAATGAAACCGAGGAAAAGAGCGTCAGCGCATAGGCAATGCCCCGATTTTTCTGGTATTTTGTAGAATGGAACCTAAAATCAGTACGTCTGTGTCTATTACGCATGCCCGCCCACGCTTCGATGATATTTTTATGGATCTGGCCGTCAATCTGGCCAAACGATCACATTGTATTAAAGCACAGGTAGGAGCCGTACTGACCCGCGACACTCGTATTATTTCCATCGGGTATAATGGCCCACCGGCTGGTACACACAACTGTGATGAAGAATTTCCGGGTGTAGGCTGCCCCCGTGACTCAAAAGGATCGTGTTCACTAGCCTTACATGCGGAGCAGAATGCCATTCTGTACGCTGCTAAAAATGGTTCGGCCATTGAAGGGTCTACCATTTACGTAACGCTGTCGCCCTGCATTGCCTGCGCCCGAATTATTTACAGCATGAAAATCGAACGGGTTGTTTACCTAAACTCTTACGCTGCATATAAAGGCATTGGCACGGATGAAGGTGTCGATTTCCTGCGTCGGTTTGGCGTAACGGTTGAACGATACGTAGCAGGTGAAGAAATAACTGCGCTCCCGGAAACGCCTGTCTCGACCATACCATCATGAATATTCTGGCGCATGGGTATCTGTCGGGTGGCAACGAGGAATTGCTGATTGGTAATTTTATTGGCGATTTCATCAAAGGTGACCCCGCCAGTCCGCGCCATAACCTGACGCCGGGAGAAATAGCGGGTGTCCGGCTTCATCGCGCCATCGATACGTTTACCGATGCCCATCCCGAGGTTGCCGCCGTACGTGATCTGTTGCATCCACGCTGTCACAAATATGCCGGTGCGGGTGTTGATATTTTCTTTGATCACTTTCTGGCTATTTACTTTCAGCAACTGACGGGCGAATCTCTATCTGAGTTTGTGCCGGGTTTTTATCAAACATTGCAGCATAACACATCTCGATTACCGCCGTCAGCCGTTCGAATGGCGGATTACATGATTCAGCATGACTGGCTTACGAACTATCAGTTTCTGGATGGAATTGATCGTTCACTGAAAGGCGTTTCCCGACGTACTGTGTATCCATCCGGCCTCGACTCGGCTATTGAGGATTTAGTCCAGTATTACGACCAGATTGCCAGTCATTTCGCGTATTTTTGGGGCGCTCTTGTTGCGCATATCCAACAGATACGTACTACCCTTATTTCTTCTTTATGAATTCGAAATTAAAAGTCCCCTCGATTGTAGTTTTCGTCCTTATTCTGAGTGCTGTTTTGGCTCAGATCAGTTGGAAGAATGCTGAACCCTGGCGCTCTGACCAGTTGATGGAACCAGCTGACCTGGCCACGGTTATTAAACGTTCTGACGCGAGTAAACCCCTTATTATCAGTGTTGGACCAGCCGCCACCATTAAATCGTCGGTTGGTGTAGGCCCGGCTGGCGAAGCTGCAAATCTGGAAAAGCTGGAAAAACTGCTGAGCAAGGAACCGAAAGATCGGGAAATTGTAATCTATTGTGGCTGCTGCCCGTTCAAAAACTGCCCGAATGTACGTCCTGCCTTTACGAAATTGAACGAGATGGGTTTCAAGAATCACAAGCTCCTGAACATAGCTAAAAATTTGAAAACCGACTGGCTCGATAAAGGGTATCCGGCTATCGACTAGCCCGGCTGGTTTCGCAGTTCTCATACGCTTATTTCTGTGGGTTCTGAAACAGCTACGACTCCTCCTTTAAGTCTTTCCGCCAGAACCAATAAAACGGTAAGCCTGTCGCAATCAAGCCCAGGCCAGTAAGGGCTTCGCGTGGCTGGTTTACAAGGGTCATACCGACTAAAAGAAGACAGCATACGCAGAAAAAAGCGGGTACGACCGGGTAACCAATCACCCGGTACGGTCGTTCCCGGTCGGGGTCCCGATGCCGTAAGATAATCACTCCTAGTGCCGTGGCTCCATAGAAAATAAACGAGGCAAAGACCAGCATATCCGTCAACTGATCGAAACTGCCGGACCAGACCAGAACCGTCGCCCAGGCACTTTGCAATAAAATGGCTACGGAAGGGGTTTTAAAGCGCGGATGAATGATGGCCGCTGCTTTGAAGAAAAGCCCGTCGCGAGCCATTGCATAAAACACTCGGGCTGGCATCAGAATCGATGCGTTGGTTGAATTAGACGTCGTTATCAGAATCAGAATCGAGATAAACGTAGCGCCAGCCCACCCGGCCGCGTGACGTACTACTTCGACAGCCGCAATTTTTCCGGGGCTGCCAGCCAGCGATATAAGCACATCGATGGGCAGTACATACACATACACTACGTTCAGGAGCACATAAATAGCGATTACAATGCTTGTACCAATACCGAGTGCTATGGGCAGGTTACGTTGCGGATTTTTTATTTCTTCGCCAATGTAGCCAATCTGATTCCAGCCTTCATACCCCCAGAAAGCGCCCAGCGATGCCCCCACCAGCGAACCAAGCAGACTAGTACGAACGGTAGCTTCAGCGGGTTCTACCGACTGCGTTAGATTGGATAAACTGCCCGAATCCGCTGAAAAACCAAGAAATGCAATGATGGCAACCGCTACAAAGACAATATAAATAAGGGCGCGGCTAAGACCCTCCGCAAACGTAATCCCTCGATAATTAAGCAGGCTCAAAAACAGGATAAGGAGCGTAGCAACTGATTTTACCGCAAACTCGGTTGATTCATTGTGATAGCCGATTAATGAAACCAGCGATTGTCCGAATATATGCGAAAGGGCAGCAATCGTGGCGGTACGCATAACCGCAAAAGCGCCCCAGCCGTATAAAAAGGCAAACAAACGCCCGTAAACTCGCTTGAAATACACGTATTCGCCACCGGATTGAGGGAACATACCCGCCATTTCTGCATACGTAAGAGCCCCGGTCAGGCTAACGAGTCCGGCGGCTATCCAGCAACCAACCACCAGCAGGGGCGACCCTAATTCAGCGGCCATTGGCGCAACTTTTTTGAAAACACCTGATCCAACGATGCCACTAACAACCAATAGAATAGCAGACCGTAGATCAATTGTACGCGCCAGTTTAATCATGTATTTTGTTTGGATTAACGATGAGTAGCAGTTGTTTTATTCGTCGAAAGCGTAATACTACAAAATAATTGGGTTGAGAGCCATTTGGTTGCGCAGGTACGTGAGCAATAGAGGAAGAAAATCAGTCATGCTTTTATAGGCAAGCATGGCGGGGGGCGTAGTGCTGAAAACTGCTGCCATACACCTGGCTCGATCGGGATCAGCCGCTTCATTTGCCAGTAAATTCTGGTAAGTGTGAATGCCAAACAAAACAGCCCCTGAACGCGGCAGGCGCGTTAGGGTTTGGCGTTCAATGCGAACGTAAAGCTCTTCGCCGATTGTGCTGGGGGTCATTGCTGGCAATCGATCCGTAAGCAACTGCCTGAGAGTCTGCGCATGTCGGCAGGTCATATCCAACTGATTACTGATTTTTACGCTCCAGTTGGCTCGCCAAACCGAACGACCAATGGGTAATCGTTCCATTAATGTTTGGGCGGCACGCATCATAGGCTCCACGATGGGAGTGATTGGGGCATGAATCTGCCAGAAAGGAAGACCTAATTTCTCGTCCAGACACCAGTCATTGGCAAAACAGAGCTGCCCCGCAACCAAGCGGGATTCAGGGCCAGCCAGCAGGATCAGATCTTCCTGTACTTGTCGACCTATCCAGTCTAAGGGAGCCAACGGGAGCGTAGTGGCATCGCCGAAAGTGAAGGTTGTTTCTTCATTCAATAAACGATTTATCCATTGCCAGCGGTCGCCGATCTGGTCAAGCGAAAATTGGTTAGGTGAGAATCGAACCAGGTCGTGCAAAACGAGATCCACTACGTCCCACTGAGCCGTTTCGTAACCTGGTAACGACTGAAAATAATAAGTTGGTAAGTCGCTCAGGAGTTGGTGTTTTAAGGCAATTTCTGACAGATACTGCAGCTCATCTACCTCAATAAGCGGGTCGGTTTCCAACAGGAAAGACGTGCCCATTTTGTTGTTAAACTGCTGATCGAAAGGAAAGTAAGGGAGCATCAGTAAAAAAAGTCAGAATGATCTAGCTGGATTGTCTGGCTAAACCCAGGCCGCTGCCCGCCGATGGACGCATGCGGCCATTTTCAAGGACAAAGCCACCCGAAACGATGTCTTCGGCCAGATCGAAACTGCCGTCGAGGTCAATGTAGCGGGTGTTGGGGCAGGCAAAGGCTGAGTGTAGTGCCGCCGTAATGCTCACGCGACTTTCATCGTTACATCCCCAAAATAATGAAATTCCGGCAGGTTCGGCAATGGTGGCCATGTCGAGTGCCGCCCGGATGCCCCCGCATTTCATGAGCTTTATATTGTAGATGCCAAACGGTTGCGGCTGCTGCGCCAACTGGAGTGCTGCTTTCGGATCTTTCAGCGATTCGTCGGCGGCCAAGCGTATTCTGATTTCGGATGGTAACTCCCGTAATTCGGCTTCCCGGCCAACGGGCATCGGTTGCTCAATCAACTCCACATTCGATGTGGCCGTTGCTTGGCAAAACCTGTTTAGATCATCCAGAGAATAGCCCTGATTGGCATCCACACGAATAATCAGGTTCGAGCGATACGTTTCCCGAAGCTTTAAAATGCGTTCTATGTCTTCGGCTACATCCAGCCCGGTTTTGACTTTTAACACCCGGAATCCCTGCGCGTAATAGCCTGCTGCTTCTGAGAGCGTATCGGCTACGTTCATAATGCCAATGGTGACCGATGTGGGCATCGAATAAATTTTCTGCCCGTAGAACTGTACAATTGGTACGCCCATAAACTGTCCGAAAGCATCATGCAAGGCAATATCCAGCGCTGCAAGAGTACCCGGAGCGTCCGGAAACTGTTTTTGGGCATCACGAATCAAGGCTATAAAAAGTCGGATGTCTTTAGCAACCAGACCTGAAACCCATTCTCCCTGCAGATTTTGCAATGCCTGTTCAGGCGATTCACCCACAACGTCGGGAGAGGGGTTAGCAGCGCCGAGGCCAACCATGCCATTCTCCAGCTCAACTTCCAGAAAAACGTTTTCAACATCTGACGTGGTTTGGTAAGCGATGGTATACGGTTTGGTAAGCGCCAGATTTTTCAGATACGCCCGAATCGATTTTATCCGCATAAGTTAATGGTTGTCAATGGATAGCGTCTAGTCAACAAAAAAGCAATTCAATAATGTCTACTTGTTGATAATTAATGACTTAATAACCGGGATAACGGCATCGACACCGGTTTGTAAGGGCAGCAGGACGGGGATCCCGAGTCGTTCGCTAAATTCTTTCTGATACGTACTTGCATCTTCATCCGTACAGTCTTCTGTGTTGAGTGCCAGCGCAATTACGTCTGAACCGTAGGCACGTATCAGGGCTATTTCCGATTCGACGGGCGGAATTTTCCCCCAGGCTGCGTCATGGTCATAGTACGTTCGTTTAGGCGCGTGAACAAGCACGACGTACCGGGCATTGCCGGATACCAAAAATTCTGAACCACAGGGGCCGCTAGGGTTTCGGAGGGCAGCCTGGCCTTCAATGAGCAACACATCGGCACCGGTTTCGCGCCAGCAGGACACCAGGGCGTGCTCCAACTCACCCGATACAAAATCGTTCAGGGTTGAATCGAACACAAAGCCGTACTGACCGCCTTGCAGCCAGCCCGTTTGGCCCGTATAAATCATTTGGGCGTTCAGGTTGTGTTGCCCGCAGGCTTCCCGGATCAGTCGGGCCGTCGTGCGCTTTCCTAATGCGCAATCCGTACCCATTACGGCGATAATGGGTGCTGTGATTTGCCTGACTTCGCCCGTCCAGAAATGAAGTTCGTTGCGGGGTTTAGGTCGCCTGACATCGATAAGTTGAGCACCGTGCTGCTGCGCCAGGGCAACAATGTCTGGCTTATCGTTCAGGAATTCATGCAGGCCGTTTACAATGGACAATCCGTGCTCCAGGCAGTTTTTGATATCGGTAAGCATGCTTTCTGGCAAAACCCCGCCATTCGTGGCAATAGCTACTATGGCGTAACTGACGGCTTCGACCTGGGCGAGGGCATCGTCCACAGATGCAAAAACTGGTATGTTTCGGAAGTTTCCATCCAGCATGGCCCCCGCATCCTGGCCTGCGGTTGGGCGGTCAACAGCGCCGACAATTGTGTAGCGCTCCGTACCTCGAATGAGTCCATGAGCTGTTTTAGCGTTGGGCGTACTCAATAAGCCATCGGTAAGTAGTATGGCCCGATTCGTCATAGATGAAGCGTTTGTCAATGATTTTCTGCGGTAATATGGCGAAAATGGCCAAATATATTGCTGTTAAGCTATATATTGGCCAAGCTTTCTTCTGTCTATTTATGCACCATATCCGAACTTGTTTACTACTGGGGATAACTGTTTTTTTTCAGTTACACGCTCACGCACAGTCCAATACGTCATCATTGGCATTGCGCCTGAAAACCCTTGATTCTGCGTTAACCATATTGCACAATCAAGCAATGTTTTCCGGGGTGGTCCTGGTGGCTGAGCAGGGGAAGGTCCGCTATAAAAAAGCATTGGGTACAGCGAATATGGCTACCAAGGAGCCATTGACGACCAGTTCAGCCTTTAATTTGGCATCGGTTTCAAAGCAGTTCATGGCCATGATGATCATGCAGTTGCAGGAGCGCGGAAAGCTACGTTATGACGAAACTGTACAGACGTACCTGCCCGATTTCCCATATCCGAAAATCACGATACGTCATTTGTTGACACATACGTCTGGTTTACCGGAATACTTCGACCTGGCACAGCAATACATGGGTCCGCTCGATACGCTGACCAATGAAGGTATGCTGAAGTTACTGCACGACCATAAACCCGCTCTTCTGTTTCAACCCGGCGACAAATGGTCGTACTGCAATACGGGCTATGTGCTGCTGGGGTCAATTATTACCAAAGTGGGCGGTATGCCCATCGAAACGTTTTTCGATCAGAATATTGTACGACCACTCAAACTCAAAAATACGTATATCTATTACCACAAAAGCAGCACCCGGCCCTGGAATCGGGTATATGGTTTTCAGCGTGAGAATGGTAAAAAGGTACTAAATGACCTGATTCGCCTGGATGGTGTCATTGGCGATGGCAATGTGTATTCATCGGCGGAAGACTTACTAACCTGGGATCAGGCGTTATACACCGAAAAACTGATTAAAACCAATACGTTACGGGAAGCGTTTACGCCGGTTAAACTGAATGGCCCGACTGACAAACCAGGCAATACGCCTGCTTATGGATTTGGCTGGATGATCGAGGAAGGGGGTAAAGTGATTCAGCACACGGGAAGTTGGGTAGGTTTCCGTACATTGATCACTCGGTACGTCGATAAAAAACAGACGCTGATCGTACTAACAAACGGCACGAATGCTGCCGGGCGTATCGCTCGTGAAATCCTGGATGGCAAACCCGTTCAATTGCCGAAAACTCAATTGATTACGAATATCAGGCTTGTTGATGGAACCGGCCTGGCCGCCCGAAAAGCGGCCGTTCGGTTGCAAAATGATCGAATCTGGGAAATCGGCGACCTGACTGCTTTTCCTAACGAACCGGTTATAGATGGCAAAGGGTTGGTGTTGGCCCCCGGCTTCATCGACAGCCACAGCCACCACGAGTGGGGATTGCGGGAGCAGCCCGATGCAATTGCCGTTGTCAATCAGGGTATTACAACCATTGTTACCGGACAGGATGGGGGTGGCGTGTCTATAGATACGTTGCAGGCGCATTTGATTCAGCAACCTGTGGCAGTTAACGTAGCGAGCTATACCGGCCATGCTATGCTTCGTCAGAAAATAATGGGTGCCAATGGACTGTATCGTACCGCAAAACCCGACGAAGTTGAGCGAATGAAAACACTGCTACGTAATGAGTTGAAGCAGGGTTCGCTGGGAATTTCGACCGGACTGGAATACGAATCGGCCTTCTTTTCTAATCGGGATGAAGTGCTGCAACTGGCGCAGGTCGTGGCCGACTCGGGCGGGCGATACATGAGCCACATACGTAGCGAAGATGTCTCCCTGGACGAAGCGATCGATGAAATTATCCAGATTGGTTACGTAACGAAAATGCCCGTTCAAATTTCGCACCTGAAAATTGCGTTGCGCGATAAATGGGGCCAATCGAATAATCTGATTAATCAACTCGAAAAGGCACGCGCTGAGGGCGTGAAAATTACGGCAGACTGTTACCCGTACGATTACTGGATGTCGACCATCCGGGTCCTTTTTCCGAAACGTGACTACACCAATCCGGCCAGTGCTGAGTTTGCCGTCAATCAGCTTTTCGATCCGTCGCAGTCCGTACTGGTACGGTTCGCTGCTAACCCAACGTATGCCGGAAAAACCGTAGGCCAGGTTGCCGAACTTCGACACGAAAAACCGGCACAAGCCTTAATGGGCCTGGTAGCTGAAGCATCGGCGTATTCTGAGAAAAATCCGGAAGCCAGTGGGGTAGAAGGGATTATGGCCAAGTCGATGGATGATGCTGACGTAAAGAATTTCCTTGCCTGGCCGCATACAAATATCTGCTCGGATGGAGCCTCTGACGGACATCCTCGCGGATATGGCGCCTTTACCCGCGTGTTAGGCCGTTACGTACGCGATCAAAAATTAATGCCGCTCGAAACCGCTATCCAGAAGATGACGAGCTTGGCGGCTGAGCACCTGGGTCTGAAAAATCGGGGCTTAATAACACCGGGCTATTATGCTGATCTGGTTTTATTAAATCCAGATACCGTACAGGATAATGCCAAAATTGGCGACAACAAAGCGTTGTCGACGGGTATTGAAGCCGTATGGGTAGCCGGAAAATTGGTTTATCGAGAGCAAAAAGCTACAGGCCAACATCCGGGCGTTCTGATCAAACGATAAAGGGTTAGGTATTATCGCTGTGTTTCATGACCATCTTAAACTTACAAGGTCATGAAACGCAGATAATTCACCGTCATAAATAGACTGGATACGTAATGAGCGTATCAACTCCTGCTACTTCCTGATTAACGGAATCTGCAGATTGGTGGGTCTGTTTTCTTCTGTATCGAAACCGCGACCATCAACATTTCTGGCACCCCAGAAAAGCATATCATTCAGTACGTAAATCAGATCGAATTCGGTGAAGATTTGACCCTCCGCAAGCCCAAAAGGCGCAAACGCTTTACCTAAAATACTTTGCGCACTATT
This sequence comes from Spirosoma sp. KNUC1025, assembly GCF_045160025.1. Classification (GTDB taxonomy): domain Bacteria; phylum Bacteroidota; class Bacteroidia; order Cytophagales; family Spirosomataceae; genus Spirosoma. The sequence continues at coordinate 4,265,596 of NZ_CP087139.1, forward strand.
GACTTTCCATTTATCGAAACCGCTACGTGCAATCTGGTTCATGGCATCGGCAAATCCCTGGATCAAAGGTATTACTTCATAGGCCTCATCGGCGAGAAAATTAACTTTTTGAGCGCCAGTTATCAGAGAATGATTGCCTTGCCAAACGATGTGTCCTTTAATATGGATTTTCACCAAAGGCACTTTGCCAAATGCGTCGGCATAATTTACCACATCCAGCGTAAATCGGTCGGCTGTCTGATACGTAAATGAGCGTGTCAGATAAAAGGGTTTAAGGCTGCCGTCGGCGTTTTTGCTGATACTAGGACGTACTTCGGGGGCTATGCTTATCCAATCCCCAAGAATGATTTCTTTGATTTGGTCGTCTGTCATTGTCTTTTGTATTCGATGAAACAAAGTTGATACCTTTGTCCAGAATACGGAAGTAGTCTACAATATACTAACTAGTACATTTTTTTAGACTAATGGCTAAAGAGCGAAAAAACAAAGATTTCAATCCTAATCATTGCCCGGTAACTCACTGCCTGAATCGGATTGGTGGTAAGTGGAAAATCATGATCATCTACGCGATTAGTAGAAGTAGTAACCGATTTAGCTCACTACAACGCGCCATGCCCGACATCAGTAAGCAAATGCTGGTCAATCAATTGCGGGAACTGGAAGAAGATAAAATCATCGAGCGAATTATCTACGCCGAAATTCCACCACGGGTAGAGTATAAAATCACAGAATATGGTCAATCATTATTTCCCATCATCAACGTAATGCAGGAATGGGGAATACATGATATGAAAAGTGAACGTACCGAACGAATGGAAATTGTTAAAAATTGAGAATTGTATATTGTGGTAATTAGTTATGAAAAATTTACATTTTTGTAAAAAATTAGAATTAATCTCTAATTTTTTTGTAAGCAATTGATGTAAATAAATCAACCTGGTTTTGAGAGTTTATCAATAGCATCGGCTGATGATTTAACAAAATTAACTTGGCCAACTTTATTGCTTTCCCGAATGAAATCCATTAAGCTCTTGCTCTGATACTCGCTAAAATCACCAACTATAGCTAACTGTATACGATAGTTGGAAAATTTTTGGAGTATTTCGCCCGCCATTCCTGTTTTTAAATCAAAGAAATCAGAAACAATATTCTTCTGGTGGATAATTACTTTATCGATATCCTGATAGTATAAATTGCCCACTAAATCAACGCCATCTTCTACCGTAGCAATTACAATAGTCTCTGAAAGTATCTCCGCTATTTTTGAGCCATTTCTTTGATTAATTTCAAACGACATAGTCTTGTTTTATCAATAATTTGAAGCCGCATTGCTGAACGAAACGTTGGGGTTTTGTAGACTAAATTTATTTTCTAATCACGCTCAACTCAAGGTGTGATGGGAACGTAACAGACCGATATATGGTATGCGTCGCCTTTTGATAATCAACTTCTTTCGCTTCGAAAATATTCGGAACAAATTTCTGTGGATTGCGGTCGATGATCGGGAACCAGGTGCTCTGGACCTGTATCATCATCTTGTGGCCTTTCCTGAACACATGATTGATCGTATGTAAATCAATGGAATAAGCTTCGGGTTTGTTGGGCTGAATGGCTTCGGGTTTTCCAAAACTGTGGCGGAACCGGCCCCTAAACACATCGTTTGTCACCATCAGTTGGTAGCCGCCCATGCCCAATTGCTGTGGATACTGCGCCGGATATACATCAATCAGTTTAACTACCCAGTCGGCATCACTACCGGTTGTTGCGGCAAATAGCCTGGCCCAAACTTCGCCCGTTACCGTTACGTCTTCCTGTAATACGTCGGTTTCCCACGACAACACATCAGGCCGGTTCTGCACAAAACGCTGATCTTCAGTTAGCCAGGTGTACCAGCGCGAGCCAGGGCCATACGTTGCTTCAATCGGGCGGTTTCGGTAGGGTACCGGGTGAGCCGGGTCCGAAACGTAAGCATCAACGCCGGATGTGGCCGTAGGGGCATCAAACGACAGTTTACCATTGGGCTGAAAATATAGATTTCGTTTGGTCGCTTCTTTAGGCGGCCAGGTCTCGTAGCGTTTCCAGGTATTTGAACCTGTTTGAAACGTAACAGCTTCCGAAAAATTTCCTGTGCCTTTTCCTTTTAGATAATACGCAAACCAGGGGGCCTGAATCTCTTTTCGGAACGTAACGGAAGTGGCCGTATCAAACTTGATATTACCGAGTGCCCGCCCATCACCATGCGCCCAACCACCGTGATTCCAGGGGCCCGCCACCAAAAAATTTTTGTGTGACTGATCCTGTTTCTCCCAAAGCTGGTAGGCTTTAAGTGGCCCATAAAAATCTTCCTGATCCCACCAGCCTGCTACGTTCATAATCGGGATTTTTGGTTGCTCAATGCGGGATATAAGCGATTGTTTTTGCCAGAATGAATCATAATTCGGATGGCTCGCAAAGTTGTTCCAGCTTGGAAGCTTCCCTTTAAAATACAGCTTGTTAACGTTAGACAGTGGTCCCAATTTGAGGTACCAGTCATACGTATCGTAATCAGGAAAAGGGAATAAGGAATCCTGTTTGGTGGCTTCTTCCATAAATGCATACTCAAACCCATAGCTCAGCCGGAAAGCACCATTGTGATGGAAATCGTCGCCCAGAAACATATCGGAAGGAGTTGCTTGCTCCGATACAGCCATCAATGCCGGGTGTGGATCAATGGCGCCCATCACCGTTGTCCAGCCTGCATACGAAATGCCATACATACCCACTTTTTTATTGTTATTCGGCACATTCGCCAGTAACCATTCGATGGTATCATACGTATCCGTACTTTCGTCGATAGCTTTCGGGTCTTTTTTGTTACGGGTAAACCGCTGCATTTCAAACGTCCCTTCTGATTTATAACGCCCCCTAAGGTCCTGAAAAACAAAAATATAGCCTTCATCGGCCATGTCTTTCACGTATGGAATTTTGTCGGGACTGTTCGTTGCGCTCACACCATAAGGCGTTCGGGTTAACAAAAAGGGGAGGGCTTCCTTACTGTTTTTCAGTGTATAAATGACGGTGTTGAGTTGAATGCCGTCGCGCATGGGAATCATAATTTCCTGACGGTCGTATGAACTGGGCGTTTGCGCGAAAACACGGATAGAGAGTACGAGTAAAAGGCCTAGAAACCATCGATGGCTATGCTGCATGAAGAGAAGTGTCTGGAGGTGAAGCAATAAATATAGAAAAATAATGAGCGCTCAGCTTTCGATTCCAGCTACCCACAGGACATTATCTGAAATTCGGTACGTGCCAGAATGCCTGAATCTGAAAAGCCCCGGACGCGGGTGTTGCAAAATAGTGGCTGCCAAACACGGTCAAATCATTAATTTTGTCGACAGTTTACGACCTGCATTAGCTCAGCTAACGTACCACATTATACCGTAAACTGATTACTTGTTTTGATTCCTGCCGTTGACGCCCTTCTCAAAGATATCCGTAATAAGCGGATTGCGCCTGTTTACCTGATCCATGGTGACGAGCCCTACTACCTCGACCGTATTGCTGACGAACTCGAAAAAGTGGCTATTCCCGTAGCGGAGCGGGGGTTCAATCAGTTTGTGTTGTTTGGAAAAGACACAGATGCCGGAGCCGTATTGAATTACGCTCGTCGGTATCCGTTTATGGCCGAACGGCAGTTGGTACTGGTCAAGGAAGCGCAGCAGATGAATGGTATCAACGATAAGTCCACCCAGACCTTACTGGAGGATTATGCGCTGAATCCGCTGTCCAGCACGATTTTGATGCTCTGCTACGTGAAGGAAGAAGGGAAGCCCGGTCTCGACGAACGGAAGTCATGGGTAAAAGCGTTCGGCGCAAAAGGGAAATTGCTGGGCGTAAAGAAGCTCTACGACAACAAAATTCCGGATTGGGTAGGCGAGTATTGCCGCGAGCAAGGTGCCAAAGTAAGCCCTAAAGCCTGCCAACTCCTGGCCGATCATATTGGCAATGATCTCAAACGATTAGCGGGTGAAATCGACAAAATATTAATAAACCTGCATGTCGGCGAAGAAATATCCGCTGCAACTGTCGAGCGATTAGTTGGTATCAGCAAGGAGTATAATGTATTTGAACTACAGAAGGCGCTCACGCAACGCGATATCATAAAGGCCAACCAGATTGTAGATTATTTCGGACGTAACCCCAAAGACAACCCGCTGGTTGTTATTCTGGCTCAGTTATTCAGCTATTTCAGCAAGGTATTAGTAGTACAGGCTTCGAAAGATCAGACCGAAAAAGGGTTAGCTTCGGTGTTGGGCGTCAATCCATTTTTTGTAAAAGATTACCTCTCTGCTGCCCGCACGTTTCCCATTGCGAAAGTAGCCGATATTATACACGCCATCCGTCGGGCCGACGCGCGCAGCAAGGGAATTGATGTACCTTCAATGAGTGAAGGAGATATTCTGCGGGAACTGGTATTTGACGTCTTGCACTGAAAATCGACCGATAAAGAAAATTTTTGTTATTGCTGTTACTTTTTACGGTTGACTTCGTCTAAGCGCGTTGCGGCTATCAAGCAATTAATGGCAGCATAACAATAAACTGGGCTTCCGTTTCTTCTATAATAGGTTGTGGCAGACTAAGCATCTGGTATTTCGCGATAATATTGGTTAAGCCGACTCCATTCGACAGGACGCGGCTCGCTTTCCGCTGGAGCGTATTACTAACCAGCAACCGGGCCTGTCGGTCGACTGTTATCTGGATGTGAAGCGGGTGCTTAACCGACGCTACGTTATGTTTGACCGCGTTCTCAACCAGGAGTTGGAGGCTCAGGGGCGGAAGCTGATACGGAAAATACGATTCATGAACCGCTACGTCCAGCTGCAGGGCCGCCCCATACCGTGTTTGCAGCAAATGATAATACGCATTGATAAACTGTAATTCAGTTTCCAGCGTGGTTAGATGCTGTTGATTGCTTCGAAGCAGATAGCGATACACTTCACTGAGCTTATCCACGAATAGTTCAGCCTGCTTTGGGTCTTCGCTGATCAGTGAAGAAAGCGAATTAAGGGAGTTAAACAGAAAATGCGGATTAACGTGCTGTTTAAGCGCGTCAAGCTGACTTTGAAGATGAGCCGCCCGCAGCTCTTCGCGTTCCTTTTCAGCCTGTTTTAACCGGTTTCGGTACGCCGATGAATCCTTAATAAAAAATAGAATTCCGTATACAGACATAAAGAAAATGGCACACTGAATTCCGTACAGAAAATCGAAACTGTAGACATATAAACGGAGTGTCCAGTTATTTATGGTGAAAGACATGGCATGATCCTCCTCAAAAAATTGGGTAAGCGTGCCTTTGGTAGCCCAATAGTCGAGAACCCTTAAACACCAGGACAAAGCCGTGCTGGACAGGGTACTAGTCAAAAATGTAGCTGAGAGACGTTTTAGCTGTTCAGAGTTTTTCGGAAATCGGGCCTTAAACCGAAGGATTATAGTCCGGTTGAGATGCCAGGTAGCAATAGTGGAACCTACGTCGATCAGGAATTTAACAAATACGACACCTGTGAGGGGCTGGCGGTAAAAATCATCAACAGCCAATGCGGCCACGACCAGTAAGGTAATCCCCGTAATACGTACCCATTTATCGTTGACGTAGTAGCTCATCAATGTACATCGCCCGGAATAATTGACAAGTAGGCTGAAATAGCAAACGCCTAATCAATTGACAGGCAATTAATTAGGCGTTAACAATCGGGTAGCGGGGAGCAGGATCGAACTGCCGACCTTAGGGTTATGAATCCTACGCTCTAACCATCTGAGCTACCCCGCCGGATTGATGCCACAAAAGTAAGGAAAAAATGGCTCAGGTCAAAAAACGTCGTTGACTTTCGCAAAAAAAATCGTTTACCTTTGCCAGTGTCCCTTATTTCACAATATGCGTATGGAAAAATTCAAATTTATTACCGAATACGAACTCCGGGCGTCCCCCAAAATGCTGTTCCCGTATATCAGCACAGCATCGGGTCTGTCGCAATGGTTTGCCAATAAAGTGAATACTATGCCTGAGCAAAGGTTCGATTTTCAATGGGACAACGAAAGTCATATTGCCCGACAAGTATCAATGCGGCAGAATAAAGGCGTTCGCTTTGAGTTTCTGGACACGGCCGAAAACGGCAACGACAATAATTACGTAGACTTTCGGGTCGATCAGAGCGAATTGACACAGTCGACGTTTCTGCGTATTACGGATTATTCGTCAACGACAGATGCCGATGAGCTCAAAGATCTTTGGGATGGTTTGATGGAAAAGCTAAAGGAGATTGTCGGTAGTTAAATAATGTTAATGTAAAGCAGAAAAGGGATAATGTACAGTGTATAATGAACAATGAATAATACGGTTAACGTTGTATAGGTAGGCCCATATTCATTCTGATTGTACAGGATACATCCGCATGAAAAAAATTGATAAATTAGTACTCGGCTCGTTTTGGGGGCCGTTTTTTTTAACCCTTGGTGTCGTCATCTTTATTTTCCTGATGCGACTACTGATGTTTTATATCGACGATTTTGTTACAAAAGACCTCGATTTATACACCTTTGGCCGTCTTCTTTTTTATTTTGCCCTACTGACCATACCAACAGCTTTACCCTTAGCGGTTCTGCTGTCGTCGTTGATGACATTCGGTAATCTGGGTGAGTTTTTTGAGTTAACTGCTATGAAAAGTGCGGGGATTTCTCTGACCCGTGCCATGCGCCCTCTGCTGATTGTGGCTATTGGGATCAGCGCTTTCTCTTTCTGGTTTAACAATTCAGTATCTCCCTGGGCGAATCTGAAAGGATATAGTCTGCTGTATGATATCAAAACTGCCAAAGCCACGCTGAACCTGAAAGAAGGTATTTTTTATAATGATTTACCGGGCTATAGTATTAAGGTAGATCATAAAATAAAAGCGCCCAAAGGCAGTAGCAATGGCGATCTATTAAAAGGATTGGTCATTTACAAACATCCAACCAGTGGAATCGAATCGGGCAACCGTGAAATTATTCTCGCCGATTCGGGACGGATGTTTATGGATAAAGACCGCACCTATCTTACGTTCCAGCTCTTTAACGGAAACGATTATCAGGAATACAATGATAATACGACATATAGTTATGTTGGGAGTGGAACAGCAGCTAAAGGAGCGCAGTTTATGCGGAATGGGTTCAAAGATTATCGATTGGTTATCAGCATGGAATCGTTTGGGATCAAACGTACGGATGAGAACCAGTTCGAGTATCATGAATACATGAAAAATCTCAGTGAACTGAGAACCTTAACTGACTCCTTACGAAAAGACTACTCCAAGACTAGTTTAAATGTGGCCGGTACGTCCCGGCAATATTACAATTACCAGTTTAAAGCCGACGCTGTTCTGAGGCAAAAAGTGGTTAAAGACGGAAAATGGGTCGATTCGTTGTTGAAGAAACGCAGTGTTCCCAGCCCCGATTTGATGCAGATGGCTTTAAGCCAGGCACAGAATATTTTATCGTATTCAACCTCAAATGTGACGTACCTGACCGAAAAAGAAAAGAATGTCTGGAAATACCAGCTGGAGACCCATCATAAATTTACGCAGGCGGTCTCCGTGTTTGTGATGTTTCTGATCGGGGCCTCCATGGGTGCAATTATTAAAAAAGGTGGCTTTGGCCTTCCTGTTCTGGTATCTATCGTATTTTTTATCTTTCTCTACGTATTAACCTTACAGGGAGACAAATATGCAAAAGACGGACTAGTGTGGGTACCGTTCGGGGCCTGGCTGGCCAATATTGTTCTATTTCCGGTAGGACTATTTCTCATGCAGCGAGCCCGTCACGATTCACGCCTGTTTGATAAAGACGTTTATATAATTGCCTTTGAACGGTTAAAACGGCGAATCAATCAATGGAAAAATAGGCCGGTTAGTCAGTCGGTCGCCAGCTGATATTGGAATAGGTTACCGTATCAGTACTAACGGACTAATAAACTGACCGATTTACCAACTTTTTCCTTATCTTTGCACCCGAATTCAATTTTTAATCAAATTAGCTGTCTGAAGATGTATCTAACGACCGAAAAAAAGCAGGAGATTTTCTCTACCTCGGGCTTTGCCAAAAGTGCAACAGACACCGGGTCGGCCGAATCCCAGATCGCGCTGTTTACCTTCCGGATCAGTCATTTAACTGATCATCTAAAAGTTCACAAGCACGATTACGGCACTCAACTGGGTCTTTTAAAATTAGTTGGTAAACGTCGGCGCTTGCTGAATTACCTTCAGAAGAAAGACATCGCACGCTATCGGGCTATCCTAGCCGCACTTGGGCTGCGAAAGTAATCCGTTACTCTCCAAAAAAGGGAATCTGCTACACAGTAGATTCCCTCATTTTTGTTGTTTCAATAGTATTCGTATTGAGTTTATAGTGAATTAGTTATTGAGGTATGATTTATAGGTGCCTATCCCGGGAAGTTCTAGCCCGAATAAGGCCTTAAAATCAAGAAAGCTGTAGAGGGCGTATTCAAAATCTGTTGTATGTTTCAAATTACCACGCAATCCGTTGCGCTGCCTGACGGGCGGGAAATTACCATCGAAACTGGAAAAATGGCCCGACAGGCTGACGGCGCGGTGGTTGTACGGCTGGGTGACACAATGTTGTTAGCCACCGTTGTATCAAGTAAAGAAGCCAAAGATGGCGTCGATTTCCTTCCTTTATCGGTCGATTACCAGGAAAAATTTGCCTCAGCCGGACGTATTCCGGGAAGTTTTCAACGACGTGAGGGTCGTTTGAGCGATTATGAAATTCTGATTAGCCGGTTGGTAGACCGTGTATTACGGCCTATTTTCCCGGATAACTATCATGCTGACACGCAGGTCATGATTACCTTGATTTCGGCTGATCCGGAAGTTCAGCCCGATGCGCTGGCAGCCTTGGCAGCTTCGTCGGCCCTGGCGGTGTCGGATATTCCGTTTAATGGACCTATTTCCGAAGTTCGGGTTGCCAAAATTGATGGTCAGTACAAAATCAACCCTAAAACTGCAGAGCTTGAGCGGGCAACGCTTGATCTGATCGTAGGTGCTACCGAAAAAGATATTTGCATGGTAGAAGGCGAAATGAGCGAATGTTCAGAAGCCGAAGTCGTTGAGGCTCTCAAAGCAGCCCACGAAGCCATCAAAACTCAATGCCAGGCACAGAAGGAACTGGAAGCTAAAGTCGGGAAAACCGAAAAGCGGCAGTACAACCACGAGAACCACGATGAAGCACTGCGAGCGGCAGTACGAGCAGCTACATACGATAAAATCTATGCAGTAGCCCAGCAACAGAATCCTAGCAAAAAAGGGCGTTCCGAGGGCTTTAAGGCTGTTCGTGAAGAGTACCTGGCTTCATTCCCTGAAGGTGTAGAGGTCAACGTTAGCTTAATCAAGACGTACATCCATGATCTGGAGTGGGAAGCTTCCCGGCGACTGGTGCTTGATGAGCGTGTCCGGCTGGATGGCCGTAAACTGGATCAGATTCGCCCAATTTCAGCTGAAGCCGGGATTTTGCCAGGTCCGCACGGGTCGGCATTATTTACGCGGGGCGAAACCCAGTCGCTGACGACTGTTACACTCGGAACAAAAATTGACGAGCAGATCGTGGATCAGGCTATGTTTCAGGGATACAGCAAGTTCTTGCTGCATTACAATTTCCCTGGCTTCTCAACCGGTGAGGTTAAACCAAATCGGGGCGCGGGACGCCGTGAAATCGGTCACGGCAATCTGGCCCATCGGTCGCTGAAGAAGGTGTTGCCACCCGAAGCTGAGAATCCGTATACGATTCGGGTGGTTTCAGATATTCTGGAATCGAATGGTTCATCGTCAATGGCGACGGTTTGCGCAGGAACGATGGCCCTGATGGATGCCGGAATTAAAATCAAGGCGCCCGTGGCTGGTATTGCTATGGGATTAATTTCTGATGGTGACAAATACGCAGTCCTGTCGGATATCCTGGGGGATGAAGATCACCTGGGGGATATGGATTTCAAAGTAACCGGCACCGAAAAAGGAATTGTTGCCTGCCAGATGGACTTAAAGGTTGATGGCCTTTCCTATGAAGTATTAGCACAGGCTCTGGAGCAGGCACGCGTTGGCCGTCTTCATATTCTGGGCGAAATGCAAAAAGGCATAGCCGCGGTACGTTCCGATCTCAAACCACATGCACCACGGGCTATTGTTATCAAAATCGATACCAATCAGATTGGGGCCGTTATTGGACCTGGTGGTAAAGTTGTTCAGGATATCCAGAAAGATTCCGGCGCTGTTGTAAATATTGATGAGCGTGACAATGCTGGCTGGGTCAGCATCTTTGCAACGAACAAAGAGAGCATGGATAAAGCCGTGTCGCGCGTGAAAGGGATTGTGGCTGTACCGGAAGTAGGGGAAACCTACGTAGGTAAAGTGAAGACAATCCAGCCGTTTGGCGCATTCGTTGAATTCATGCCAGGTAAAGATGGTCTTTTGCACATTTCCGAGATTAAGTGGGAACGCCTTGAAGCCATGGAAGGGGTTCTGCAAGTTGGCGAGGAAGTGACTGTAAAATTGATTGATATCGATAAAAAGACTGGAAAATACCGTTTATCGCGTAAAGTTTTGCTGCCGAAGCCAGAGAACAAAAATGCGTAAGTCATTGTTACTTTTTCAGGTAATGCACCGTCAAACTTCTGCGTTACATAGTTATTCCACCGGGGAAAACGTATCATGAGACAGCTAAAGATTTCAAAACAGATTACCAACCGTGAGAGCCAGTCGTTAGACAAGTACTTACAGGAGATTGGTAAAGTAGACCTGCTTACGCCCGACGAGGAAGTAACGCTGGCCCAAAAAATTCGGGAAGGCGATCAACTGTCGCTGGAACGATTAACCAAGGCAAACCTGCGCTTTGTGGTGTCGGTTGCCAAACAATATCAGAATCAGGGCCTTTCGTTAGGTGACCTGATCAATGAGGGTAACTTAGGCTTAATTAAAGCCGCTCAACGTTTCGACGAAACACGCGGATTTAAGTTTATTTCATATGCCGTTTGGTGGATTCGTCAATCGATTCTACAGGCTTTGGCCGAGCAGTCACGGATTGTCCGGCTTCCGCTCAACCGGGTCGGTTCGCTGAATAAAATCTCGAAAACGTTTTCAGATCTGGAACAGAAGTTCGAACGCGAGCCTTCGCCCGAAGAACTTGCTGCCGTTCTGGAAATTTCAGCCGCTGAAGTCGTTGATACTCTGAAAATTTCGGGTCGTCACGTATCGATGGATGCGCCATTCGTGCAGGGGGAAGAAAACAGCCTGCTCGACGTACTGGAAAACGATGGCGAAGATAAGCCGGATTCAGGGCTGATCAATGACTCGCTTCGGAAAGAGGTACAACGTGCACTTTCGACGCTCACCCAGCGTGAAGCCGATGTGATCACGCTTTACTTTGGCCTGAATGGTGAACACGCGATGACTCTGGAAGAAATCGGAGAGAAATTTAACCTGACCCGCGAACGGGTTCGGCAGATTAAAGAGAAAGCAATTCGACGTTTGCGTCATACCTCACGGTCGAAAGCATTGAAGACCTATCTGGGTTAAATGATCCTGTTTGTATGTGCAAAATGGCTCCTGCGAAAGCGGGAGCTGTTTCGTTTTACATCAAATACAAATTGACGGCTGTTGTGCTATGAGTCAGTATTGATGCCTGATTATCATACCCCATAAAAAAAGACAACCCTCAAGGGTTGTCTTTTTTTATGGGGTATGATAATGTTTAGTTCGTAAAAATCCAGGCGGTTGAGCCAATCATCTTGCTGATAGCCGGAATATGAGACTGAACTTCAGATTTATCGTCGGAGCCAATAGCGGCAACTTTATAACGTAATGATTTCCTGCCCTGAACCATAATATAGGCATCCGTATAACCAGCTTTATGTAGATAATTCACCAGGGGTAATGCTTTTTCTTTCCGTGAGAAGACTCCAGCGATCACTGTAAAATGTTTACCTGTATGGGCATGAGCAACTTCAGCAACTGGCGTCAGTTTAACAGGCTCACGTGTACTAACCGGTTTAGCCGCGGGTTCTGTGGAAACGGGTGAAGACGCAACAGCGACAGGCTCTGTTGGCACAACAGCCGGTTCAATGGCCGGTTTAACTTCGGGTGCAATAGCTTTGGGTGTGACCTTTTTCGCCGTCACCTTAACTTCTGGAGCGTGCGTAAATGCCGTTGGTACCCGGAAAAGATTGGCAGGGTCTAAACTACCTTGTAAAGGTTGATTTGGGTTAACAACAGAAAAATAGCTGAGCAAACCCAGAGATCCGACTACGAGAGCAACTGCAGCTACGCGCCAATAGGGGCGGGTGGGTTGTAAAGGCGTCAGTGTTTCGTCGGATTTCGGCACAAGTACCGGGCCAAGTGCGGTAACTGGTACGGCTTCAATCGGGGTTTCAACCACGGCTGAGCGGTTGACTAACTGAATCTGTAAGGCATTCATCCCGTAGGCTTCGCCAAAAAAGTTGTGACGAAGGCTGGGATCAAATTGAAGTTTTCCTTCATCATTCCGGCTAAACGTACCGATACCATCGAGTTCAAATCGGCCAATGGTTATCACCTGCTCACGTAACTCATCGATAAATAAGCCGATATAACGTTGCGCGCCTTCACGCGTAACGGGCTCATGGAGCATGATGTAGTTGGCCAGAATCCCATCATCGAAACGTAATGCTTCGTTGAACGCAACGCGTTTGCGAGGGGGCAGGTACAAGCCACTGGCTTCAGAAAAGGCCGCCGGTTGGTAATGTGTCAGAAAAGCGCCGAACTCGGGAACAACTACACAGTCGTACTGATACAGCAGCTTTTTGAGATAATCATGAACGGAGGCCATAATGTGCGTCGGTGGAGATTAAAACGAATAACTGATTCCTCCGAGAAAGTTAAGGCCTTGTGACTGATAATACAAATATCGTTGGTAATTCTGGCTAAAGATATTATTTAACGAGACAAACGCAGAGACCTGTTTTCCTAGGAAATAGTCAATTTTTACGTTAGCGTCATAGATCGGTTTTAGGGTATACAGTACGTTAGACGTAAAGTTTTTGTTGACTATACCCTGATAAAAATACAAATCTGCCGTAATGAATAATTTTTTATCAAGAATGTAGGAGTTTGTCCAGGTGGCCGTTGTTTGTGGGCGTCCCCAGGCAGCTTCCAGGCGCTCCAGGTCGTAGCCAAAAAAGTCGGCTTTAAAGGTTGAGCGAAACTTATCCTTTAGTACGTAGCCAACCTGACCAGAAACCGTTAACACATTGGAAAGACCCCCATCATACAGCACCGCAAACTTGGTCGTGTCGGGTATGCTGTTGTTGAAGGTACTGAAGTTGCGATAACGGGCGTAGGAAACTTTCCCTTCGTACGAGAATCCTCCACCCAAACTACCTTTGGAACCGGCGTAAATATCCAGGGACTTAACCGTGTTTGCCAATACAACCTGTTGAGCCAGCCACTTATTTTCTGCCAGTAATGACCGTAACGTATTCCGATTGATATCACCATCGACGCCCGCAAAAATGTGAACATTACCAATCGGAGCTAAGTCAATATCAATAACCGGGAAGGCCCGCGTATCATTAATGCCCTGCCGCTTGTCCGTCTGATTAACGGCATTGATACCTGCGGTAATGGTAAATAAAGAAGAGGTGTATTTAAACGTGGGTTTCACCCGGAACAGATTCCGATTATCGACAATGGAACCGTCGGAACGCTGGGTTACGTAGGCATCAGCAGCTATAAGCGCAATGACTTTGTCTGAAATGCCAAGCGATGCATTCAGATTAGTACCCCAATCGGTTTCCGATGCGTTGAACCGATCCCGCAGAGACGTAACACCTGTGCGCAGTGAATAATCAATGGCATTTTCGGACTTTGCATTTTCAATGCCGACGCGGAAATTGACTGTATTCAGGCGCTGCTTGATTAAGTCTGGATCGAAGCTAGGCTTAGCAGCATACTCACGGCTGTACCCGTAAAAATTGTAGGCATTCCGGTCGAAACCCAAATCGCCCTGTAGCTTAAAAGCATCGGTTAGATATTTTCCGGTTACCCGAACACGGGTGTCACTCTGGCTCGAATTTTTACCATCGACCGGCCCGATTCCAGACGAAAGATGTCGTACTGACCCTTCTAGAGAAAGATTAGAGAGCGTATTAAGCCCAACAAAGCCTTCACCCAGAAAAGAACTGTAATTACCTGCTCCCAATTTTACGTAATTACTGAATCCCGACGATTCATCGACTTGCGTAGCGGCAGGCGACAATACACCGGGCATGATCCGTGGATCGCCAATCGTCAATTTACGGTCTTCAAATTCGTAGGTGAGTTTTCGTTGGTCGGCGGATGGTTTAACGGATGGAATTTTATTAAACAGTCGGTTAGCCGGGGGAAGGTTAATTTTCCGGCTTTTTTCCACCGTAATTTCCTGCGTATCAATTTCGCCTTCTTTCACAGGACGCGAAGGCTTGGGCTGTTGCTGAGCCCATAGCGTTGCCGACAACGAAAAAAGGGATAGGGTCAGAAGGGGGCGTACGATCATAGTGAATGTACGACGAACTTGGAATGATGACTGATAAATGATACATGATGACTGATTAGCCCAAGTCTGGAATCGATCACCTTTGTCATTCATTATTCATCATTCATCGTTCATCATTTTATTAATTTTTGCTTTCAATCGAAGCCAGTTTTTGTTTGGCTTCGGCGATGATGGTTTCGTCGGATGAGTTTTCGATGATTGAATTTAGTACGGCTTTAGCTTGGGTCAGTTCATCCAGCGCTACGTTGTTGTCGGCGACCAGAATAAAAGCTTTCCCTTTCCAGAACTCAAAATCGCTGAACTGCTCGTTGAATTTCAGCAACGTAGCAATCGACTCTTTGTATTTTTTCTGTTTGTAAAGGATTTCACCCAGATGAAACAGAGCTTCGGCTCCATTTACGTCTTTTGCCAGCGCAATCGTTTTGTCAAATTCAGTTTGAGCCATTTTGTAATCCCCTTTACCCAACGCGACTTTACCCAGCATAAGCTGACCACGGTTTTGGGCACCTGGTACTACGCTGCCTGCCGCTACAATATCGCGGGCGAGGATAGCTGCTGAATCAAGCTTGGGAATGGCATAATACGTATCCATTAGCCCCAGTTGAGCCGTTACCTGTTCAGGTTTGCCACTCGCCTTGCTCAGAATTAGCTGATAATTTCGGATAGCACGGGGATAATTTTTTTGCTTCGCTTCCAAATCAGCTGCTCGGGTGGCTGCCCGAATCAAAAAGTCGGATTTGTTATCCGCAACGATCTGGTTGTAAAAGCGAAGTGCATTTGCCGGATCGTTGGTTTGCCGGTACGATTCAGCAATGTAATAACGGGCTTCGTTCGTGTTCGGGCTATTCGGATACTCCTGCATGAACGTCTGAAGCGATTGAATAGCCTGTGCATATTTTCCATTGGCATAAATATCCTTAGCGTTATCAAACTGTACCCGCTCCACATCGGTGCTGCCCGGATTGCTTTTTTTATACTGACCCAGCACTTGCGAAAACTCTTCGGGTCGGCCAGAATCACTTAATGCATTCTGAATACCCAGTAGAGCACTTTGCGCTTGTTCAGAATCGCCATAATTATCCAGAATACGTTTGTAATCAGCCACGGCCGGATCATATTGCTGAATATTTCCATAGGCAATAGCCCGTTTCAGCAGAGCAGCCGGAATAAGCGTACTGTTTGGCTTGTCCTGAATAAGTTTGGTAAAACCCTGAATGGCCACCTGATACGAACCCTTTTCGAAATCGACATTGGCCCGCTGAAAAAGCGATTCATCAACGAAGCGCGAATTGGGATATTGACGTTGTACCTGATCGAATTGCGCTCTGGCATCAGCATCCCGACCCAGATAGCTCAGCGTGACCGCTTTTTGGTAAGAAGCGTAATCTTTATCCGCTGCATTCTGGCTGATTGCCTGATCGTACGAACGTAATGCATTATCATACTGCTTGGTGGCTAAATATGAATCGGCCAGGCGTATGGTTGCATCCTGAACCTGTGCCTGATCGTCGGCTCCAGCTCGTTTACTAACAAAATCGCGGAAATAGTTGGCCGCAGTAGCGTAGTCCTTTTTGTTATAGTACGCATAACCGAGGCCGTACAGGCTTTTTGCGGCATACGTTGAACCTGATTTTGCAATGCTGGCATAAATCGGAATGGCTGTGTCGTATTGTTTACCCGCCGAGTAGGCTTCGCCTTTCCAGAATTGAGCCGCCTGTTGCAACTCATTGTCTATCGGAAACTTCAGCGATTTATCCAGATTGGCAACAGCCTGTGGATAGCGTTCGGCATTGAAATCGTTAACCCCCTGATTATAGGTCAGCCGTTGATACGTAGCATTGATTTTGGGCGTATGGCGTTTGAGGCCTTCGATGTAGGCAATGGCGGCCGGATAATTGTTGGACGCAAAATAGGCTTCCCCCACTAACTCATTGGCTTCATTCTCAAACTTACTATTGGGATACTGCTTCAAAAAAGCAGTTAATTCTTTTACCGCATCGGAGCCGTTGTTCTGATCGAGTTGGAGTTTGGCGTGGTTAAACCGGGCTTCTTCCTGAATCTCTGGACTAAAAGCTAAGCGACTTGCCTGATCAAATGCATTTAAAGCATAACTTGGATTCTGTGTCTGTAAGTAGCTAATACCCAATGTGTAAGCTGCATACTGGGCAGTCGTATCTTTACCGCCTGCCAATGTTTTTAATTGCGTAATCGCATCGTTGTAAGCCCCCGTCCGAAAGAGCGACTGACCGTATCGAAACTTGACAGCGCCGGGCGCTTTTGCACCGGCGGCATTGATATACTGTTTGTAGTACGGAATTGCTTTTGCAAACTGGTTCTGCTGATAATAGACTTCAGCCGTATAAAGCGCCACTTCGCTCATAGCCGAGCCTGCATTACGTTTAAGCAACGGCTCCGTATAGGCTAGTAAGTCATCGAACCGGCGCTGGCGATAGAGTGCCTGTGCAATCCAGTTTGGTACCTGATTCTGGTATGTTGGATTTTTCTCTACCCGGCGAAAATCAGCCACGGCTTCGTTAAAATTCCGGTTCCGGAAATTAATGACGCCAGCATAGTAGGAAGCAGCTGGAGCATCGGCCGAAGAAGGGTCGAGTTTCACTTCATTCAGCAACGGCAACGCTTTCTGCAGGTTCTGCGTATTGTAGTAAGAAAGGCCCAACTGGTACTTGAATGTTATTTGCTGCCCGCTACTGCCGCCCTGTGCTACTGCTTTTTCCAGAAAGTCAATGGCTTTGGCATAGTCCTGTCGGGTGAAATAATACGTACCTAAGTCACCGTAAAGCTGGGCGGCTTTAGGGTGCTGGCTGTGATTTTGAACGAACCGATCCACAAGTAGTTCAGCACCGGGCTCGTCGATGTACAGACTGGTTAGGGCAATGTAGTACTCGGCGTCAACGGCATTCTGATCACCCGTATTAAACAGCGTCTGTGAGCCATCGCCCCGACGCGGTTCGAGGTATTGCCGAAATTCGTAACGGGCCGCAGCATAATTGGCCCGCTCAAAGAGTTCAAGACCATTTCGGTAATGATAATCTGGTTCGGCATAACTCTGGGTTCGCTGAGCCGACACCGATAAAGATGTAAGAAGCCCCAGGGTCAGGATTACGACAAGCCGACTCAGTGAAGAATAGTCTGACTGCTGTTGACCCGTACAGGCGATTGAGTAGGGCATAGATGAATGCGGAGATTACGATAAACTTTAAACTGGAAACTACTTATTCTCTGGATTGCGTCGTAGCTTCGCCAATGAATTGGCAAAATTCACGTTTAATCTGGACAAAAAACGAAGGTATTCCTGTTTCCGTATGAAAAAAAACGCCCGGCTCCTGTATTTACTTACTGTCTGGACCTTTTTTATATCCATTTCATCAACTGCAAACCCCCGAATTACTCACGACGAAACCCCCGTAGCAGCTCCACCAGGCATAACTTACGTGCTTTCGATGCCTGAACCACAAACCCATTATTTTGAGGTCGAAATGCAGCTGAAAAATATAGCTTCAGCCACTGGCGCAAGAAAAAATGGGTATCTGGATATAAAAATGCCAGTATGGACACCGGGTTCATACCTGATCCGTGAATACGCTAAAAATGTAGAAGCCTTTTCAGCAACCTCAGCCGGGAAGCCTGTTCGCAGTGAGAAAATTCGAAAAAACGCCTGGCGCGTGTATACGGGCGATGACAACGTAACGATTCGATATCGGGTGTATGCCAACGAACTGACGGTACGGACCTGTTTTATTGATGCCGATCATGGATACGTAACGCCAGCCGGGATGTTTATGTACCACGACGCCCTGAAAAGTCAGCCGCATCGAGTGGTCGTACAGCCGTATAAAACCTGGAGATACGTAGCAACGGGCCTCGACCCTGTAGCTGGTGCAACCTATACTTACGAAGCCCCTGATTTTGATTTGCTGATTGACTCACCTATTGAGATCGGTAATCACCGAACATTTACTTTCACGGCGTCAAACGTACCACATTCTGTAGCCATGTTTGGTGATGTGGAGTATGACGAAAAGCGATTACAGGCTGACTATAAGCGTGTTTGCGAGGCCGCAGCAACGGTTATCGGCGAGCATCCCTGCAAGCATTACACCTTTATCGTTCATCATATTCCGACGGGTGGCGGTGGGCTGGAACACCTGAATTCTACAACACTCGAAACGTATCGGAATGCTTATTCAACGGAAGCCAATTACAAAGGATTTCTGACCCTGGTAGCGCACGAATATTTTCACCTCTGGAACGTAAAACGAATTCGACCAATAGCACTCGGGCCATTCGATTACGAAAATGAGAATTATACACACATGCTCTGGCTCTCAGAAGGATGTACGTCATTTTACGAGGATTATATTCTCCGTCGGGCGGGTTTTCATACTCCCGAAACGTATCTAAATATCGTTGCTAACGACATTACGGGTATCGAGAATCAGCCGGGCGTACGGGTGCAGTCGGCGGCCGAGTCGAGCTGGGATGCGTGGATTAAAGGCTATCGGCCAAATGAGAACTCAACCAATACGACGATTTCTTATTATAGCAAAGGAAGCGTTCTGGGGACTTTATTGAATCTGGCCATTCTAGCTGGTAGCAATGGGGAACGCAGCATGGATGATCTTATGCGCTTTTTGTATGCCGAGTATTATAAAAAGCAGAAAAGAGGGTTTACGGACGATGAATTCCGGAAGGCAGCCGAACAGATGGCCGGACGTAACCTTGATGATTTTTTTAATATTGGTGTTAATTCGGCTGAGCCCATTAATTACAATGCCTACTTTGAACCCGTGGGTTTGCAGTTGACCAACGTAGCCGCCAAAACCCAGGACGGATTTTTGGGTGTGGGCGTATCAACAGCCAATGGGAAGTCTACGGTTTCAAGCGTTCGACGGGGTTCGGCAGCTTACACCGATGGCCTCAATGTGGGCGATGAAATATTGTCAATCGACAGTGTACGCGTAGGCGACGATTTATTACGACTCATCAGCAACCGGGCTGTAGGGGAAACGCTGAATGTGCTCGTGAACCGGGCAGGTTTGCTGCGGAAAATTCCTGTAACGCTAACGCAGAACCCGTTGGTGAGTTATCGACTCCAGCCCTTACCGAACGTAACGCCCGCGCAAAAGACGTTATACAACAAATGGCTGTACATTAGGTAATCAAAAACAAAGCAGGCTCGGTAGAATATCGAGCCTGCTTTGTTTTTGATAAGACAAATCGAAAAAGTCGGGATTGAGCGAATAAACCTATTTTATTAATCCAATCAGAACGAAAATCGACATGCCTCAGCCAGAAACTATACTAACCCAACAAGCCCCTCCGATTGTTTTGAATCCCGTCCGAATCGAGTCAATCGATGTGCTGCGGGCTGCGACAATGATCCTGATGATATTTGTTAATGATCTCTGGTCGCTAACAAATATTCCTGCCTGGTTGGAGCACGTACCACGCGACGTAGATGGTATGGGACTGGCCGACTCAGTTTTTCCGGCATTTTTGTTTATCGTCGGAATGTCATTGCCCTTTGCGATCAATGCCCGACGAAAAAAAGGCGATACGGATGTTACGTTAGTTGGCCATATTATAGGTCGGTCGATAGCCTTACTCACAATGGGCGTTTTTCTGGTCAATGGCGAATCGATCAACGAAGCCGCAACAGGAATGCAGCGGGGCGTCTGGAATATGCTTTCATGCCTATCTTTTATCCTGATCTGGAATGCCTACCCAAAGAACGCAGTCAAATGGATCGTTTATGTCAGTAAAGGCTTGGGAATAAGTGTTTTGTTTATTCTGGCTTTTGTGTACAGGGGAGAGGAGGAACCCCGTTTTGCTACGCACTGGTGGGGGATTCTGGGTTTGATTGGGTGGTCGTATCTGGCCGCGGCACTGGTGACAGTATTCGCCCGTAATCGAATTCCTGTACTCGCAGCGGCATGGGTTGGGTTTGCCTTGTTAAGCATGGCCGATCATGCTGCTTTACTTCCCAAAGTGGTACACGTCATTCCGGGTGCCATAAGCGGAGGCACGATGGTTGGATTGACGATGGGGGGCGTAGTGATCTCGACACTTTTTCAACTATATCGCAAACGGGATCACAACAAACAGATGACGCTTGTTTTTCTGGCCATCGTTGTCGTACTGGTTGGCCTTTCGATCTATACCCGACAGTTTTGGGGACTAAGTAAATTAGGAGCTACACCAGCCTGGCTGTTTTTGTGTAGCGCCATCACGATCCTTGCTTTTCTGGGTATCTACTGGCTAACGGACGTGGGCGGGAAGGCCAACTGGTTTACACTTATCAAACCCGCCGGAACCGATACGTTATTGTGCTACCTGATTCCGTATTTCGCTTATGGCCTCATGACGCTCCTGCATCTTCATTTACCTGAAGCCATACTAATTGGGGCAATTGGCTTACTTAAATCCTTTCTCTTTGCAATTATGTGCGCCTGGATTACAGGCCGGTTAAATTGGGTAGGCGTGAAGTTGAAATTATGATGTCTGACGAGTGTATAAATTTCTGGTTTCTACAAACTCAAACTAAATTTTGTTTGATGCGTTTTTTTGTCATTCCGACCGGTCCGCCGGTCGGAATGACAAAGCCTTCCAATAGAAAATCGTCCTATTTCGACTTCTCTTTATAATTTTTTTGATGATCTCTTAAAAGCCTGAATCATTTAAAGCATAAATATTTCCTACGCCAATCTCTCCAGTTTCTAATTCAAACTTTGCCAATAGTCGTTTATAGCCGTCGCCTTCAAATTCATCTAAATAGGACCAGTTAGCAACTAATTTGTCTGAAAATAGGACGTAGGCATCTATAATTTCTGGTACGTCAGAGTGAGAATGCTTAAAGGCATAATAGCCCATTTTCGCCCCCCAGCCTTCATTGACTAATGTACCTTTTACAATTCCTTTCAGCCATTTGCCATTGATGTGTTCAATCTTCGAATGATTTGGCCTGTTTGGAGCCAGTGATCCGTATATAATTATGGCTTTTTCTGGTTTATATTTCTCAACAAAATCCCTTTCAACTTCCGTTAAATCGTTGTTGTTAAGTTTTTCTAAACCAACACCCTTCGATATTATTTTTTTGTTTAATTCTTTAACCAGAGTGTCTAATTCCATATTCTATAATTAGTGATTTAGCTACGCTGTCTTGCGATAGTATAGCAGTAAAAATATAAAATCTGGAAATGCGCTTATTCTGCCTTTTTCAGTAACTCCTCCGCCAATTGTGTCAGTCCGATGGTGGCTGGTTCGGCAATGAACGTAACGTTTGGGCGTTTCTGCATGGTGGGAATATTGGGGTCCACAACGTAAATCGGGACACCGTCCCGAACGGCGTACACCAAACCCGCAGCCGGATATACGTTCAGGGACGTACCGACAACGATAAGCAGATCGGCCTCGTAGGTAATATCCAGCGCTACGTCCATCATGGGCACCGCTTCGCCAAACCAAACGATGTGTGGACGTAGTTGAGCCCCTTTTTCACAGCGGTCACCCAGCTTTAGTTCCCAACCCTCGATGTCATAAATCAGATTGGGGTCTTTTGTGCTACGTGATTTAAATAACTCACCGTGCAAGTGGACCACTTTCGATGAGCCTGCTTTCTCGTGCAGATTATCGACGTTCTGTGTAATAACTGTTACGTCGTACTTTTCTTCCAGCTTTACTAGTGCCAGATGACCAGCATTGGGCTGTACACGAAGCGCCTGTTTTCGACGCTGGTTATAGAAATCCTGCACTAACGCCGGGTTTCGCTCCCAGGCTTCTGGGGTGGCAACGTCTTCAATTCGGTGATTTTCCCAAAGCCCGTCCGAAGCCCGGAATGTTGGTATGCCACTTTCGGCACTGATACCCGCGCCAGAGAGAACGACGATTTTTTTCATGACAGCAGAAGGTATTAAAGGAAAAAGGAGAAGGGAAATTAAGTAGCAACTGCCCTTCTCCTTTTTACCTTCTCCATAAAAAATTATTCTACAACAATCTCATCCGTTGCAAACCAGGTTTTTTCGCCTGCATTCGGATGGCCAGCCGGGCAAACCCCCACGTTTTTCGCCCGAATCCGGACGTAACGGGCGCGGGCCGTTTTGAAGTCGGCCACAACGGGCAAAATGTCCCAGGGGCCATTCAGGTTGTACGTTATGGGTTGCGTGATGGCCTCTTTATAATCGTTCCCGTCTTTTGACAGGGCAATTTCTATCGAGTTGGGCGGAAAGTTTTTCTCCAGAATTACTTTCAGGAAGTTCAGCGATACTTTTGTTACGCTCGTTACGTCGCCCAGGTCGAGGGTTACATCCATATCACCAAAGAAATTCGCCCATTGTCGCCGGTCGCGCGGAGTTTCGCTTCGGATGCCGTCCGTCAGTTTTTTTACCTCTTTGTCGCTGTTATTTTCAAGGGCAATGGCATACGTGTAGGGTTTGTTCTTGCCTTTGTGAAGCGTAAAGGTTTGCATTAGCCGCCCCCCTGCCGGTGTCATCGCTCGAATTGTGGTAGTTTTTGTCAGGGTAATCGGGCCAATATATTCGGTGCTTTTTTCATTCGGCTCTTTCCCGTTCAGCGTGTAAAAAACCCGGCTATCGGAATCCAGTTTTTTTAGCACAACCTGAAGCTGGCCCTGATCATTGCCTTGTGTCGTTGCCGTAATGTCGAAAAGGCGTTTGGCGTAATTAACGGGTATGGCCGTAAGTCGGGGTAAATGATTTTTCAGGCGTTGGGCGAAATCCTCGAAATTATGCGGACCTGCCTGCATCCAGCCTAATTCAGCAATCGCAATAGCACGCGGGTACACCATGTATTCCACAGCTTCGGGTGTCGGTGTGTACTCGGTCCAGATATTACCCTGAACGCCCAGTACGTACTTTTGCTCGGCAGCGCTCAGTTCAGCAGGCATAGGCTCATAGGCATACACCTGATCGAGAGGTAGATAGCCGCCAATAGCCAGGGGTTCGGTAGCCGGATTGCCCTGGTAGTAATCCATGTAGCACGTACCGGTGGGGGTCATTACAACGTTGTGTTTTTGTTTGGCCGCGGCTATTCCACCCTCAGTTCCCCGCCAGCTCATAACGGTTGCATTGGGCGCTAAGCCTCCTTCCAGAATCTCATCCCAACCGATAATGGCGCGGCCCTTGCTGTTAACAAACTTTTCCATGCGCCGAATGAAATAGCTCTGCAGCTCGTGTTCGTCTTTAAGCTTGTTTTTCTTCATCAGGTCCTGACAAAAGGCACTGTTTTTCCAGGCTGTTTTAGGGCATTCATCACCCCCAATGTGAATGTATTTTCCGGGAAAAAGGGTCATAACCTCCGTCAATACGTCCTGCAAAAAGCTAAACGTTTTCTCCGACGGGCAGAACACATCATCAAAGACGCCCCATTTTGTTGCGACCTGATAGTTTTTGGTTGGTTCACAGCCCAGTTCAGGGTAAGCAGTCAAAGCCCCCAAGGCGTGCCCTGGCATTTCAATTTCAGGGACTATCGTAACGAACCGACTTTGGGCGTAACGTACTACGTCCCGTATTTCATCCTGTGTATAGAACCCACCAACGGGCTTGCCATCAAACTGCTGCGGGTAATTCTGGAAATACTGACCGATTAGGGTTTCCGAACGCTTACTGCCGACCTGGGTAAGTTTCGGGTATTTCTTAATTTCAATACGCCAGCCCTGATCATCGGTCAGGTGCCAGTGAAATGTGTTTTGCTTGTGCATGGCCATCAGATCGATGTACTTTTTGACAAACGAAACCGGCATGAAATGGCGCGATACGTCGAGGTGCAGACCCCGGTAACTAAAACGCGGTTTGTCGGTAATGGCACAAGCGGGCATTGTGACCGCAGAACCTGACGTTGTGGGAAGCAACTGACGCATGGTTTGCGCAGCGTAAAACAGCCCTTTAGCCGTTGCGGCTTCAGCCAGCACGCGCGTTGGTGTTACCGTCAATTTATACCCTTCATCACCAAGATTCAGCTTTTTGTTTAGCGACAGAAAAATATGCACGCCTTTAGTCAGAGCCGGACTTGTTGCGGCCACCGGAAGCGCCAATCCATTCGCGGTTTTAACCTGACCCGCAAAGAGTTGTGCAACCGATTTTACACCAGCATCCGTGGCGGGGGCAATGACAAGACGTGTATTGGCAGTAAGCGTAAACTGACCGGTCTGCCCTGCAAAGCGGGCCGGAAAGGGGATAAGATTGTATTGATTGTCAGATTGGGCAAATGATGAAATAGAAAGAAAAAAGAAAAACAGATGTTTCAGGCGAAAGAGCATCGTCGTGGTATATGGTTCAAGCGGCAAAATAGCGATGATTTTCCAAAGGCTGACAAAAACGAATGCCTTCCAATCGCGAGTTTTGGTTTAACTCACAACTGGAAGACATTCGTTTAAAATTCTAAATTACTTCTTAGCTGCTGTTTTTCGGGCCGCCGTTGCTGGTTTTTTAGCGGAAGCTGCTTTTGACTTAGCAGGTGATTTAGCTGTTTTGCCAGCGCTGGTTTTTCCTGCCGCAGTCGGTTCATCACCCGCTAGTTTCAGACAATCTTCCAGCGTTAGTGTGGCCGGGTCAACATCTTTTGGAATCTTGACATTACGTTTGCCAACCGCCAGATAAGGTCCGTATTGCCCATTCACTACTTTCACGCTCGGATTTTCCGGAAACTCTTTAATATATTTATTCGCTTCGGCTTGACGCTTTGCCAGAATCAGTTCGATAGCCCGGTCAATGGACAGCCCTACGGGTGATTCGTTACGTGGAATCGAAATGTATTTATCGTCGTGCTTCACATAAGGGCCAAAACGTCCTTTACCCGTTGTAATCGGCTTACCTTCAAACTCGCCCAATGTTTCGCCGGCAGACTCTGTCCGCTTTTGCTGAATGAGCTGAATAGCCCGGTCGGCGTCAATGGAGTAGGGGTCATCTTCTTTCGTTAAAGACACGTATTTGTCGTCGTGCTTTACGTACGGACCAAACTTGCCAATACCAATAGTCAGGGCTTTGTCTTCGAAGAAACCGATCTCACGAGGCAGAGCAAACAGATCGAGGGCTTCCTGTAACGTAATGGTTTCAATCAGCTGACCGTCCCGAAGGTTCGCGAACTGTGGTTTATCCTCGTCGGTTGCTTCGCCAATCTGAGCGTAAGCCCCATACCGTCCTAAACGAGCTGAAACTTTTTTGCCAGTACGAGGATCAAGGCCGAGATCGCGGGCACCAGTTTTGAAGGAACCAACAGATGCCCCCTGAATCTCTTCGATGTTCTTATGGAAATCGCCGTAGAACTCTTCAAGCATTTTCTGCCAGTTCATCCGACCGTCTGCTATCTCGTCAAACTCTTTCTCAACCGTAGCTGTGAACTGATAATCAACGATATCAGGGAAATATTCGACCAGAAAATCGTTTACGACGATACCTGTGTTGGTTGGAAAGAGCTTGGCTTTTTCGGAGCCGAACGTCTCTTTGCCGCTGGTTTCCGTAATCTGATTCTGCTGAAGCGTGTACTCGGTGTATTTCCGTTCCTGACCGGGTTTGTCCTGCTTAATGACATAGCCCCGGTTGATGATCGTCGAAATGGTTGGTGCGTACGTCGACGGACGACCAATTCCCATTTCTTCCAGTTTTTTCACCAATGAAGCTTCTGCGTAACGCGGTTGTGGACGGGTGAACTTCTCGGTAGCTTTCATCTGCCCCAGATTCAGAACCTGGCCAATGGTCAGCGGGGGTAACATACCTTTAGCGTCTTCATCGCTGTCATCATCGTCTTTTGATTCAAGATAAACACGCAGAAAACCATCAAATTTGATTACTTCACCCTGTGCGATCAATACATTCGGTAAAGTCCCGGTGGCAACAGTTGGCTGCGTTTCAGCAATCGTGGTTTTCGAAGGATCAAAATCTTCTCCAAACACATCTAAGCTAAGTTCCTGCTCATTTGATGTGCCATTCGCGAATTTGATGCCGATGGTTACCGTTGTCCGTTCGAGTTGGGCATCGGACATTTGCGAAGCAATTGCCCGCTTCCAGATCAATTCATACAAACGTTTCTGGTCACGGTCGGCTCCAGCGTTGCGGTCGTTGAAATTCGTCGGCCGGATGGCTTCGTGCGCTTCCTGAGCCGATTCGTTTTTCGTTTTGAACTGCCGGGTTTGTACGTATTTAGGACCGAACTCTGTTTCAATCTCCGTTTTTGCTTTATCGATTGCTTCCTGCGACAGGTTTGTCGAATCAGTACGCATATACGAAATCTTACCGGCTTCGTATAAATTTTGAGCAAGGCGCATGGTGCGATCAACCGAAAAACTCAGTTTACGCGATGCCTCCTGTTGTAATGTAGAGGTTGTGAAGGGCGGAGCTGGTGATTTTTTTGCGGGTTTAACTTCCAGATTCTTGATCGTGAACGTAGCGCCAATGCAGGCTTCCAGAAATTTGCGGGCCTCACCTGAGGTCGGAAAGTTCTTGGGCAGTTCGGCGTTCAGCACTTTATTGCCATCGACAATAAACTGAGCTGTGACTTTAAACGACGATTTTGCCGCGTGTTTGTCGATCTCGCGTTCCCGCTCGACCACAAGACGTAACGCAACCGACTGAACACGGCCGGCCGATAATCCGGTACTGCCTCCTTTTATCTTACGCCATAAAACCGGCGATAGCTCATAACCCACCAGTCGGTCCAGTACGCGCCGGGCCTGTTGAGCATTCACCAGGTCAACGTCAATAGTCCGGGGCGTTTTAATGGCATTCTGAATGGCATTCTTCGTGATTTCACGAAATACAATCCGTTTGGTATTATCGCGAAGGCCCAGCGCTTCTTTCAAATGCCAGGAAATGGCTTCCCCTTCGCGGTCATCGTCCGTTGCCAGCCAGACTTCTTCGGCTGCTTTGGCTAATGACTTTAATTCACTCACTAACTTCTTTTTGTCGGGCGAAATTTCGTAGGATGGCTGGAAGCCATTGGTTACGTCTACGGCTAGCCCATCTTTGGGGAGATCGCGTACGTGACCAAAACTGGACTTTACGGTAAAGTCCTTGCCCAGGTAGCCTTCAATGGTTTTCGCCTTCGCCGGCGACTCCACAATGACTAAGTTTTTTGACATAATTTGAGGTTCAGATTGTAACTATCTTCGCGGCATTTACTGCAAAGCATCTGTATGGACAGGGGCATAATCTGCACAGTCACTGACTTTCAGCCCTGCTATGACTACGTGCCCGGGTCAAATATAGACGCAAAAGCACTGACTTGTGCAAGACAAGCTAAGTACGATACAGTAAAACGGAGGGATTATGGGACCGATTAACCGGCTGTACAGTGATAACAACAGCGAATGACACACAGTTCGGTTATGGTACGTGAAATCGTTATAAATGAGCATAAATTGTTTATTTGAGCGATTTGTTAGCCGCTCAATAACACGTAATAGAAATAGTTGACTGGCCAAATTCAGGAAGCGTAAAATTTTTTTACTTTCGCCACCAGCTACCTATTGTGTAGTCTGGAATTGGTCGTTTGCTTCTCTCCAAAACCTGTCCGATGCCCGCAACTCTTTCTATCGCCGACCTAACCAGAATTGTGGCCGTAGCGGACCCAGTGGTACGTAACCTACAGATTACCCAATGTTATTACGAATTATCGACCGCTTTCAGCAGCAGAACCGGACCGATTGCCAACTGGTGTACGTTTGCAACCTGGGCTTCCAAACAGGCAGGACAGACCATACGTCGAGAAGATTTTCGGCGTAGTCTCGAGGCTTTATTATCGGCTGATTCACAAACCGAAGCCATCCTTCAGACGATTGCCCAGGCAGCCAGACAACTAGGGTCGAGTCAATCCATTGAAAAAATTAAAAAGTCAGTCTTGGTAGTTCTGATCAATACGTCCATTGACCGTGCCAGTAACGCAGTCAGTCGCGGAAATAGAAAAGTTTTTGAAGAGATCGGGCTGGAATTTGCCCGGTTTATACAAATCTGTTTTCCAGACGAAGTTTTTCAACAGGCCAATCTTGACCAGTTTAATCAGACACTCAGGCCCGGTCTGCCACCCGATGGGCAACTGTTTCTTCGTCAGGCTTTTTCGCGGTATTACCAGGCGCTTTTTGAATCGGATGTAAATAAACGGGCCGAACTTCAACTGCTGGCGAATCTGGAAATCGGCTTTCACGAACAAACGCGGTTGCAACCTGAAATTGCCGAATCGCTGAACATGGTATTGATTGATCCGGAAGAGTTTCGATCTCAACTAATTTCGGTGCTTTTTCCTGATCTCAAGGGTTTTTTTGCCCGAATGAAATTACTTTTCAACGGATTTTTAGGTCAGCCCTCACCTTTAGAAAAAGCGATAGACAAGTTATTGGGTATTGCCCAACAGCAAGTACGTTCAGTAATAACAGTGCATCTGATGACGCTGGGATTTCCTAATGATTTGCGGTTGCGTTTGAGTCAGGACGTACCGGCTACGATCCCAGTATCGCTGACCGAGCTGAAAAATCAGGATTTACTGGCATTGCTCACAAAAATAGACCCTACGCTCAACAGTGTGCGGGAAAGTGGGGCAACTGACTGGGCTAATTTGCCCGAACGACTACACTTTATTGCCGATTTATTCCGATGCTATCAGGAAACGTCAGATTTGATGAGCGCTCCGTTCAGTCCCGATCAGGTACGTGTTTTAAGGGCTGGAAAAGTACCATCAGGACGGTTGTAATTGGCATAAACCAACCCTAGTTTTTCAATAAATTCAGGTCTGGCTGAGCGTATTTGTATACTTTAAAATAAAGGGTTGTCTTGGTCTGGTATATCCCCTCAATCTTTGAAATCTCGTTTATGAAATCAACTAAGTGGTTGTTTGTCTGGCACATCACATCCACTTCCAGATCATAGTCGCCCGACGTACTGGCCAGAAAACTAACCTCCGGCATTTTTGAAATTGTGTCGGCCACGTGTTCTTTGAGCGTAGCAGGGCGTACATACACCGCTACATGGGCATAGGCGCGAAAGCCTACTTTATCGGGGTCAACACGACCTACAATACTGATGACACCTTCTTCAATCAGGCGATTCAGCCGGGTACGGGCCGTACCAACCGATACGTTCAACTGTTCGGCTATTTCGGTGAATGACATTCGACCATCTTTCTGAAGACAGGATAAGATCGCAAAGTCCAGATCGTCCAGCGTGTTCTGATTTCTTTCCATTTTCGTGGTTTTGCCCGGTAAAAATATTGCTAAAATTTGATTTGGTTATGAATAATTTATAGTTTGCATCACCTGTTTCTGCAAAAAATGCAGTTCTACAACAAAACCATGAAATACCTTCCGATCCGGAATTATATAAATGGCCAGTTTGTCGAAGTGTCTACCGGTAATACGCTGGATGTGATTTCGCCAGTAGATGGTGTCCATCTGTCGACGGTGCCACTGTCTACGGCCACTGATTTGGACGTAGCCGTGCAGGCTGCCAAAGCGGCCTATCCGGCCTGGAGCCGAACAACGATAAAAGAAAGAGTGCAGGTCTTTTTTCGTTATAAAGCCCTTCTGGAAAAGAATGTAAAAGAGCTGGCATTACTGGTTCAGGAAGAAAACGGCAAAACGTATGAAGAAGCTGTAGCCGAAATCGAAAAAGGAGCGGAGTTAGCGGAGTTTGCCTGCTCACTCCCACAGTTGATTCCAGGCGAAGTTCTGGAAGTTAGCAAGGGTGTTGAATGTCGTACTGAACACGTACCACTGGGTGTTGTGGCGAGCATAGTGCCGTTCAATTTTCCGAGTATGGTGCCGAACTGGACAATTCCCAATGCCATTGCCTTGGGTAACTGTATGATCATCAAATCCTCTGAAAAAGTGCCGTTGAGCGTTGGTCGACTGGCAGAGCTGTTGCAGGAAGCGGGTTTACCTGCCGGGGTTTTCAATATCGTACACGGGGATAGTGAGGTTGTCAATGCCATTTGCGATCACCCAGACATTGAAGCTGTGTCGTTTGTTGGCTCTACCAAAATTGCCAAACTGGTTTACCAACGGGCTACCAGTAATTTTAAACGCTGTCTGGCGCTTGGTGGGGCAAAAAACCACCTGATCGTGCTGCCTGATGCAATTCCGGGTATGACGGCCCAGAATATTACGGCGTCGATGGCCGGTTGTGCCGGACAGCGGTGTATGGCCGCTTCGGCGATGGTAGCCGTTGGTCCAGTGGATCATATCATTGAAAAACTGTGTGAAGAGGCTCAGAAGGTGGTGCCGGGGAAAAACCTGGGGGCAGTCATAAATCGGATATCGAAAGAACGTATTGAACGATACATTACCGAAGCTGAAAGCCAGGGGGCTAAAGTCTTGGTGGATGGACGTAATCCCACAGTTGAAGGAAAAGAAAACGGTACGTATGTGGGACCAACGGTGATCGACTATGTCAGGCCGGATATGGCCATTGCGAAAGAGGAAATTTTTGGGCCGGTTATCAGCATCATGCGGACAAACACGGTCGATGAAGCACTGGCCATTGAGAATGCAAATCCGTACGGAAATGCGGCATCTGTATTTACCCAAAACGGCGGCTTGGCCCGTTACGTCATGGACAAAGCCAGCGCGGGTATGGTGGGGGTAAATGTAGGCGTTCCGGTTCCACGTGAGCCGTTCTCGTTCGGAGGCTGGAATGAAAGCCGTTTTGGAGTTGGGGATATTACGGGCAAAAGCTCCATCGAATTCTGGACGAAACTCCGCAAAACAACGACGAAATGGAACCCCGAATCAGGAATTAACTGGATGAGTTAACCGAATTAAGGGCAGATTTATCAAACCATAAAATAGTGAACCGAAGAGTGTAAACTTTATATAACATGCTTGATACAACGACGCTTTCTGAAACTCAGGAAATCCTTCAGGATAATTTTGATTCAACCGTGTTTGTCTGGAGCAAACAGAAAGGGATTACGCCGATTGCTGTAAAATATGCGAAAGGGGTTTACCTCTATGATTATGACGACAAACGGTACATCGACTTTTCGTCGGGATTGATGAACGTCAATATCGGGCACGGCAACCAGCGAATTACGGAAGCCGTGGTCCGGCAAATGCAGGATGTGAGCTACGTAACGCCCTATTGCGTCACAAAAGTACGGGGTGAGCTTGGTAAAAAACTGGCTGAAATCTGCCCCGGCGACCTAAACAAAGCGTATTTCACCCTGTGTGGTGCTACGTCAATCGAAGCGGCTCTCAAAATGGCGCGGTCCTATACGGGTCGGCACAAGATTTTAAGTCGATATCAGTCGTATCATGGAGCTACGTACGGTGCTTTGTCGGTGGGAGGGGACCCTCGTAAACTGCCCGACGATTCGCAGCAGTCGCCCAATTTTGTCCATATCGACATACCCTACCGCTATCGCTGGAACCACGATGAAGCGAGTATGTTACCGGATTCGGTGGCGCAACTGGAACGGATCATTGCTTATGAAGGACCGGGAAACATTGCTGCCATTTTGCTGGAAGGCGAATCGGGTACGTCGGGTTGCCTACAATATCCGGTCGGGTACCTGGCTGCCGTTCGTGACATCTGCGACAAGTACGGCATTTTATTGATAATGGATGAGGTGATGAGCGGCTTCGGTCGAACAGGAAAGTGGTTTGGTTTTGAAAATCACGGGATTGTGCCGGACATGGTCACGATGGCGAAAGGGATTACAAGCGGTTACCTGCCCTTCGGCTGCCTGATGGTAACTGACCGGATTGCGGCCCGCTACAATGATACGGTACTGGCTACGGGTATGACCTACAATGCGCACCCGGTAAGCTGCGCGGCTGCGCTGGAAAACCTGAAAATATACGAAGACGAGAATCTGATTGAGAATGCGGCTGAAATGGGTCAATACGTTGCCGAACAAGCTGAGCTGATGAAACAAAAACATCCTTGTATTGGCGATTTCAGAACCACGGGTCTATTAGGCTGTTTTGAAATCGTGAAGAACCGGGACACGAAAGAACCTATGGCGCCCTTCAACGCTAAGCCGGAAGACATGGCGATAATGAGTAAAGTAGGGGCAAAAATCAAAGAGCTTGGCATGTATACGTTCGTTCGGTGGAGTTACGTATTTGTGGCCCCACCGCTTTGTGTCACCAGAGAGCAGATTGATGAAGGACTGGCGATTATCAGCGAGGCTCTGAAGATTGCCGATGAATACGTTCAGTAGCCAATTCGTGGTGTCAGTCAATTCGTAATATCAAGCAGTCGTCGTGGTGTCGGTTTATCAAAACCGACACCACGACGGCCGACCGGCCAATACCACTTTATGACCAATACCTTGACATTCAGACTTGCGACTAAAGAGGACCTGTTCGACATTGTGCAAATGCTTTCGGATGATACCCTGGGTGTCTTGCGTGAAAGCCACGAAGCGACGCTGTCAGATAACTACCTAAAGGCATTTGAACGAATAGCTGCCGACCCGAATCAGGAGCTAACGGTTGCTGAATTAAATGGTGAAATAGTTGCTACGTTTCAGTTGTCATTTATTCAATACCTGACGTATCAGGGTGGGAGTAGAGCCCAAATCGAAGCGGTCCGGACGAAATCGACGTACCGCGGACAGGGCATCGGGACAAACGTCTTTGAGTACGCGATCAATCGGGCTAAGGAGAAAGGTTGTCATTTGCTACAGCTCACAACGGATAAGCGACGACGCGATGCCCTCCGATTTTATGAATCACTGGGTTTCGTAGCGACGCACGAAGGAATGAAACGTAATCTCGATTAAATGCGCACAACAAGACGCCAATTTATTGAAACATTGTCGGTCGGTACGGCTTCAGCTTTTCTGCCTGTAGGTGCGTTTGCGACGGGTAAAAGTCTTAAATCTCTCGCTGATCCGGTGAAGCGAATTATACTCGACAGTGATACCGCTACCGATGATGCTTTGGCTGTTTTGATGGCCGTAACTTCACCAAAGTTGAAGGTAGAGGCCATTACCATTACGTGTGGGAATGTTGGGTTTGAGCAGCAAACGAAAAATGCGCTGTATACACTGGAAATGGCCGGGAAAGCTGGTCAAATTCCTGTTTTTCAGGGGTCTGCCCGCCCGCTGGTACGTCAAGTGCACGGTAACGCAACCTACGTTCACGGAAGCGATGGCATGAGTGATGCCCATTTCCCGGACCCGAAACAAAAGCCGGAAAACGAACACGCCGTTGACGCTATCGTTCGGCTGGTAAATGCTAATCCCGGCCAACTGACATTGGTAGCAATAGGTCCGCTGACCAACGTAGCGCTGGCGTTGTTGAAAGACCCGACTATCGCCAAAAAGGTGAAAGAGCTGTATTTCATGGGTGGCTTCTACAAGTTTTACGGAAACATTAACCCCGGTGCTACGTACAACGCCTGGGTCGATCCGGAAGCTGCACGGGTAGTTTTTCAATCGGGAATACCGCTGACTACTGTTGGATTTGATGTGAGTGTGAAGAGTTCAGTGTTTACGGACGACGATTATGCGAAAGTGGAGAAGCTTGGGACAACTTATTCCGACTTTTTTATGAAAATAAACCGTATCCGCCGAAAGTATTGCAAGGAACGCCAGAAAATGAACGGCTCCAATCACCCCGACGCTATCACCATTGCCGCTGTGATTGATCCGGCCATTATCACTGAAAAAATAACCCGCTTTGTTGATGTAGAAACACGTGGTGAATTGACGTTGGGCGCATTGGCCATTGATGAACTGGGTGTTTGGGGCAAGCCGCCGAACGCAACCATTTGTGTCGAAGCCAGCGAAGCTTTGTTTAAGAAAATGGTTTTCGATACGTTGAAAATGAAATAAATAGTTTGTAGTTTACGGTTTACTCTATTCGGTTTACGTAGTAACGATTTAGCCTGATTCGCGTACCGACCCGGAAAAACCATCAACACAAAAACGAACAATGCAGGAACTAGCCGAAGCAAACGTAGACGAATCGTCCGTACTCTATAGCGAAGACTTAGCCCCCATTCCCGCATCGAAGCGGACCTGGAATACCTGGAATTACGCGGCTCTGTGGATCAGCATGAGTTTGTGTATTCCTACGTATATGATGGCTAGTTCGCTCATTGAGGGTGGTATGAACTGGTGGCAGGCCATTCTGACTATCTTTCTTGGGAACACCATTGTGTTAATTCCAATGATACTGAACGGTCATGCAGGAGCTAAATACGGCATTCCATTTCCCGTACTGGCCAGGGCTAGTTTCGGAACCAGCGGAGCCAACGTTCCGGCGCTGCTACGTGCCATTGTGGCCTGTGGCTGGTTTGGTATTCAAACCTGGTTGGGCGGTTTTTCCTTGTATCAGATGCTTCGGTTATGGTTTCCGGCACTGGAGACCTTGCCCGAGATATTCCCTGTATCGTTTGGGTTACAGACGGGACCGGCGATCTGCTTTGTTCTGTTCTGGCTGCTGAATATGTACGTCGTTTACCTGGGTGTTGAAAGCATTAAAAAGCTGTTGATTTTCAAGGCTTTCTTTCTGCCCGTAGCCGCTCTGGCTTTATTGTATTGGGCTATTTCAGCCGGAAATGGATTAGGGCCGATCCTGCAGCAGCCTTCCAAATTCAGTGATTCAACGGCCTTTTTTGCCTTTTTCTTTCCGGCCCTCACGGGTATGGTGGGTTTCTGGGCTACGCTTTCGCTGAACATTCCTGATTTTACCCGTTATGCCACTAGTCAGAAAGCGCAGATAAAAGGTCAGGCCATTGGATTGCCGCCTTCCATGACTCTATTCTCGTTTATCGGCGTTGTTGTTACGTCGGCCACAACAATAATTTACGGAACGACCATCTGGGATCCGCTCATTCTGGCCGGAAAATTTGAGAATAAACTTCTGGTAAGCGTGGCTATGATATCGGTAGCCATTTCTACGCTGGCCACCAATATTGCCGCCAATATTGTCAGCCCGGCCAATGATTTTGCCAATCTGGCACCGTCTAAAATTGACTTCCGAAAAGGAGGGTATATAACCGGCATCATTGGAATCCTTATCTTTCCCTGGAAGCTGATCGCTGACCCGACAGGCTTTATTTTTACCTGGTTAGTGGGCTATTCCAGCCTACTCGGGCCAGTAGGAGGAATTATGATTGCCGACTATTTTTTCTGCGAAAACAGAAACTGATTCTAGGTGATCTGTACAGCACAACAGGCATTTACAGCTTCTCGAACGGCTTCAATTCAGCGGCTATTATTGCTCTGCTGGCGGGGATCATTCCCAACATTCCGGGATTTCTAACGACCATTCAGGTGCTATCTGTTGATAGCGTTCCCCTGTGGATGTCGAAAATTTATAACTATGCCTGGTTCGTTGGCTTTTTCGTGAGCGGAGGAGTATACCTGGGCTTGATGCGAACTCGCTATTTAAATACAGAAGAAACGAATCGTTACGTAAAGAATGTGGAGGATTTGTCGGTCAACTCACTGCGGAATTCGGCTTAATACGTTGATGCTCAATTTTCTGGAATGAAATACTAGACTATGTCAATCTTGATTAAAAACGGTCGGGTTGTTACGGCTACCGACGATTATGTTGCTGATATTTTTATTGAAGGCGAAACGATTTCAGCCATCGGAAGGAACCTGCCCGTTCAGGCCGATACGGCCATAGATGCATCTGGAAAACTCGTTTTTCCGGGCGGGGTTGATCCACATGTTCATCTGGCTATGCCGTTCATGGGTACGTTTTCGAGTGATACGCACGAAACCGGTACGCGGGCAGCCTTATTTGGCGGTACTACCACCGTCATTGACTTCGTGCTGCAAAAACAGGGGCATACGTTGAAAGAGGCCCTTGCCGATTGGAATTCCAGAGCCAGCGGAACAGCCGTAGGGGATTATAGTTTCCATATGGCCGTAACTGATTTTAACGACGAGTCGAAAGCTGAAATCAGGGACATGGTTGAAAACGAAGGCATTACGTCGTTCAAGACCTTTATGGCCTACAAAGGCGCGCTGATGATCAACGATAGCCAGATGGTTGGCTTGATGCAGGAAGTAAAAAAGCAGGGCGGCATGGTAACAGTGCATGCTACTAACGGCGACATGATCGACTACTTGATCGCCAAACATCGGGCGGAAGGGAAAATGGCACCTCTATACCATTACCTCTCACAACCCGAAGTTACGGAGGCCGAAGCCAGTTGCCGGTTTACTGACATGGCTGACTACACGGGTTGCCCTGGCTACATCGTGCACATGACCTGCGAAGGCGCGCTGAATGGGGTTCGGAATGCAACCCGACGTAATCAGAAAGTCTTTGCAGAAACCTGTATTCAATACCTGGTGCTGGATGCATCTGTGTATGAGCAGAATTTTGAAGGTGCCAAGTGGGTGATGAGTCCACCCTTGCGGGAGAAAAAAGACCAGCAGGCCCTATGGGCAGGTATCAATCAGGGCCTTGTCCAGGTGGTGGCTACGGATCACTGCCCCTTTATGTGGGAGCAGAAACTGATGGGCAAAGATGATTTCTCAAAGATTCCTAACGGTCACCCCGCCATCGAAAATAGGATGGAACTGCTTTACAGTGAGGGCGTTCACAAAGGCAAAATTACGCTGAACAAATACGTAGAAGTTGCCTGCACGAATCCCGCTAAAATATTCGGTATGTTCCCCCGAAAAGGTACCATTGCCGTCGGTAGCGATGCCGATATTGTCATTTTTGACCCGGAAGAAACGCATACCCTTTCAGCTAAAACGCACCATATGAACGTCGATTACTCCGGCTACGAAGGCTGGGAACTGACCGGTAAAGTCAACACGGTGCTGTTACGTGGGCAGGTGGCTATTGACGGTAATAAATGCCTGATCGATAAAGGCTATGGACAATTTATCAAACGTAATAAGGTAAGCGGGAAGATTTAAAAGCAGAGGGCATGGGGGTAAGGGCATAGGGTTTATCGGTTATTCCCAATGCCCTTCGCCCACTGCCCTAAGCACAAACCAATTAACCCAACGTAAGCATGCCACGACTAATTAAATCGGGATTGATCCAGATGAGCCTGCCGAAAACCGAAGGCGAAGGCACCATTGACGAAATCAAAGAAGCCATGGTGCAGAAGCATATTCCACTCATTGAAGAGGCTGGTGAGAAAGGGGTGCAGATTCTGTGCTTGCAGGAAATATTCAATACGCCCTATTTCTGTCCGGGGCAGAACAGTGCCTGGTATGCTTCAGCTGAATCCGTTCCTGGTCCTACAACCGACCGGATGGCGGAATATGCCAAAAAATACAACATGGTGATGATTGTGCCGGTCTACGAAAAAGAACAGGCTGGCGTACTGTATAATACCGCTGCCGTGATCGATGCCGACGGGACGTATCTCGGAAAATATCGCAAGAATCACATCCCACATACATCGGGTTTCTGGGAGAAGTTTTTCTTCAAGCCTGGGAATCTGGGGTATCCGGTCTTCCAGACTCGCTACGCAAAAATTGGTGTATACATCTGCTACGACCGCCACTTTCCCGATGGTGCCCGTTGCCTGGGTCTGAATGGGGCTGAAATTGTCTATAATCCGTCGGCTACGGTGGCTGGGTTATCGCAATACCTGTGGAAACTGGAGCAGCCTGCCCATGCGGCCGCGAACGGTTATTTTATGGGATGCATCAATCGCGTTGGGGAAGAAAAACCCTGGAATTTAGGCCGTTTTTATGGCTCCTCGTACTTCGTTGATCCTCGTGGCCAGATTTTCGCTACGGCTTCCGAAGACAAGGATGAACTGTTGATTGCTGATTTCGATCTCGACTTGATCGACGAAGTACGTAGTGTCTGGCAGTTCTTCCGCGACCGCCGACCAGAGACGTATGATAAGTTGGTGGAACTGTAAAGCAATAAAGAATGATGAAGTAAACGCGTCAACAGTCATTCTTCATTCATAATTCATCATTACAAACGTGGCGATTCTACCTAACCGACTGACGGCTGAACAATACGAGCAAAACTTCAGCGATGTTCACCCACCTTTTGAGTCCCGGGAAGCGGCTCTGGTGGAAGCCAATCGCTGTTTGTTCTGTTATGATGCGCCTTGCATCAAAAGCTGCCCAACGAGTATCAATATTCCGAAGTTTATCAAGCAGATCACTACCGATAACGTAAAAGGATCAGCTCATACAATTTTTGATGCCAACATCATGGGGGGCGGCTGCTCAAAAGTCTGTCCAGTTGAGAAATTATGCGAAGGGTCCTGCGTATTTAACCTCCTGGACGAGCCGCCTATTCCAATTGCCAAGCTGCAACGGTACTCGACTGAAAAAGCCATCGAGCAAAAATGGCCGTTGTTTCAGCGAAAACCGTCTACGGGTAAAAAAGTAGCTGTAGTGGGGGCTGGACCGGCCGGGCTGAGTTGTGCACACGTATTAAGTCGGGAAGGAGTAGACGTAACGATTTACGAAAAAGAAAGCAAAGGCGGGGGCTTAATGACTTATGGCATTGCGGCCTACAAGGTCACGCCCCAATTCTGCGAAGATGAAGTGAATTTTGTTACGTCGCTTGGGGGGATAACCATCAAATACGATCAGGAATTAGGACGTACCATTTCCTTAGCTGAACTGCAAACCAACTACGACGCCGTCTATCTGGGTATTGGAGTGGGCGTTGCCCGGCAACTGGACATACTTGGCGAGCAGCTGGAAGGTGTTGAAGATGCCATCCGCTTTATTTATGACATTCGGGAGAAGGGATTTCCGTCGGTTCCGGTTGGGGATAAAGTGGCCGTAATTGGGTTAGGCATGACGGCCATTGATGCCGCCACGCAGGCCAAACGGCTGGGTGCCAAAGAGGTTACGATCGTTTATCGCCGAACGCAGGCCGAAATGCCAAGTACAGAAGTCGAATTAAATCTGGCAAAGCTGGATGGCTGTCGAATTATCTGGCTGGCGTCGCCCAAAGTAGTATTGGGTGAAAACGGTCGGGTAAACCAACTCGTCTGTAACGTAATGGAACTGGGCGTGCCCGATACGAGTGGCCGCCGGTCGCCGGTCGAAACAGGACAGACCATTACGCTGGACGTGGATATGGTCATCAAAGCAGCTGGTCAGACCCCCTACGAAGAGCTGGTCAGCAAAAACCAACTGACGCATTGGTACGGTAAAATCGCCATCAATGAGAATGGCGAAACAAATATCCCCGGCGTTTTTGCCGGTGGTGATTGTGTCAACGGCGGCAAAGAAGTGGTCGATGCCGTTCAGGCGGGGAAAGACGGCGCAAAATCGATACTAAATTTTATAATGAGTGAAAGAGTGAATGGGTGAAAGAGCGGCTCAGCAGCCCCTTTTTTCACTCAGTCACTCTTTCGCTCTTTCACTCATTACTTACGTGGCAGATTTAAGCACAAACTTCCTGGGTATTAAGTCGCCGAACCCGTTCTGGCTGGCGAGTGCCCCACCGACGGATAAAAAATTTAACGTACTGCGGGCGTTTGAAGCAGGCTGGGGCGGTGTGGTCTGGAAAACGCTGGGCTCACAGGTCAAAAACGTATCGTCGCGTTATTCGGCAGTCGATTATAACGGTACCAAAATGATGGGCTTGAACAACATCGAACTGATTTCGGATCGGCCACTGGACATTAACCTTCGTGAAATCGCGGAATGTGTTCGCGAGTTTCCCGACCGTGCGATGATTGTGTCGCTCATGGCCGATAACACCCGCGAGAAGTGGCACGAACTTATTGCACAGGTGGAAGATACGGGTGCCCATGGTCTGGAATTGAATTTTGGCTGTCCACACGGGATGACCGAGCGGGGTATGGGCGCAGCCGTCGGGCAAGATCCCGAAATTGCCAGAATGGTGGTGGAATGGGTCATGGAAAAAGCGGCCATTCCGGTGATAACCAAACTGACCCCCAATGTCCATTCAGTCGTGCCGACGGGCAGGGCATCTGTTGAAGGAGGTTCCAACGCCCTTTCACTCATCAATACCATTCAATCGGTTACTGGGGTCGATCTGGATACGTTTGTGCCCAATCCTTACGTAGCGGGTAAATCGGTCTATGGCGGGTATTGTGGCCCGGCCGTTAAGCCTGTAGCCCTGAAAATGCTGACGACCATCGCTCAGGACCCCACTACGTCGCGGGTACCCATCTCGGGTATTGGAGGAGTGAGCACCTGGAAAGATGCCGCTGAGTTTATGCTGCTGGGTGCTACGTCGGTACAGGTCTGTACGGCAGTCATGAAGCACGGGTTTCGCATTATCGAAGACATGTGCGATGGCCTGAACAACTGGATGGACGAAAAAGGCTTCAAAACGATCTACGATTTCATCGGCAAATCGGTCCCGACAATCACCCATTGGGAAGATCTGGATATTAACTATCACATCGTTGCCAATATCAACCAGGACAAGTGCATTCACTGCGGCCTGTGCTACATTGCCTGTGAAGACACGTCGCATCAGGCCATTAATCTGACGTACGGAAAACCGTACAATACGTATTCAATTATCGAAAATGAGTGTGTAGGCTGCAATTTGTGTAAATTAGTGTGTCCTGTCGATAGCTGCATCACCATGGTGGAACAGCGCAAAGGTGATGAATACCTGAATTGGAAAGAGTTTCAGCGTCGTGGATTGCCCCTAAACGACCATTAATAAAATGTTGAATGTTGAATTATGAATGGTAAGAGTGGAATGATATATAAGTCAACCTGTTATAATTAATCATTTATCATTCATAATTCATCATTTTATAAAGAGAGTATTACACAGATAACGTATTGATTACCTTCATCTTAAATAATAAAGAAGTCAAAACGACCCTGCCTTCGGGCACGACGGTACTTGATTTTGTGCGGTATCACCAACACCTCATGGGCACAAAAATCGGCTGTCGCGAAGGAGATTGCGGAGCCTGTACGGTGCTGGTTGGTGAATTGGCAGCTGGCGAGTTACGGTATCGTACGGCTACATCCTGCCTGATGCCGCTGGGAAATGCGCACGGAAAGCACATCGTTACGGTCGAGGGGATCAACATGAATGCGTTGAACCCGATTCAGCAGGCAATGGCGGATGAATCAGCGACGCAGTGTGGGTTTTGTACACCCGGTTTTGTGATGTCGCTGGCGGGGTTTTGCCTGAGCGATACAGCGCCTACAGTTCAACATGCGATTGCTGCGATTGACGGGAATATCTGTCGTTGTACGGGTTACAAGTCCATTGAGCGAGCGGCCGCTCGTATTGCTAACCTGATAGAGTCGCGAACAGATGAATCGTTGGTAAAGTTTGGAACAGATAAGGGAATAGTACCAAATTATTTTTCGACGATTCAGGAGCGTCTACAGGCATTGGCGCTTCATCTGAATGGCGACCTCCGGACTACTAATCGGTCGGCGCAACGAGTAGGGGGCGGTACGGACGTTTACGTCCAAAAACACGATGAAGTAAAAGACGCTTCGATTCAGTTTCTGTTCGATCAGCAGGACTTGAAAGGAATCAGGCAGGAAGGGAATCAATGTATCATTGGGCCTGCCTCTACGGTCACCGATCTGATCGAATCGCCCATCATGCAGACGTATTTCCCTTATTTTAATACGTATACAAAGCTGGTTTCGTCGATGCCCATCCGCAACATGGCAACCATTGGAGGAAACTTTATTAATGCATCACCCATCGGCGATTTTACCATTTTCTTTCTGGCGCTGGATGCGACAATTACTCTGAGCGATGGTACAACTTCCCGACAGTTACCCTTGCGAGACCTTTATTTAAGTTATAAAACACTCGAAAAAAGACCTGAAGAATATCTAAAGCAAATCTGTTTCGAGCTGCCCGGTTCAACGACTGCATTCAATTTTGAGAAAGTCAGCAAACGGACGCATCTGGATATTGCCAGTGTTAATTCGGCTATTCAGCTTAAAATTGATGATGATATCATTACGTCGATTAGGTTATCGGCTGGGGGTGTTGCGCCTATTCCAAAACGACTCACGAAAACAGAAGCCTTTCTGACCGGCAAATCGGTTACAGAAGCGGTAGTTCTCGAAGCAACGAAAGTAGCTCAAACCGATATCTCGCCCATCAGCGATGCCCGCGGTACTGAAATTTATAAGCGACTACTAATCAGTCAATTGATTAAGGCGCATTTTATTAAATTTTTCCCATCACTGAACGTAGCGCAGTTGCTGGTTTAGTAGTGGGCAGATTGTATAACCGATGAAAAATATAGATTCCAGAACGCATGTACGGGGCGAGTCGGTTTATCTGGACGATATTCCGTTGATTCGAGGAACCTTGTTTGGAGCCGCCTTTGGTTCGCCAATTGCACATGGAATCATCAAGTCGCTGGAGTTGACAGCAGCTGAATCTATGCCCGGCGTAGTCAAAATAATTACCTACAACGACGTATCGGGCGAAAATCAGATAGGCGGTATTGTTCCGGATGAGCCCCTTCTGGCCGAACAGCATGTACATTACTGTGGGATGCCCATCGCTTTTGTCGTGGCAGAAACGGAGGATGCAGCCCGTGCCGCTGTCAAACAGATTCGGGTGGTCATTGACCCTCTGCCGGTTATTACAGACCCTCGCGAAGCGCAGGCCAAAGGAGAACTGATCGTTCGGCCAAGAACGCACCGCTTAGGCGATACGTCGACTGCGTGGGCCCAATGCGCGCATATTTTTGAAGGACGTACCGAAACCAACGGGCAGGAACATCTGTACATCGAAACGCAGGGTGCCTATGCGGTTCCGCAGGAGAACAATGCTATCAAACTTTACTCCTCTACACAAGGCCCAACGGCAGTACAACGGGCCGTCATGCGCTCGTCGGGGTTAGCCATGCATCAGATTGATGTAGACGTAACGCGGCTGGGCGGAGGGTTTGGTGGAAAAGAAGATCAGGCCAATATGTGGGCGGCATTGTGTGCACTTGCTGCGCACATACTCAAAAAGCCTGTTAAGTATTCGCTGAATCGGATGGAGGATATGGCCATGACTGGAAAACGGCATCCGTATTCGTCTGATTTTAAAATTGGTCTGGATCAGAATCTGAAAATCATCGCCTACGAAGCAACGTTTTATCAAAACGCTGGTGCGGCTGCTGATCTGTCTCCCGCTGTTCTGGAACGCACCCTGTTTCACTGTACCAACACGTATTTCATACCGAACGTAACGGCCACTGCCTACAGTTGCCGGACGCATTTGCCACCCAATACGGCCTTTCGTGGCTTCGGCGGGCCGCAGGGAATGTTCGTCATCGAAGCCGCAATTGCCAAAGCTGCCGAGGAGTTAGCGGTTGATGCCTCCGTGATTCAGGCCAAAAACCTGAATAAAACAGGCGACGAATTTGCTTATGGTCAGAAAGCAGTCAGCGAAGCGCATGCCTGCTGGAACAAGGCCACCGTCCTGTATCAGGTAGACGTTATACGGGATGAAATAAATTCATTTAACAGTGTTAACCAATTGTATAAGAAAGGGTTAGCCTTGATGCCCATATGCTTTGGTATTTCATTTACCAACACCCGGATGAATCAGGCGCGGGCGTTGGTACACGTATATACCGATGGCAGTGTTGGCGTAAGTACAGGAGCTGTTGAGATGGGGCAGGGGGTAAACACAAAAATGCTTCAGGTTGCCGCCCAAGGCCTGTCGATTCGGCCGGAGCGGGTTAAGTTACAGTCAACCAGTACGTATCGAATTGCCAATACGTCGCCGTCTGCCGCCAGTGCTACAGCCGATTTGAATGGAAAGGCCGTTCAGATGGCCTGTTCCGAAATCGTTCAGCGTTTGAAGGTTGTGGCTGCGGGTGAGCTACAAACGGCTGTTGAGGCAGTTCTGCTGAAAGACGAGTGGGTATACGTGAATGGGGAAAAAACTGACTGGGACTGGAATCGGCTGGTGATGGAAGCGTTTACCAAACGTGTCAGCCTATCGGAACATGCCCATTATGCCACCCCCGAAATTCATTATGATGCCAGCCGCGA
This sequence comes from Spirosoma sp. KNUC1025, assembly GCF_045160025.1. Lineage (GTDB taxonomy): Bacteria > Bacteroidota > Bacteroidia > Cytophagales > Spirosomataceae > Spirosoma. Next base: position 4,310,092 of record NZ_CP087139.1, read on the forward strand.
AAAAGGCCATCCGTTTGCGTATCATGTGTACGGAACGGCCATTGTGGAAGTGAAGGTCGATTGCCTGCGCGGTACGTATGAAATGGAGTCAGTTAAAGTTGTCCATGATTTTGGCGTCAGTATGAACCCGCTGATCGACCAGGGGCAGATCGAGGGCGGCATTGTTCAGGGCCTTGGCTGGATGACCATGGAAGAGGTCATCTATGATACGTCGGGCTGGTTGCGCTCCAATGCCTTGTCGACGTACAAGGTGCCGGATATTTATTCGGTTCCGAAGGAAATTGCCATTGAGCCCTTAAAAACCGAGCTGGATAATCTGGCTATACTTCGGTCGAAAGCTGTCGGCGAACCACCGTTGATGTACGGCATCGGTGCTTACTTTGCCTTACGTAATGCCGTCCTTGCCTTCAATCCTAACGCCCAAATCCCTTTCGATGCGCCCATGACGCCCGAGAAAGTTCTGCTTGGTTTATACGACGTCAGTACAGCTCAACGTCCCGTTTCTCTTGCTAATGATCAAACAGCTAACCACCTGGCAGTTAATCCATAAAAGTCTTCAGCTTCATGTGCCAGTCATGCTGTTATACGTACTGGAAAGTCATGGGAGCAGCCCCGGCAGGCAGGGTTTTCTAATGGCCGTAACTGCGCTGGGTGACATGGAAGGCTCCATTGGTGGGGGGATCATGGAGCATAAGTTTGTGGAGATGGCGAAAGAGACGCTTAAACGTACCACGGCTGAACTGTCCATTCGAACCCAGTATCACGATAAAAAAGCGACTCATAACCAGAGTGGTATGATCTGTTCGGGCGATCAAAATATTTTGCTCTACCGGATTCAGGCAACCGAAGCGACGGCTATTCAACGTATTGTCGCCAGTCTGGAAACGAATCGAAATGGCCTGCTGGAACTCTCACCCGCAGGTATTCGATTTGCCGAGAATGAGCCATTAGATGTCGACCATCGGTTTGTTATGCAGTCGGAGCAGGAATGGCTTTACCAGGAGCGTATTGGCTACAAAAATGAGTTATTTATCATTGGGGGCGGACATTGTGCGCTGGCGCTCTCGCGGATGATGAGTCAGCTTGATTTTTACATCCGCATCTACGACGACCGCCCTGATCTGCATACGATGCTGTTGAACGACGCAGCGCATGAAAAAATCAGTGTCAACAGCTATAGTGAGCTAACCGACCGGATTCCTTCCGGCAGGCATCATTACGTTGTCATCATGACGTTCGGCTACCGTACCGATGATCTGGCTATCAGAGCGTTGCTTAATAAATCGTTTCGGTACATTGGGGTGCTTGGTAGCAAGACCAAAATTGGAAAACTAGTCGGTACGTACCGCGCGGAGGGAATTTCCAGCGAAATTTTGACGAACATGCATGCGCCAATTGGCTTGCCCATTCACAGTCAGACTCCCGAGGAAATAGCGATCAGCATTGCTGCGGAAATCATCCAGGAAAAGAACCGTTTCTGACTTACTCTCTCGCTACGGTGCCTGTTATGTAGCCATAGGGTTCGTCGGTAGCTATGAAAATCTCGTTTTTGTTGTCCATCCCAAACGGCTCCAGATTGAACAGGATATGGTGTTTGTTCGGCAGTTTCAGCGTAATCTCATCAACCTCCGGATTTTCGGTTAAAACGGCTTCTCCCATAGCCAATAGGGTTTGCTGCACCGACAGGCTTTTATGATGGGCAAATGTTTTAAGTAGCGTTTCCCGGATTCGGGTAAAGAGACGGGTAAAATCAAGGTTGTCAGAAGAGTACGTCCAACTGGCTTCGCATTGGGTAGCCAGAATTCGATCAGCAGTTTCTTTCAGCGTAGTATATTGATCTTTGATATAGCCTTCAAAGCCAGAATCCGTTGTTTTTAGAATAAGCAGATCGCTGAGTCCCGACGTAACGCTAATACTTTCAGCTGATTGCAGAATCGTGGTGGTGTGTTTTTCGGAAGTGCCACCTACATACGCATGAGGGTGAGATTCGCCATCGAAAGCCATTCGGGTCCAGGGATGTTCGACAATATGGATTTTCGCCTGCGACACCTGTGGATTGTTTGTGAGAAAATAAGTAGCCAGATAAACGCCAAAGTTTTCAATCGAATCAATAAAGTGTTCTTTAGCCAGCGCATAGACCGTATTCTTCTGCGTATCGGTCGGGAGAATTTTGGAATTGTCGCCCAAGGTATGCGCCGTTTCAAAGTCGCCTTCCAATGAAACATTGACAGAAATCTGCCGGAATTCATGATAATCAGGGTGCCGAATGACTTTTGACAGGTTTACGGCGTTTTTGCCATAAGCATTTTTTTTCAGGGTGATCTTCATGATGGTTTCGGCCGTTTTGGGTAGTATTGACCACTAGTATAGAAATTTATTTCCTATTTTTAGTCAATATCCGCCGGCTTGTACGCCGACCAGATAAGTGCATACCGCGCGGCTGGATGGATAGTCCCGCAAGCTTCTGCCAGTACGCATGACTGATTTCGTGATAATAGGAAATAATGTGGTAACGCCAGACGGTGTTCGTAAGGCTGTGGTGTTGATCAGAAATGGGCAGATCGTAGCCGTAGAAGCGGAGCTGCCGGAAAGCTTTGCCGGAGCCGTCGTTGATATTGGGGATGACGTATTGATGCCGGGGTTAATTGATCCGCACGTACACATCAACGAACCGGGGCGAACAGATTGGGAGGGTTTTGATACAGCTACACGAGCCGCTCTCGCGGGTGGGCTAACCACCCTGGTCGATATGCCGCTGAACGCATCGCCGGTAACAACCACCGTTGACGCATTTGACCAGAAAATTGCCGCACTCAACGGAAAACTGCATACCAATTGTGGTTTCTGGGGAGGGCTGATACCCGGCAATAGCGCTGAGATCGAAAGGCTTATAGACAAGGGCGTATTGGGGTTCAAAGCGTTTCTAACTCATTCGGGCATCGACGACTTTCCGAACGTAACGGAAGAGGATTTACGGAAAGCCATGCCGATCATTGCCCAGTCTGGCTTGCCTTTGCTGGTTCATTGCGAATTATCGACCGAAGAACCACTGGCTACTGATTATGTCAGGTCCTACCAAAATTACCTGTCGTCACGCCCGAAGGAATGGGAAGATACCGCGATTGCATTAATGATACGGTTATGTGAGGAATACAACTGCCGGACGCACATCGTGCATTTGTCTTCCGCCAATTCCATCGAACCTATAGCGAATGCTAAACAAAACGGGTTGCCGCTGACGGTCGAGACGGCACAGCATTACCTGTTTTTCCATGCTGAAAGTATTCCGGATGGCCAGACGCAGTATAAGTGCGCTCCCCCCATACGTGAACAGGCAAATAATGACCAGTTGTGGGAAGCGTTGAAAGCAGGTATCATTGATTTTGTTGCGACAGACCACTCCCCGGCTGCGCCCGAGTTGAAACAGCTGCAAAGCGGTGATTTTATGAATGCCTGGGGGGGCATTGCATCGTTACAGTTCGCCCTGCCCGTATTGTGGACGGCGGCTCGAAAACGAGGCTTTGCAATAACCGATCTAACCCGATGGCTTTGCGAAAAACCGTCCGAACTAATCGGTTTTTCCAGGCGGAAAGGACGTATAGCTGCGGGATATGATGCCGATTTGATTGTCTGGAACCCGGGACAGTCCTTTACCGTAACGGAAGATTTAATACGACACAGGCATAAAATGACACCGTATCTGAACCAAGAACTGTATGGGGTTATCAAGCGAACGTACCTGGCTGGCGAGCCGGTTTTTGACGCTGGAAACTTTCTGACGTTAAACGCTGGAAACGTACTCACGGCTCACAGAACCGCGTGAGTAAGGCAATTGTAAATAGCATCCATGAGGATTTTCGAGAGTAACCCACAGTCGAGTCGTACTATACAATTACGCGCTGAAACCATTCTGAACCGGATCAATGAACTGGCTTCGATCAGCGAAGACGCTGTCAGTGTAACCCGGACATTCGGCACGGATGCATTTCGGCAGGGCAGCCAGCTGGTTCAATACTGGATGCAGGACGCTGGCCTGCAAACGCGAGTTGATGCCATTGGCAATGTACGAGGGCGATTGGTAAGTCCGGATAGCAGAGCCAAAACGTTTGTGATTGCCTCCCATATTGACACGGTCGTCAATGCAGGAAAGTTTGATGGACCATTGGGCGTAATTATGGGAATCGATCTCGTTGAGCAGTTGATCCGATCAAAAACCCCGCTTCCTTTTCATATTGAACTGATTGCATTCAGTGACGAGGAAGGTGTTCGTTTTCATACAACGTACCTGGGGAGTAAAGTCGTAGCGGGTTCGTTTGATACGACATTGCTGGATAAAAAAGATGCATCGGGTATTACCCTTCGGGAAGTTATTCAAACGATGGGTGGCGATGTTGACCAGTTAAAAACTGATGCCATTCTGCCGGACGACTGGTTGGGTTATTTCGAAATACACATTGAGCAGGGTCCGGTTTTGTACGAACGTAACGTACCGGTTGCCGTTGTAACAGCTATTGCTGGTCAGAAACGGGTAGAAATAACGTTTGCAGGGATGGCAGGCCATGCTGGAACGGTACCGATGGACATGCGGCAGGATGCATTATGTGCGGCCGCTGAGTTTATTTTACAGGTTGAACGACTGGCAGCGAATGAAGCCAATCTGGTTGCCACTGTGGGTAAATTGAACGTAATGAACGCTGCCAGTAATGTTATTCCCGGCAAAGTCGTTTGCAGTCTGGACGTACGGAGTAATCAGGAAATGATTCTTGCATCGGCGTATCAGGAACTGCACCAACGTTGTGCCGATATTGGTCAAAAACGAGCAGTTGACGTCGATTGGAACCTGATTCAGGAAACGAGTCCTGTCTCCTGCGATCCAACCCTAAATCAGTTTATTGAGCAGGCAATCAAGGAAAATGGCTTTGAAGTAGTCCGTTTAATGAGTGGCGCCGGGCATGATGGCGTTCCCATTTCGCTGGTTTCGCCTATAGCAATGATCTTCGTTCGGTGTTATAAAGGAATCAGCCACAATCCACTTGAAAATACTGAGCTTTCGGATGTAGCTGCTACGCTACAGGTAGCCGATACGTTCCTGAAGCGTCTAATTGAAAAGTATACTGGTCATTAGTCACTGGTCATTAGCCATTAGTTGTTATTTCCAATGACCAATAACTAATGCCTAATCTCCAATGACAGCGAAACGAAATGACCAATGACTAATCACCAATGACCAATTAAAATCTATGGAAATCTCAGCGCTTACCCGATCTGTTGTTAAACATAATCACGCAGTTATCAGCCCCGATGGCTATATCAACAGCCGGGTTCCGGGCTGGGAGAACTGTACCGTCAACGTAATTATCAACGAGCAGATGGGGGCTAATCTTTGTCAAACGCTTGTTACGCTGAACTGGAACAGTTTAATTGGGGGAACCACGAAAGCGTCTCAGCTATTTGTGTACGTCATTTGCGGTCGGTGCCGGGCGGCAGTGGGCGGTCGGTCTGAGATGTTGACAACCGGCCAGTTCGTCTACATTCCAATCGGTAAAGACTATACGTTTGATAAACCAGAGCCGGGTACTCAACTGCTTACGTTTCATAAAGTCTATGAAAAACTGGACGGATACGACGTGCCGCCGGTTCTGTTTGGTGATGCTGCTTCCGTAGAGGGGCCAACCTATCTGGGCGACCCGGCGCTACGTCTGCAGGTGCTGCTGCCCGATACGTTGTCGTTTGATATGGCGGTCAATATTTTCACCTACGATCCGGGTGGGCATTTGCCGTTTGTCGAAACACACATTATGGAACATGGCTTGATTTATCTGCAGGGGCAGGGCGTGTACATGCTGGATAAAGACTGGTATCCCATAAAAAAGGGGGATTCAATCTGGATGGCTCCATACTGCCAGCAGTGGTTTACGGCGATGGGAAAAGAGCCCGCAGTTTATCTTTATTACAAGAATGTGAATCGTTTTCCGACCACTATATGATTCTGCCCGAGTTAAACCAGTTGCCGGTTTCTGAACTTAAGAGCGCACTCACAACCTGCTGTGGATCATCAGCCTGGGTTGGTGAGATGGCTAAACTCTTTCCGGTAGAGAGCAGAGAAAGCTTGTTCGAACAGACCGAAATCATCTGGTATGCTTGCTCAGAAAACGACTGGCGGGAAGCCTTCACGCATCATCCTAAAATTGGTGATATTCAGTCGCTACGTGAAAAGTTTGCCACCACAAACGAATGGGCGTCAGGCGAACAGGCAGGCGTCTCGACGGCATCGCATGAGGTTCTGGAAAAACTGGCTGAAGGGAATCGACTGTACGAGGAAAAATTCGGGTACATTTTCATCGTCTGCGCTACGGGTAAATCGGCCGTGGATATGCTGGCTATTCTGGAATCCCGATTGCCGAATTCTCCCGAAGAGGAGATTCTGATTGCCATGCAGGAACAGCTTAAGATCACCAAAATACGTCTGGAAAAACTGCTGAACGAATGAGCCCGATTACGACCCATATTCTTGACACAACGCGCGGTAAACCTGCCGAAGGAGTAGCCATTACGTTGTACCAATATCAGCAAGACGAATGGCTGGAACTGGCTACTGGCCGAACCAATGCCGACGGACGTATCAGCAATCTGCTCACGGATGCCATTCCGTCAGGCACTTATAAACTGCATTTTGAGACGCAGCCTTATTTCAATACGCTCGAAATTTCCACGTTTTACCCTTATGTTGACATCATATTTTCGATTGTCACAGGCGAACACTATCACGTCCCCTTGTTGTTAAATCCATTTGGCTATTCAACCTACCGGGGTTCCTGATCTAACGTATAATTGCGGAGCGAGGAAGAAGAGAAGGTAAAACTGTCCCGACACAGTCACGCACCCTTCTGCCTTTTCCTTTCTCCCTTCTCCTTTTTCTGTATGACTATCAATCCATTACGTCTTCAGCATTACTTTGAGGTCTCGAGTGAGATCGGAAAAATTGGCGAAACGGGCATGTGTCGTCCAGCTCATTCTGCTCTGGAAAAAACGATGTTCGAACAAGCCAGAGGCTGGATGGAATCGGCTGGTTTAACGGTACGTATCGATAGCTTCGGGAATCTGATCGGGCGTTTAAACGGCAAAAACCCGGATGCCCCGATCTTAATGACAGGGTCTCACCTGGATACGCAGCCCTACGGTGGGCGATTTGATGGTATTTCTGGGGTGCTCTGTGCCATAGAAGCTGTATGCACCATCGCTGAAAAAGGCATTATACCCGAATGCAGTATCGATGTGATTGCATTTGCCGATGAAGAAAGCTGGCGGTTTAATAAAGGACTTTTCGGGTCGAGGGGAATACTGGGCAAACTGGAAGAAGGTGAGCTTCAGCGAAAAGATAAAGACGGAATCACCCGTGAGCAGGCATTGATCGACTTCGGCTGCGACATTACAAAATTCAAGGAAGACGAATACGCACCCGGTAGCATACGGTGCTTTATCGAGCTACACATCGAGCAGGGGCCGGTTCTGGACAAGTCGAACAAATCCATTGGCATCGTCAGTGGCATTGCCGGGCCCCTGTTACTAAGCCTGAACCTGAAAGGAATGGCCGGGCACGCAGGATCGGTGCCGATGCCGTTACGTCAGGATGCGTTGTTGGGAGCGGCTAAAGTGGTGGTGGCAGTCAACGAAATTGCGTCGCAGTTTGCCCCGGCTCCTACGGTCGGTACGGTTGGCACGTTACAGGTATTTCCTTCGTCCCGGAATATCATTCCCGAATCAGTAACGATGACCATGGAATTCCGGGATATTGATATGGATCGTCGGAACACCTGTGAGCACCAACTGAAACAGGCCATAGCCGAAATCTCGGAGAAACATGGGCTTACGTACGAATTGACGGTGGATACCGATATCCAATCAAGCTATTGCGCTGACTGGATTAAAGACACTATCCGGGCCAGCTGCACCGAATTGGGACTGGACGTGCCAGAACTGGTAAGTGGTCCGTTTCATGATGCGCTTGTCATGTCGGAAGCCTGTGATTTTGGCATGATCTTCGTTCGCTGTAAGGACGGCATCAGCCATAACCCGCTGGAATATGCGTCTTACGAAGATTTGGCACTGGGCAGCGAAGTACTCTATCAAACCATTCTAAAAATCGTCGGCTGACCTAAAAAGTGCCAACGTTTTTCGCCGTAATCGCGAAGAAACGTAAAATGAATCCATCGCCCGTGCGTAAAAAAAGCTCCTGCCATTCATAGGCAGGAGCTTTTTTTGATTTAAAGAAAAATATTTTTTATAGGTAAGTAATTGAAAATCAGAAGATAAATGTTGGGAAGGGGTCATTTAAAGCGCCTTGCGTGAAATTTCTCTAAAAAAATTTGCGAATCGGTAAAGTAAAAGTGCCGGGTTAGCCGTCAACCCTATCAAAGTTCACAACCTGAAAGAAAGAGCACTGAAAACGATCAATAGTTTAACTGGCTGCTACAGTCTCAACGGACTTTCTGAAAAACAGAACTTTTAGAAACCTTTTAAACACAAACAACATGAACATCATTTGGAGAGTAGCTGGCGTAGCGCTGGTAGCCGGATTGGCTTTGTTTCTCATTACGCTCATTGTAAAAGTTTTGCTAGTAGGCGCTGGCTTATTTCTGCTGGCCCGGGTAGTCGGGGCGCGTTTGCTGGGTCGACCATTTGGTCCGCTGGGACGGGGTGGCTGGCAATCGTCGGAAATTATTTCCATCGATAACCCTACGTACCGTACCCCAATGTCTCAGGTAAGCTATGAGCGAGTCATTCCCATCGGATAATCCGTAATCAGTAAACAACAAATCTAAAATCAGTAAACACAAGACAAATCACAACCATGTATAATAAACAAGCATTCGAAGCAGGAAATAAAGGCAATTGCGGTCATTGGGGCGGGCAATCGTTTGGACGGGGTAAATTTGGTGGCCCCTGGGGTCGCGGCAAATTCGGTGGTTTCTGGGGACGCCATGCGGGCGGATTTCATCAGGTGCCGGTAAACATCGAAGAGACTGATAGTGAATACGTAATCTCTTTATATGCAGCAGCTCTGGTGAAAGAGAACGTAAAGCTGACCGTAAAAGATGACGTATTGACGGTATCGTATCAGGGAACTGATCCGTCTGATGAAGCCCAGAAGTCCGGTAACTATACGTATCAGGAATATAGTAACCGCTCCTTTGAACGGTCATTCCAACTGAACAATAAGGTTCTGACAGACAGTATATCGGCTAGTTATGCCGATGGTATTCTGAAAGTAACCCTGCCAAAGAATCCGGAAACGAATAAACCCGCGCAAACCATTTCGGTTGCCTAGGGTCACGAAGATTGTCTAGATCAAAAAAAATCCCCGTATCGCTCTGGTACGGGGATTTTTTTGTAAGGTTGAATAAAGCCTTGATTCACTATCTAATTCACCATTACTGTTTCTTGATATCGCCACGAATTTCACCCGCTGGATAAACCGTGGTGTGCAGATTCGCGTAGTAGAAACCATTTTTCAGGCTATCGACCCGATTTTTGTTTGCCAATGTTACGGTGCCGGTAATGGGCGACGTCAGGTTCGCAAATGGAATCTCGACAGGACCAGTACCGGTTGTTGAATTAGGCGTAATGCGGTGAATATGCCCGCCCGTCAGGGAGGAGGAGAACGTGCCTGTATACGTAACCGTATAGCTCAATACACGGGTAGCCTCATTTAAGGAACCGGTAAACGTACCTGTAGCTGTTGAGGTCGTTGAAGTAGGCTTCTCACTGGCACCATTCAGCGTTGCCGTAAACGTCGTTGGGGGCGTAATTGTGTTCGGATTTTCTTCGTCAAGACACGATGAGAGCGACAATCCTATGGCCAGCAGCGATGCAATGGATAGAAAAATGTTTTTCTTGTTCATAGGGGATTAGTGTTTGTAGGTCAAATATGCAGGATAAACAGACGAATGCAATGGTACGTATCAATTTAGAACGATTATCGATTTTGTTCTATTTGCCAGCAAATAAACAGATTGAAGGGGTGTGTTGTTAGACGACTCTTTCTACATTTCCCATGATTCGTAGGTAATATTTCCAAAACGTGCCAGAATCTTCTAATTTTGAGCCGCTAACCGGAATCCATTTTGTGAATTCGTTGGTTGTCTTAATAGAATATACCTTTCAGTAAACTGTTATTCCTACTTGCTATGGCTTTTGATTTAGACATGATTCAGCGCGTTTATGCTAACCTTGGTGAGCGCGTCGAAGCAGCCCGGCAGGCAGTGGGCAAACCGCTGACTCTGTCGGAAAAGATTTTGTACAGTCACCTCTTTGCTGGACTGCCTACCCAGGCGTTCGAGCGGGGAAAAGCCTATGTGGACTTTGCGCCTGACCGCGTAGCCATGCAGGATGCGACGGCCCAGATGGCGCTGTTGCAGTTTATGCAGGCGGGCCGCCCAAAAGTTGCGGTTCCATCGACGGTGCACTGCGATCACCTGATTCAGGCCGAAGTAGGAGCAGACAAAGATTTGGACATTGCCAAAAGCAAGAACAAAGAAGTTTATGACTTCCTGGCGTCGATTTCTAATAAATATGGTATCGGTTTCTGGAAACCCGGTGCTGGGATCATCCACCAGGTTGTGATCGAAAACTACGCTTTCCCCGGCGGGATGATGATCGGTACCGACTCACACACGCCGAATGCGGGTGGGCTGGGTATGATTGCCATTGGGGTTGGTGGTGCCGACGCCTGCGACGTAATGGCAGGTCTGGCCTGGGAACTCAAAATGCCCAAACTGATTGGTGTAAAACTTACCGGGAAATTAAGCGGATGGGCATCAGCCAAAGACGTCATTCTGCGTGTGGCGGGTATCCTGACCGTAAAAGGTGGTACGGGCTGCATCGTTGAATACTTTGGCGAGGGCGCTGAAAGCCTGTCGGCAACGGGAAAAGGGACAATCTGCAACATGGGTGCTGAAATCGGAGCAACAACGTCGATTTTTGCCTATGACGAGAAAATGGCCAATTACCTGAAAGCTACCAGCCGGGCAGATATCGCTGAAGCCGCCGATGCGGTTAAACAGCATCTTCGTTCGGATGATGAAGTCTACGCTGATCCGGCTACGTACTACGACCAACTGATTGAAATCAATCTGTCGGAACTGGAGCCGCATATCAACGGTCCCTTCACCCCGGATCTGGCCTGGCCTTTGTCGAATTTTGCTAAAGCCGTTAAAGAAAACAACTGGCCTGCCAAGCTTGAAGTTGGTTTGATTGGTTCGTGCACAAACTCCAGCTATGAAGATATGACCCGCTCGGCTTCGATTGCCGCGCAGGCGACAGCCAAGCATCTGAAAACCAAGGCTGAGTTTACCGTAACGCCTGGCTCTGAACTGGTTCGGTTCACGGCTGAACGGGACGGTCTGCTCGATACGTTCGAAGAAATTGGCGGTGTCGTACTGGCTAATGCCTGTGGACCCTGTATTGGGCAGTGGGCGCGGCATATGGACGACCCAACCCGTAAAAACTCGATCATTACGTCGTTCAACCGGAACTTCGCCAAGCGGAACGACGGTAACGCCAGCACACACGCATTTGTGGCTTCGCCTGAAATCGTGACAGCGCTGGCGATTGCGGGTGATCTGACCTTTAACCCGATGACCGATACATTGACCAACGAACATGGTGAACAGGTTAAACTGGATGAGCCTGCCGGTATCGAACAGCCGCTGAAAGGCTATGCTGTTGACGACGCGGGGTATCAGGCACCGGCAGAAGATGGTTCAGGCGTACAGGTCATTGTTAGCCCAACCTCCGACCGTCTGCAACTGCTGGCTCCATTTGCGGCCTGGGAAGGTACTGACCTGAAAGGGTTAAAACTGCTGATCAAGGCGAAAGGCAAATGTACTACTGACCACATTTCGATGGCTGGTCCCTGGCTGAAATACCGCGGTCACCTGGATAATATCTCGAACAACATGCTGATCGGTGCTGTGAACTTCTATAACGAGAAGACAAACACCGTGAAAAATCAACTTACCGGCGAATACGGCGAAGTGCCAGCCGTACAGCGGGCATACAAAGCCGCCGGTATCGGTTCGATAGTGGTTGGTGATGAAAACTACGGCGAAGGTTCTTCCCGCGAACACGCGGCTATGGAACCCCGCTTCCTGGGTGTTCGGGCCATTCTGGTACGTTCATTTGCCCGGATTCACGAAACAAACCTGAAGAAACAGGGTATGTTGGCGTTGACGTTTGCAAATCCAGCCGATTACGACAAAATTCAGGAAGATGATGTCATTGACATCGACGGACTTACAGAATTTGCTCCAGGCCGTCCGCTTGAAATTGTGCTGCATCATGCTGATGGAACAACCGACGAGTTTCCGGTTAACCATACCTACAACGAAGGACAAATTGAATGGTTCAAGGCCGGTGCTGCCCTGAACATCATCCGTATGAAGCAGAACGCCTAATTAACGTACGGGTTAGACCCGCTCAATTTTCGCCCGGCCAGTTGCTCTAACGAGTAAACTGGCCGGGTTTTTTGTGGATCAGTATATTCTCTCGAAATGGGGATTTGGTAACAGGTTGCTAAAAAGGATTTTCACCCAGATGAGTCATTGTCCATTTAATTTGCCCTTACAAGCATGTCTGCTAATCATTCGAATACACCGGTAGAAAATCAAGGTTCACCAAAAAGAGTAATGCCAACAAATCCTGATGATTTATCAGACCTTGTAAACCTGTTCGATTTCGAAAAAAAAGCAGAAGCGAACATGACGCGGCTGGCTTATGAATACGTAGCGAGCGGAGCCGCCGATGAAGTCACGCTCCGCTGGAATCGGCAGGCATTTGATGCGATTAAACTCAACCCAACCGTATTGGCTGATATGGAGAAGCCAGATACCCGGCTCTCTTTATTTGGCTATGAACTTCCTTATCCCATATTGATCGCTCCAACGGCTTACCATCGGCTAATGCACCCGGAGGGGGAACTGGCAACCGCTCGCGGAGCCAGTGCTGCTAGGGCTACGTATGTTGTAAGCTCCTTTACAACGACACCGCTGGAAGAAATAGCCAACGTAGCATCGCAGCCCTTGTGGTTCCAGCTTTACGTTCGGGATGATCGGGAGTTTACAAAAGAACTGATTCAAAAGGCGGAATCACTCGGTTTTAAAGCCATTTGCATAACGGTGGATACGCCTGTTGGGGGTGTTCGGAATCGCGAACAGCGGGTTGACTTCGGGTTGCCGGACACGCTAAACGCGCCGTATATGATTGCTCCGGGGCCACAGAAAAAGCCGGTGACCTGGAAGGATATTGAATGGTTAAAATCGGCAGTCAATATTCCTGTATTAGTAAAAGGGATTTTAAATCCCAATGATGCTGTACGGGCTATTCAGACGGGCGTATCGGGTATCATCGTATCAAACCACGGCGGCCGAAATCTGGATACGGTACCCGCAACAATTGATGTGCTTCCGTATATTGTTGAGCGGGTAGCCAATCGGGTGCCAATTTTAATGGACGGCGGGATTCGAAGAGGTACGGATGTACTGAAAGCAATAGCACTCGGAGCAAAAGCAGTTCTGGTTGGTAAACCTATCTGCTATGGTGTGGCCTGTGGCGGAGCAGCGGGCGTAGCAAAAGTGATGACTATCCTGAAAGAGGAGCTTGAATTAGCGATGATACTGACCGGGCGACCTACACTTGCCGATATTGAAAAATCGGTGTTATGGAATCCATTATAATGTGTCGTAAAACCGCTCGTAGACCTGAATACGGATCATATCACTGAATCGCTCAAATACGGCTATATTCTCTAGAGCCGGAATAGACATTAAACGCATAGGCACGGCAGATTTTTGGGGCTGGTACGGTGGTTGAACATAGTCGAAGGGGTTTAGAATAAATCCCTGCCGTTCATAAAATTGTATGCGCCGTCGACTGATTTCGTCGGTTGCCCGCTCGACTTCCAGCAGTACGTACTGAGTCGGAATACGTAGGATTAGCCCCAGAGCCTGCTGACCGAATTGTTTTCCGCGCTGATTCGGATCAATAGCGAAGTGCTCCATATAAACGACGTCGTTCCAGTGCCAGTAGATCAGGAATCCCACCAGTTTATCGGTAATCAGCAAGGCGCATAGGTACATGTCCGGGCACTTCAGAAGCGATTTCAACTCGTCAAAACTACGTCGTTCATCAATCGGGAAAGAGCCTTCATACCAGCTCTGGATGCGGTTCAGATAAGGATGATCCTGCGTAATTCTAAAAAAAGTCATAAGCTGGAAACGTGTTTTTAATCGAAATTTAATCTATCTTCGATAGAATTATCTTTATCCAAGTTTTCTAACTAACTGATCTAAAATCAGTTGAGTTTATGAAATCGCTGAATTACATTTGGTTTCTGAACGATATGGATAAACGACGATACAATTTTTGGGTATACAGGTGTCTATGCTTTCTGATGGCCTTAACCGTCATCAATATAAGCATTGATAGTCGGGATACGACTTCACGAACAGGCAGGACAACCATGTACCATGAAGATTTGTCGATCAATAAAATCGAAAGTATTAGTGAATTGATCCTGGAGGAAGTTTTTGGCATACAGAATGCCGTTCCTGAGCAGGATGATTCGAACGATGAGTCAGAACTCACAGAACAGGATTACGAGTTTAATCAATTATTTGCTTTTGCCCCATTACGGCCGCTTGTTCATTATCTGAACGCGCGACCTGTTCCCTTTTGGCCTGAACGTATTTCTATACACGTATCGGAAATTGTAGGACCACCCCCTCAACCAATTTTACCTGGCTAATCAACCGCCTGCATTCGGCTGGTTGATTGCTAATACACTATTCCTAACTCATCTGTTGAGGATCGTTTCCCTGGAAAGTCAATAAGACGCTGGGCTGACGTGTCGATTAACCTGATTGAGGATTTTCAGGATCTGCTTGAGGCATTTTTAGGCTGTCAGAACGGAGTCTGTTCTGCTCCCGTCAGCGCTATGCCTGTCTTGAGCCTATCATCCATTTCGCTGGATGATATCGTACTATTTCATGGCTGATTTTAACGCTACCCTTTTTTTATGCGGAGATGCGCCTTACCAATATGCCCAGAATTCCAGGAGGGATTCTCGCGTAGTAGAGGGCCGCAAACGCACAATACGTATGAAAAACATAATTAAATTAACCGCTCTGTCTATCAGTATATTATTGGCTGGCTGCTCCAAAAGCGAAACCAAGACGGAGGAATCGGAAAAACTTACGGTGCCCGTTGTTCAGTTAAGTCGGCAGCCCACTACGCTGCAACGCGATTACGTAACCACGCTGGAGGCCGTCAAAAATGTAGAAATCCGGGCGCGGGTTTCTGGTTTCCTGGAAAAAATCTATGTTGATGAGGGGCAGTCCGTTCATCAGGGACAACTGTTATTTAGCCTTAACGCGGCCGAATATCGGGTCGGGTTGGATAAAGCCCGGGCAGCCTTGCGCAGTGCCGAAGCAGGCGCAAAAACGGCCGAAGTGGAAGTAGGGCGGGTGAAACTACTGGTCGATAAAAAAATTGTTTCTCCGTCGGAGCTGGAACTGGCAAAAGCCAAACTCGATGTGGCCCGCGCTCAGATAGAAGAAGCCCAGTCGGCTCAGTCGACAGCGGCACTCCGGCTGGCTCATGCCAATATTCGGGCCCCCTTCGATGGCGTGATCAACCGGATTCCCTTCAAAATCGGCAGCCTAATAGAAGAGGGGGCATTGCTGACAGAAGTGTCTGATATCCACGAAGTTTTTGCCTATTTCGACGTATCGGAGAAAGAGTACCTGACTTTTTTGAAAAAGCACCGGGATCTGTTCGGGAAAGACGGCAAGGCAGTTGAAATGATGCTGGCCGATGAAACGCCCTACCCATACAAGGGACGTATTGAAACCATGGAGAGTGTTTTTGAAGAAGAATCCGGTACGATTGCTTTCCGGGCTCGGTTTCCGAATCCGCAGAAACTGCTTAAACACGGCTCATCCGGCAAAGTACGATTGCCCAATATTGTGAGTGATGCCCTGCTGGTACCTCAGAAAGCAGTTTTTGAAGTGCAGGATAAAAACTACGTATATGTGGTGGATGCATCCAATCGGGTAAAGTCGAGGAGTTTCGTGCCGCAGGCTCGGGTAGGGCTGAATTATATCGTTCGATCTGGTTTACAACCGGGTGAGCGGGTGGTTTACGAAGGCATTCAGAACATTCACGACGGGGATCAAATCATTCCGCAGGCGTTTTCTACCGATAGTCTTCGCAATGATCTGGCAAAACAGTAATGGCTGAGTTGTTTGCTGGTTTTCGGCTACACGTACTGAACCGAATACAATTCCTCGAAATCCTCTACAGCTTATGTTCGATTTATTCATCAAACGGCCACTGCTGTCGGCTGTTATTTCTGTACTGATTACGTTACTGGGGTATCTGGCGCTGACGGGATTGCCCGTTACGCAGTTTCCCGATATTGTGCCACCATCCGTAACCGTAACGGCAAAATACACGGGCGCCAATGCCGAGGTAGCGACAAAAGCGGTGGCCATGCCCCTCGAACGGGCCATCAACGGCGTACCAAACATGGTATACATGAATTCCGTATCGGGAAATGATGGGACCACGGTAATCCAGGTTTTTTTCAAAGTCGGGACTGATCCTGATCTGGCCGCGATGAGCGTACAGAACCGGGTAACCACCGTCCTCGATGAACTACCCACGGAAGTCACGAAAGCAGGGGTGTCGACCGAGAAAGAGGTAAACAGTATGCTGCTGTACCTCAATATTCTCAGTGACGACCCGGGCGCGGATGAAAAGTTCATTTACAATTTTGCCGATATCAACGTACTGGCTGAACTCAAACGCATTGATGGGGTAGGCGTAGCGACCATTATGGGCTCCCGTGAGTATTCGATGCGGGTTTGGCTGAAGCCAGACCGGATGACATCCTACGGTTTTTCGGTGGATGATGTCGTTGGGGCCATCCAGGAGCAAAATGTCGAAGCGGCCCCGGAAAAGCGGGCGAAAGCGCCGACCGTGCACCACAGATGCTGCAGTACGTATTACGCTATTCCGGTAAGTTTTTTGACCCGAAGCAGTACGAAAATCTGGTATTACGGGCTGAACCGGATGGATCGATCCTGCGATTGAAAGACGTAGCAGACGTAGAGTTTGGCTCGCTCAACTACGATGTCTTATCGAAGACAGACGGTCGGCCGTCGGCCTCGATTATGCTTAAACAGCGGCCGGGCTCCAATGCCAGCGAAGTCATTCAGAATGTAAAAGAGAAAATGGCGGAGTTGAAGAAATCAA
Organism: Spirosoma sp. KNUC1025; assembly: GCF_045160025.1. Classification (GTDB taxonomy): domain Bacteria; phylum Bacteroidota; class Bacteroidia; order Cytophagales; family Spirosomataceae; genus Spirosoma. Next base: position 4,327,405 of record NZ_CP087139.1, read on the forward strand.
AATTTCCGCCAGGAATGACCTACAACTTTGCTTACGACGTATCACGCTTTCTGGATGCGTCGATTCATGAAGTGATCAGAACGCTCATTGAAGCCTTTGTGCTGGTATTTTTCGTGGTGTTTCTGTTTTTGCAGGATTGGCGGTCAACGCTGATCTGTGCCCTGGCCGTGCCTGTGGCCCTGGTGGGGGCGTTTGCGTTCATGAGCACCATCGGTTTTTCGATCAATCTGCTGACCCTGTTTGCGCTGGTGCTGGCCATCGGTATTGTGGTCGATAATGCCATTGTGGTTGTGGAAGCCGTTCACGCGAAAATGGCTGAAGAACATCTATCGCCGAGGGCGGCTACATTTGCCGCGATGAAAGAAATCAGTGGGGCGCTGGTGGCGATCACGCTGGTCATGTCGGCCGTGTTTGTGCCCGTAGCGTTCATGTCGGGCCCCGTCGGAATTTTTTATCGGCAATTTTCGCTGACGCTGGCCGTAGCGATTGTGATTTCCGGGGTTAACGCCGTTACGTTAACCCCGGCCCTGTGCGCCCTACTGCTTCGTCCAGCTCACGACCATCAGGCCACCGGTATTTTGGGTCGATTGTTCACTCGTTTCAACCGGGGTTTCGATGCCCTGACAGGTCGGTACCAGAAAATACTCCGGCGGGTTGCCAGCCGGAGCGTCGTTACGTTGGCCATGCTTGCACTCTTTGCGGCCGGAACCTGGGGAATCAGCTCCGTTTTGCCGAGTGGGTTTATTCCGACGGAAGACCAGGGCATGATCTATGTGAACGTAACAACGCCCGTGGGGGCAACGGTTAAACGTACCGAAGACGTGATGGATAAAATCCAGCGGGTAGCCTCGAAGATGAAATCGGTTGAAAACGTATCGACACTGGCCGGATATAGTTTGATGACCGAAGGGAATGGGGCGTCATATGGGATGGGCATGATTAACCTGAAAAGCTGGGATGAGCGTTCGCAAACAGTTGACGATGTCATTGCCGAGCTTGTGGAACAAACCCGGACAATTCAGGATGCAACCATTCAGTTTTTTCCACCGCCGACAGTTCCTGGCTTCGGTAATTCGAGTGGGTTTGAAATGCGGTTGCTTGACCAAACGGGTTCGGGTGATCTGCAAAAGACCAAAAAAGTGGCCGATGCATTTATCGCTGCCTTGAATAAGCGACCCGAGATTGCTAATACGTTTACGAGCTTCGATCCGAGTTTTCCGCAGTATCTGTTGCAGGTCGATCAGGATAAAGCCGCTCAGAAAGGGGTATCGATCAATAACGCCATGAGTACCCTGCAAACACTGATGGGTAGCTTTTACGCGTCCAACTTCATTCGATTTGGGCAGATGTATAAAGTGATGGTGCAGGCATCGCCCGAATACCGTGCTAAGCCGGAGGACGTACTGAATCTGCGCGTGAAAAATACGGCTGGTGAGATGGTGCCTTTCTCCAATTTCATTCACCTGGAGCGAGTCTATGGACCCGAGCAGATTACGCGCTACAATATGTATTTCTCAGCGCTTATCAACGGCGAACCCGCGCCGGGATACAGCAGTGGCGATGCCCTGCGAGCGGCACAGGAAGTAGCGGAAAAAGCGTTGCCACGGGGGTACTCCTTCGCCTGGTCGGGCATGTCGCGCGAAGAAGTTCTGTCTGGTGATCAGGCCATTTTTATCTTTCTGATCTGTCTGGTTTTTGTATATCTATTACTCGTGGCGCAGTACGAAAGCCTGTTCTTGCCATTGCCGGTGCTGCTGTCTCTGCCCGCGGGTATTTTCGGCTCGTTTTTATGCCTGCAACTGGCGGGTTTGCAAAACAACATTTACGCACAGGTTTCGCTGGTCATGCTCATTGGCCTGCTGGGTAAAAATGCCATCCTGATTGTTGAGTTTGCCAATCAGCGGCAGAAGGAAGGCTTATCGATTGTGCAGGCGGCCATCGAAGGTGCAGTAACCCGTTTGCGCCCCATTCTGATGACCTCGCTGGCGTTTATCGCCGGTCTGATTCCGCTTTGCATCGCGTCGGGCGCTGGCGCGCTGGGGAACCGTTCTATCGGTACCGCTGCCGCAGGAGGGATGCTGATCGGAACGGTTTTCGGGTTGGTGCTGGTGCCTGGCCTGTATATTTTGTTTGCCCGTATCGCGAAACGGGTTGGTCCGAAAAAATCATCTTCGGATGGTGAAAAACCGGAAATCTTATCCACCAAAACGAATACAAATGGTGCCGTTCTTCAGGAATCTTAATACCTATTCTGGATTAGTTAGTTTACTGATTGCCGGGTGTTTGAGCAGTTGCCAAATACAGCACAGTCCCGCTTCAGCCCCTACAATGCCCGTTCCGCAATCATATACGGGACGTACCGATTCAACGAATATTGGTAACTGGCCCTACCGAAATTTATTTGCCGATCCGAACCTGGTTACCCTTATCGATACGGCGATGGTCCGTAACCTCGATCTTAAAATTGCAGTACAGCGGATTGAGGTAGCACGGGGAAATTATGGCATAACGCAGGGGGCTTTACTCCCACGGGTCGATGCCGTGGCAACGGCAGGCATTGACCGATACGGTCGCTACACGCTCAATGGAGTCGGGAATTTCGATACGAACCTCTCCGGCAACGTATCAGGGGCAAGCGTCATTCCGAACCCAACGCCTGACTATTTTATAGGTCTTCGCAGTTCGTGGGAAATCGACATCTGGGGCAAACTCCGAAATCGGCGTCGGGCCGCCTACACCCGGGTGCTGGCGTCGCAGGAAGGGCGCAACCTGATCGTTACGTCGATGACCGCAGATGTGGCAAGGCTGTATTATTCCCTGCTGGCGCTGGATGCTGAACTGGAAATCATTGGCGAGAATATTGAGCTGCAACAGAAAGCCCTGGAATTGGTGCAGGTGCAAAAAGAAGCTGGTCGGGTCACCGAGCTGGCCGTTCAGCAGTTCAGGGCACAATTGCTCAATACGCGCGGTCTGGAAGGGCGGGTGCAGCAGGAAATCGTGCAAACCGAAAACCAGCTCAATATACTGCTGGGCCGCTATCCACAACCTATAGCGCGGGGTGCATCGATTGAAAAACAGTCGTTACCGACGGGTATATCTGCCGGAGTTCCTGCCCAACTGGTACGTCGTCGCCCGGATATCCGCCAGGCCGAACGGGAGCTGGAAGCGGCAAACGTCGATGTGGCCGTGGCTCGGGCTGAATTCCTGCCGTCGCTGAATCTGACGCCCTATGCTGGTTTTAACGCTTTCCGTCCTGAGGTACTCTTGAATCCGCAATCTTTGGCGTTGGGGGTGCTGGGCGGATTGGCCGGACCGATCATTAACCGTCGGTATCTTAAAGGAAACCTGGCCATTACAGGCGCGCAAAGCCGGGAAGCGTATTATGCTTACCAGCGGGCTGTGTTGACGGGCGTATCGGAGGTGATTATCAGTTTGAAAGGATTAGAAAACTACCGAAACGTAGCCAGCCTTCAGCGTCAGGAAGTGGCGGTGTTACGGCAAGCTGCTACTACGTCAAATGAATTATTCGCCAACGGGTACGCTACGTATCTGGAAGTGATTACGGCACAGCGTAACGTGCTAGAAGCCGAGCTTTCATTGATTAACACCAAACGCGCTCAGTTTTTAGCACTGGTCGATCTGTATCGGGCATTGGGCGGAGGGTGGCAGTAAGATCGGTTACCGCAAAGCGTCCATGGCTTTTTTGGTTGCTTCGAACTGGCGTTTCTTTTGCAGAACGGTGGGTGCCGCCACCCGCTCACGGCAGTCAAAAATGCCACAGCGTTCGCAGGTTTGATTGACGATGCGGAAAGGAATGTCCGGTAAAGCCGTTATGGAGTGGGGGGAGGCCAGAAACTTCATCTTACGCTTCAGGTTATCGTTCACCGCAAAACACATCGATACACTCATGTTTTGCTGGAACTGCGGCTGAAACGCATGAGCCACCGAAATAATCAGATACTGCTGACCTGAATCAGCGTATTCGGAAAGCTGAGCGCGGCAAAGTGTGCTATCAAATCCTTTATTCTGCTGCAAAAACTGAAGCTCCTGTAAGATCGTCCAGGCAATCCAGCGCCGACAGAAATGTTCGTCAACAAAACTGCGGGGACCTTCCTGTCGGGACAGGTGCATTTCTTTGGTTAGCTGAAACGCTGTTTGGCCTGGGATATGGTTAAAGCGATAAAAAAACAGCTGGTCGATGCCAAACTGACTGGGTAGTACGTTGCTTAACCGATAAAAAAAGCGTTCAGGGGTGGCCCCAAAGTCGGTGATCAGTTGCAGAAAGTCTTCATTGCTCCAGGTATCGCGGTCAAATAATTCGCTTAACTTCGATACCAGGGCATCGCGACGGATCAGAATCGCCCCCGCAAAATAAGACGCTTTATAGTTGTTGAGCATCTGCTCAAACGAATCAGCCTCGACCCAGGAATACGTATAGGGTCGGTTTTTCAGGTTCATGAACTGAAAGCCAACCTCGCGCGCCAGAATAAACGAACGTTGTTCGGCAGTAAGCCCTGCGTTCAGATGCAGTGTATGATGATCGGCCCGAAAAAACGAACGCAGAGAAACCAGTTCCGGCTGCGTGAGGGTATCAAAATATTCAATATGAATGCTATAGCGGGTTTTCAGTAGATTGGCTAGCAGCGTCTCCGTAACTGCCTGATCGGACGCTCCACCCGACACGGGCGCAAATTCATGCAGGAACCGATCCGCATCCGCTTCTATTTCAGGAAAGTAATTATCATGCAGTTCCTGATAGGACCGAAGCATGGTCAGGTACAGCCGCTCTACGCTCATGTTATAGCTCAGGGCAATGTCCATAAACGTACGGATCATGGCGCTGACTTTAGCCGGCGCTTCGGCGAGCAGCTCAAGCAGATCCGACGGGTCGATGCCAAACAGTTCAAGCGGAATCTCGGTCAGAAATTTAGAGCGGATGAGGTCTGAAATAGGCTCCAGTTTCTTGCTAAGCTTCAGCGACACAAGCGTATCGTAATCAACTTGCATGGCATTGGCCAGGGCTGAAATTTTATCAGCTTTGGGGTATTTCCGGCCTTTTTCGATTTCTGTTACGTAAGAAATCGATAAGCCGGACTGTTGCGCTAATTCGCTGACTGACAAGCCTCTGTCGATACGAAGCTGACGTAGTTTCAGGCCAAATAAAAGGCGGATATGATCGGCTGGAAGATTCAAATGATACGTAAGGAGTTAGGGTTATCCTCTGTTATGTTAAGCCTTCAACAGGGAACTTAGGTTCCAGGGATGCGCAAGATTGTAATGTAAATGTCCCTCTTCAACTTCAAGCGGACTGTCGAGGTTGTTGGCATACAACTGGCCCGTTCCCAGGCCCTGTGGTAATAAGTGCTTGAATTGAGCCGTATATTGAGCAATAGCATTCAGGCCAATATTCGATTCCAGCGCCGACGTAATCCACCAACCGATATTTAGCCGCCCCGCCAGTTCGATCCATTCGTCGCAGTGCCGAAGTCCACCCAGCAGGGTCGGTTTCAGCACAATAAATTGTGGCTGAATTTTTTTAGCAGCCGGAATTTATGCACGTATTCCATCTGCCCGATCAATTCTTCGTCGAGCGCGATGGGAAGGGGAGTATGCTGACACAGGTCAGCCAGCAACTCGGGTTGACCGGCACGGATCGGCTGTTCAATCGAATGGAGATCGTAAGCTGCCAGTCGTTCGAGTTTACGCATCGCGTCGGCCGGGTCAAACGCGCCATTGGCATCCACCCGCAGGGCGATTTCCTGCGCTGTAAAACGCTCCCGAATCATAGCCAGCAGGTCGCATTCCTGCTCAAAATCAATAGCACCAATTTTTAACTTGATTGTCGAATAGCCGGTCTCCAGTTTCTCTTCAATCTGCTGACGCATAAACTCGGGGTTTCCCATCCAGATAAGCCCATTGATAGGCAGGGAGCGCTGGCCGGCGGTAAACTCAGACGTATGAATGATACGGCACCCGCCCGATAGAAAATCGAGCATGGCTGTTTCAAAACCGAATAGAATACTAGGGAACCGGGGACTGATAATCTGACTGAGTACAATCGGGACATTCCAGCGAAACAACTGAAGATCGAGCGCGTTGAACTCTTCGCAATACGTACGGAGCTGCTCTTCAAAGTCGGGTCGATCATCGAAACTAAGCCCCTTTAACGGGCCGCACTCGCCGTAACCGACCACCGTTGGATTATCCGTGTCGAACAGCCGAATAAAGTAAGACGTTTTTTCCGTAAGGGTGCCGCGTGACGTACCCGCTTCGAAGCGAAAATGCAACGTGTATGGAAGGTAGTCAGCTTGTAAACTCATTGTACTGGACGGCATGGACGGGGAATCCCAATCCTAAAAATACTACTTTTGACTGCTCAAGCGGGCAATATTACGAAATTATTAATGAAGCGTTTGGGGGTTAAGTGGCTATTCTTGCCATTCAGTGGACTTTATGGACTAGTAACGACAATTCGTAATTGGCTCTATGATAGCCAGTTACTGAAATCGTTTCGACCTAAAGTATTCACTGTCAGCGTAGGAAATCTTACGGTAGGGGGGACAGGAAAAACGCCTATGATCGAATTTTTGATTAAACGGTCTATTCCTGCCTCGTCAGAAACGGTTGTTGGCTCGACCGCTACGTTAAGCCGGGGCTATGGTCGCCGAACCCGCGGCTTTCGGATTGCCACGGAGACCGATACGGCCGAAACCATTGGCGATGAACCTCTGCAACTCTATCGAAAGTTTAAAACCCTTGTTCGGGTCTGTGTGGGCGAACGACGGGCTGAAGCTATTCAGGCGTTGTTACGTAAGCATCCCGCAACCCGGCAAATTTTGCTCGATGATGCATTTCAGCACCGGGCCGTCCGTCCGCATTTGCAACTACTGCTCACCGATTACAACCGTCCTTTCTACGACGACTACCCATTTCCGGTCGGTCGCCTGCGCGAACGGCGGAAGGGAGCCAGACGGGCCGATGGTATTGTGGTGACCAAATGCCCCCTGAATCTGTGGGCTATGGAACAGCAGCGTATTATAGATCGGATTCGCCCTTATGCCCTACATGACGTTCCCATTTTTTTGCTGGGTTGCGCTATGGCCAACCCCGCTCATTTGCTACCCAGGAGCCAGCATCAGATCTTCGCGACCTGGTGCTGGTATCGGGCCTGGCCAATGCTGAGCCACTTGAACAGTACGTCCGGCAAACGTACCTACTAAAGCATCATTATCGGTTTCCTGATCATCATGCGTATTCACGCACGGAACTGGATACAATACTGGCGGCTTTACCCGCAGGAGGAGCGTTGCTGACCACCGAAAAAGATTGGGTGAAACTTGATGCGCTACTTAGCTCAACCGAACAAGGGCAATACCCCTTATATTACCTACCTGTGGCCGTTCAATTTTTACCCGGTCACGAACAGGCATTTATAGCATTTCTGGACGATAATTCACTTAAAAATCGTTAACTACGCACAGCGCGTTTCGGCTGTCGGCCGTTTTGGCGTACTTTTGACCTGATGAATCGGAGTTTTTTTGCCTTCTTTATTCTTTTTAGTCTGGCGCTCGCTGGCCGGGCACAGCAATTTCCGGGGAGTATGCAGATGCCAGGGAGTGCTGCCGGTGGGTTTGGCGGCCGGCAGGCCATGCCGACCTCAACAACCGGTATCAACGGCATCGATGACTCAACGAAGGTAATTTATGGCCCGAAATCAACCCGATACGTACTGGAAGATGATATCTTCAACAATCGCCGTCGGTTGTATACCATGGACACGACGATGGACGATGTTCATCGGTTCACCTATGTGCAGCGTAGCCAGAATTTATACCAGGATTTAGGAACCCTCGGTACGCCCATCCATCCCGTGTATGTTCAGGTGCCCGACCAGTTAGGCGCACAACCGGGCTTTACCGTCTTTTCCCCATATGCATATCCAACCATGGGCGTAAAGTATTTCGATACAAAGTCGCCATTCACGGATATGTACGTAGCGCTGGGGGGCAACAACCAGAATATTCTTCGCTTTGACATGGCTCAGAACATTACGCCCCGCTGGAATGTGGGCTTTGATGTTCAGCGGTTTACGTCGCAAAAGCATTTTGGTACAACGGGGAATAACGATCCCTTCAAACTGCTGGCGCAAAACTGGGGATTTGTGTTGCATACAAACTACCGATCCAAAAACGATAAGTATACCCTGCTGGCTCATTTCAATAATATGAATCATAGCCTTGATGAGCAGGGGGCGTATTGCCGGGACAGACGGCTGATGGAAGCCCGATTATTTATAATTACAACGGTGATGCCCTCCTGCGGAGTGGGAGCACGTCGGTTCAGGGGCCACACGGCTGGGAAATACGGAATGGCTGGCATGCTTACCATCAGTACGTGCTTGAGAAAGGATTCCAGGTCTATCATCGGTTCGATTACCGGATTCAAAAAAACTTTTATCAGGATGATCAACTGGCTATCAATCAGTCGTATACACTGCCCGATTCGACCGTGCGTCAGTTCTATCATACGAATGCGCTGGGCGATACGTCGCGTTTGGAGCAGCTATCGCGCTTCCGTTTGCTGGAGAATCAGTTTGGCATAAAGGGGATAGCGCAGTATAAAGCGGCTTCGTTTAATTACCGGGCCTATCTCCGGATTCGGAATTACAAACAACACACCCGGTATAATACCTCCGCAACCAATTATAACGAGTATGACATTCCCCGCACCGAAACCTTTGTTGGCGGCTGGTTTGGGTATTATTTTCCGGATAGTCTGTCGCAGGTGACGGCCGAACTAGAATATCAGGTTGGAGGTGGTTACCGGTTGCAGGGGCAATTCGACAGCAAATACCTGACCGTTGGCTATTCATCCATGTTTGTCAACCCAACCCTGCTGCAGGAGCGCTTTCAAAGCATGATCCAGATTTGGCGGAACAACTTTAGTTTGCGGGGTTTCAATCATGCCTTTGCCAAATTAAATCTTCGCTATAAACAGTTGCGCCTAGAGCCTAACCTGGATTATTACCTGCTCAGCAACTACGTTTATTATGATACAGCAGCCATAGCCCGGCAGGCGTCGGGGTCTTTCAGCGTACTACGTACCGGGCTGGGGTACCATCTGCCGTTTGGGAAGTTCCTGCTCGCCGGGCAGGCATTGTACACGGTTCAGTCCCGCTCGGATATACTTCGAACCCCGCCTTTTTTTCTGAACGCCCGGTTACAGTATGAATTTCTGTACGCCAAGGTGCTTTATATCCAGGCCGGAATCGACATCCATTATAAATCGCCCTATTATGCCGATGCGTATATGCCCCTTACGCAGCAGTTTTATCTGCAGAATCGGCAGAAAGTGGAAGGCTATGTACTCGCTGATTTATACGCTAATTTGCGGGTCAATCGAACTCGTCTGTTTGTGAAACTGACCCATGCCAATCAGGGGCTGTTTGCGCCGGGCTATTTTGTGGCGCCTGATTTTTTACAGGTTCGCCGAGGGTTTGCCTTCGGGGTAGACTGGTATTTATTTGACTGATTTCAGGTAGGATAGCGCTGTTTTGTGCTTACTCAGGTGAACTAAGTAACTTCTGATACCGTGAATTCGAGCCGCTAATTACATCGTCTCGAAGAAAGAATTTAGTAATAGCATCTTTTCTCAACCAACCAATAAATCGATTGCTGAATGGACCCATTCCAGATTAAAAAAGCACCAACCCAATATGATGTAGCCATTGTTGGCTCAGGTGCTGGGGGCGGTATGGCTGCTTATACACTGGCAAAAGCTGGTGCAAAAGTCGTGCTGCTGGAAGCGGGGGGTATTTCGACCCCGCTGATCCGAAATACATTACTCAATTAAAATGGCCTTGGGAATCGCCCCGGCGCGGGGCAGGCACCACACGGGCTTTTGGCGATTTTGACGCAGCCTGGGGCGGATGGGATATTGAAGGAGAGCCCTATACAACGGCGAAAGGTACTGAATTCTACTGGTTTCGATCGCGGATGCTGGGCGGACGTACCAATCACTGGGGACGTATTTCGCTGCGCTTTGCCCCGGATGATTTCCGCCGGAAAAGTATGACCGGTGTGGGGGAAGACTGGCCAATCGGGTACGACGATCTGAAACCATTCTATGACCGGGTAGACCGATTGATTGGTGTGTTTGGCTCCGTTGAAAACATGCCGTCTGAGCCGGACGGAATTTTTCTGCCGCCACCTAAGCCTCGTTTGCACGAACTGATGATTCGGAAAGGAGCCCGGAGCATCGGGATTCCGGTTATTCCATCACGCCTGTCGATTCTGACCAAACCCATCAACAATGAGCGTGGGCAGTGCTTTTATTGCAGTCAGTGTGGTCGGGCCTGTCAGGCTTACGCCGATTTTTCGTCATCGTCAGTGTTGGTCAAGCCCGCTATGAAAACGGGCAACGTAACGCTGATCAATGGCGCGATGGTCCGCGAAGTAATGACCGATCCGGCTACGGGTCTGGCTACGGGGGTCAGTTACGTAGATACCCAAAGCCTGCAGGAAATCACCATAAAAGCAAAAACGGTGATCCTGGCCGCCAGTGCCGGCGAAACCGCCCGGTTACTGCTAAATTCCAAGTCGAGTCGTTTCCCGACCGGTCTGGCAAACAGCAGTGGCGTAGTGGGTAAATACATCAACGACTCCACCGGAGCCTCGCGCTCAGCGTTTATACCGGCTCTGATGGACCGCAAGCGTTACAATGAAGATGGCGTTGGTGGAATGCACGTCTTTACACCCTGGTGGCTCGATAACAAAAAACTGGATTTCCCGCGGGGCTATCACATCGAATACTGGGGCGGTATGGGTATGCCTGCCTACGGATTCGGCTGGGGCATCGAAGGCATGAACAGCATCCTGCCCGGCCGCGATGGAAAAATGAAGCCAGGGGGCGGTTACGGGGCCAGCCTGAAAGATGATTATCGCCGGTTCTACGGTGCTTATGTCGGTATGGCGGGTCGTGGCGAACCAGTGCCTCTGGAAAGCAACTACTGCGAAATCGATCCGGGTGTTGTGGATAAATACGGTATTCCTGTACTGCGGTTTAACTATAAATGGTCGGATTACGAAATCAAGCAGGCCAAACACATGCAGGAAACCTTCGAGGAAATTATACACTCGATGGGTGGAATTGCCCTGGGAGATAAACCAAATGCGGCCAATAATTACGGTTTAGCAGCACCCGGTCAAATTATTCACGAAGTGGGTACGGCACGAATGGGTAGCGATCCCAAAAATTCGGCTTTGAACAAATATCAGCAGGCACACGACGTAAAGAATCTGTTTGTTGTGGATGCAGCGCCGTTCCCGTCGCAGGGGGATAAGAACGTAACCTGGACGATTCTGGCGTCGTCTATGCGTACCAGCGAATACCTAATTGATCAGGTCAAACAAAAGAATATTTAATAGCTCGAACCCGAAGAATTATGAAACGTAGAGATTCCTTAAAAGCCCTCTCGCTTACGGGATTCGGCCTGGCCGTTTCACCCGTAGAAGCTGCTGTTCCCGCTCCACCCGAGGTAAAGCCCTTAAAAATTCCGGGTGGACGGCAGAAGTTCGAGGCTGAACGCGATGCCAAACTCATGGCCGAGAAATTCTTTACACCCCATGAGTTGCAGACCGTTACGGTGTTATCGGATATCATTATTCCTGCCGATGAAAAATCAGGCAGTGCTTCGCAGGCTGGAGTGCCAGCTTTCATCGAATTCATGATGAAAGATCAGCCCAGAAACCAGACGCCAATGCGCGGTGGGATTCGCTGGATCGATAATACCTGCGTCAAACGTTATAGCAAACCATTTATCCAGTGTACCAAAACCCAGCAGATTGAATTAGTCGATCAGATTGCTTACCCGTCAAAGGTGAAGCCTGAACTGTCGCAGGGCGCTTCATTTTTCACAATGATGCGCAACCTGACTGCATCGGGTTTTTATACCAGTCAAATGGGTATTAAAGATCTCGGGTATGTTGGTAACGTACCGAATCAATGGGATGGCGTTCCCGACGATGTGCTCAAGCAATATGGCTTAGCCTACGAAGAACGGGAATTAACCCAGGGAAAATAATAAAAAAAGCGGCTGAGTATCAGCCGCTTTTTTTATTGAATGTTGACGATTATTTACTAATGAAAATATCCTGAAGCACAACCGTAGGTCAAAGCGGAAATAGCATCCGTGTTTATATAGCGTAGGGTGATCATAAAATTAATATGCCAGTAGGGTGCCGCTTCAAATAAACAATGACAAAAAGAAATATACGCTACTTATTTATTTGTATACGCTTGACCACGAACAAATTAAGCTTTGTTAATTAACTTTCCGTTTTTTATTCTTTCCTGCTTCCGCCTTTTTTCTGTACCTTTACATCCCGTAACGACCAAAACAGGTTTCACACATGGCGGCTACGGGACCCAAATCCGCGAAATATATTTTTGTTACTGGCGGAGTAACTTCATCACTTGGCAAAGGCATCATTGCCTCTTCACTGGCCAAACTTCTTCAATCGCGGGGATTGTCGGTAACGATTCAAAAATTCGATCCGTACATCAATATTGACCCCGGAACGCTTAATCCATATGAACATGGCGAATGCTACGTAACGGACGACGGAGCAGAAACGGACCTTGATCTGGGTCACTACGAACGTTTCCTGAACCGACCGACATCGCAGGCAAATAACATTACCACAGGACGTATTTACAACAACGTCATCACGCGCGAACGGCGGGGGGATTTTCTTGGAAAAACCGTTCAGGTCGTTCCCCATATCACCGACGAAATCAAGCGGAACATCCGACTTCTGGGGGATACCGGTGAGTATGATATTGTCATTACGGAAATTGGCGGTTGCGTGGGCGATATTGAATCGCTCCCGTTCGTTGAGGCTGTTCGTCAGCTGAAATTCGAACTGGGCGAGCACGACACGCTGGTTATTCATCTTACGCTGGTGCCGTACCTCCAATCGGCGGGTGAGTTGAAGACCAAGCCAACGCAGCATTCTGTTCGGATGCTGCTCGAAAACGGTGTTCAGCCCGACATCATAGTTTGCCGGACAGAACACCCGCTACCGCAGGAAATCCGCCGGAAAATAGCCTTGTTCTGTAATGTGCAGGTTAGCTCGGTCATCGAAGCCATTGATGCCGAAACGATCTACGACGTGCCTTTACTGATGCAGAAAGAGCGACTCGACCAGCGTGCCTTGTACATGATGGACCTGTACAACGATAAGGATGCAGACCTGGATGTTTGGAAAGCCTTTCTGGGCCGACTCAAAAACCCGGGAGATTCCGTTCGCATTGGACTGGTCGGCAAATACGTCGAACTGCATGACGCTTACAAGTCAATTGCTGAGTCGTTTATTCATGCCGGAGCTACCAATGAATGCAAAGTACAGTTGGAATGGATTCAATCGGAGACATTGGTCGATGAACATCATTGCGCGGAGGTGTTGAGCCAACTGGATGCCGTTCTGGTGGCGCCCGGTTTTGGTGAACGGGGCATCGAAGGCAAGATCAATGCTGTTCGCTACGTTCGGGAGCACAATATTCCTTTCCTGGGTATTTGCCTGGGTATGCAGATGGCCGTAATCGAATACGCCCGGCACGTCATGGGGATTGAAGATGCACACTCAACGGAGATGGAACCCCATACGCCAAACCCGGTCATTAGCATGATGGAGGAGCAGAAAAATATCACCGACAAAGGGGGGACAATGCGACTAGGCGCTTATAGCTGCAAACTCAAACGTGATTCGCTGGCTCATAAAATCTACGGAAAAACGCAGATCAGTGAACGGCATCGCCATCGGTACGAATTCAACAACGATTATCTGGATGCATTTGAGAAAGCCGGGCTTCGACCAACGGGTATTAATCCTGATACAGGACTGGTTGAGATTGTTGAGTTAACCAGCCATCCCTGGTTTGTGGGCGTGCAGTTTCACCCGGAGCTGAAAAGCACGGTTATGAATCCGCACCCACTCTTTGTTCAGTTTGTGCGGGCGGCCCTTACGTACAGTCAACAAAAGAGAGCTGAGCCAGCAACTCCATCCGAAATTTCAACCGCCCGTGTAGAAACCGCCGATGTGGTTGATTAACCCACCGGATTGCCGTATTTTTGCAAAAAAAAGTCGTCAGTTAATCATCATTCCGTTTTAGGGCTGGTTTTCGCCACTAACAACCGATACCGATTGACTGACGACTACAAACTAAATGGATCGTAAACAACTAATTGGCATTGTCCTGATTATGGCGATGCTGGTCGGCTATCAGCTTTTGGTGCCAAAACCCGCGCCTGAAAAAGAACTGGCCCAAAAAACACAAACAACAAAACCAACGACAGCCACTGGTGCTGCGGCCCCGGCTGAACAGGCAGGCCAAGTCAATCCAACGTTGGATTCGGCAGCTGTTAAAGCAAAGTTTGGCGAATTTGCCACCGTGGCTACCGGCGAATCCCGCGATATCGTTGTTGAGAATAAAGACCTCAAAGTAACCTTCACAACACAGGGTGGACGTGTTAAAGAAGTAGTCCTGAAAAACTACAAAACGTATACACAAAAGCCGCTGGTTTTAATTGATTCAAAAAGCAGCCAGACTGTTCTGGAACTGCCAACCAATCAGGGAAAAGTTGATCTGCATAAACTTTACTATCAGACAAGCGCTCAGAATGCCACTGTGAGTGGTCAACCGCAACAGATTGTCTTTCGGGCCAAGATTGCACCCGGCGAATCGGTTGAACAAGTCTATACTATTCCAGCAGAAGGATACGTACTGAATTACGACCTGAAACTCAATGGGCTGACCAGTACAGTAGGCGCCGGCGACATCCGGTTCCTATGGGAGGATAAGATGCAGCAGTATGAAAACGACCTGACGAACAACCGCCGTTCTGCTACGATCAACTACCTGACTGCCGATGAGAGTTTTGAAAACCTGACAGAAGGAGAGAGCAGCCAGGAAGCTACGGTCGACGAGCCGGTTCAGTGGTTTACCATCAAGCACAAATATTTCCTGTCGGGCTTTATTGCTAAAAATGCTCCACTGACGAAAGCCAGTTTCAGAGCATCGGTTAATCCAGCGGATAGCAGCGTCGTCAAGACCGCCATTGCGGATGTTACGTTGCCGATGGCTGATGTGAAAGCCGGGAAAGGGCAGTACAAGTTCTATTATGGCCCGAACGAATTTCAGTTACTGGGCGACGTAGCACCGGAATTTGATCGGAACGTGTACTTAGGCTATTCGATCCTGAAGCCCATCAACAAGTATTTCTTTGTGCCAGTATTCAATTTTCTTGGGAAATTTATTTCCAATTACGGGCTGCTGATTGTTGTGCTGGTCGTGTTCGTTAAACTCCTGCTAACGCCATTGACATATAAGTCGTACGTCAGTATGGCCAAAATGCGAGTCTTGGGGCCGGAGATCAATGAAATAAAAGAACGGGTTGGTGATGATATGGCGAAGCAACAGGCGGAGCAGATGAAGCTGTATCAGGAAGTTGGCGTGAGTCCACTAAGTGGATGCGTCCCTGTGCTGGCGACCATGCCCATTCTGTTTGCCTTGTTCATGCTGTTCCCGAACCTGATTGAATTGCGCCAGAAGTCCTTTTTGTGGGCAAACGATTTATCGACCTATGATGCCTTCATTCAGTTCCCGACAATTCCGTTCATTGGAAGCCACTTGAGTCTGTTCACCGTACTGATGACGGCTTCGTCCATTGCGTACGCCTATTATAACAACCAGACAACTCCAGCACAACCGGGGCCGGTAAACATGAAAGCGCTGAGCTATGTTTTTCCGCTCATGTTTATGTTTGTGCTTAATTCCTATCCGGCCGGGTTGACGTTTTATTATTTTGTGTCGAACGTAGTGACGATAACCCAGCAGCAGCTCATCCGACGGTTTGTGGATGAAGATAAAATTAAAGCGGTTCTAGACGAGAACCGCCGGAAGAATGCATCCGGACAGGGTAAGAAACCCGGTGGTTTTCAGGCTTTACTGCAACGGCAACTGGCCGCAGCTGAAGATGCTCGTAAGCAGGCGGATGAAGCGCAACGGCGGGCTAAACAAAAAAACAAGGGCAATACGTAGTGAAGTGTGTAACGATAAGGACAGACAAACGTCACAATTATCAGCTTGATATTCATTGAACTCTAACACAAAAGCAACGCCATTCGCGTTGCTTTTGTGTAGTAACCCTGATAAACATGAACGGTAGGTTTTATTGGTTCACCCTGATCATTATCTGTATACTCTGGCTTCTGTGTCCTCCGGTAGCAACGGCACAGGTAGCCGCTGACGTACAGAAACAGTATAGCGCAGCTGTAACGTTGGTGCAGACCGGGGATTACGAACGGGCTAAATCAAACCTGAATGCCATTATTCAGCAGCGTGGCCCTTTGGCTCCCTACGCAAACTACTATTATGCCTTAGCGGCTTTCCGTCAGAAGAACTTTACCCAGGCCCGACAGAGCGTAAGGCAACTGATGGAAGGGTTTCCAAATTGGCGCAAGATGGACGAGGCCACGTATCTGCTGGCTGCTATCAGTATGGAAACGGGGCAGTATGAAGAAGCCTTCAGTCAACTCCAGAAAATTGGCGATACCGCACTACGTTCGGACGTAACGAAACTTGAACAGAATTTTCTGCCGCGGATAACCGACCTGAATCGTCTGAAACAATTAAATAAGGCGTTTCCCAATGACCGCAACATCGGTTTGGCCCTCATCGATTTGATTCAACGTTCGGCCAGTGACAAAGACGATCTGGAGCTATCGGATCGGCTGACGAATCGGTTTGGTGTACCGGGTACCGCTACTGCTCAATCTACCACAGTCATCTCGGGCAAGTCTTCAGCGGATCGCCCGAACCAAACCATGCCGACGTCCAATCGGAATACCCGGCCGAAAGGGTATTATAACGTCGCCGTTATGTTTCCGTTCCGACTGGACGAATTTGATGGCGAGAAGCGTGCCCGGTCGAATCAGTACGTGTATGATCTGTATGACGGCATGAAAATGGCGAAGGCCCGATTGCAGGACGAAGGAATAACGGTCAATCTGTTCGCGTACGACGTTGATAACGATGCCAATAAAACCCTTGAGCTACTGAATAATCCGGCGTTTTCCCAAACCGATCTGATCATTGGGCCACTCTATGTGGAGCCGAACCGGATTGCCTCTGCCTATGCCAGCCAGAACAATATTCTGCTGCTGAATCCCATCGCAACCAGTAGCGAATTGGTAACAAATCAACCCTTGTCATTTTTAGCGCAACCTTCTGTTAATCAGCAGGCTAAAAAAGTGGCTGAACTAGCTCGAGGTTTGAACGCAGGTCGTAAAGCCGCTATCTATTTTGGAACGTCCCGTAAGGATTCTCTGTTGGCCGCAGCTTACCTGAATGAACTGAAGCGACAAAATTACCAGGTTGTTGATTTCCGAAAGGTGAGTGGCAATGCGCAGGCAATGGCTAATGCCATGCAGTTTACGGGTATTGGAACCACGCCGGTTCGTTCACAAACGGCAGTTTCGTCAACTACACCGATGGCGTTAAGCCACGTTTTTTTTGCCAGTAGCAACGATGAGGATGGTTCCCGAATGCTTGATGCGCTTGGTCGACGGCGGGTAAGCGGTTCTGTAATTGCTACGGCTTCCGCGTTCAACTTTTACCGCAATTCGCAGTCAACATTTACCCGGCGGGATCTGTATCTGTTATACCCGGATTTTATTGATACTTCGCGGGAACCGGTCATTGAATTTGAAGAGCAATACGTCACCAAACGAAATACCATTCCATCGGTTTTTGCGAGTGAAGGATATGATATGATGCTCTTTTTTGGTCGGCAACTGGCTAAGAATGGGATGCAGTTACGTAACCGAGATAGCTTTCGATCTGACACGGATGATTACATTCTTTCGGGATTTGACTACACACAAACCAATGAAAACCAGATCGTTCCAATCGTAAAATACGAAGATGGGCGATTTGTGAAAATTAATTAGCGAACGAGCAAACGAGCAAATGAGCGAATAAAAGCCTAACCAGTATTCACTCATTTACTCATTCGCTCATTCGCTCTTTCAACAATGAACACGAGCGAGCAATTATTTGAGAAAGCAAAAACGCTGATACCAGGTGGCGTTAATTCGCCTGTACGCGCGTTTCGGGCGGTGGGAGGTACCCCACTGTTTATCAAATCAGCCAAAGGACCGTACATCTACGACGAGGATGGGCGCCAGTATATCGAGCTTATCAACTCGTGGGGGCCAATGATTCTAGGGCACGCTTTCGAACCGGTCGAAAAAGCTGTTCGGGATGCCATTCAGAATTCATTTTCGTTTGGCGCGCCAACCCGTAAAGAGGTTGAAATGGCTGAATTAATTACGACTATGGTGCCATCCTTTGAGAAAGTCCGGATGGTAAATTCGGGCACGGAAGCTACTATGGCCGCTATTCGGGTAGCCCAAGGTTTTACTGGTCGCGACAAGATTATTAAGTTTGAAGGCTGTTACCACGGGCATGGAGACTCCTTCCTGATTGCTGCCGGGAGTGGTGCCATGACAATGGGCATTCCCGATAGTCCGGGTGTGACGCGGGCGACGGCCGCCGATACGTTGACTGCTCCCTACAATGATCTTGCCGCCGTTGAGGAATTGTTTGAAAATAATCAGAATCAGATAGCTGCCCTAATTCTGGAGCCTGTTGTCGGGAATATGGGATGCGTACTGCCCGAACCCGGCTTTCTGGAAGGGGTACGAACTTTATGTGATACGTATGGCGCCCTGTTGATTTTCGATGAAGTGATGACAGGCTTTCGTCTGGCAAAAGGGGGCGCTCAGGAACGATTCGGCATTACCCCTGACCTAACAACCCTGGGCAAGATTATTGGGGGCGGTATGCCGGTGGGTGCTTATGGGGGCCGGGCTGATATCATGAACGTAGTATCACCCGTTGGGCCAGTGTATCAGGCCGGTACTCTTTCAGGAAACCCGATTGCCATGTCAGCCGGTTTAGCCATGCTTCAGCACTTGCACGAACATCCAGACGTTTACACACGTTTGGAGTCAATTGGCGACAAATTGACGAGTGGTTTTCGGGCCACGCTTGTGAAAAACGGGTTGAATTTCACCATCAACCACATTGGCTCGATGTTTACCATGTTCATGACCGACCGGTCCGTAACGAATTTTTCGGAGGCCAAATCCTGTGATTTGCCCTTATTCGGGCGTTATTTTCATGCTATGCTCAACCGTGGCGTATATCTGGCTCCCTCTCAGTTTGAGAGCCTGTTTTTGTCAACAGCCCTGACTGATGAGCTGGTAGATCAGATTATTCAGGCAAACGAAGAGAGCCTACTGGAAGCAGTTTCAAATGGATAATATATAGTGAATAATGAGTAGTGTATTATGTACAGTGAACTACGAATTGTGCATTGTACACTACTTATTATTCACTATTCATTAATGAATATTCGTATGCGCTTTTCGGTAATCATTCCGGTTTTCAATCGTCCCGACGAGCTTCGTGAACTGCTGGATAGTCTGACAAAGCAGACGTATCGGAATTTTGACGTACTGGTGATTGAAGACGGCTCAACCAACACAGCTGACCGAGTTGTATCCGCCTTTGCTAACCAACTCGATGTTTACTATTACAGTAAAGAAAATTCCGGGCAGGGTTTTACACGTAATTATGGGTTTGAACGGGCGCAGGGGGATTACTTTGTTATTTTTGATTCCGATGCGTTGATACCCCCTCATTATTTCCAGGCTGTCAACGATCATTTATCCAAGCAGTGGCTCGATGCGTATGGCGGCCCCGATAAAGCCCATCCGAATTTTACGTCTGTTCAAAAGGCGATCAGTTATTCAATGACGTCTCCATTCACAACGGGCGGGATTCGGGGTAGCAAGAGTAACCTGGGAGGAACGTATCATCCGCGTAGTTTTAATATGGGCCTTTCGCGAAATGTGTGGAAAACGATTGGCGGGTATAAATTAAGCCGTATGGGTGAGGATATAGAGTTCGCCATTCGAATTATCGAAAATGGTTTTCAGACGGGACTCATACCCGAGGCATTTATCTACCATAAACGACGTACGAATTTTGGGCAGTTTTTCCGGCAGTTACGTTTTTTTGGGCGTGCCCGCATCAACATATCCCGGTATTACCCAGGTGAGTTAAAACTCGTTCATACGTTTCCGGCCTTATTTACTCTTTTTATATTCGCTATTCCGATCTGGGCGTTTGTCAGCCCGCTTTTAGCAACACTTTCCCTGGGCGCTCTGGGGTTACTGGCAATACTCATCCTGATAGATGCGACCCGGAAAGAAAAAAGCCTGCAGGTTGGTGTCCTTAGTGTCGGAGCTGCGTTCGTCCAACTGATCGGCTATGGTATTGGCTTTCTTAGCGAAGGCTGGAAACGATTTGGCGAACCAAAACATTACCGGGAAACAGGAGCCACCATCGAATACCCATCCTAACAATCGTATAAATTACAGGCGCAGTTTTTCGGGCATACTCCCGTAAATTAATAAATTAGGAAGGACTTTCGTTAGTAACGTAAAAGATAGCTCCATATACCGTACGCACAATGGCAAAGCTGGCAAAACCTCCGGGGCAACGATTGGTCAAGCGAATGAGTACCCGCACAAAAGGGCTAATTATAGCCCCACTGGGCCTTTTACTGATCAGCGCTGGTTTGTGGGTGTTAAATGAAGCTGTTTATATACGCCATACCGGTGTTCCATTTCGCCAGTGGTTTCTGTGGGCCATTTATAGCCTTATACTGTTGAACGGCGGTCTGTTGTTATTTGGGCAGGCAGTACGTTATCGGGCTCAGCTGGATTACCGCCGGTTTGTTCGTCGTGAGCTCAAAAAGATGGACCGGGAATGGACACGGCTACTCCAAAAACGAAAAGCCTCGCCGGGTAAGAGCGAGGCTAAATGAACCCTGTTTGGGATTGACTAAAGCTTACTTCGTTGCTTTTTTATCAGCGAATGAGGCTTTAATTGCTTCAACATCAACATTCTTGATCGTCGGCTTCCGAAGCAGTTGCTTGATCGCATTCGTTTTGTTATTTGCGATAGCCCGATTCCGACGAGCTTTCCGTTTTAATTCTGTTACTGCCATGATTGTATTTTTTGCTATATCGGTTCAAAATTGGAGCGCCAAAGCGATCAGACCGCAAAAGTAGTGTTTTTTGACAACAAAGTAAACGGAATCGCCGACTTTTCGCCCAGGTTCGTAATTTTGTACCATGCAAAAACCGACTTTACCGAAAGGAACTCGTGATTTTGGGCCGGAGCAAATGCGGAAACGGCTCTTTATTTTGATACAATCCGTCAAACCTTCCAACGATTTGCTTTTCAGCCGCTGGAAACCCCCTCAATGGAAAACCTGTCCACTCTGACGGGCAAATATGGGGAGGAAGGCGACCAACTCCTGTTTAAAATTCTTAATTCCGGCGATTTTGCCGCCGATCTGACAGAACTGGATGTAGCATTAGGTTCAAAGAAATTAACGCCTAAAATTGCCGAAAAAGGATTACGCTATGATCTGACGGTTCCATTTGCCCGTTACGTCGTTATGAATCGTAATTCGCTGACTATGCCATTCAAACGCTACCAAATGCAACCGGTCTGGCGCGCGGATCGGCCTCAAAAAGGGCGCTACCGGGAATTCTATCAGTGCGACGCGGACGTAGTGGGAACGGATTCTCTGCTTTGTGAGGCCGAAATTATTCTCATGGTGCATGAAGTGTTCCATAATTTAGGTATTCAGGATTTTACGTTGAAAATAAATAACCGTAAAATCCTGGCAGGTATTGCCGAAGTAATTGGCGCGCCCGGTCAGGAAGGAACGCTATCTGTAGCTATTGACAAACTAGATAAAATAGGTCAGGAGAAAGTGCTGGACGAACTGCGCGAGCGCGGTTTCTCAGCGAATGCCATTGCTCAACTTGAACCTTTGTTTACCTTTAAAAATCTGGATACACAAAAGGTGCTTACACAGCTCCAATCCTGGCTTAGTACCTCAGAAATGGCACAACAAGGCATTCTAGAACTTAAAGAAACACTTCAGTTAGTTGATAGTTATCGCCTAAAAGACAGCAGAGTAGACATTGATCCGACACTAGCAAGAGGCTTGTCCTATTATACAGGGGCAATTTTTGAAGTAAAAGCTAACAGTGTTAGTATTGGCAGTATCAGTGGGGGAGGGCGCTACGATAATCTGACTGGCGCTTTCGGAATGCCCGGCTTGTCAGGGGTTGGTATCTCGTTTGGCGTTGATCGCATATACGATGTTATGGACGAACTAGCACTATTTCCGACTGCTGCCGGACAGGGTACACAGGTCCTACTTGTGCCGTTCGATGCAGAAGCCCGTGGGGTAGCCCTCCCTTTATTGAGTGATCTTCGGGCAACAAACATAACCGCTGAGGTGTATCCTGATTTGGTAAAGGTGAAGAAGATGCTGGATTATGCCAATGCGAAAGCAATTCCTTATGTGGTGCTGATTGGCTCAGAAGAAGTGCAAACGGGTTTGTTTACTCTTAAAAACATGGTATCGGGCGAACAAATCAAGGCGACCCAACCTGAACTAATGCACGTCGTTCGTTCATAAAATATTCATCGGGTAGTTATGAGCCAATGAATAAGCCCGTAGCTACTCGATGAACTTTGCTTTTATTGACGTAACGAAGTTGCAGCGTGTAAAGCCTGGAAATCTGTTTGGGCAAGAACTGCTACCTCGCCAATCACAATAATGGCTGGATTCCCGACACCGGCTTCTGTGACTTTTTCGCGGATGGTACTGACGTTTCCAATGACCATTTTTTCGTCGGACAACGTACCATTTTGAATAATAGCGACAGGCGTTTCTTGTTTGCCAACGCTTTCAAACAACGACACGATTGCGTCAAGTTTGTGCATACCCATTAGAATGACTATCGTTGCTGAAGATTGAGCTGCCAGTTGCAGGTCAGCCGATAATTGTCCCTCTTTTGTAGTACCCGTAACGACCCAGAAGCTTTCAGAAATACCACGGGTCGTCAGTGGAATGCCAGCGGATGCAGGTACGGCATAACTGCTCGATAAGCCAGGAATAACGGCTGTTTCTATACCATGCTGACGGGCAAATTCGACTTCTTCATACCCTCTACCGAATACAAACGAGTCGCCCCCTTTCAACCGCACCACATGCCCATACTGGCGGGCGTAGTGCACAATCAGTGGATTGATATCTTCCTGTACGCAGGAATAAGCTCCTCGACGCTTACCAACATAAACTTTCAGGGCATCTGCCCGGCAATGCTCAAGCAAATCAGGATGGACGAGTGCATCATACATGACCACATCGGCCTGTTGCAACGCCTTGATCCCTTTTACTGTAATTAAATCCGGATCGCCCGGACCGGCTCCTACAAGAGTAAGTTTCATTATTTAACGAGAAAATGAGGAATTGAACACATGGGTTGATTGTCCGTTTGGATTTATCAGGTTTGCGTTCACTCCTCATTGAAAATTAACTATCCTGAGCTTGCGTCAATTCCTGCAGTTCAGGAAGACCTTCGACCTCAATCTGTGTTTCCCGATATGTTTGAACGGCTTGAAGGAAGGCTTCTGCCCGCGCAAGGAACCGTTGTGCGAAAGATTCCGACGGTTCTTCTTTATTAATGCTAAAGACCAGCGCCTTGAATTCGCCCTCGGTTTGATGGAAGTCAGGCTCACCAACAAATGTCTTGTCGAAATCGCTTACAATGCCGTGTTGGGTATTGGTTGGTACGTCCCGACTCATCAGCGCAGCCCGGGCACCTGTAATAAACACATTGTAAGCATGATAAAGCGCATCGGCCCAGCGACCTTCCGAATAAGCTTCTCTGGCCCAGCCAAGCTTTTCGCTGGCTTCGGTCAGTGTAGTTGCCACCAGATCGATCAAAACGCTGGCGCATTCTCCTATCCCTACCTCCGTTACGTATTGATCAGTATGGTCCCAGTCAATATAATCACTATCGACGAGTGTCTTGAGATCCGCCAACGGTTTCAGCAACTGGTAAAAATAATTTTTCCCCTGCCGGGCGTAATAATCGCTATAATATTCACCATCGAAGGCATTGTTCTCGAAATCACGTAGTAAAAAACGCAGCGACTCTGGTCCACGTTTAGCCGGTATTTTTATGACCTTATCCGCAATCAATCCTTCGCCTTTGCCGTTAAAGCCACCTCCCAGCAAAACCTGTAAGGCTGGTAATACGTAGGCACCGTTCTTGAGCGACGAACCGTGGTAGCCAATATTCGCCACCGAATGCTGACCGCAGCCATTCATACAACCCGATATCTTTATTTTTATGTCGTCGTTGAAAACCAGATCGGGAAACTCCTCCTGCATCATTCGCTCAAGGGCCCTTGTAATCCCATAGCTGCTGGAAATGGCCAGATTGCAGGTATCCGTTCCCGGGCAGGTTGTAATGTCGGCCGTGGTGTCGAAACCAGGTTCAGCCAAGCCAAGTGCATCCAGAGCTTCGAAAACAGCCGGTAAGTCCTGTGGCTTGACAAATCGTAGTAAATACCCTTGATTGACCGTAACCCGAATATCGTCGGCAGCATATTGCTTCACAATCTGTGCCAGCGCACGGGCCGTGTCTGAGTGCATATCACCCAGCAGGACGCGCAGTTGAACAGCGTACCAACCCGCCTGTTTCTGCTCGAAAACGTTGGTTTTATACCAAGTTTGAAATTTAGAATTTTGTGTGTTACGTAGCAACGATTCGGTGCCCTCTGCGAATGGTTCAGGCTCCGGGTATGCTCCGGCAGACTGAGCCTCAAACGACGAAAACGTTTTGTTCTTCAAAGCAGGGGTTTCTTCCTCAATACGCCGTAATAATTCCTCCAGCCCAATGTCATTGAGTAAATATTTCATACGGGCTTTGTGCCGTTTCTGGCGTTCGCCGTACCGGTCGAATACCCGAATGACCCCCTCGATAAAGGGAATGACACGGTCTTCTTCGAGAAATTCAAAGGCTGTTTGTGCCGAAAAAGGCTGAGCCCCAAGGCCACCGCCGAGCATGACCTTGAATCCACGCTGCCCGTTCTGAAGCCGGGCTACCAGACCTACGTCATGCATATAACCGTAGGCGGAGTCTTTCTCGCTCGACGACAGGGAAATCTTGAATTTCCGACCCATATCCTGGCAGATCGGATTCCGCAGGAAGTAATCGAAAATAGCATGGGCATACGGAGTAATATCAAACGGTTCTTCCGGATCGACCCCGGCTCTGGCCGAACCTGTTACGTTACGAACCGTGTTGCCACAAGCCTCTTTGAGCGTAATACCCGCATCTTCGAGATCAGCCCAGAGTTGCGGTGAATCAGCCAGCTTAACAAAATGCAGCTGAATATCCTGCCGGGTCGTGGCATGAAGGTTACCCGTCGCATATTTATCCGACAGATCGGCGATGCGCGTTAGCTGGTCGGATGTAATGCGCCCGTGTGGGAGCTTGATCCGAATCATCTGCACACCGGCTTGCCGCTGGCCATACACGCCCCGGGTCAGTCGGAATTTCCGAAAGGCTTCGTCGGCTATGTCGCCCTGCCGGAAGGAATTAATTTTCTGCTCAAGGTCAAGAATATCACGACGAGCGGCCTGGCTTACATTATCGGTCAGCTGGATAGACATAAGGTATATTGTCTATAGGATTAATCAACTATTATAATAAAACGAAACGCTGGTTGTTCCAGCGTGAAATTTCAGTACCAATATTAACTAATTAATGACCCTGTTGGGTTCAGCTAATGCCCAACTAATGGTTATGGACTATAATAAATGGTTATATTGGCAGCAGTTTTGAGCGTCTCATTGGAGGAATCCACTCAATCATTAGAAACAATACGTTAGCTGAAACGTTTAGTAAAAACGCACTGGAGGGCGTATAGGCATTACAATATTTATTGTAGGTTTGTTTTCATAATCTTAGCGATCGGATTCACAGGGGCGCATGAAATGAGGAACTTTGCCGTATATTGACGCGATTTTCAGATGTTCTGTCAAACCACCCGTTGCATTCAAATCTTTGTATCCAATTTAATTCTAACTGATAAAACTATGAAAGTACGTTTTTCGCATCTTGTTCATACCGGTAGTGGGCTGTTTGCCTTATTGCTCATGCTGGTCATTTCCTGCAAAGGACCAGAAGGCCCACAAGGACCTGCCGGGCCGACAGGTGCAACTGGGGCTACGGGTGCTACAGGTGCTACTGGACCAGCGGGCGCTAGTGGTGTAGCCGGGGCTACCGGACCAATGGGCAATGCCAATGTCGTATATACGGATTGGAAGCCAATTGATGTTAGCGGTAACTTTTTCGTTAACCCCATTACCAAAGAAGTTTCGTTGTCCCCACAAACGACAGCGAATGCGCTGTTGACTAAGGATGCCATTGATAAAGGACTGATTTATATCTATTACAAATTTGGTCAGCTTGATTTCAACTCAACAACCCAGTCGTATACCTTAACGGAGCGCATTACTCAAAACAATGTAACGCAGGGGTACGTTCAAATTCCGGCACGTACAACCACTCAGTTACGGGATTTTGCAACGTATCAGGTTACAACCGATTACCTGGGTGAAAATTACTTCGCGCCTAAAATTATCTTACCAACGGCTACGTATAATAGCAGTAGCGACTCCTATGTAGGCATTACGGATCTAGTCAACCTGCCAATCCAGACGTACCGGACCATGTTTGCAACCTTACCGCAATATCGGATTGTGGTGGTGGCGGGTAGCGTGAAGAGTGGCCGCTTGGCGGCTGTCGATTATGCCAATTATGCTGCTGTAAAACAGGCATTTAATTTGCCCAACTAAGCAGATATTTTTGATTATATGCTCTGCGGTCACTGGAGATGGAGAATATCCTATTCCGGTGACCGTTTCTTATGCCGGAGAAACCAGATTCTGTCAGAATTCTCCATGGCGTTCTCCTGCTTCCTGCCAGTCGGCATGCATCTCCTGAAAACGCTGGGCTACACGATTTAGAAAAACACCATCCATCATGAGTGGGAGAGCATCCGGACTACTAAGGTCCAGTTCGCTAATCTTATAGGTCTGCTCATACGCACCCGCTTCGATTTTGACGATATATTTGCTGTTCCAGGCGTAAAGACTAATACGAAACTGGGGGTGGGGGATCTCCTGAACGAAACGCATTGTTTGATGACGAGTGAAAATTGGCGATTAAATACTGGGGTGGGGGTGAATCCAGTCACAAAGGTATACTGCGTATTCCGTCAAATGATCTTTTCCTACTGCTTCCTGCTCGTTTGCGCGGGAATGCTAGTGAGTTGCACCAATGAAACCGATGAAGCAGCGCAGTTTTTTCTAAAGGGAAACGTGCAACTGCAAAAGCGGGAATACAGAGAAGCCATTCGGTACTACTCGGAAGCCATTGCCAAAAAGTCTGATTTTGCGGATGCGTACAATAACCGGGGGCTGGCAAAATTTCGTAACGACGATCGGGAAGGGGCTTTAGCCGATTATACCCGCGCACTCGATATTGATCCTGACTTTAGCACCGCCTATTTCAATCGGGCCGAGGTTCGACTGGAAACGGGGGATGCAGCGGGCAGCGTGGCCGATCTGCAACATATCGAAAAAACGTATCGGGATTCTACCTTTTATCAAGTTCGGATGGGCGATGCATATGTTCGGCTCAACAAACCCGCCGAAGCGCAGGTAGCGTATGACCGGGCGCTTCAGCTTAAAGCCGATAATGTGGAAGCGCTCACGAATCGGGGTGCTTTATTCTTTAGTCAGAAAGCCTATGTACCAGCCGAGCAGGATATTCGGAAAGCCCTGCAATTAAATCCGAAACAGGATGCAGCCCTCAATAACCAAAGCTTACTGCTGGCTCGTCAGGGAAAATACGCGGAAGCACTCATCTATGTGAATCAGGCACTGGCCAGTCAGCCACGCCAGCCTTATTACCTGAACAACAAAGCGTTTCTGCTCCTTAAACTTAAACGCCCGGCAGAGGCTTTGACGCTGGTAGAAGAATCCCTGCAACGGGACAATCAAAATGCATGGGCGCATCAAACGCTGGGTTTATACTGGCTGGAGCAGCAGAAGGCGGATAAAGCCCTAACCGAATTTCGACTGGCCGAGAAGCTGGATGCCTCCGTTGACCAGCTCTATTATTATATAGGTACGGCTGAATTGACGAGAGGGAATAAAACCGGGGCCTGTGAGGCCTGGCAGCGGGGGGAATTGGCGGGTGATGACCTGGCCCGCCAGGAACGCGCGTTACGTTGTCGACGGTGATTCACAGGCAAACCATAAGTTACGCTACGTTTATAATTTGCTTTCGGGATAGATTTTCATATGCTGGGCAGCCAGTATGGCGTACTGCTCGGGCGTCAGAATGGTTTTGTAGGCATGAGCTTTCTCCGTTTCTACAGCGATGGCCAGGGTGCGTAGCTTTGTCTGGTTCATCCCCGATGACTTCAGCTTTTTAACCCCATCATTGTATTTTACCGTAGCGTCCGTAATAATCTGGCGAGCCTTGGGCTGCTGTTGCTCGGTCAGTTTAAGCCGCTTTGTATCGGCTTTAAGTACCGATTTCACAATCATACCGATGGTGACACCATTATTTAAAAACACAAACTTTTCGTTGTCTACGGATTTGTTCTGGGCAAATGTTAATCTGCTTATCCCCAAGAGTAGAAGGGTTAACAGACATAGTGATATTCGCTGTCTGAGCATCGTTACCTGAAATTCGTTTGAATCGTTCCTGCAAAAAATAAAAACGGATTAGGAAGCGTATTCTACCCATCGAGCTGGCGAATCGACAATCGCTGAAACCGGTTGGGCGTAACGATTTCTACTAATTTGAACCGCATCAGATTGTCCGTCAGTGAACATCACATGTCCGTAACCGGACAGCCAAAAACGAAAATATACGCTTTACTGATCGGAAACGGCCATTTCTAAAATTGGCTGCCTATTTGCTATACAAACGAGTAGGATATAAATCAGCGCGCTATGAAGGGTTCTCAACTAGGGGAATTTGAAGAAATCGTGCTTTTGACCATCGCACTACTTTACGATGACGCGTACAGTGTTGCCGTTGTGGAAGAACTCAGTCAGCGGTTAGAACGGCCTATGAGTTTAGGTGCTGTTCATCGAACGATGCAACGGCTCGAAGAGAAAGGACTGGTGCATTCCCGGTTTGGTGAGTCTACCGCCGAACGGGGAGGGCGACGTAAGCGATTGTTCACTGTAACGGCGGCTGGAGAGACGATCTTGCAGGATGCCCGACGGATACGTAACGACCTGTGGTCTGATATCCCAAAAGCTGCATTTGGAGGAAGTATAGCATGAACCGCAAATCGATACCATCCCAACCTGGCAACAGAAAACCACCCCGTTGGGCTC